>NZ_JBCDMC010000007.1:0-348107 GCF_042465995.1 Vibrio frigidus | reverse complement strand
CTGGTTGCTGCATTTTGGAACTCTAAAATTAGGGATCGTAGATGAAGTAGTTGGTCGAGTAATCCGGCCAACATAAGTGTTACCTATGTGACCGGTTTAAAGTGTTACCTATGAGGTCGGTAGTACAATTAGATCCCCACTTTCGTGGGGATGACTTTCTGTGATAGCTTTAAGCGAGTGATGCTCATCTTATTTAAGAAGCACTTATTTTATCTTCATTTTCTCTATATTTGGGTTTTTTCCGCACATAAAGCTTTCTCTGAACTTCACAGACGACGGTTCCATGAATATCTTTTACATAGATCATGAATTCTGGAAAGCATTTCTCTCCATCCGCTGTTTTCGCGAAGATATCGTCCAATGTATCTTGGGAGATTAGAAAATCAGCATGCAGGTCTGAGTTACCTGGTTTGATGAAGTTAATACTCGCCTCTTTATCCCACACAAAATAACGTTCCCCTAAAATCCCCATTAACATAAGCGCGTAAACAGGATCGGTTAAAGAGAATATACTCCCGCCGTATTGGGTTCGGTTTGCATTTTTGTTCCACCAACGTAATTTAAGCTTCATTTTAACATTACGGAAGTCTTTACTAATATGTATGATTTTTATACCAGCCCCCCAAAAAGGTGGCCAAATGTTGAGAGCAAATTTAACAATGTTTGGTTTATACACCTTTGCTACAGTTTTATTCATAATTATCTCTGTTAACAAAATGTTATTAGTAGCGTACAATATCTGAAATTAGTGCCACATTACAAACTTTTCTTGTTAAGCCTCAGACGTTTGAGGTTTAATGTTAATGAATGCTACCTTATAATGTGTAATATTGATGCTGTCGCATTTACGATTTAGTTCGTCTACAGGAAGAAATATGTCAGATAATAATAAAGCGCTTAAAGATGCGGGACTGAAAGTTACATTACCTCGTTTAAAAATACTTGAAGTGCTTCAACAACCGCAATGCCAGCATATTAGTGCAGAGGAACTGTACAAACTGCTGATAGATCAAGGTGAAGAAATAGGCTTAGCAACAGTCTATCGCGTGCTAAATCAATTCGATGACGCAGGTATTGTTACTCGTCACCACTTTGAAGGTGGTAAATCGGTATTTGAACTATCAACACAGTATCACCATGATCATCTAGTTTGTTTAGACTGTGGTGAAGTTATTGAATTTTCTGATGATATGATAGAAAAACGCCAGCAAGAGATAGCAACTTCATACAATATTGAGTTGACTAACCACAGCCTTTATCTTTACGGAAAATGTAATGCTGGTAACTGTAAAGAAAATCCAGACTTACATAAAATAAAAAATTAGATTAAAAAAAACCAGCGACTAAATCGCTGGTTTTTTTGTACTTTTTTATTTACTGGCTAAGCTCCAATTGAAATGTACTTGATAGTACACATCAATTGGCATTAAGCATTATTCACCCGTTTTTGCCCAAGTATCTCGCAGACCAACGGTACGATTAAAAACCAGTGCATCTGGTTTAGAATCTTTACTATCTACACAAAAATAACCCGTACGCTCAAATTGTAGGCCTTTTTCTGCTTGTGCATTACACAAACTTGGTTCAACAAAACCATTTTTAACGAGCAACGATTCCGCATTAATTACTGCCTTGAAATCATCCTCTGCTGCTGGGTTTGGTACCGTAAATAAACGGTCGTACAGACGAATTTCAGCAGGTAAACCCTTATCAGCAGATACCCAATGAATCACGCCTTTTACCTTACGGCCATCCGCTGGGTTTTTACCCAATGTATCTACATCATAACTACAGAAAATAGTCGTTATGTTACCTTCCGTGTCTTTTTCAATACGTTCTGCTTTGATGACATATGCACCACGCAGGCGTACTTCTTTTCCTAATACAAGACGCTTATACTTTTTGTTTGCCTCTTCTCGGAAGTCATCTCGTTCAATCCATATTTCACGAGTAAATGGCACTTCTCGGCTACCCATCTCCGGATTATTGGGATGATTAGCGACATTTAGTGTTTCTATCTTGCCAGCTTCAATATCTTCAATAACGATTTTCACAGGATCAAGCACAGCCATTGAGCGAGGTGCATTCTCATTTAAATCGTCACGTATACAGGACTCCAGAGAACCAAACTCAATCATGTTCTCTTGTTTCGTCACACCAATACGCTGGCAGAAATCTCGAATAGCAGCCGAGGTGAAACCACGGCGACGTAAGCCAGAGATAGTCGGCATACGTGGGTCATCCCAACCATTTACAAGGTTTTCAGTCACCAATTGATTCAGTTTACGCTTAGACATAACCGTATATTCAAGGTTTAAGCGGCTAAACTCATATTGATGAGGCTGGCATTTAATTGAAATATTATCCAGAACCCAATCGTAAAGACGACGGTTATCTTGGAATTCCAATGTACAAATTGAGTGAGTGATCCCTTCCAAGGCATCAGAAATACAATGAGTAAAATCGTACATTGGATAAATGCACCATTTATCAGCCGTCTGATGGTGCTCTGCAAAACGTATACGATAAATAACCGGATCTCTCATTACCATAAATGGAGACGCCATATCAATCTTGGCTCGTAAGCAAGCTGTCGATTCTTTAAATCCACCGTCACGCATTTTTTCAAATAATGCGAGGTTTTCTTCAACGCTGCGATCACGATATGGGCTATGTTTACCCGGCTCTTTTAATGTCCCACGATACTCGCGGATTTGATCGGGGCTAAGTTCATCGACATACGCTAAGCCCTTATTAATCAACTCAACGGCATAGCGATAAAGATCATCAAAGTAATTAGAAGAGTAATGTATATCCCCAGACCACTCAAAACCTAGCCAATGCACGTCATTTTTAATCGACTCTACATACTCGATGTCCTCTTTTTCAGGGTTTGTATCATCGAAACGAAGATTACATTGACCCTGATAGTCCTGAGCAATACCAAAATTCAAACAAATGGATTTAGCGTGACCAATATGCAGATAACCATTTGGCTCCGGCGGAAATCGGGTATGCACGCTAGTGTGTTTGCCTTCCACTAAATCTTTATCAATGATTTGGCGAATGAAATTTGATGGACGAGCCTCAGCTTCAGTCATCTATGTACCTCTAGTGTATTGTCAAAAATAATTTTGTTTATGATCCACGATTCGCCATATTTACACAACCAAAACAGCACAATTCTTGTTAATTTACTTGGTGGCAGAACAAAAAAAACCTCCCATATGGGAGGTTTTACAAATAAATGTAATGTAATGACTTATTAACTATCAGTAGCAGGGATATTTTTCATTTCCCCAGCAATAATTTCAGCAAGTGGACCGAGGATAACTTGTAGGTTATTTCCACCAAGTTTTACCACACCCATCGCACCTAGTGCTTTAAGTTGATTCTCGTTAATCAAATCCATGTCGTTAACAGTAAGACGTAGACGTGTGATACAAGCATCAATGCTTTGTAGGTTAGAGTGACCACCAAGAACTTGTAGGTATTTCTTTGCAAGTTCTGCTGAATCTTCGCTAACCGCTGAAGAGCTTATTTCTGCGATGTCTTCATCGTCTTCACGACCAGGTGTTTTAAGACCGAACTTAATGATAGCCCAACGGAATACGAAGTAGTAAATACCGAAGAATGCGAAACCTTGAACAATCAGCATATACCATTTGTTTGCCAATGGATTTTGAGCAGAAAGTATCATATCCACAAGACCAGCTGAGAATCCGAAACCAGCGGTCCAATTCATTATATCTGCAATGTAAAGAGATAGACCTGTCAATGCAGCATGCAATACATACAACATAGGAGCGAGGAACATGAATGAGAATTCTAGTGGTTCAGTTACACCGGTGAAGAATGATGCAAAACCAGCCGCAATCATAATTGAAGCAACACGAGCTTTATGCTCAGGCTTAGACGTATGGTAGATAGCAAGTGCTGCACCAGGTAGACCAAACATCATGATAGGGAAGAAACCCGCCATATAACGACCTGTTTCACCCACAACACCGACACCTGCTTCTACTGCATTTGGTGTCCACCAGTTACCAAGATCATTGATACCAGCCATATCAAACCAGAACACTGAGTTTAATGCATGGTGTAAACCAACAGGGATAAGTAGACGGTTAAAGAATCCATATAGCCCAGAACCTACTTCACCAAGACCTACGATGCTTTCACCAAATGAAATCAATCCGCCGAAAATGAGAGGCCAAGCAAACATGAGAACAAAAGAGATGCCAATAGCCGCGAAAGAAGTCAAGATAGGAACTAAGCGCTTACCACTAAAGAACGCGAGTGCTTTGTGCAGTTCAACTTGGTAGTAACGGTTGTAAAGCTCTGCGGCAACAATACCAGACAGGATACCTACAAACTGATTGCCTATTTTATTAAAGGCAAGCGTAGAACCTGCATCCAAAGTCACTAGGCCTATAGCTTCAACTGACGCTGCGCTACATAGTGTTGTAATAACCATATACCCAACAAAACCAGCCAATGCAGCAGCACCGTCTTTGTCTTTAGACATACCGTATGCCACACCGATGGCAAACAACACTGACATATTATCTATAATTGCCGCGCCGGCTTTAATTAAAAAAGCAGCAAACGCATTATTACCACCCCAACCTGTTGGATCGATCCAGTATCCGATCCCCATTAGTATTGCTGCTGCAGGTAATGTAGCAACTGGTACCATCAGTGCTTTACCTACTTTTTGAAAATATCCAAGAATATTCATCGTGAGTTCCCCCTATAGGATGTCCATTTAGTGTGAAGGACTTATTTCACCCCTTCAATTTAGTCACATTTAGTGTATGACTTTAATTTCACTCCGCAAATTAAAAGCACGTTTTTTGTGATACTAGTCACCTATTTTTAGTCGTAATGGTATATTTTGCTAGCTAGATCATAAAACTTATTTTATGATTCGAATTAATGTCATTAGAGTAATAATATTTACCTGTTTTCTAAACTTAAATGAGGTGCCACGATGAGACTTATACCACTACAAACATCTGATGAAGTCGGCTTATGGTCAGCTAGACACATTATTAACACTATCAATAAATTCAAGCCATCAGAGGGCCGCCCATTCATATTAGGTTTACCAACTGGTAGCTCACCACTAAAAACTTATAAGCACCTTATCGAACTTTATAATGCAGGCGAAGTAAGCTTTAAAAACGTCGTCACATTTAATATGGATGAATATATTGGGCTTCCTTCTGATCATCCTGAGTCATACCGTACCTTTATGTATGAAAACTTCTTTAATCATGTTGATATACAAGAAAAAAATATTAATTTGCTAGATGGAAGCACCGATGATCATGAAGCTGAATGCAAACAGTACGAAGAGAGAATTAAGTCTTACGGCCAAATTCATCTGTTCATGGGTGGTGTTGGTAACGATGGACACATTGCATTTAATGAACCCGCCTCTTCACTGTCTTCACGTACTCGAATCAAAACGTTGACAGAAGATACTCGAATCGCTAATTCTAGATTCTTCGATGGTGATATAAATCAAGTACCAAAATATGCGCTAACAATAGGTGTCGGCACGCTTCTCGATTCAAAAGAAGTCATGTTATTGGTATCAGGCCACAACAAGGCCTTGGCGCTTCAGGCAGCGGTTGAAGGCAGTGTTAATCACCTTTGGACGATTTCAGCACTTCAGTTACACGCTAAATCGGTTATCGTGTGCGATGACGCGGCAACACAAGAACTAAAAGTTAAGACCGTCAAGTACTTTAAAGAGTTAGAAGCCGAAAACATCAAAAACCTCAAGTAATAGGACTCTGCTTATGTATGCGCTAACCAACTGCAAAATATTTACCGGTAGCGATATTCTCGAGAATTTCTCGGTAATAATTGAAGATGGTAAAATTTGTTCTGTCTGCCCAGAGTCAGAATTGCCCGATGACATAGAATTAATGGATCTAGGTGGGGCGAATGTAAGCCCTGGGTTTATTGACCTACAACTGAATGGTTGTGGTGGGGTGATGTTTAACGACGACATCTCAACGAAAACACTCGACACCATGCACAAGGTCAATCTTAAATCTGGCTGTACCAGTTTTCTGCCGACTTTGATCACCTCTTCAGACGCGAATATGCGACAAGCGGTTGAGGCACAACGCCAGTATAATGCTCTGCATAAGCACCAATCCTTGGGCTTACATTTAGAAGGGCCTTATCTAAATGTAATGAAAAAAGGCATACATAGCCCAGACTTCATTCGTGTATCTGATGACGCCATGATCGATTATATCTGTCTAAACAATGACGTCGTATCCAAGGTTACTTTGGCTCCCGAACAAAATGATCCGGAGCACATACGCCGTTTAAGTGACGCTGGCATTGTGGTTTCGATAGGCCACTCTAACGCAACCTATGCGCAAGCAAGACAGAGCTTTCTTGCGGGAATAAGTTTTGCCACCCATCTACATAATGCTATGACACCGATAACTGGGCGAGAACCCGGTGTCGTTGGGGCTATTTTTGACACACCAGACGTCTATGCTGGCATTATTGTCGACGGATTTCATGTTGATTATCCAAACGTCCGGATTGCCCATAAATTGAAAGGCGAAAAGCTTGTATTAGTGACAGACGCCACAGCTCCAGCTGGTGCGGAGATGGATCACTTTATTTTTGTTGGGAAAAAAGTATATTACCGGGATGGTAAGTGTATCGATGAAAATGGCACACTTGGTGGCTCAGCACTGACGATGATAGAAGCAGTGCAAAATACGGTTGAGCACGTCGGTATCGCATTGGATGAAGCACTACGCATGGCAACACTGTACCCAGCGAAAGCTATTGGAGCAGACAAAATGCTAGGTCAACTCAAGGCTGGCATGATTGCAAACCTTGCTATTTTTGACCGTGACTTCAACGTCCTTGCGACAATTGTAAACGGACAATACGAGCAAACTTAAAGTATGACTGGCGGACAAATAGGTAACGTAGATCTTGTTAAACAACTAAACGGCGCGGCGGTATATCGCCTAATAGACCAACAAGGTCCCATTTCGCGGATTCAGGTTGCTGATGTTAGTCAATTGGCACCCGCAAGTGTTACCAAAATCACTCGCCAGTTAATGAAACGAGGCCTTATAAAAGAGGTCGCTCAACAAGCATCCACAGGTGGTCGTAGAGCTATCTCTTTGACAACAGAAGGGGAACCATTCCATTCTGTTGCTATCAGACTCGGGCGCGACTACGTTCAACTTAGCCTCTTTAATCTTGACGGCGTTGAGCTTGTTAGTAGTCACAGCCTTTTTAACTATTTAAACCAGTCAGATCTTGAATCTGGCTTAATTCAACATATCCAATCGTTTCTTGACGAACATAAAGATAAAATCAATCAACTCATTGCCATTGGCATTGTTCTTCCTGGTTTAGTCGATCCGGTAAAGGGGATTGTAGACTATATCCCCAATACTGATATTGACAACTTTGCGCTAAGTGGCATTGTTAAGGAGGCATTTAATGTTGAGTGCTTTATAGGCAATGATATTCGAGGAAAAGCATTAGCAGAACACTATTTTGGAGCAAGCCAAGACTGCAAAGATTCCATCTTAGTCAGCGTACATCGCGGCACCGGAGCAGGCATTATTGTTAATGGGCAGGTATTTTTGGGGTCAAATAGGAATGTAGGCGAAATTGGCCATATCCAGATAGATCCACTCGGAAGCCAATGCCAATGTGGTAATTTTGGTTGCTTAGAAACAGTGGCCTCTAATCCTGCAATTTTGGCAAGCATCATGGCGCTCATTAGTAAAGGCCACCCTTCATCTCTATCTTCGCTCGATAAAATAACGATGGTGGATGTCTGTCAACATGCATTGGAAGGCGATGAACTCTCGAAACAAAGTTTGATTCGCGTTGGTAATGAATTGGGTAAGGTTATTGCCGTTACCGTAAACCTCTTCAACCCACAAAAAATCATCATTGCTGGCGATATCACTCAAGCCGCTGAGCTTATCTTTCCCGCTATTCGTCGAAATGTTGAAGCTCAATCTCTCACCACTTTCCATACGGGTCTACCCATTGTCGCATCGGAATTAGAGGCAAAACCGACCATGGGTGCATTCTCCATGATTAAAAGAGCGATGTTGAATGGTGTTTTGTTGCAAAAACTTCTAGAAGAGTAGTCTTTTCTCCTCGCCAGACACCACTGGTTATGCTTGAATAAGCATGACCCATTTTTTATGGCGGCTTCAAACATAAACCGCACAATAGGTGTATATGGAAATCATCTTAATATCATCTGCATTCGCAGCAGGCTTTCTTGCATTAAAATGTAACCTTCCACCACTCGTTGGCTTTCTAATTGCAGGGTTTGGCCTAAATTTTCTAGGTTTTCAGTCGAATGAAACCATCGAACTCTTAGCTGATCTAGGTGTAACACTACTGCTATTTACTATTGGCCTAAAGCTCGATGTTAAGACCCTTCTATCCAAAGAAATTTGGGCGGGCGCAACTGCACATAACTTGTTATCTACGCTCTTTTTTACCCTATCGATCGCCGCATTCAAACTACTCGGCGTTACAACGTTCAGTTTAATGTCGTTAGAACAAATGATATTGCTCGGCTTTGCCCTTTCATTTTCTAGTACAGTATTCGCAGTAAAAAGCTTACAAGAAAAGGGGGAAATGAATGCAACTTATGGGACAATTGCAATTGGTGTCTTGGTTATGCAAGACATTTTTGCGGTGCTGTTTTTAAGCATTTCAACAGGAAAAGTGCCTGAATGGTATGCGTTATTTCTCTTCTTGCTGCCATTCTTAAGACCTATTTTTTATCGACTACTCAGTATCGTTGGTCACGGAGAAATGCTTGTTGTTTATGGTATTTTCATGGCATTGGTACTTGGTGCGGGCTTATTCGAATTTGTCGGATTAAAGCCTGATCTCGGCGCACTCATTTTAGGCATGCTCCTCGCAGACCACAAAAAGTCATCCGAGCTATCCAAATCACTGTTTAATCTTAAAGAACTATTTCTAGTCTGTTTTTTCTTAAACATCGGCCTCGCAGAGCAACCAACCTTATCAGGTGCAGTAACTGCGCTACTCTTTTTATTACTCCTTCCAGTTAAAGGTATCCTCTATTACTTGATATTCAATAGCTTCAAGTTTCGAGTACGTACTTCATTGTTAGCCACTCTATCGCTGTTTAACTACAGTGAGTTTGGTCTAATTGTGGGTGGTTTAGCATTCAAAATGGGGTGGTTATCCGGCGATATGTTAGCCTCTATAGCGATCGCAGTTTCACTCTCATTTATTATTGCAGCTCCGCTTAATCGGTTTGGCCATTCGTTATATCAACGGTCATCAAAATGGCTCAAAGAGCGCAGCGCAGAAAAACTAAATATGATGGATCAGCGTATTAACCCGGGTAGCGCTCAGGTACTTATTTTAGGTATGGGTCGCATAGGCACAGGCGCATACGATGAACTCACCCATCAACATGGAAGGATTAGTTTGGGTGTCGAGTTGCACCCCGACGCAGCAAAACAGCACCAAGCTGAACATAGAAATGTTATCTGTGGCGATGCGACTGATCCGGACTTTTGGGAACGAATCTTAGATACCGGCAACGTAAAATTAGTCTTATTAGCCATGCCGCATCATCAGGGTAACCAGCTTGCACTAGAACAGCTAAAATTGAAGCACTATTCAGGCCAAACCGCAGCAATAGCGGCTTATTCAGATCAAGTTGAGGCGATGCGAGAGCTCGGTGCCGATGCCGCATTCAATATCTATAACGAAGCGGGAAGTGGGTTTGCTAAACACGTAACTGAACAACTTAACCCTAAATTTGATTAGGATCGGTTGAATAGCCAATTTCGTGAATTCTAACTCGTTCCGGTACATAAAAACTCCGGATTGGTGCAATATTCATAATTCTGGTGCAAAAAGCAGCGCGAATTAGATTTCATTCACTTATTTTCGATATTATTAAATATTTTCTAATCATAACCCTGATTAGTGATTTTATTCACAATTAATGGTTGCTTTTTTTAACGATACTGGCAAATTGTGCATATTGCTGTAACGGAATTTAATAGGGATTTTTATTTATGTGTTCAATATTTGGCATTTTAGACATTAAAAGCGATGCCGCTGCTCTACGTCCATTAGCGTTAGAAATGTCGAAAAAACTTCGTCACCGTGGCCCTGATTGGTCTGGTATTTACGCCTCAGACAAAGCAATTCTCGCTCACGAACGTTTATCTATTGTTGGCCTCAACAGCGGCGCTCAGCCCCTGTATAGCCCAAACAAAAAACACATATTGGCCGTTAATGGTGAGATCTATAACCACAAAGAAATTCGCGCAAAATACGCAGATAGATATGATTTTCAAACAGATTCAGATTGTGAAGTCATTCTTGCTTTGTACCAAGAGCTTGGTGAAGAATTACTCGAAGAGCTTAACGGTATTTTCGCGTTTATTCTTTATGACGAGGAAAAAGACACCTATTTAATCGGTCGTGACCACATTGGCATAATTCCTATGTATCAGGGCTTTGACGAGCATGGCAACTACTTTATTGCGTCTGAAATGAAAGCATTGGTGCCTGTATGTAAGACGATTAGCGAATTCCCTCCAGGTAGTTACTACGGTTCTGATGACGCTGAACCTCAACGTTATTATCAACGTGATTGGATGGATTATGATGCAGTCAAAGACAATGTTTCAAGCAAAGAAGAGCTAACGCAAGCGTTAGAAGATGCAGTGAAGCGTCAACTAATGACTGACGTTCCTTATGGTGTTCTTCTTTCTGGTGGTTTAGATTCCTCGATTACTTCAGCAGTAGCCAAACGATTTGCGGCTATGCGTATTGAAGATGACGAGAAGTCAGCGGCTTGGTGGCCTCAATTGCACTCATTCGCAATTGGATTAGAAGGCGCTCCCGATCTTATTGCTGCACGCGAAGTAGCCGATAAGCTAGGCACAGTGCACCATGAAATGACTTATACAGTTCAAGAAGGAATCGACGCTATTCGTGATGTTATTTATCATATCGAAACTTACGATGTTACGACTATCAGAGCATCAACTCCGATGTTCTTATTAGGTCGTAAAATCAAAGCTATGGGTATCAAAATGGTACTTTCTGGTGAAGGTGCTGATGAGATATTTGGTGGTTACTTATACTTCCATAAAGCACCAAACGACAAAGAGATGCATGAAGAGTTGGTTCGTAAATTACTTGCCTTAAACATGTTCGACTGTGCTCGTGCAAACAAGTCATTAGCGGCTTGGGGTGTTGAAGGACGAGTTCCTTTCTTAGACAAAGAATTTATTGATGTGGCAATGCGTATCAATCCAAAAGATAAGATGTGTGGCAACGGTAAAATGGAGAAACACATCCTTCGCGAGTGTTTTGAAGAATACCTACCAGAATCCATCGCATGGCGTCAAAAAGAGCAATTTTCTGATGGTGTCGGATATGGTTGGATTGACTCACTAAAAGAGCTTGCTGAAGAGAAAGTTACCGATCAGCAATTAGAGAATGCCGCGTTTAGATTCCCATACAATACGCCAGCGACAAAAGAAGGCTATATGTACCGTGAGATCTTTGAAGAGCAGTTCCCTCTACCATCAGCGGCAGAATGTGTACCTGGTGGCCCTTCTATCGCGTGCTCTTCAGCGAAAGCTATTGAGTGGGATGAGACATTCAAAAATATGGCCGACCCTTCTGGACGCGCTATACAGGCGGTTCACAACGATTCTTACTAATATTAAGCTGAGTACGTTTGTTATCATCACGTTGGCGATGGTTCTCTGACCATTTAATGTATTATCAATCGTGATGATAGCGACACAAAGAAGCCTGTTATAATTAACAGGCTTTTTAACATGATATTAAAAACTATTTCAATTCTATATCTTTATTATCCACCGACACGGGGATAGTTTGATTCATCAAGGAAATGAGCAAAATCGAACGTTTGTCACCATCAGGCTCTTTATAAATCGCTTCAACACCAACAAAATGCCCCTCTGTAATGACGACTTCTTGTCCCGTTTCAGGCAAAGTGACACTGCGGTACAACACTGAATTCTGTTCGAACTCTTTTAGCTCACTAATCAAGTTACTATGTACTTCGATGGGATAACTGCCACGACGAATAAAATCCACAACACCTCTCGTAGAGCGTACCGTTGTAAAACTCGGCCCATCTTCATAATCAAAGTCTACAAACATATACGATGCGAAAAGCGGTTCTGTCACCATTTTTCGTTTGCCACGAACTACTTTCTCAATTTCAACCACGGGGTAGTAACATTCTACACCTTGATTTTCCAAGTGGCTTTTCGCTCTTGCTTGATCGCCTCTCTTACAATAGAGAAGATACCAATGCCTCATAAATCTCGCTCTCTTTGAATAATTTTTTTTATGCTAACACTATCTATCGATAGGAAAAACTATCAGCATGCATAATCACTTTTGGATACTCAAATCTTAACCAAGATGTTCTTTATTTAACCTGAATTCGAACTATTTGGTGTTAACTAAGGTACGGAATAACCAGTTCCGCCATCATTTGAATGTGATCATCATCGTCATTTAAACAGTCAATATAACGAAATTTCTCACCACCAGCCTCAACAAATATCTCTTTGCACTCTTGAGCTATTTCTTCCAAGGTTTCTAAGCAATCACATGAAAATGCTGGCGTTACTATATCGAGAGTCTTAACCGAATGTTCAGCTAATGACTTTAAAGTCGCATCAGTATAGGGCTTCAACCACGCTTCTTTACCAAAACGAGACTGATAGCTCATCCCGATTTGTTGTTCAGTTAATCCAAGCGCCTTAGCAAGCAATTCCGTCGTTTTTTCACAATGTATCGGATATATGTCACCACTATCAGCATATCGTTGAGGAATACCATGATACGAACAGAGTAGGTAATCCCCTCTCCCGTGTTCTTGCCAATGATCCCGAATTTTATTTGCTAATGCAGATATATAGAGAGGATGATCGTGATAATCATTAATCAGTGTATTTTGAGGGCTATTTTTTAACGTTGAGAACGCTTTATTTTTCGCATCTTCTACCGCTGCTGTTGTCGTTCGAGAGTATTGAGGATAGAGCGGTAAGATAATTATCTGTTCTGCACCTCGTTGTTGAAGTGCTTCAATCCCCGATAACATGCTTGGGTTCCCGTAAGTCATTCCTAACTCGACCGGAATGCCCAGTTTTTGTTCCAGCTTACTTACCTGATTTTTGGAATGCACCATGAGCGGTGACCCATCATCGGTCCATATGCTCTTATAAAGCTTGGCGACCTTTGGCGTTCGTACTGGAAGTATTACCCAATGTAATAGTGGGCACCATAGCCAGCGGTTCATATCAACAACACGATGATCGTGTAAAAACTGGCTTAGAAATTTCTTAACCGCTGCCGGAGTTGGCGCGTCAGGCGTCCCTAAGTTAACAATTAACACACCTTTATTTGAATTCAATTCCATCCGAAAATACTTATTTTTATAATCAATGAGCGTTGACATAGCTTAGCTTGTCACATTAACTTAAACAAAGATTTCTTGCTCGCACTGTTAGAATGGACATAAAAACTTAGAACGAGTTTAAAATGGCATTTAAAAATAGACACAAGCATAAAAAAACCGACTCAAATGTCGGTTTTTTTATCTCTTTCTTTTTTACTTAACAAAGCTGCAATTAGGAAAGGGCGGCTTCTAGTTCTGCACTTACTGCAGCAACTTTTTTGGTTCCATCAAACTTAAGGTACGTCGTGTTACCAGCCTCAGCTTCTTTTCCATAGTATTGGATAAGAGGAGACGTTTGGTCATGGTATACACCAAGGCGAGCACGTACTGTATCTTCATGATCGTCATCACGGATGACAAGATCTTCACCAGTTACGTCATCTTGGCCTTCAACCTTCGGCGGATTGAATACAACATGATATGTACGGCCTGAAGGTAAATGAGCACGACGACCTGCCATACGTTCTACGATAACACTATCATCTACATCAATTTCGATAACATAGTCAACGGCAACGCCCAACTCTTTAAGACCATCCGCTTGTGGGATAGTGCGAGGGAAGCCATCAAGTAAAAACCCTTTTTCACAATCAGCTTGAGCGATACGCTCTTTGATTATGCCTAAGATTATTTCATCCGAAACAAGCTGCCCTGCATCGATAACAGCTTTAGCAGCTTTACCCATCTCAGTACCGGCTTTGATAGCTGCACGTAGCATATCACCTGTAGAGATTTGCGGAATCCCGTATTTCTCCATGATGAATTGAGCTTGTGTTCCCTTACCAGCACCTGGGGCACCGAGTAGAATAATGCGCATGACATGTCCTCTTTATTTTAATTTATACCGAAGCTCACAGTGCTTCTTTTTAGCCAGCGAGTAACGATGAGTTTGGGTATAATATTTATGATTTTCATTGATTATGAAGCCCGCGATTCTAGCACAGAATGCGGGCTTGTTGTGTAGTTTACGGGTTAACCGAGATCTATTCTCTTACACCTTAGTCAAAAGTGTGTTGATAGCACCTAAGAATTGAGTTGGGTCTTCCATTGCTCCACGTTCAGATAACATCGCCTGCCCGAGTAGCACCTCGACCCAGCGGCCAAATGCTTCTTCATCAGCTTCATCAGCCATACGCTTAACTAGTTCATGCTCAGGGTTGATTTCGAAGATATATTTCACTTCCGGTACTTCTTGACCCGCCGCTTCTAATAGCTTCGCCATCTGGGTACCCATTTCGAAGTCGTCTGTCACAACAACCGCTGGAGTATTGGAAAGTTTGAACGTTGTGCGTACTTCTTTAACACGGCCACCTAAGTAGTTTTTAGTACGATCGACAACCGATTTAAATTCTTCTTCAGCCTCTTTTTGCTTCTCTTTTTCTGCTTCATCTTCAAATTTACTAAGATCAAGCCCTGCTTTAGTAATAGACTGGAATGTTTTACCATCAAACTCCGTAAGGTAGTTCATTAGCCATTCATCCATGCGATCACACATAAGAATAACTTCGATTCCCTTCGTTTTAAACTGCTCTAAATGCGGGCTATTTTTGGCCGCTGCGTAGCTATCCGCGGTGAGATAGAAGATCTTGTCTTGCTCTTCTTTCATACGCTCAACATAAGAAGCCAGCGACACCGTTTGATCTGCAGAATCGACTTCTGTTGAAGTGAAGCGCATCAACCCACCAATCTTCTCTTTGTTAGAAAAGTCTTCTGCTGGACCTTCTTTCAACACTTGACCGAACTCTTTCCAGAACGAAAGATATTTTTCTTCATCATTCTTAGCAATACGTTCAAGCATCGTCAATACGCGCTTAGTACAAGCATTACGCAATGTTTGCGTCACCTTGTTATCTTGAAGGATCTCACGAGATACATTCAGAGGTAGATCATTTGAATCAACAAGACCACGAACAAAACGCAGATACGTCGGCATAAACTGCTCGGCATCATCCATAATAAATACGCGTTGTACGTAAAGTTTTAGACCACTTTTATGATCTCGATTCATCATATCCCAAGGTGCTTTCGCCGGGATATAAAGCAGACTGGTATAGTCGTTTTTACCTTCCACTTTATTGTGCGTCCACACAAGTGGATCAACAAAATCATGAGAAACATGTTTGTAAAACTCTTTGTATTCCTCTTCATCGATATCAGATTTATTCCGAGTCCAAAGTGCTTGAGCTTTATTTATTTGCTCCCACTTACCTTCTTCTTTCTCGTTACCTTCTTCATCTTTTTCTTTTGTCCAGATAGAAACGGGGATACCAATGTGATCAGAATATTTACCAATGACATCACGTAAACGCCATTCTGATAGAAACTCTTCACCGTCTTCACGCATGTGAAGAATAATATCTGTACCTCGAGACTCTTTCTTGATGGTCTCGATCGTGTACTCGCCTTCTCCAGAGGAATGCCATTGAACGGCCTCTTCCGTACCAGAACCCGCTACACGAGTTCGTACAGTAACGGAATCAGCGACAATAAATGCAGAATAGAAACCGACACCAAATTGACCAATAAGTTGTGAATCTTTACTTTGGTCTTCAGAAAGATGTGAGAAAAACTCTGCCGTACCCGACTTCGCTATTGTCCCTAGATGCTCGATAACGTCTTCACGACTCATACCGATACCATTATCGGAAACCGTTAGTGTTTTCGCTTCAGCATCAAACGCTAGCTTTACTCCAAGATCGGCATCACCTTGATACAAATCTCCATTTGAAAGAGCCTGAAAGCGAAGTTTGTCGGACGCATCCGACGCATTTGAGATTAACTCACGTAAGAAAATTTCTTTATTTGAATAAAGTGAGTGAATCATTAGGTGAAGTAGTTGCTTTACTTCCGACTGAAAACCACGAGTTTCTTTGTCTTGTATTGCTGTTTCGCTCATTTTAACTCCATTCGTTTTAGGTTCACTTAGCAGACTGGCTTAAGCGCCATTCGCTGTTGAGTTTATTAATTAGCCTTAAATAGCGCCTATTGATGGCTAATAGATAGGGTTCGCAATTGTAAATTCAAGGTCAAGTTTCATAAAAACAGTGTTTTTTACAAACATTTTTGTTTATTCTGCGCTAAGTTTTTATCAAAATTTGTAAAAGTCTTATATCATTAGTCTAGTGAATACATGCATTCTCTATATATTCCACTTTTTATTCAATCACTTAAGGTGTAAAAGATAATCAATGAGTAGCGTAGGTACCAAATTTCTTCTGGCACAACGATTTGTATTTGATCCGAACAACAACTCCATTATCGATAAAATAGATGGTAATGAACTAAGTCGTTTGGGTAGCAATGAAAGTCGAATACTTTTGCTTTTTTGTGAACGCCCAAATCAGATAATAACTCGCGATGAACTCCATGAGTTTGTCTGGAGAGATCAAGGATTTCAAGTTGATGACTCTAGCCTAACTCAAGCCATATCGACACTAAGAAAAGTGCTACTAGATTCAACCAAAGCGCCAAAGTTTGTCAAAACCGTGCCTAAACGGGGCTATCAGTTTATTGCAAATGTAGAGAAAACGATTCCGTTATCATCGAGCATCCAAGAAATTAATCAAGAGAACACTGAAGACATCGTTTTCTCATCGGATAAAGTGTTCATAGACGCCATGGAAACCGAGGCTGATCAAACGCACGTCAAACCCGTCGTGGATGAGCAACTTATTTCAACTTCGAATAAGCAAGAACGATTGATAACGAAGGTAATTCTTATTATTGCAGCGCTATTACCCATTTTTGTCTATATGGCAATTGAGCCTGCAAAATCTAATTTTAGATTAATTGATACGGTCGAAAATATACCATTACGAACAACAGAGAATCACCCACCATTAGATGATTGGCAGCCACTGATTAACAAATGTGTCTCCGCGTATGTTGCTGGACACAAGCAAAAGCCGATAGAGATTATCGTTACTGCTGGACCTAACAATAACTTAATCATGAATTATGTTCATTCTGAGTCAAATACACCGGAAAACATTACCATTCAGCTCATCGCAAAGCAGCAAGATATATCCGCTTTGTGTAAGAATTAGGAGTAGGACATGATCAATCAAAAATACGCATATGTTGTGCTCATTCTTTCTGTGATTTTTAGCGCTTGGCTATACTTCGGTTCAGATCTCAAATTAGAGAAAGAACTGACGTCTCGAGAGTGGCAATCGACCATGAACAGCTATGTCTCACCCGAGTTACAAAAAAGTGATACCAATAGACTTGGTATTTTGACCAAGGTCTATGTCAACAGCAATGTTAAATATTTGCCCAACGGAACGTATCTACGAGTCTCTCGTCTCACGATGTTCGAAAAAAAGGATCAAATCACTTCAGTTATGAATATTTCTGAAACAGGACAATGGGAATTGAGTGATAATTACTTGCTGATTAACCCAAAAGAATTCAAAGAAACATCGACGAATACGAGTGTGGATTTTACCGAAGAGCAGTTAGGTATAGTAAAAACACTGTTTATCATGGACGCAGAGCAGAGTCGTAGAGTGGATGTAATCAATACGAAAGCCATGTTGCTTACTAGCCTAAATCATGGCTCACGTATTCTCTCTTCATACTAATAATTTATGCGTTAACTGATATTCAAAGCGCCACTCCTTTTTACCGTAACTTTTACGGTAGAAAGAAGTGGCGCTCTTTTTAAGACAATTTTTCGAGATCAAATACTGACTTGCTTTAAGACCTCATCAGCAAACGACAGTACTTTAAAGGTTTTTTCTTCATAAATACCATAGCTTGCAACATGTCCTCCTTTAGGGAAGGTAATAGAACCTGGATTGTAGATAAACTGGTCGGCCACTTTTTCCGCAATGGGTAGATGAGTATGTCCATGCGCGATCACATCTCCTACCCTTAACGGTGGTCTATTTTCGCTATTATAAATATGACCATGAGTTAGGAATATTCGCACGCCACCGCTAAGCAAGACCCATGCATTAGTCTCAAGCATTGGAAATTGAAGTAGCATTTGATCTACCTCACTATCGCAATTGCCGCGTACTGCGATTATTTCACTGCTATATTCATTTAGTCGCTCAGCAACCTGTGCAGGTTGATACCCATCAGGGACAGGATTTCTTGGGCCATGATTTAAAATATCGCCTAAAATTATCAAATAGTCGGCACCAGACTGTCGGTATTTTTTTAGCATAAGCTCTGTTGCAGGTAATGCACCATGCAGGTCAGAAGCAAAAAATAATTTCATGACGTTTTATCTCTTGTTTTACGCGTCTAAAGCCATACCATTCACAACAATATTGTTGTAACTCACCATACCAATAACTTTACCATCCTCTATCACTGGTGCGCGACTTACGCCAAAACGCTCGAAGAGACGAGCGCAATACTTCACATTCATATCCGGGTCTACTGAAAGGGCTGGTTTCGTCATGATTTCATAGATATTAGTACGCTCAACGGACCTATTTTGCGCCAATACTTTTTTCGCTACATCGTTCATCAACACAATACCGTATTCATCATCCTCATTTCGTTTATTTACAACCAGTGCTTTTACAACATGCAGCCTCGCCAATCGAATACCTTCTTTGACCGTTGTTATTCCATCAACCATGACATAAGAATTTGCCATTACATCTCGAACTCTAACAACCTTGTGCTGATTCATAGCTCTTCCTCTACGACCTTCGTTAATGTTTCTATCTGATGAGCAACCCCAACCGCATCTTCAATATCAATCTGTATTGCGATGCCCTGCCCTGACTCTTGATCAAATTCGCCTACGGTATTAATGGTCTCCAGTATGTGTCTCGATAAATGCTCTTCCACCACGAACAAAAGAACATCTTTCTGAACCTCCAACGTAAGACCAAAGAAAGTGGTCTTTTGATTTAGCCCCTCCCCTCTAGCATTGTTAATGACGGTTGCACCAGTAGCGCCTGCTAAGCGCGCAGCATCTAAAACTGTATCTGTCTTTGTGTCTTCCACAAATGCGATTATTAGTTTAAAGCGCATTCTCATTCTCCTTAGAAACAGATCTTGCATTTAACCATTGAGTAATTTGGGCATAAGCCATGACTGAAATAATTGGGAATAAACTTGCAAACGCAATTAAGCCAAAACCATCTATAACAGGATTTCTTCCTGGAACAGTAGAAGCAAGGCCTAAACCCAATGCAGTAACTAACGGTACAGTCACTGTCGATGTTGTTACACCACCTGAATCATAGGCTAATGGCACTATCATTTTAGGGGCAAAATTTGTTTGTATAATCACCACGATATAGCCGACCATGATGTAATAATGTATAGGATCGCCAACGACGATTCGATAGCTCCCTAAAGATATCCCGATAGCAACACCTAACGCCACGGCAATACGTAAGCCATTAACACTAATCGAACCACCTGAAACCTGATTTGCCTTGATAGCAACAGCAATCAAGGATGGTTCGGCAATGGTGGTACTAAATCCAATCGAAAACGCAAAAAGATATACCCAATAATAGTCAATCCAGCTCAGTGACTCTGTGAGGTTGTCTTTAAAAGAGTAAAGAAATTCAGGCGCGGTTAATTGCTCAGCCATCGTTTCACCCAATGGAAATAGCGCCAACTCTAGCCCTAACAAAAATAGGGACAATCCCAGAATGACGTAAAAGAAGCCAAGAATGACACTGGTTAAATTAGCAATCGGCTTTCTAAGTACTACTAGCTGAAATCCGAAAATAATGGTCGCAATTGGGATAACATCGAGCACCGTTCCAGTAAAAGTATCGATAAATTGAGAGACATTAATCATGCTAATACCATCCCATATACCATAACAAACATCATAGGAAGCAAAGAGGCAAAAGCTATCAATCCGAAGCCATCAAGCATTGGATTTCGTCCTTTGATAGACGACGCTAATCCAACCCCTAATGCCGTTACCAATGGTACGGTGATGGTAGACGTCGTTACCCCTCCTGAGTCATACGCGATGCCGATAATAGTTTCGGGTGCAAACCAAGTCAGAATAATTACCCCTATATAGCCACCTGTAATCATAATATGAATAGGCCAGCCTTTAAGAATACGAACCACGCCAATGACAATTGCTAGTCCCACCGAAAGCGCAACGGTTATCCTAAGTCCATTCGCATAATCGTCCATTTCTTCTATGGTTTGTGCAATGACGCCACCTTCCGCAGCAACTTCAGCGGCTTCTTGCGCAACCGCGGTCAAAGCGGGTTCTGCTATCGTGGTTCCAAATCCTAAACAAAACGCGAACAAAATTAACCAAAAAACACTACCTTTACGGGCAAAAGATTGAGCCATGCTTTCCCCGATGGGAAATAGTCCCATATTTAAACCAAAAATAAAAAAGGTGAGCCCGAGGACAACAAATAATAAGCCCAAAAGAATAGACATTATATTTGGAAGAGGCTCTTGCAGGACAACGAGCTGAAAAAAAGCGATAACGATGATGATAGGGAGAAGATCACGCAGGCTTCCAAGCATCGCTTTAAATAATGCTATCAATGCTTTCATGGCGCCTCCCTTTAGAATATTCTCTTATTCTTATGTTGGTCAAAAGTTAAAATCACGTCCACAACTATCTCTTTTATTTTACAAAAATGAGATATTTGACTAAAGCTCAGGTTATTTAGTTTGACCAAGATCTGTCGATCTGAATTAAAATTAACCGCGAAAAATCAACAGACCTTAGCAACTTGGGTATATAATTAGAGCTCAAAAATCATTCGCTAAGGAGGGCACATGCAAATATTGCTAACTGGTGGGACAGGTTTTATCGGTTCAGAATTGGTCAAACAACTCTCGATACATCAAATTGTACTTCTCACTCGAAATATCACCGCAGCAAAATCTAAACTTCAGCATGCTGACTTAGGCAACATCACCTATATTGATAGCCTAGATGACTACAATAATTTTAATGACATTGATGCCGTTATCAATCTTGCTGGGGAACCCATTGCCGGAAAAAGATGGAGTCATAAACAAAAAAAAGCAATATGCAACAGCCGCTGGTCTATTACAGAAAAGCTCGTTGAGCTCATTCACGCAAGCACCAATCCCCCCGCAACCTTTATCAGTGGGTCCGCGGTTGGTTATTACGGCGATCAACAAGGTCACTCTTTTGATGAATCCTTGAGTGCCTACCATGAGGGATTTACTCATCATGTTTGCTCCACATGGGAGTCCATTGCTAAACAAGCTAAGTCAGAATCCACCCGCGTATGCATCGTTCGAACTGGATTGGTTTTAGGCATCAAAGGAGGCGCTCTCCCCTTGATGCTACCAGCGTTTAAGTTTGGTGCTGGAAGTCGCTTAGGTAATGGCAAACAATATATGCCTTGGATACATATATTGGACATGGTTAAAGGTCTTCTTTTTCTGTTAGACACTCCGCATGCGAGTGGTTACTTTAATTTTAGCGCTCCTCATCCTATAGCCAACGCAGAATTTAGTCAGTGCTTAGCCTCGACAATACATCGACCATTATTATTCTCGACACCGAAATGGGTTTTTAATCTTGTCATGGGTGAATCAAGCTGCTTACTTTTCGATAGTATTCGAGCAAAACCCAAACGGCTAACTGAACTAGGCTTTAACTTCACCTATTCTAGACTCGATCCAGCAATGAAATCGTTACTACAACGTTGACTGTGTGACGATCATTCATCAAGTTTATTCAGAGAAAATAGATGAACACTATGTCAAAAACGATTCTCATCACAGGGTGCTCTTCAGGCATTGGCTATGTTTGTGCCCACGCATTGCAGAAAGAAGGGTTTAATGTGATCGCTTCATGCCGGAATGAAGCTGATGTACAAAGACTTATCACAGAAGGCTTAACCTGCATCCAGTTAGATCTCAATGACCCGGAAAGTATCTCAAGAGCAGTACTGAAAACAATGCACCTCTGTGATCACAAACTCTATGCGCTTTTTAATAATGGTGCCTATGGCCAGACCGGTGCACTTGAAGACCTGCCAGTACAAGCGCTCAAAGAACAGTTCCAAAGCAATTTCTTTGGTTGGCACCAACTTGTGTGTGAAATATTACCTTATATGCGAAAACAAGGAATTGGGCGCATTGTTCAAAACAGCTCTGTACTTGGCTTTGCCGCCATGAAATATCGTGGCGCATACAATGCATCTAAGTTTGCCGTTGAGGGATGGAGCGATACCTTACGTTTAGAGTTATTCGATACGAATATAAAAATAAGTATTATTGAACCCGGGCCAATAGAGACACAGTTTCGGGCAAATGCTTTATTAAAGTTTGAGCAATGGATAGATATCAGCAACAGTGCACATAAAAGTGCTTATCAAGTCCAACTGGCGAGATTAGCCGATACAAAATCCAAAAATGCATTCGCTCTACCTGCCGATTCAATAATAGGACCATTATTAGATGCCTTAAGGTCGCAACGGCCAAAGCTACGATATCGAATCACGACACCAACCAAAGTGTTTGCCATATTAAAACGAATAATGCCCGGACGATGGCTAGACGCAATACTTAGAAAAGCAGCGTGAAGATGAAAATTCGTACTAAATAAAAAGTTATTACCCTTTTTTGCTCAAAATACTCTCGAATTTGATAAGACTGTCATGTTTCTGTAATACAATGTATATACCATTACTATGATGGTAAATACCATATAGGCCTTTAAGCGTTACATTCGGTGAAGACGATGACATTAAACCAGCTAAATTGGATTGGTGTGGGTGTTGCACTACTGTTTATCTTAACGCTGTAGCGCCCTCCCCCCAGAGTTTGAACAAAAAACGTCCACATTGGACGTTTTTTTGTTTCTTAAGGATTGCCACTCTTGATATTAGACCTTCATACCCCTATTTAAAGAGAAACAATATTAATTAAGGAAATCGCATGCAGCCTGAGAATATCGTAGAGTTGAACGAACAAAATTTTCGACAAGTTCTAGAGCAATCTGTTCAGCATCCTGTTCTCATCCACTTTTGGGCACCGATGAGCCCAGAAAGCACCGAGATAATCCCAGCGTTACAAACACTGTCTCAACAGTATAAAGGCGCATTTACTCTCGCACTGCTCAATTGTGAACAAGAACAAGCGATCTCAAGTCAATTTGGTGTGCAAGCACTTCCTACTATTGCTCTTTTTATGAATGGCCAACCCGTAGACGGATTAGGTGGACCTCAAACCATTGAAGCCATAAAGGAAATGCTAAGTAAGCATTTGCCAAGCCAAGACGAATTAACATTAAAAGAAGCACAAGAAAAACTGCAAGCAGGTGAACACGAACTCGCATTATCTTTAATCAATACCTTATCGGAAGCGTTAAAAATAAGGGGTGATATAAAACTCGCCACCGCCGACTGTCTAATAGAAACCCTACAATTTGAACAAGCAAAAGCGCTGCTTGCTCATATCCCACTAGAATATCAAGACAATTACTATAAAGGTTTAGTCGCAAAGTTAGAATTGCATGATCAAGCCGCTGATAGCCCAGAGATACAAGCTTTAGAAAATCGCCTTAACAAAAATCCACTCGACGCAACAGTGGCCATTGAGCTCGCATTACAATATCACCAAGTTGCTAGAAGTGAAGAGTCACTAGCGTTACTGTGGTCATTTCTAGTAAAAGATTTAAATGTGGTGGATGGCGAGATGAAAAAGTCGTTCATGGATATTCTTTCCGCTTTAGGTCAAGGAAACAGCACCGCAGCGAAATACCGTCGACAACTATACTCATTGCTCTATTAAGTCGGATTAAATCAATTAACTCACTCTTCCCAATGAACCTTGTTGGCTATCTCTGAGCGAATTTATACGTTAGCGAAGAATAGCCCGCAAGATATCTTAATCGCGGTCTATACTTTGATATTCTGGCAAAATAATGTCACTAAAACAGCTTATTACTTGAAGTTGTGGCGGAAGCAGGCATATTTTAAGGCTGAATAATTTTATTATTGTTCAACAGGCTGACATTACGTTTCAGACAAAAATAAAAAAGGATATAACATGGCTTTAGATGTACTTATTACCATTGCGGTCTTAATCGTGGTCACCATTGCTTTTATAGCCGCTGGTGTTAAAACGGTTTCTCAAGGGAGTAACTGGACGATTGAACGATTTGGACGTTATACCCATACGTTGAAACCTGGCCTGAACTTAATCATCCCGTTTGTTGACAGTGTAGGATCAAAAATCAGCATGATGGAACGA
This sequence comes from Vibrio frigidus, assembly GCF_042465995.1. NCBI lineage: Bacteria > Pseudomonadati > Pseudomonadota > Gammaproteobacteria > Vibrionales > Vibrionaceae > Vibrio > Vibrio frigidus. The sequence goes on along the minus strand of NZ_JBCDMC010000007.1, from coordinate 323,371 downwards.
GTGCTTGACATTCCGGCGCAAGAGGTGATTTCTAAAGATAACGCCAATGTCACCATTGATGCGGTTTGTTTTGTACAAGTCGTCGACGCGGCACAAGCGGCCTATGAAGTCAACGACCTCGAACATGCAATCAAAAATCTGACCCTCACCAATATTCGTACGGTTCTTGGCTCTATGGAATTAGATGAGATGCTGAGCCAAAGAGACATGATTAACATTAAACTTCTCTCGATAGTGGATGAAGCCACTAATCCTTGGGGTGTAAAAGTCACCCGTATCGAGATTAAAGACGTACAACCACCAGCAGATCTCACCGCCGCGATGAATGCTCAAATGAAGGCAGAACGAAATAAGCGCGCAGATGTTCTTTCAGCAGAAGGTGTCCGTCAGGCTGAGATTCTCAAGGCTGAGGGCCATAAACAGTCTGCTATCTTAAGAGCTGAGGGTGAAAAGCAAGCGGCTATTTTGCAGGCTGAAGCGCGTGAACGATCGGCGGAAGCCGAAGCCAAAGCAACCGAAATGGTATCGAACGCTATTGCGCAAGGCGATATGCAAGCGGTAAATTACTTTATTGCACAAGGTTATACCGACGCTCTTAAATCGATTGGGCAAGCAGAAAATAGTAAGATAATCATGTTACCTCTAGAGGCATCGGGCTTAATGGGCTCTATTGCAGGCATTACTGAGATGTTCAAGCATCAAAAAGATGAGAAGTAAGAATACATGTTGATAGAACTACTCAGCCAAGTTAACCACTGGCATTGGATAGCGTTTGGGCTTGTGTTGCTTTCAGGTGAACTCATTGGTACTGCTGGATATTTCTTATGGTTAGGCATATCCGCTATATTGGTCGGCGTCTTATTTGCGTTATTGCCGATGAGCTGGCAGTTACAATGGATTACGTTCGCAAGTTTTTCATTAGTAACAACTTGGGGATGGTGGCGGTATCAGTTTAAAAAAGATGTGCAGTCAGAGGCCAATAGTTCACTTAATCAAAGAGAAAAGCAGTTAGTTGGCAAGATAACAAGGCTTGAAGAAGACGTACAAGAGGGAAACTGTCGTATCCGACTGGGTGATACCACTTGGTCGGCTCGAACCCATAAAGACATCGCCGCTGGGACGCTAGTCAAGGTCGTTGATGTGGATGGTATTGTCGTTACCATCGAGCCAGTTTAAAACGTTAAATCATGGGCTTTAATGAGAAAATTAAAGCCCATAATACATGTTCAGCTTCAAACTGTATGATGTAGTTCGAAAAACTCAACAATTGATTACGATTTTAAATCATCCATAATGGGACATGCATTACCAGAATCTCCAGGGCACTCCGCTACCCACTTTTCTAACTGGTTTTTTATCACCGTCAGCTCATCCAATTTTGCGTTCACTTCTAACAATTTTTCTTCTGCACGTCTTTTTACTTCAGCGCTCGTCGTTTCTGAATTGCTCGCTAAATGGACTAAGGCTTTGCATTCTTCTAGTGTAAAGCCGACTCTTTTTGCTCTCGCGACAATCAATAACTCCTCGATATGAGAGTCACTGTATTGACGATATCCATTAACTGAACGTACTGGAGCCGAGATCAACCCCTTATCTTCATACAGTCGAATAGATTTTGAAGATAACTGCGTCGCTTTCGAAACTTGGCTAATATTCATCATATTTAACACCACCAGTGAAAAGTAATAGAGACTGTATATCGCATATTAGTTTATCTCATACTGATTCATATACGAACACTAAAAAACTAGGCAAAGCTCTATTGCCGTTCATTTAAGAAAAAGTATTCATCGTTATTCCCGTGAAAACGGGAATCTGGGTGGGTTTAGATCCCCACTTTCGTGAGGATGACGGAGTTTGATGTCTTAAGTGAACAGCATTACAGGCAAGGCCCAGCTATCATTCACTGACCTAAACGAGACCACGATTTATATTTTCAGTAAATCGACCAATGCCTGCTCATCAAGAATCTCTATCCCTAGTTCTTGTGCTTTTGTCAATTTAGAGCCTGCGGCTTCACCGGCAAATAGAATATCCGTTTTTTTCGATACACTACCCGTAACCTTGGCTCCAAGTGCCTGTAGTGCTGCTTTTGCGTCATTTCGATTCAGCTGTGAGAGTGACCCGGTTAACACGACGACTTTACCTGCAAGAGGTTGAGGCTCATCCTCTGATAGTTCTTCAATCTCGGTCCAATGGACACCTTGTTTGAGTAGATCAGCAATGACTAACTGGTTTTTTTCTTGCTTGAAAAAGTAAACAACATGTTTGGCAACGATGTCTCCAACATCTGAAACTTCGACCAACTGCTCCAATGTGGCATCTTGGACTGCTGGTAAGGTTTTAAAATGCGCCGCTAGGTTTGCTGCCGTTGCTTCCCCGACCTCCCTTATACCTAATGAGTAAAGAAACCTAGGTAAGGTTGTTTCTTTTGAGGCTTGTAATGCATTAACCACATTTTGAGCGGACTTTGGCCCCATACGTTCAAGAACCGTCAATAGCCCTGCTGAGAGCTTAAAAAGATCCGCTGGAGAGTCGACCATTTCTTTATCGACAAGCTGCTCAATCACTTTCACCCCTAGCCCATCAACATCAAGCGCCTTACGAGACACAAAGTGTTTCAACGCCTCCTTACGCTGTGCCTGACAAACCAGCCCGCCGCTACAACGAGCAACGGCTTCTCCCTCTATTCTCTCCACGGAAGAATGACAGACAGGACAATCCGTTGGGAAAATAATGTCAGAAGCATCATCCGGTCTACGATCTAAAACCACACTGGTGATTTGTGGTATGACATCGCCTGCACGACGAATAATAACCGTGTCACCGATCTTGATACCTAATCGTTCTATCTCATCTGCATTATGTAATGTTGCATTACTAACGGTCACACCACCAACGAATACGGGTTCAAGTTTCGCCACGGGTGTTATCGCTCCAGTTCGTCCGACCTGGAACTCAACATCATTGAGCTTAGTGAGCTCTTCTTGCGCTGGAAACTTATACGCAATAGCCCAACGAGGTGCTCTTGCAACAAAACCGAGTTGCTCTTGAGTTTCTATATCATCGACTTTGATAACCACACCGTCGATTTCATAAGCGAGTGCTTCTCTGCGTTGCAAAATATCTAGGTAATAGGCCTTTACTGCATCGAGAGTGTCTAACTGACTGGTCTCAGGGCACATAGGCAGCCCCCAACCTTTCAGTTGAAGAAACCGGTCGTAGTGGCTGCCCTCAAGCTCACCACCTTCTATAACACCAACGCTGTAAGCATAAAAGTTTAAAGGTCTCTTCGCTGTGATGCGAGAGTCCAATTGTCTTAGGCTTCCTGCGGCCGCATTTCTTGGGTTAACAAAAGGTTTGGTGCCAAATTTAAGTGCGTCTTGATTGAGTTTTTCAAACCCCGCTTTGGGCATAAACACTTCACCTCGAACCTCTATTCGAGTAGGCCAACCTTTCCCCTGAAGTATCAAAGGGATCGCCGCTATAGTTCGAACATTTTCGGTGATATTTTCCCCTGTATTCCCATCTCCCCGAGTGGCAGCCTGAACCAACACACCGTTTTCATATAATAGGCTAACCGCTAATCCATCGAGTTTCGGTTCACAACAAAAAGTTTTGATTTCATGGCCGGTTACTCGGTCATCCATTCTTTTTTTAAACGCATCTAACTCATCATCGCTGAACGCATTGTCGAGCGATAGCATGGGGATTTCATGCTTAACTTGGGTAAAACCTTCTAGCGGCGATCCACCCACACGTTGGCTTGGGGAATCGATTGAAACGAATTCGGGATGCTGCGCTTCTACATCCAGAAGCTCTCTCATCAAACGGTCATATTCAGCGTCTGGCACCTGAGGAGCATCCTCAACATAATATTTTACGCCGTGATAATGCAATTCTTGTTTAAGTTGAATGAGTCTTTCTTCGACCGACTGAGGCATGTTTTTTTCCTAATCCCGTTTTTTCTTCTTAATAGTATAAAAAAGGGCCCCATCCGGAACCCTGTTTTATCACACTTCTTTCTGGGCGCTACGAGCTTTAAATGCTCTTATTTGATTGTGAAAACTCAATAGCTTATCCGGTGTCATGAGGTTTCGTTGTTCATCGAGAACATTACCACCTAAATCGTCCGCGATCTGTTGGGCGGTTCTTAGCATCACTTTAAAATTCTGATCCGCTTCACCAAAACCAGGTAGGGTCATAAAAAATGAGATGCCCTTAGTGGTAAAGGTTGCTGGGTTATCGTGTTTTAGCGTACCCGGATGCATCATATTCGCAACGCTAAAAAGTACTTTTCCTGTTCCCGAAATATCATTATGGCGGTGGAAGATATCCATCTCGCCATAAAGCAATCCGTTTTGTTGCATACTATCAAACAGCTTTGTCCCAACAAACGGTTCGTCACCCGAGCAATGAACATTGATAACGATAACCTGCATCTTTTCGTCGTCTTCACTTTCTTCTGCTAATTCTGGGGGTACGTCCATTTCACTGTTCATCGACGCGAGCTTAGGTTCATCTAGTTCATAAAGCGATTTTTTAGGTTTAAAAATAACCTCATCTTCAGCATCGGTAAATATGACTTTTTCCTCTAACGGAGCATCAATATCATCATTTAAGACGACGTGAGGAAAATCATCTGCCTCAACGCTTCTATTTTGCGCCGAAAGCTCTTCTTCGACGTCGAGCGGGTCATCAACACCAAGTGGATCATGAGAGAAGCGTCTATCAACACCAAATGCCGCTTCTTTTTTATCTATTAAGACTACGTCAAAATCATCATCAGAAACCACTGGAGACGTTTCTAAACGATCGCTATCAATGACAGATTTTTCTGCGAATTTACTTTTTCTCTCTTTCTTACTTGTCCAAAGCCCATGAAAAAGAAGTGCGGCTATGGCTAGCGCACCAACTATAATGAGTACTAATCGCAATTCCTGCATTGTTCACTCTCTGCTGTATCTGATGAAAAAATCAACATCAAATTGAATAAAATTCGGTTAATCTACCTACTTTACCAAAAGTGTATGAAGTTTTTGAATAAATTAATACGTGTAGTTGCTAAGACCATGTGACAGCTACCACGATTTTCTCATTTTGAAAGTTTCATAACCCATAGGTACAATACCTTTCTAACATTTCACAAAGAGAAATAAAAATGAAACAGAGTGGCTTTGGCTATTTTTTCCAAGGAATGAAACTAGCTTTAACTCCCGGTATTCGCAGATTTGTTCTTTTTCCTTTGCTGGCTAACATACTTTTAGTCGGTAGCGCCCTTTTTTACTTGTTCACCCATCTTAACGATTGGATAACAGGATGGATATCCTATATACCAGATTGGCTATCCTGGCTATCGTATCTATTATGGCCAGTACTGACCATTACTATTTTAGGTACTTTTTCCTATATCTTTAGTACGTTAGCAAATTTAATTGCTGCGCCTTTTAATGGGTTACTAGCGGAAAAAGTCGAAGAAAAACTCTGTGGCAAGTTAGACAGTGATCAAAACCTCATTAGTATTATTAAAGATACCCCGCGCATTATTGCTCGTGAACTACAAAAAATCGTCTATTTTCTACCTAAAGCGATCGGATTATTTATCCTATTATTTATACCTGCTTTAGGCCAAACAATAGGTCCGGTACTTTGGTTTGTCTTCTCTGCATGGGTAATGGCTATTCAATATTGCGATTATCCTTTTGATAATCACAAAATATCATTTCACGAAATGCGCCAAGATCTTAAGCAGAATCAATCCAAAGCGTATGGTTTTGGCGTTTGTGTCGCATTTTTTACCGCTATACCTATATTAAACTTGTTCGTTATGCCAATTGCAGTATGCGGTGCGACAGCGATGTGGGTAGAAGAGTTTAAAGATAAGCACTAAAAATTCAAAAAAATATGACGATAATTCGAACGTTCATTAATATGTTATAACTTTTGGGTCTTTTTGCTTTTTTTAATACGGCTTATTATTCTTAACAACAACACAACATATGAAATCGCGTGTAGAAAAGGACAACTATAAATGAGCAAAATTTTTGAAGATAACTCTCTAACAATTGGTAACACTCCTCTTGTTCGTCTTAACAGAGTAAGCGGCGGCAATGTTTTAGCCAAAATAGAGTCTCGTAATCCTAGTTTTAGTGTTAAAGACCGAATCGGTGCAAACATGATTTGGGAAGCAGAACAGTCCGGTAAATTGAAAGCGGGTGTAGAACTTGTTGAACCAACAAGTGGTAACACTGGTATTGCTCTGGCATTTGTTGCTGCAGCACGCGGATATAAAATCACCTTAACAATGCCAGAATCAATGAGCCTTGAGCGTCGTAAACTTCTAAGAGCACTCGGTGCAAAACTAGAGTTAACTGAAGCGGCCAAAGGTATGAAAGGCGCGATAGCTAAAGCAGAAGAAATTGTTGCAAGCGACCCTGCAAAGTATCTTCTTCTCCAACAATTCAATAACCCAGCAAACCCAGCCGTTCACGAACAGACGACTGGACCTGAACTTTGGGATGCCACAGACGGTGAAATTGATGTGTTTGTAGCTGGCGTTGGCACAGGTGGTACCATCACAGGCACTGCACGCTACTTCAAAGGCAAAGACAAGGCGGTTACTTCTGTTGCTGTTGAACCTGCAGAATCTCCAGTGATTGCCCAAGCATTAGCAGGTGATGATATCCAACCTTCCCCACATAAGATTCAGGGTATCGGTGCAGGCTTTATCCCTGAAAACCTAGATCTGTCGTTGATTGACCGCGTAGAGTCCGTCACATCTGATGAAGCGATTGAAATGGCTCGCCGATTAATGGAAGAAGAAGGTATTCTTGCTGGTATTTCATCGGGTGCAGCCGTTGTAGCAGCGAACCGCATTGCCGCGTTACCTGAATTTGAAGGTAAGACTATTGTGACCCTATTACCAAGTTCTGGTGAACGCTATCTAAGTACGGCTCTATTTTCTGGATTGTTTACAGAAAAAGAAAACGCGCAGTAAATTTGTAATAAAAGTGTGCTTAAATCAAATTTTGCGTTAAAAAAGCCCCTTTATGGGGCTTTTTTGTTGATCCTTGTAAATCGTTTGGTACTATCGGGATATGTTTTATTTTGAAGCTAGAAATAAAACAATATAGATAGAAAATTAAGAGATAAGGTATATTTTAAATACAAATATCTTATCTTACTGGTAAATGGTTTTACATATGTCTTATTTTCACTTTGTATTTGTGGGCAAGACATATCGTTGAGTTAAACTAGTACTTAAACAATAAATAAATCGATTGGGGTAATATCACATGTATCAAAAACAAGTAGAAATCACTGCGGAAAACGGTCTTCACACTCGTCCAGCGGCTCAGTTTGTTAAAGAAGCTAAATCATTCGACGCAGATATCACTGTGACTTCTAACGGTAAAAGCGCTAGCGCTAAAAGCTTATTCAAGCTTCAAACTCTAGGCCTAGTTAAAGGTACTGTTGTTACTCTATCTGCTGAAGGCCCACAGGCTCAAGCTGCTGTAGACCACCTAGTAGCACTTATGGATACACTTGAGTAACAGCCAAGCACTCCAAAATACAAGGCCATTTTGTTAAAAGCAAAATGGCTTTGTTGGACTTAGCGGCAAAACTCTACTACATATACTTAGTTAACCACTCTACTCTCTTTTACTGTTGACCAAATTAAGGTAAGGCTATGATTTCCGGCATTCTAGCATCTCCTGGTATTGCTTTTGGTAAAGCACTACTTCTTCAAGAAGACGAAATTGTTCTAAATACTCACTCAATTTCTGACGACCAAGTTGAAGCTGAAGTTAAACGCTTCTACGAAGCACGTGATAAATCCGCGTATCAACTTGATATTGTCAAACAAAAAGCTCTAGAAACATTTGGCGAAGAAAAAGAAGCCATTTTCGAAGGCCACATCATGTTGCTTGAAGACGAAGAGTTAGAGGCAGAAATTTTAACACTCGTAAAACATGACAAGATGCATGTTGATAATGCAATCTATACAGTTATTGAAGAGCAAGCGGTAGCACTAGAATCTTTAGATGATGAATATCTAAAAGAACGCGCAACGGATATCCGCGATATCGGTTCTCGTTTTGTAAAAAATGCACTTGGCATTAACCTCGTCTCTCTTAGCAATATCGATGAAGAAGTTATTCTTGTCGCTTACGACCTAACCCCTTCTGAAACAGCCCAAATCAACCTAGACTACGTATTAGGTTTTGCATGTGACATTGGTGGGCGTACATCACACACATCCATTATGGCTCGCTCTTTAGAGCTTCCAGCTATTGTTGGTACAAACAACGTCACGGCTCAAGTTAAGAACGGTGACATGTTGATTCTAGATGCAATCAACAACAAAATTATTGTTAATCCTTCTGAAGCAGAGCTTACTGAAGCTCGAAGTATCCGTGATACTTTCATCGCAGAAAAAGAAGAGCTAGCAAAACTAAAAGATCTTACCGCTATTACTACTGATGGCCACAGAGTTGAAGTATGCGGTAACATCGGTACCGTTAAAGATTGTGATGGTATCATTCGCAACGGTGGTGAAGGTGTTGGTCTATACCGTACTGAATTTCTGTTTATGGACCGTACGTCTCTACCAACAGAAGAAGAACAATACCAAGCTTATAAAGAAGTTGCTGAGGCAATGGAAGGCGAAGCCGTTATTATCCGTACTATGGATATTGGTGGCGACAAAGACCTCCCTTATTTAGACCTACCCCAAGAAATGAACCCATTCCTTGGTTGGCGAGCCATTCGAATCAGCTTAGATCGTCGTGAAATTCTTCGTGACCAACTTCGCGGTATTCTACGCGCCTCTGCGCACGGCAAACTTCGTATCATGTTCCCAATGATCATCTCTGTTGAAGAGATTCGTGAGCTTAAACAAGCAATTGAAGAGTATAAAGCCGAACTTCGTGCTGAAGACTTAGCGTTTGACGAGCAAGTTGAGATCGGTGTTATGGTCGAAACTCCAGCGGCAGCGGCAATTGCACACCATTTAGCGAAAGAAGTTTCTTTCTTTAGTATTGGTACTAACGACTTAACCCAGTATACTCTAGCTGTAGACCGTGGTAATGAACTGATTTCTCACCTATACAATCCGCTGTCACCTGCTGTTCTAACCGTTATCAAGCAAGTGATTGATGCCTCTCACAAAGAAGGTAAGTGGACTGGTATGTGTGGTGAGTTGGCTGGTGACGAACGCGCAACTCTACTTCTTCTGGGTATGGGCCTAGACGAATTTAGTATGAGTGGTATTTCAATTCCTAGCGTTAAGAAAATAATTCGTGGTGCGGATTACGCAGAAGTAAAAGCTATGGCTGATGAAGCTTTAGAAATGGCGACTGCGGCAGAAATTGAAGCTCATGTTGAAAAATTTATCGCAGAAAAATCCATCTGCTAATATAATCCAATAGAATAGAATAAAATTAAACGTTTAGGAGCACGACATGGGTCTGTTTGACAAGCTTAAAAAGCTAGTATCTGATGATAGCGCTGATGCGGGGGCAATCGAAATCATCGCACCAATATCTGGTGAAATTGTTAACATCGAAGATGTGCCAGATGTTGTTTTTGCAGAAAAAATTGTTGGCGATGGCATCGCGATCAAACCTTCTGGTGACAAGATGGTAGCTCCAGTAAACGGAACTATTGGTAAAATCTTTGAAACAAACCACGCTTTCTCTATTGAGTCGGATGACGGTGTTGAGTTGTTTGTTCACTTCGGTATTGATACTGTTGAGCTGAAAGGTCAAGGTTTTACGCGTATCGCTGAAGAAGGTCAATCAGTGAAAGTAGGCGACACAGTAATTGAATTTGATCTTGCCTTCCTAGAAGAAAATGCAAAATCAACTTTAACACCAGTGGTTATATCTAACATGGACGAAATCAAAGAGCTAAATAAGCTTTCTGGTTCTGTTGTTGTTGGTGAGAACCCAGTTCTACGCGTAACGAAATAATTCATTCGATTAGCGCTTAGTAACGAAATAGAAACCGTTGATGTTTACATCAGCGGTTTTTTTATACCTTTTAAGACTGGAACTGAACAAACTTCGTTCTTTCTCCTTAGTTCTTCCTCACGTTATTCAATTCTTGATTTAAGATATCTATATAGGCTGAAATCGCTTTCCTTAAAGCAACAAAACCCAGCCATATAGGCTGGGTTCAAAGAGATGACACGGATATTGCTGTCAGAATTAACCGAGTAGGCTAAGTGCTGTATTCGGTGCTTGCTTCGCTTGAGCAAGTATTGACGTTGACGCCTGTTGCAGGATTTGAGACTTAGTCATCGCGGTGGTTTCTTTCGCGAAGTCAGTATCCTTGATTCGGCTGTTAGACGCGTTAACATTCTCGTTAATGTTGTCTAGGTTATTGATTGCGTGGTCGAAACGGTTTTGGAATGCACCAAGCTCACTTCGATGGCTGTCCACATACTTCATCGCAGCATCTACAACAGCGACCGCTTCTTGCGCTCCACCGACAGAAGTCACGTCAAGAGTATCGACCGTTACCGCTGTTGCTGGGCCCATACCAAGCTCACCCGCTAAGGTTCCACTAAATGACACTTCGCCTTCAACATTATTGTTACCAGCAAAAACTTGCAGACGACCGTCTTCATCAACCGAAGCACTCACTGCATCTTGCTGACCATTGATGTACGTTGCTAGCTCTTCAATATCGTCGCCAGCTTTCGCATTAACGGTAAACTCTTGTACATCGCCAGATTTGTTCGTCAAGCCGATAACCATCGTTGCATCTTTCGATACAGCCCAGTCTTTACCTTGACCGTTTTCAGCTTTGTAAGCGCTACCGCCCATCATCGCATTGTCTGAACGCATGTCTTTTAGGCTTAGCATGACCGCTTCACCATTATCTGAACCGATTTGGAAAGATTTCGTTCCGTGCGTACCGTTAAGCAGTTTGTTACCACCAAATGATGTGGTTTCCGCTATTCGGTTTAATTCGTCGTTCAGTGCCGTTACTTCTTCTTGAATCGCTACACGCTCTTGTTTTGAGTTAGAGCCGTTGGCAGATTGAAGTGACAAGTCACGAACACGTTGAAGGATGTTCGATGTTTCTTTCATCGCACCTTCAGCGGTTTGGGCAATCGAAATACCGTCGTTTGCATTTCGTACTGCTACGTCTAAGCCACGGCTTTGTGCATTCAAACGATTCGAGATTTGTAGACCCGCTGCATCGTCTTTTGCGTTGTTGATTTTAAAGCCAGAAGATAGGCGTTCCATTGAGCTGTTTAGGTCGCTCGCGGCGCCAGACAAGTGACGTTGTGCTGTCATTGCGGCTACGTTTGTATTTACATTTACTGCCATGGTGATTCTCCAATTGATTTTCCGTTAAAGCGGTTTCCGACGTCTCGGAAAACCAAGTAGTTCTCTCAAAGTTACTTTTTATAACGGCTTATATTGGGAATTCTTTAGATAAAATTTTAGAAAAATTAGAAAAAAATGCCTTTGAGAAGGAAAACGTGAAGAGAGTAATAAAATAGTCAGTTTTTTAAAGTAAAGATTAAAGTTCTTGAATTTACGGCCGAGAGCGGTCGTTGAATTTAACCCAGCAGGGTTAGTGCTAAATTAGGCGTTTGTTTCGCCTGTGCTAGAACAGTCGTGCTCACCTGCTGAAGTATTTGTTGTTTTATCATCTGTGTTGTTTCCTTAGCAAAGTCGGTGTCTTTGATTCGACTCTTAGAACTGGCTATATTCTCGTGAATATTGTCGAGATTATTTATCGCGTGGCTAAACCTATTTTGATAAGCACCAAGCTCTGAACGATGGCTATCAACAAACTTCATCGCACTATCTATAACAGCAACCGCTCTTTGAGAGCCCCCTACAGTGGTAAGGTCTAAATCATGCACAGTTTCGATGATTGGACCAGACATCTCAAGTTCATTGGCAAGATTACCGCCAAAACTTATTCTACCGCCTGATTTATCATCTGCTATATATACCTGTAACTGTCCATCCTCATTCACTGACGCCGATACCGTATCGGTCTGTCCATTAATGTAAGTGGCTAACTCTTCAATATCGTCGCCATGCTTCGCTTTTATATGAATCGTTTCATCTTGATCACGATTATTGGTGAATTGCATAACCAAATGATTCTGTCCGGGCTTAACTTGCCATTCTTTATCAGCCAACCCGTTAGCAATGTAACTAAACCCACCCATATTCTTAGTATCAGAACGCATGTTTTCTAAATTTACTTGAACGGCCTCACCTGACGATGCGCCTATTTGAAAGGACGCACTAGCAAAATTACCATTCAATAATTTATTACCACCAAATGATGTCGTTTCGGTAATACGATTAAGTTCATCATCTAGCGCCGTCACCTCTTCTTGAATAGCCATTCGCTCGGACTTACTATTCGAGCCATTCGATGACTGAAGAGAAAGATCTCGCATTCGTTGGAGAATGTTGGTGGTCTCTTTCATGGCGCCTTCTGCCGTCTGCATAATAGAAATACCATCATTTGCATTACGAACAGCGACATCTAATCCACGCATTTGAGAATTGAGGCGATTGGAAATTTGTAGGCCTGCAGCATCATCTTTGGCGCTATTAATACGGTTTCCTGAAGACAAGCGTTCTAAAGACTGATTCAACATATTCGTTGACAGACTTAGATTTCGTTGTGCAATCAATGCAGAAACATTGGTATTAACAGTAACAGCCATAGCGCCTTCTTAAATAGGGGTCTCAGACTGTTATCGGCGCTTCAGTGAAAAACTTTAGGCAAAAGAGAGCCTAGAATGACTCTCATTGGGGACAGAATACAAGGTCAATTAAACCTCTAATGCTTGTAACATGTCACTTGATGGCGCAAAGAAATAAGCCCCCGTTACTGCTTGAGTAAAGCGCAACATTTGATCACTTTTTCCATCACTAACACCATACATACTCTCTAGCATAACTTTGATGTTATGTAGGGTGTTACAGTAAGAAAGGAATAATAAACCATGGTCGCCAGTAACTGAACCATAAGGCAAGCTGTGTCGAACAATTTTCAGCCCCTGCCCTTCCTCTTTTATGTCGACGCGTCCTACATGCGAGGCAGCAGGAACATCATCAAGCTCAATGGAGTCTGGCTTGGTTCGTCCAATGACCTTTTCTTGTGCTGTTACCGATAATCTATTCCATGCTGGTAAATTATGAATAAATCGTTGAGCCATAACGTAACTGCCACCGGAAAAAATACCGCCAGAAATAATGGCAACGTCTCTTCTTTCGTCACCAACTGGATTTTCTGTTCCGTCTATGAAATCCGTCATATCTCTGGCATCCATAAAACGATAACCGTAGGTTTCATCCACAATGTCCACATACTCTGAAATTTCTGTCATTAATTTCCGAAGCAGATAAAAATGCAAATCATGACGATTAGAATGACAATGAATGAGCACATCAACATCCGTTGCAGGCGCAATAATTGTCCCTTCACCAAGAGGGATAAAATCGATTAACTCGTCAGGGACAGGTTGATTAGTTTGGCTCCAAAACGATTTGCTAAACGCAATGGAAGAAGTTAAATCGGCATTCACTTGGCTTTTATTCAGTTCTTCCACTAATCTCGGTATCATTTTTAACTGCTGCACTACTTTTTTTGGCTGTGATTTAACCTTAATTTGGACATAAAGTGCGAATGGTCCCGCCCCAGGGACGATAGCAGTTTGATATTTTGCCATAACGTGTCTCCAAAAAATTCATCTAACGAGTTAATTTATATTATATATAGTTGAATGTACTGAATTAAAACTATCCGTGCATTCTCTTAGCTTAATAATGGTGAACGAAAACAATCTTTTACCCTTTTGCTTTTCGAAATATAGATCATCAACCAAATGAGACCTAACAGCGTAACTGCATTCGCCCAACCAAATTGAATATTATCAAGATAGATTTGATAGATAACGAGCCCCATTTGGATCAATACCGTTAGTATCGTTGTAATTTTTCCATATGAAACCACTCTACAGATTCTTTTTCTATCCGGTTTGCGAAGACCAAGTAGCCAAATTAGGACCAACACAGGAAAACCCATGATCAAACCAAGATATAACGCTGCATGTACGGGGTATATAATTTCTAAAAGCTTCGCTCCCATATCCCTGCTCGCTCCCGCGACGATGAAGATGATCCAAGCCTTTGCTAAAAATAACCAGCCTACCCAAAGCAATTTGGGCGCTTTTAAGAATCCGTCACTGTCATACTCTTCTATTGAATAACGCACTTATCACTAACTACATCAATTTATTTATCTAAGAGGATATATCATATAATCTATGTAGGTTACTCATTTTTCTGTAAGAACCTCTATGACAATCAATAAAAACCAGATCTCACCTGAATCACAAGCGGAAGCAATGAAAATAGCCAAAGCAACACAAAAACCAGGGCAAACTAAAGACCAAACAAAACTGATTGCTCAGGGTATTGAAAAGGGCATTGCTCTATATAAAAAACAGCAAAAAGAAAAAAGTCGACAAGCCGATCGAGCACGAAAAAAGCATCAAAAAGAGAAACAGACTACATCCAATGATCAAAACGATACTCAGGCTGCGCAAATCGAGCCTGCACCCGCAAAAAAAAGCAACCAATTAGCCCCATGGCTACTACTATTAGTAAGCTGGATTGCATTTATTGCTTATTTATCTCTAGGTTAGGGTCGTCATGCTAAAATGGTTCTCTTTTTTTTGTGTCAGCTTCTTGGTCGGGTGTAGCATACCTAGCAAGACTTTGCTCTCTGAGGCTTCTCAGGTACATATTCGTACGGATAGCGTTTACCGATTTCAGTATTGTGAATGGAGGGGTGAAGTAACCGGCAATGAAGGCCATTGGTATAGCTACCTTTTTTTTGCTAACGACACCATGATTCGAGGGGCGTTAAACGAGATGAAAAACAATGCGCATGAGATGGGTGCAAATACTGTATTTTTGCTCAGTCCAATTGATTTTACAACATCAGTTACATTCGTTGGCACCGCTTACCTATGCAATTACCCTGATGGCGACTTGTCTCTTCCAATTAACATCATAAATAACGACCTCAATTAGACAAAAAAGCGCCTATCTATTGTAAGGCGCTTCTTTCATGTGAAAAATAATCTATTATAGTTTGGGTTCAACGAAAACCGAGTGTAGATGCTATTTCTACTTTTCGTTCCAGGACCCATTGGCTATCAAAAGGCCCCCAATCAGATAGCTGATAGTAACCATCATTATGCCTTCGGCCATCTTGAACAAACATAAGTTCAATCCCTATGCCGGGTAATGCTTTCAGCACATCTTGAATCGTCCTACGCGGCCACCCAGTTTTTTCGATCAATTTAGGCACATTCGGCCTATCTAAATTTTCTACTAAAAGCGCCAAATACAGCCTTCTCGCAAAAACAGGACTCAACTCCATCGATATCTCCATTACTACTTTGTCTAGAGGACTATTGATTTCAATAAATAAAATTCACAACGTGTGCCATTATTTCTTTTTCCCTATGATTGTTTTTGCGTTTGATCAATAAGTGCACATTCTTAATTCCATTTAAGGAAATATGTGCAATAGATTACATTTAATTGTTATTTTATCTGATCGGAAGGTTCTTGATAGGGCTTGCGTTAAAGCAACAATAAAAAGAATAGAGGTGATATTTACCCTATACGGCATTACAAGTTTTGAGTAGATGTACTATTTTAACGATAAGGCGAAACAACCGTTAAGGTTGGCGACAAATGCACTAAGTGACGTGCATCAAAAAGGTCAGAACGAAAAGCTTCTGACCTTCTATTAGAAACCGTCAACCTGCTATATGACGAAACAACGTAATAATTATTGAAGCTTGAAACGTCCGACAATACTTGTCAGTTGACTATTTGCTGCCGCAAGCGCCGAGGCTTCATTATCAGCATCGACTCCACTCGCGGAAATAAGCTGAACCATTTCCTGAATCTTCGTCATATTACGAGTAATCTCTTCAGCAACTGAATTCTGCTGCTCTGCTGCTGTGGCAATCTGCAAGTTTAGATTATTGATCCCCTCAACTGAGTTACTGATCTGGTCTAGGTCAGTAACAACCAGAGATGTCTGAGTGGAAGCCTCTTCACAACTAGATTTAGTGCTGATCATGGTGCTAATCACCTTCTCTGAGCTACTGGTTAATCGATTGATGGTACCTTGAATTTCAGAGGTACTTTGTTGAGTGCGAGATGCCAATGCGCGAACTTCATCTGCTACAACAGCAAACCCTCGTCCCTGCTCTCCTGCTCGTGCCGCTTCAATAGCCGCATTTAGTGCGAGCAGATTGGTCTGATCCGCGATATCACCAATGACTTTAAGCACATCCGCAATTTCAGAAATCTCATTGCCCATTTGATTAATATGACCAGAAGCTTCCTCAACTCGCTCAACGAGTTCACTTACCGTCTGAGTTGCTCCGGTCACGACCCGCTTTGACGCTTCCGCTTGGGTATTTGTTTTACCTGTAAATTCAACTGCATCAGCGGTATTTTTAGCGACATCATTTGATGTAGCGCTCATTTCATCCAGAGCAACAACCACTTGATCTGTTTCACTTTTATGCTGACCTAGTACAGAGGCATTGTTTCTTGTCAGTTCCTGCAAGCCGGAAATGCTACCGCTAATGTGGGTCGACGCCTGCGAAATATCCAGCATCATGCTCTGTAAGTTTTCCACAAAGATATTGATATTTTCTGATATTTGACCAAGGTCATCCGATCTCGTGATTGGTAGACGTTTGGTAAGGTCACCATTTCCGCTTGAAAGGTCTTGCACGGTCTTCTTTAGCGCCAATACTGGCTTGTAAGCTTGAGCAAGCACTAGGGAAAGCAGTATGGCAGAAACAATAACCAGTATTATTGTAGTGATAACGGAAGAAGCTAATGATTCATCCAGAACCTTGTAGACAACCGATTTATCCAATCCTACTAATATGTGCCACTTAGTATCATCCGTTAGCTGAATAGTCTGGAAAAATGCGACTTTATCCGTACCAAGCAGTGAGAACTCAAACACGCCTTTATCTTCGGTCAACATCGCGTTTTCAACCCCAACCAATTCAGCAAAATCTGAAAGGCGGGATTGGCCAGGAACATCAACTTCGCCCGTCGATGCGATAGTCAATCCAGTATTGTCATATAACGCCGCAATGGCACCATTGAACACGGATTTTTCAACAATCCTGGTCAGTGCTGTCAGTTCTACATCCGCAAGAAGTACGCCATCAAGTTTACTATTCGAGTAAAAAGGCGTGGCGATACTGACCATTAGCGTACCCGTTGATTTACCTGTATAGATATCCGTTATAATCGTTTTTCGGCTATTTTTTGCAGCAGTATACCAGCCTCGTACTCTCGGATCGTATTTACCTGCGTCGTACCGACCTTTGTTACTATTCAAGGCACTACCGTCTTCGTAGCCCACAACAATAGCTGTAGCATGTGACAATTTATCGATATTAGTTAGCAGTGACATCACCTCATCATCACCTTTCAAACCAATAAATAGATCAGCTGCAACCTCAATATCTTGCTTTATACCTCTAATAAAATCTGATGTTTGCTCTGCACCGTGTTGAATGCGCAACATTGAATAACTATCGGCTCCTTCTGTCGCGACAGTGGCCAACCGGTTAAATGAGACATAGGATAAAATACCCATCGATAAAATCAGGAAAGTGATTGCCGCGGTAATGATGCGGCCTTTAAAATTGAGAATATTATTCATAGACAACTCTTTAGAGAATAGACGTTAATTTATTGTTAATTATAGTTTATTTTTTCAATCGTAAGATTAATACAATCCCGATATCTTGGGAATACTGAACCATACAAAAAACGGTTTAATGTTGATATGTGGGGCGCATACATACTCAACCGCTCCCTTATTAAAACATAATCCAGCGATATATTGATGGTAGACCTACTCGTATTTCCAGAAGTTAACTGCCTGCTGGAAAAAATGTGTCATAGATTAGATTTCGTTGATATTTTGTCTGATAGGCAGGTTCCTGATAGGATTCACGTTAAAGCGACAATAAAGGAATAAAGATGACTATTACCATGTACGGTATTTCAAACTGCGACACCATAAAGAAAGCCAAAAAATGGTTACAAGAGGCAGATATTAGTTTTGATTTTCACGATTACCGTAAAAACGGGGTTGATAGCAACCTTGTCGAAGATTTTTGCCAGCAACTAGGCTGGGAGCAGGTACTGAATAAAAGAGGGACAACTTATCGTCAATTGACTCAAGAGCAAAAAGAGAGCGTAGATCAACAATCTGTCGTTCCATTGCTGGTAGAACATCCAGCCATGATTAAGCGACCTATACTTAACGTAGACGGTCAGCTTCATATTAGCTTTAAAGCCCCTCAATATTCAGATATTTTCAAGTAAAAGGATTTTTCTAACATGAATGACAGCCCAGTATTGGCTTTAGCTAAAGATTTGATCAGTCGACAATCCGTCACACCTGAAGATGCCGGATGCCAAGTAGTCATGATAGACAGACTGAAAGCATTGGGGTTCAACATTGAGGTAATGGTATTTAACGATACCACCAACTTTTGGGCTCGTCGCGGTACTGAAGCACCTTTATTTGCCTTTGCTGGGCATACAGACGTTGTGCCGTCTGGTCCTTTAGAGCAGTGGCATACTCCACCTTTTGAACCGACTATTATCGATGACCATTTGCATGGTCGTGGTGCTGCTGATATGAAAGGCTCTTTGGCTTGTATGATTGTCGCTGTGGAGCGCTTTATTGCTCAACACCCTGATCATAAGGGATCGATAGGTTTTCTTATCACATCGGATGAAGAAGGGCCATTCATTAACGGTACGGTCAAGGTGATTGAAACACTGATGGCTCGCAATGAAAATATTGATATGTGTATTGTAGGCGAACCTTCAAGCACTCATTTCACGGGTGATATTGTCAAAAATGGTCGCCGAGGTTCAATCACCGGAGACATTAAGATTAAGGGTATTCAAGGTCATGTTGCCTACCCTCATTTGGCAAATAACCCTATACACCAAGCACTACCAGCACTGTCCGAGTTAGTAACAACAAAATGGGATGATGGTAATGCTTACTTCCCACCCACTAGCTTGCAAATCCCAAACCTGTACGCAGGAACGGGGGCATCAAATGTGATCCCTGGAGAGTTTAACGTACAGTTTAATATGCGCTTTAGTACAGAGCTAAATAACGATGAGATAAAACGTCGAATTCACTCTACACTCGATTCATATGGGTTAGATTATGATGTAAATTGGACTCTTAATGGTGACCCATTTTTAACCGACCATGGCGCATTGTTAGAAGCCGTTGTTGAAGCCGTTGAAGAGATCAATCACACCAAACCACAACTCCTCACTACAGGAGGGACGTCAGATGGTCGTTTTATCGCTCGTATGAATTGTCAGGTAATCGAGCTTGGACCAGTAAATGCTACCATTCACAAAGTAAACGAATGCGTCAACATCGCTGATCTAGAAAAACTGACCGACATGTATGAGAAAACGCTTCAAAAGCTGTTAGCTCTATGACACTAGATATGAGTAGACTGCGGATGGGAATAGACCTCTGCGACGAAGTAATCAAATGAATAAGCAGCAATTAACAGGGTTAACAGAATCTCACTTAAAGGTTATTCAGACTGAATATCAATCTATCAAGGTCAACTATTTGATAGAACAAGATATAGAGCGCCTTGTTATTGCTGCCAGTAAGGCTGGGTTCCAACTAGAGGTAGCAAGTGGGTTTCGAGATTTCCAACGACAAAAGTCAATCTGGAACAGAAAGTGTTCGGGTCAAGCCGTCATTTTAGACGATCAAAGCCAACCCATTGTTTTTAGCACACTCACGGAACAACAGCGTCTCTTTGCTATCTTGCGATGGTCAGCCTTGCCGGGCGCGAGTCGGCATCATTGGGGCACAGATTTCGATGTTTATGCAAAAAACCTATTGCCTCATGGAAGTAGGTTGCAATTGGAACCATGGGAATATTTAGCGGGCCATCAGGCACCTTTTTATAACTGGCTGTGTGAACACCTTTCACTCTTTGGCTTTTTCTTTCCGTACAAAAGAGATCTCAGAGGCGTTGCAGCAGAACCTTGGCATATAAGCCATCGGGAAAGTAGCGAAGCATGTTTAGCTGAATTATCAGCCTCATTAATATTAGAAACACTAGCAATAGAAGGAGTGTTGGATTTACAAACCATTGCAGCCAATTTTGATGCTATCTACTCACAATACATCACCAACATTTGCAAGGATTAATAACATGATTGACTTTCTTTTAAACCCTTGGGTGATCAGCATTATTATACTCAGTGTCGTAGTGGGTAACATTGCGGCACTTAAGTACACCGCCAATATGAAGTTTGGCCAACCAGACAAGAAAAAAAGTGATTTAGACAAACTAAACGAACTAGACAAAGAACGTCAAAAGCAAACAAAAAAGGACACAAAATAGTGTCCCTTTTTGTTATTTAGTTTTAACGCTACTCTTGTTTTTCAATCACAGCAGCAAGGGTAGGAACAATCGATTCTAGTACTTCGGCAGTAACGGGTTTACCCGCACTATCGGTAACATTAATCGAGGTTCGGTTCCCCATATCCCCCAACAGAAAGGTGTACGTTTTGCTTTCTAGACTAAGAGGCTTAGTACCGATAGAGGTCCAGAACTCATCATCTGGTTCAGAGTACTTGGCCTTGATCAAACCTTCGGACTGATTACGTTCTTCAAGCTGGAAACCAACTTCAGGTAATACGCTGACTACACGCTGCCAAAAAACATTGTATGGCGCACGTGCAATAATAACAGGCAAGCCACTTCTATCCTTGCCCATGCTTATCGGAATTTGCTTAACAAGTTGAAGTGCTTTTCGGTTTGCTTCTGCTCTCAATTTTTGATCGTAGGTCGAAGTAATAACATTCGTCATAAATGTATTGTACCTTTCTTTATTGGTACGACTTACTTCTTCAGCAGAACCATTCTCTCGCCAATCAATGAGACTAACACGAAACCCATAACGACTATTCGCGTTAAATTGTTCAAACAAATAGCGAGCCTCAATAAGTTTCTCTTCATCTTCTGAACGCCATGAAATCCAATCTGTTTCGATGAGTTTATCGTTATTAACTCTAAGTTTAATATCCCTGTCGAGAACCATCTCTTGGACCGTTGTCCATACGCTGTTCATTTCATCCTCTCGGATAAGCCACATCGTTACAACCCCATCCTTGAGCTCAGAGCGAGCACCCGGTATGAGTTCCAATATCTGTTGAGGGGGGCGAATATCGACACTACGGCCTATACTTCCATCAAAATCTCCCGTAGGAATCTCATAATTGGGATAAAACTCGCCTTTCGCTCCTTCTTGAATTGTCCAACCTTCAAAAGGAACGGTTTCAAGATATCCGAAATCATCTTTAGCTTGGCGTCTTTGTTCTGGACTACCTGAACACGCACTTAAAACAAGAACAGCCAGTGAACCAATCACTAGCTGATGAGAAAACTTCATTAGCACTCCTAATAAAATTCGAGACAAAAATGAATCCATCTCGAATTTATTTTCTAACTTATAATATTCCAGCTTCGATTAACGCTTGCTTCACAACAGGCTGTGCTTCCTCAGAAAGCACTGTCAGCGGTAAACGCATACTGCCATCATCAATAAGGCCCATCTGATGAACAGCCCACTTAACTGGGATTGGATTCGCTTCAACAAATAAATTTTTATGTAGTGATGTTAAGCGTTTATCAATCTCAGCGGCTTCTTCGTACTTACCTTCTTTCATGAGATTGAACAATTTTGCCATCGGTTTCGCCGCGACATTATTGCTGACCGAAATAACACCTTGACCACCTAATCGGACAAATTCTACTCCGGTAGCATCATCACCACTTAGTAAGACGAAATCTTCGCCACAAAGTTCACGGTGAATAGCAACTCTTTCTAAATCACCAGTTGCATCTTTAAGTGCAACAATGTTTTCAAGCTTCGATAAGCGAGCGACCGTTTCTGGCAACAAGTCTACCGCAGTACGTCCCGGCACATTATAAAGAATGACGGGCACTTCACTTACATCGTTCACCGCTTTGAAGTGTTGATATAAACCTTCTTGCGTTGGCTTGTTGTAATAAGGCGTCACACTGAGGACACCAACAATACCAGAATTATTTAGCAAGCGACTAAACGTTACGGCTTCGTGAGTCGCATTCGCACCTGTACCAGCTATTACAGGGATACGGCCATCAGCACACTCAACTATTTTATTCACTACCTTAACATGCTCTTCAATAGTTAACGTAGCTGATTCACCAGAGGTTCCAACAGCGACAATACCATCGGTGCCTGACTCCACATGGAAATCAACCAATTTTTTTAGGCCGTCGTAGTCAACTTCACCATCACTTTTAAATGGGGTAACTAACGCAACAATACTTCCTGAAAACATGTCTATCTCCCTTTAATTTCACTACTTGCATAATAATGCATGAAACTCAGGTAACACAAGGGATTAAAGTGTGATGTTTTACACTAAACGGTGGAATAATTGCACATTTATCCATTAATCTAACAACCCAACGAAAACTCGTTTGTTATTTATCCAAATACCAACTGTGCTAGTATTTATAAATAACACATTAAAAAATTAAATATTATGTCTCAACACCTAGTAATTACAGCTGTAGGAACAGACCGCCCTGGTATATGCAACCAAGTTGTTCATCTTGTTACCCGTTCAGGATGTAACATCGTAGATAGCAGAATCGCACTGTTTGGCAGTGAGTTCACTTTGTTAATGTTGGTTTCGGGAAACGCCAACCATATTACTCGCGTGGAGACCACTCTCCCTGTTCTTGGTCAAGAACACGGGCTCATCACCATGATGAAACGAACCTCCCCTCATCAAGACCTTTCTCACTGCTACACTATTGAGGTTTTTATTGAATCTGATGATAAGAAAGGATTAACCGAGCAATTTACTCAGTTTTTCGCCGATCGAAATATTGGCTTAGCATCGCTGAGTGCTCAAACTATTGATAAACATAAATTAAGCAGTGATAACAATTTATTCCAAATCGCGATGAGTGCCACGGTTGAGGCAGAATATAATTTGATGCAATTACAAGAAGAATTCAATCAACTTTGTGCAACATTAACGGTGCAAGGTTCTCTAAATTTTATAAAAAACAGCCAATAAAAGGAAGCCTGTAATGGATACATTAACGGCAGGGACGCGTGCGCCTAATGTCACTTTGCTCAACCAAGATGGGAAAGAGACCTCTATATCTGATTTTAAAGGAAAGAAAGTACTGTTCTATTTTTATCCAAAAGCGATGACCCCTGGATGTACTGTTCAAGCTCAAGGACTTAGAAACATAAAGAAGCAGTTAGATGATCATAATGTGGTTGTACTAGGTGTAAGTATCGATCCAGTAATACGCTTAGGTAAATTTATTGAAAGAGATGAGCTCAACTTCACGCTTCTTTCAGATGAAGATCATGCAGCGGCAGATCAGTTTGGTGTCTGGGGTGAGAAGAAGTTCACCCCTGAATAACTTTAATGACAGAAAACCTTGACTATTTTTTATGACAAATCTATCTTTGATATGTAGGTAACATATTGAGGGTTGTTTTGTGATAGAAACACATGAGGAAAAACATTCTGATATTTATGACGACTTCCGTTTACTATCCATTGAGGTAGATACGTTAGCAAAACTAAAAGTATCAGAGAGCGTCAGTATTGAAACTGGAATGGTGACTTATTCCCCTTACCTTTCCCCTTCTAATCTAGAATCACGCCTAAAGAAAACAGATATTATCATTGCGCCCGATGGGAAGGTTGTTTACCCACAATCTCTTTACCTTGTATCTAAACTACGTGGTGAAGAGGCAATCAAGGATACTGACTCAATTGCAAAGGGCTTACTGGCTTTTACTCGTTACTTAGATTCCACCCATCAGCCCCAACTTGACGAAAACGATAATCAAATACCACCTGAATATTTAACTTATAAAACATTATCGAAGTATGAAGAAGAAGGTGCACCTTGGCGCTTTGCTGAACACCTTTTAGCTAACTGTCGCTCTAAAAAAAATGCAACTGGTAACGAAGCGTATTCGCTTAACTCTGCAAAAAGCTATATGGGTGCTGTCATTGGTTTTTATAAATGGATGCAAAAATACGGTTACATCAAGAATGACAATGACCATATATTGACACACTTTAGCAAAGTGGAAGGTTACGAAGGTATCAATCAACACGACGTGCTTGGTCATACCCAGTCTGGCGCAAAGCGACTCTATGAAGTATCAAACATCATGAAGATGTTTCCCAAAAGCGATCAAACACCTACGTATAAAAAGTTGAAACCTATGCCGTTCGATCATAAGGAGCTGTTCTATCAACATCTAGATATATTACCAAAGACCATTTCCTTGATGCTTAAATTATGCGTGGAGACAGGAGCAAGAGTTGATGAAGCTACCCATTTCCCTGCTCGTAATATTGGTGACAAGGATTGCAGTGGACTAGAGGTGGTGCCAGTACACATCACACACACCAAAGGTAGTAAGCCACGCACCATTGAAATCCCTATCGCACTATATGAAGAATTAGAGCAATACAAAGAAAGTAGCCAGCGGCAAAAGAACCTAATTCGACGAAAAGAGCTGATTGATTCTAAAAAAGAACAAGATACTACTGAGTATCTTTTTGTCTCCAACAAAGGGCGACCATATACAGAAAATACTCTAGAAGTGCATTTTGGGGTGCTGAGACAGCACATTCGAGCAATAGAGACGAGCTGGTACTATCGAATTCATGACTTGCGTTCGACTTACGCCACACATTGGCTTTGGAATGAGTCTCAGAAACGACAGGTTGTTTATGATTCTTTGATGGGTGAATTAGCAGATCTAATGGGACATGAAAGCACATCAACTACAGAAAAATACATTAAGTTCATGAATAAATTCGATGTCCAATTAAGAGTCGCAAGGAATAAAAACCGCAAGATAAACGGAGGGTGGTAGCATGGCAAAAAGCCCACTTTCTAAAAACTCAAAGACAGTAAAGCATATTAGAAATAACAAAAATGTCACTGCGTTACACCTCACTATTCCCTATAAGGGTTCCAAAAGCAGGACAGTAACCGACTTTGATGTATCACACTTATTACACGTTGGTGCAAATAGTTATAATGACAAAATCAAAAGCCGTACTTCTTATTTGAGAAGCTTTTGCAAACAAGCCCATAAGTATTTTGATAATGGAAAGTCTGCAAGAACCGTCACTGGAAATTACGAGACATTACGAGCTTACATTGCCTTTTGCGACGCTTTAAGCGTTGACCCTTTTAGCGAAGTTGGCTATTTGAAATACGCGGGAAATGATGGTGAATTAAGAAATCGCATTAAAATGTACCACCCATCAAAAAAGCTCTGGGAAATGAATCACGGTGATAGGTTAGGCATCAAAGAAGTCTCAGCATCGATTATCACTTCATCTCTTCGCACAGCACTTGTATGGTGCGGACTCCCCTCAGAATTATGGGCAACCCAGCACCGAGGGTTTACTGGCGAAAGAACGCCATACAAAGGCTACTCAAGTTTTGAAGAAAAAACACTTGTAACACGGTTGAGTGAGTTATTTTTCACCTTAGCTCCGCAGCTCATTGCAGCTAAAGAAAAAAATCTAGCCCTGCCTGACGAACTTCCTGTCGTTATTGATTTCGAGGGACACCAAGAAGTAATTTCAATTCAAACCGCTTTAAAAACTCAAACACATGGTCAAAGCAAAAATGGGGCGTCTGTAAAACCTTCCGCTGCGTTTAATCTAACGATGGGAGCGGCCTATCACTTGATATGTTTTTTTACCTCATTGAACGATAGCGACGTACAAAGCATTGCCCATCCAGTTACGATTCATACTAGTGAGCGGGATAAAAGCTTACAGGTAGTCAAAGTGTCGAGCTTTAAAGCACGAGCAAACAAAGAGGTAGACGCTGTTTTTACCAATGAGAGCTTCGATGTTGATAAGCGTGATGGAGTAAAATTCATTAAAACCCTTGAGGCACTTTCAGCACTATACGGCGGTGACGCAGAAGGTTCAGAGTTACTATTCACTCTTAATAACCAAGGAGAGAAAAACGGCTCCTTTCATGTAAACGAAATAAACAAACATTTAGTAGTGGAGTTAAACCTACTCTCACCCACTCGGAAATCCTGCCTTCCTTGGTTTAAAGAGCTATTTTATAGCTATCGAAACCAACATGTTATCGAGTTAACCAAAGAAACTAATGAACTTGGTAGAGTCAGCATAAGTAAAGTAGCTCGCCCTTGCTCAAAAGCAAGCTCAACACATGGCGCAACTAATGCCGCCTATTGCATTTTATCGTGCTACACAGACTTGTCACTCAAGGGCATTTTACTACCACTTATTTATTCAGAGAAAAATTCCGATGGCAAAATCCGTGTTTCGTTCAATTACCGAAATGGTGACAGTCATAGCTTCTCTATTTCTGCTGCGAATAAGCGTGTTATCCAAGATATTGAACAGTTCGCCACAGAGTTGGCAGATAAGCAAAAATCTAAAAATCATGAGCGATTGTTGCTCAAACGAGGCAATAGCAAACAAGCTCCTAGGGACTGGGATGGAGTTACCCCTATTTCGTCCAACCTAATGAATACGTGGTCAGTTGAATCAGGTGAATACTTCATTTCACTCCAATCGAGCCGCTGGCGAGAAATGACCAGTAACCAAGTATATTCCAACAGCGGTAAAAGTGGGGTTCAGAGTGTCCTTCAAAACCTGCTTTCGACCATTGACAAACATTATGTTAATGGTGATCCGACTCTCAACAAAATAATCATCTCACAAGCTATACAAGTCATAGAACATTTAAATGACAACTCGACCTTAGAGCAAGCTAAATCTGCGATTGCAGCCAAGCTTGGTATTACCATGCTTGCGCATGAAGAATGGGAAAAGAAACAAGAAGAAAAATCAAAAACCAACCCAAATGGCATTTATTGTAATGGTGAGCAAAGTATTGAAGGACGCAAAAGTACGCAGCGAAAAACCAATAATGCAATGAAATTACCATTGCCATGCACTGAATATGATATGTGCCATAAATGCCAATCGGCCAAAGCCGTCGATGAGGTTCAATCTATCTATAAACTTATTTCTTTCATTGACGTGTTGAAAGAATCCTTAAACCAGTACCCCAATGCGAAAGAGGAAGTCCACGAAAAAATCAAAGCTTTTGAGTTCACTCTGGACGGAGCAAGTAAGAAGGTATACGAAGGTGCCATGGCATTATTTTTGAAAAACGGGCGTCACCCTAGAGTATCAACTGACCATGCTATTTTAGGTTTACACCGATAATGAGGAGCTAGCCATGATAAAGCTACCTAACGTAGACAGACAAAGTGCCATTGTAAAGGCGCAAAACAATGTTGGAATCTACACAAATTACCTGAATGACGTATTAAGGCCTGCAATAAAGAGGGGGAAGTTGGATGAGCTTGAAGTACTAGATATTGGATTTAGCGTCACTGGCGAATCGCTGGGTAAAATTGGGGACAATGCCGCATGGCGAAAACTTCAAGGCTTCTTTGAGCCAAATGCTACCCAAACATCCACTATAGACTTCACGCTTAATGGAAAAGTGATGGAGCGTAACCTCAGGATTCAACTGATAACGCTTGCTTTAAAGATGATGTGGTTATCGTCCAAAGATTACTCCTTTCTTTCCATCTACAAGACTGTCGTTATCTTAAAGAAATTCGTTCCCGCCCTTTTAAGTGAAGGTTACAACAGCTTTGAGTTTTTAAGTTTTGACCTATTAGAGTCTTGGGTGTTGAGCGACTTCACTGATATCGACTTCGAGCGAGATACAACCTATATAGCTCTCAACAAGCTGCGATCTGAGGCAAAAGGCCTATCGTTTGAGATTAACTTTGAAAAGAAATTAGCGGCATCCGATTTTGGTTTAGCTCTTAAAGAAACTGAGCAATATACAGTTATACCACAGAGATTATATTGTTTAGGACTTCAAAAATCAGAAGCATTAGTTAACGAGATATACCCAATTCGCGATCAACTAAGCAAGCTAGCCGATTACATTACTACCTATTATGACAAAGCCTATCAAGAGTATGCAAAGTACCTTATCAGCGATGAGGCAATATTAAAAAATGGCGGGCTTAAGTGGTATTTAACTAAGACAGATAAAGGTAATAAAAAAAGAACAACTGACTTTCAAGCTGATTTTCTCGCACTAAGTAATCCGACACAAACAATGGCCCTTGAGTTGCTATACAGGCACAAGCCCGTAATACGCCTTGAATACGCCGACAACTTCCATCCAGATAGAACATTGAAGGTTGGTAACAGAGTAGTTATAGGGCTTAAAGAGGCACGATCATTATTTAAACAACTCAACGGCGTTTGCCTATGGGCGTTAATGTCTAGAACGGGAATGCGTATTGATGAAATCTTTCACCTACATACGACAAATGGGTGTTCAGAAGAAACTATATCCAACCAAATCATTCATATTATTCATGCAGACCTGTCAAAAACGGTCAAAGGCTCCCAATCAAAGCAAGATGAGTTTGTGACTACAGAGGTCGGAAAAAAGGCTTACGAGATTCTACAAGCGCTACATTCACCACTTAGAAAGCGTTATTCTGATAGCAAAACGTTTTTCCATAAGGTAACGGAGGACTATGCAGCTATTACTAAAGACCAACTTGGAAAGCATATTGCGAGTTGGTTTGAAGGCACATTGGCAGAAAAACTTGTGTTAACCAATGACGATGTAATTGACTTGAAGATTTCCGACCCTAACCTTTCGTTTAATGTGGGTGACGACTATGAGTTCTCAGGACACCAGCTTCGCCGTTCGTTTGCTTACTACCTTATCGGCTTCGAGCTTTGCGCGTTTCCACAACTCAAGCAACAGTTCAGCCACGTATCAATGGCGATGACAAGGCATTATGCTAAGAATGCCAGTAAATTCCAGAAAATCAGAAAGCAAAAACAAAGCTTGGCTTGCGCTATTGATGATGAAAGGGTTGATAAAAAAGCTCAGATCTACCTAAAAATCTATAAGAAGCTGGCGAATAAAGAACGCGTTGCTGGAGGTAAAGGTAAAGAATTCACCAAAAACATGATGAAGGCTGAACGCAACCTGTTCAAAGATAAAGTCGATGACGACATGCTATCGCTCAATTACTGGAAAAAACAAATCCGAGATCAAAAACGTCACATCCATGCAGTAGCCCCTGGCGTTTACTGCACTTCAACAAGTTGCAGCCTGCGCACACAGGTCAACCTTTTAGAATGTGTGGACTGTAAAAACGACTACATTGTAGATGCTGTTTTTGCGGAGGCTAAACGCAAAGAAGCTGAAATCAATATGTTATGGGATATTGAGCATGA
Organism: Vibrio frigidus; assembly: GCF_042465995.1. Lineage (NCBI taxonomy): Bacteria > Pseudomonadati > Pseudomonadota > Gammaproteobacteria > Vibrionales > Vibrionaceae > Vibrio > Vibrio frigidus. The sequence goes on along the minus strand of NZ_JBCDMC010000007.1, from coordinate 293,854 downwards.
TGAGTTAACGCCTCAAACAGCAAGTGAAGCATATATCAAAATCACCGCTGCCGAGCGAATTATGAATGACTTAGATATAGCTTATGAACCTGTTGAAATGCCACATGAAGTAAAGGAACTTCTAATACCTTTCGGAGTAACTGCGTAATGACACAAGCTACTAAAAACAAGCTAATAAGAGCCCTAGAACGACTGTTAGAGAGTAAACCTGAAAACCGCGAGCTCAGAAAAAAAAACCGAGAAGGCAAGCTAAAAATCAACAATAGTACCGTAGAGAAAGAAGCAGGGCTTTCTGTTGGATCACTGCGCAGGCATGAGGATGTTCAAGCTATGGTGAAGAGTAAATCACTCGAAGCTCGCGTGGCTCAGGATGACTCAAACCAATCACCTATTGATGTATTACAAGCGGAAGTGAAACAACTGAAAAACGATAAAACTCAAGCAAATAAAAAGAAAAAAGAGTATCTAGATCTCGCTAGATGCCATGAGCAAGCATTAGCTATACAAGCTGCTAGTCACTTAAAGATGGTTGAAGAGCTTATGGGTATGTTACATGAAAGTGAGCGTGAAAAAGCGATGGACAAGGTAGTCAAAGCAAGGCCAGATAATCTTATCAAAGGAGATTTTAGATAAAAGCATCCTGTATAGTGTAATCACTAGACAGGACAGATAGTTATTGATAAAAATGAACACTCTAACGAAACAAAAATGCACTAAAAAGGACAGAGTGAAGAACTCAACGACACATAACATTAATTTAGAAAGTAAGGATTAAACCGATGATAATCGAAGCTGGACAAACTGCACCAGATTTTACTCTGAATGACCAAGACAATAACCCAGTGACGCTCTCTGAGCTTCAAGGAAAGAAGGTACTGCTCTACTTCTACCCACGAGCTTCAACTCCTGGATGCACAGTTCAGGCTCAAGGACTGCGTGACACTAAAGCTGAATTAGACGCCCACAACGTTGTTGTGCTTGGTTTAAGCCCAGACACCCCGAAAAAACTGACGAACTTTATCAACAAGCAAGAGCTAAACTTCACTCTGTTAGCCGATGAAGAACACAAAGTATGTGAGAAGTACGGTGTTTGGCAACTCAAAAAGTTCATGGGGCGCGAAAACATGGGCGTTGTAAGAACAAGTTTCCTGATTGATGAGTCAGGCAACCTTGAGCATGTATTTAACAAGTTCAAGACCAAAGATCACCATGAGGTCGTGTTGGACTACCTAAACAGCAAATAACCTTCTATGAGCTACTAACTATCTACTTTGGGAGCAGACATGATTGGCTACATTCGAGTATCAGATTCACGAAAAGCAGATGGCGAATCTCAAAGAGAAGCTATCAAGGCATACGCTAATAAACGTGGCATATTCATATCTGACTGGATTGAAGAGCATGTATCTGCTTCCAAGACAGAACTGAGTGATAGAAAACTATCTTCACTTATAGCTTCACAACAAAGCATCATCGTATCAGACATCACTCGACTTGGGCGCAGTAAAGTTATGGAACTAGTCGGCGCTATCGGCCAGATAGCCTCATACGGTGAACTACATTTGGCATACAACGACACCCTCATAAACGCAAAGAACGCCGACAATGCAGAAATCATTTTTACCGTTATAGGGGAATCTTTTGCTAGTGCTGTAGAGGCTCAGAAGCGCTCTGAGAGGGCTAAAGCAGGCCACGCTAAACGTAAGGCTAAAGGCTTACCATCTGGTCGTCAGAAGGGACAGAAAGTTAAATCAAAACTTGATGAACACACCGCCTATATATTGAACCTTATTGATAACAATACCTCCAAAGCTGGAATTCTAAGAAAGCTTAAAGAGCGTGGCGTATCGATTTCCAGAAGTCGATTTTACTCTTGGTTAGAAGCTCGTGGGCTTCATAATAAGAAAGCTGAATTTCAGACTGATATGTTCTTAGAGCAAGTATAGATTACTTTAAGCACCCCACTATCTGCCCCATTTCGTTTAATTATGCTTTCCCCGCTGGCTTCCTTATTCTGACGTTTTTCCCAATTGGGCGTTTTATTCTGACGTTTTTCTCAATTGGGCGTTTTATTCTGACGTTTTTCTCAATTTCGAACTTTCTCAATTTCGAACTGAGAACTTACAGTGAGACAGAAGTGGCTTAGAGCCAAAATTCTAAAACGTTTGTATCCAGAGACGGGCCAGAACGATCACCACTAGCATGTGATCACCAAGCGATTCTGTCGTATCGATCACCACTAGAACCGCCTTTGCCCTAAAAGTTGGAGTAAAGTTACGCTTAACATCTCATTATCGATGCTTGCCATAATAAAGCTAATGTATAGGCGAATGGCAAGACCTGCCCCTCACTTTAAGTAGCTAATCTTTGACTTAAAACAACTGAATATGAGCGCGGTGGGATATGCGTTTTACCTAAAGTATGCAAAAATGTTTTTCTATACAGGAATATAGAAGCAAAATCTGTTCCTCCATACTGAGCAACTTTAGTGGCAATATGTCACAAAGTTTAAAGGTGAACAGCATTGTCTGATGAAGTTGCTATGAGGGTTTTGATTAAGGTGAAGCTTTGAGTAAAAGAAAAAAATCAGCTAACTCGGGTATTGATGCTTTATTGGGGTTCGAGTTTCAGCGCAATTGTGCGCTGTACATACTCCTGAACGAATATAATCGATTCAAAGGAAGAGAGTTCTTTCTGAGTATTGAGCATCATGACGACTTCCTATTCTGCTACAGAACAGACTGCCGCAGCAATATCGAAGAAGTGCATTCTTATCAGGCCAAAAAGCTTTCAGGCAAGGTCTGGACGATAAATGAGCGTTTCTCTGAAGTGATAGCTAAGATGCTTGAAGTTGGAAACGACCTCAGAAACGACCCAGCGCCAAAATGTCAAAGTTATACTCATGAGCTAACGTTTGTATCCAACTCCGACATCGAGCTTAAATACACGCCGAATAAGCAAGAAAAGGATGATGGAAAAAAGGAATTATCAAGCCTCCTTAACGAGCAGAACTGTAAGTGTAAATACGATTCCTTTCCTGAAGATATCAAAGACAAAATCACCAAGAAAGTAGACAGTTTCTGTAGCAAGGAAAAACTTACTTACCACAAACCTGAACTCGATAATCTACATATCCAATGGGTGGATTTTCCACGGACAAAGAGTGCACAAAAAGATTGCCTAGTCGGGCTAATGAGTAGGAAGTTTCCATATGTATCAGATTCTTTCGCTGCCGTTGAGTTGCTTCTTAGCCTGTTTAGGGAAGTTGAAGTCATTTACAACCAAGACAAAGTTATTACCTTACTTGACAGTTCTAAGAGGGTTGAGGGCGATGAAATCAAGAAAGCGATTGATATCATTGAAACAGACCAAAAGACATTCCAGCTATGGAGAGATCACTCAACAGAATTAGCCCGTAAGTTTCGAGTTCCTATAGGTATCCAAAATAGTCATGAAAACTATATTAGGAACACATTTGAACTTTTAAAGGACATGATGAATAACGAACATCAGATAATCAAAAGCTTTGTTAAGGACAATGACTACTCTATGGACTACTACAGCCATGAAGAAATGTTTGAGGCATACGTTTCTGATATTAAAAGTAAAAATAGCATCAATCTAAGAGATATTGATATTTTCTTCTGTACTTTATGCGCATTTGTAGAGCACCACGGTGAGGCCTTGTAATGAACACAACAATTACGTTCAACAGATTATTTGTCAGCTCAGAATCACATAACTCTTGTTTCAGTAAAGAGTTTTCACCTGGTGTAAACATAATTAGTGGACGCAACACATCAGGTAAAAGCTCTTTGATCCAGAGCCTATTGTATGCGTTTGGTGTGAATGACGTTAGAGAAAATTTAGATGAAATTCTCTCATATCAGCCGACTTTCAGAGTAGACCTTACTAAGAAAATAGGTGGTATTGAGGAATCTTATACCATAGTAAGAGACTCAAAATCCATCTATGTCAAAGAGCCAAATGGGAAAATAGTTCCTTTCCATGGAATAGATGCTGATAACAGTGTTGAGCACGTTAGACTAAAGGACTACATAAGAGATTTAGTTGGATTTTCACTTATTCTTGAGCAAAAAGGCGAACTAAAATCAGCTCCACTCGAAAGCATGTTTTTGCCATATTATATTTCTCAGTCTGTCGGCTGGGTATATTTGCGCGAGTCATTCTCTAATCTTCAATATTACAAGGGATTTAAAGACGACTATTTAGACTATTACCTGGGTATAAGTAATAGCTTTGATCGCGTAGAGCATAGAAGGTTAACAAAGGAAAGAGATCGATTATCTGCTGATATAAACAATCTCAAACGATACAGTAAGAAAGCAGAGTTCCAATTTTCTAACTTGGTCGACGAAGCGTTTGGCGAGCAAGCAGAATCCTATATTGAAAATTACGTTGTAAAGTCAAATTCATTAGAGGAGGAAAGAAACCAGTACATAAAGCTTTGTAATGAACTTTCTCTATTGCAGAATCATCATAAAATCCTAAAAAGAACCAAGAGAAATATCAAGAAACAGAATTACAACGATATTGATCGCTGTCCAGCCTGCACGCAGGTTCTGTCATACTCTCTTGAAGGATTGTACAGCCATTATCAAAAATATAATGATACTGTCGAACTTGAGTCTCACATTACAGATAAGCTAATCGATAAAAAATCCAAGATAAACTCGTCTAAGAAGAAAATGACGACTATCGATAATGAAATTTTTAATGATTATGGCGTACTTTTGGACAAAAACGTAGACGGAGTTACTTTTGAACAATGGGTGACAAATAAAGCAAATATTACGCTATACAAGCAAATGCAAGCAGATATTGAGCACTCGGAGAGCGAGTTAGAAGGCGTTAAACACTCTCTAGGTTCTATGGTCACAGAACAAGAGACGATCTTCTCACGAATTAGGAAGGAAAAGGCATTCGAGAAGATATTTACAGAGTACACATCACAGTTAGAGCTGAAGCCTTTAACCGACTCTCGGTATCTGGATTTGTATAAAATTCACTCTTTCCCTCGTCAAGGTGTTGAACTTCACAAAACCGTCATGGCTTATCACTTTGCTTTAAACGCTATGATAATGAAATCGAAAACAGCCCATAGACTACCATTCTTGCTTGACGCTATTCTCAAGGAGGATATTGATGATACTAACTTGGCGACTATTCTGTCATTTGTTGGGAAGAATCTGCCAAGTGATACTCAGACGTTTGTGTCAATATCAGAGCATGTTAAAGGCTCTAGCCCTGAAGAAGGCGAAGAAATTAAACCTATCGAAAAAGTTAGAGTTAAAGAAGTTCAAAACGCATACTTCCCGACTAACTCAAAGCTGTTCTACGTAGGCGATGGAAAGATAGAGCGTGGTTTTCTTTCTCAATCACTAGAAAATCATCAAGAACTTCATGAAGATACCATCGATATAACTGTCATCTAAACGAACAACTGAGATGTAGTCCTCCACGGAAGACAATGGGACAGTTGGCACTTCGCAACTCGGAACTGCCCCAAACTTTTATAGAGCGTCCGAACCGACTCTCACGAATGCTCTAGAACAGACCAAATTAATCTAATCCATGTGGTGGGGTGGAGAGCTATACAGAAATGTTCCGTCGCTTTTTCCCGAAATTTTCTTTCGATTCACACAATAGGTTCATACTGGTAGAGTTTCATAATGAATGACAGCAATATGGACGGAATGCAAATATGGAAAAAATCAATCTATAAAGCATTAGGTTTTTGAGTTTAGCAGGGGTTAGGTAACATAAATGAAATCAATTTATTTAGACTGGAATGTCTTTCAAGACTTGTTTCAAACACGCAGAGGTCAAGAGTTTAATAGCGCTATACAGTCTGTAAAAAGAAAGTATAAAACCCCATTCTCATGCGCTCATATGCGTGACTTGTCGCGTTGTCGTAGCGAAGAATATGTAAATAAGGATCTTGCTGAGACACAGAGGGTTTCTGATGGTTACTGTGTAGGTTTGTCTCAGAACAATGAAGATGTTTTAATTGAAAGGGTTCCAATTAAGCAAGTTTTTGATGCAGTAAAAGAAGACTCTACTATTGCAGGTCAAAGTGTCGCTAGCTTTTTACTTTTCGATGAGTATGAAGTAGCTGTAGATGAACTGTCACCTGATAATATTGTTGTTCCTTATCTAGACAAAAATGGAAGGAAAATGTCCCCGAAGCTTTTAATGGATTTTGTAGAAGCTTTGAGAGTTGACATACTAAATGATCATAGAATTCAAAAAAAATTTAGAGCTTCACTGAAAGAAGTCATGGCTTTAGGTAATCCTGCATTTGCAGCCATAGAAAATATGCCACTTTATAAGTATTGGTTATCTACAAAGGAAGAAATAACAGAGAACTTTGAAAGTATCGTGAATTCTTTTCTTTCAATTACAGGGAAAAGTACCGATACGATTCCTTTTGGTGAAAAAATTACTACCTCATATAACATTTTAGTTTTCTTTCCAGCATATTGGGAAACCATCGATAGAAGAAACAATACAAATAATGTAACGACAGATGCTGAACATGTTCTTCTGGCATCAAGTTCTAGGTATTTTGTCTGTGGAGACGAAAAAATGGTTGAAAAGGCTTCAATTGTATACACAACATTTGGCATAAAGACCAAAGTCATGACGCCAGATATGTTCATGAGGACAGTGAAAGTAGAGTAAACCTAACAAACGCCTCAAGAGGAGTTAGGCGCTTTGGCACGGTGTGTGCCTCATACATTTTCTCAAGGATATCGAAATGGTCTTAATATATGCAGTTTAAACTTACGTCTGGATTTATAATTTTTTTAGGATCGTATTTGCCACTAGCATTAATTCTAGCAGTGCAAGACATACCTATATCATGGTGGAGTAATTCATTTTGCGATTTTTCTGACATAGACAATTGCTTATTTAATCCGTTTCAACATCCATATTTTTCAATTATTTTCATTGTTATTAGCATCATTTCGGTAATCATTTCAAACATATCTTTGAAAAAAATTTCCTATCCTTTTGATGGCGAAGTTAAAAGCTCAAAAACAATTCCGAATGACATTATTAATTACGTGTTTCCTTACGTAGTTTCATTTATGGGGATAAGTTATGACGCTCCTGAGAAAATGTTAGGGTTCGTGGTGTTTTTACTGTGGATGTTTGCAATTACTTATAAGTCAGGGCAAATAATAATGAACCCAATTTTATTAATGTTTGGTTGGAAATTATATGAAGCAAAAATTGTAATAAATGATGAAGAAAGGGACGTTCGAGTATTGAAGAAAGGATCTCTAACCCCTGGTAATTATAAGTTTCAATCAATTCAAGACTTTTACATTTCAAAGGATACAAACTAATGGATGCTGAATTTCAATTATTAAGAGCATTTGACTTTGCCAATGCAACACCACATTTATGGGTTTTTAAAAATAGTAGGTCACAGGAAAAATTTAGAACCTTTTATGTTCAAACGGAAACTGACCTTAATCGGCAATTTAAAACATTTGTAAATACGGAAATAGAGAGAATTACAGAACATTCTCCATATTCTTATATTGCTCAGACAAATGAAAACAGTTGTCTAACTCTAGATTCTACAACAACAAATTTTTCAAATTTGAAGGCACTAGTTGATCGTTTAGAACCAGAGCATCGAATAAATGATAGCAATGATTTAAAAGGTTCTAATGGCTACGTAGTTAAATACATAGCAAATGGTGTGACCGTATATGCAGTGAAAAGATCTACCTCGACTTGGAAAACTTCATATCCTAATAAGTATATTAATATGGTGTTTACAAATGGCGAACTATCAGGTGTAGTAGATAATAGTTTCTCGATTGAAAAGAACTTTGATTTTTATGTTATTAATAATGTTGCATTTATTGCGAATAAGCGCGGTTTCGAATCATCTATGAAATATCGTGAGGCATACTCACAGGCATTTACGCAACTACAACAAAATCCTTCATTTAGTAATTTATTCTCTGATTTACAGCCTATCGTTGAATATGTTGGTACTAATTCAATGCAGTTACGCCGAATGGGAGTTATTGAAGATAAAAAGGTCTATACGAGCCCCAACTTTATAACAAAATTAATGGCTATAAATACAGCTAGAGGTTGGGGGCTTAACTTTGATTTAGCAAATAACACTATTGTCCCTTGTGCTGAAACAACAAGTACTATCCTTCAAGTTCTCTTAGATCACCGCTTAATGAGTGAAATAACCGCAAATATTTACGATGTGCCAGATGCCGTTCAAGTGTAAGTGTTGTTAGTGACAAAGTTCAAATTTCTATTCAAGCTAGGACAATGCTAGAAGCAAAAGGAATGCTTAAAGGTGTAGCCAGAAAGTACCCAAATGCCGACATTAATTCCTTTCTAGAAAATGCTCAGGTTAAATCTACATATAGCCCTGAGATGATTAAATTTAAGCTAAGTTTTGGTGGTACTGACGCAGGGCGTTCTATAGTAAAGTCTGCGTTAGCAGTGGTTAGTGATGCCAATCAATCTACGGGAATGTGTCAAGATGCAATTTCATATTTGACAGCCAAAAATGCCTAGGCTTGTTTTGGCTATTACTATGTTAGAGACCTAATATCTAACCGCCCTACAGGGGTTCCATTACACTGTTTAGCGGTGCGAGGTGATCAGAAAACAGGCTTAATCTTTTTTATGCAGAATACTTTGGAATGCAACGAGTTGTTGGTTGTCTAGGTCAAGGAGAGTCATTCTCACCAATATGCAATAGATCCTGTTTCTGGAACAGAACTAGAATTAAGAGTTGACCTAGATCTTTCTCTTACTGAAATACAAGATGCTTATGATTATAAAGTTATACCTGAACAATCTATTGCAAATGCAATAGCTTCAATTGTCCCTAGTCACTTGCAGTTGCACTCTGAGCAAGAAAGAACACGAGTAATTAATGTCGCCTTACAAAAAGCATTTGAGGAAATAGGGCTAAAGGAAGGGGGAGCAGATATTACCTGAACATATAGGTAAATTGTCGTCTGTTGTCGCTGAAGAAGTTCTGCCTCTCATGATACATCAATTAGGTATAGGCCAGCAGTAGGACGTATAGAGCAAACGACTATCATACCTTTGCCTTACCCACACTAATCCGCTAATTGCTAAATTAGCAAGTACACAACACGGAAATGTCCAGAGACGTTACACCAAAACACGTTTCCATCGGCTCCTAAGTGTAGTTTTGAATTGCATCGATTGGTTCATGAGTTAAGCTCATGGGGAGTTTCTTACCAATTCTTAGTGAATTTAAGAATTCTTAAAAGGAAGAGTATTAGCGTCCAATGATGTGGCGACTATTCACACCAAATATTGATAATCTTGTAGTATTAACTAAATTTTTATGACAGATTTTCACTTGAATAATCGTCAAAACAGCCCAATTTACAAAAAATTATGACAACTGTTATAATTAGAGTTCAAAAATAAAATCAACTAACTTAACTTACTGTTAAAAGTAGAGTTTTCAAATAATCGTCAAAAAAAATGTCTTAGAATATTTCCAAGGGTACAAGCTTATGGGCAGAATTTATGATGGCCTTCATCGAATATCATTCCTAATTGATGAAGACGGTGTTATTGAGCAGGTCTTCAATAAATTTAAAACCAAAACCCATCATGAAGTCATTCTAGATTACTTAAATAAATAGTACCGCGAATATAACCGTCATCCCCGTTAAAACAGGAATGACGGAATTTTTATTCTTCAATCATCAATGCACCAGAGGTTTCCTGATTCTTAATCGCATTCCATACCGCTTTCACCAACGTGGCAAGAGGTATAGCAAAAAACACTCCCCAGAACCCCCACATCCCACCAAAAACAAGTACTGCACCTATAATCGCAACGGGGTGTAGATTGACGGCTTCTGAGAATAATACTGGCACCAATACATTTCCATCTAGCGCCTGAATAATACCGTAGGTGGCAAGTAGCCAATAGAATTCAGGGGTTACACCCCACTGGAACAAACCAACAATTGCCACAGGAACGGTCACGGCTGCCGCACCAATGTAAGGAATGAGAACCGATAGACCCACGGCAACGCCAAGTAATGCTGAGTATCTTAGATCCAACAAAACAAAGGTTATGTAGCTAGCAGAGCCAACGATAAGTATCTCAACCACTTTACCGCGAATATAGTTCGCTATTTGTAGATTCATCTCTTGCCAAACCTTTGTGGCTAGACGGCGGTTCTGCGGCAATAAGCCACTCAAAATAGACAACATTTCTTCTTTGTCTTTGAGCAAGAAAAAAATCAATAACGGCACAAGAATCATATAAACAGCCAGAGCCGCCAAGTTAATCAACGATGCCAAAGAACCTTTTACTACTGTTTCACCCAACCCCAACACCTGAGTTTTGGTATTTTCAAAGATAGACTCAACAATTTGAAGGTTAGCAAGTTCTGGGTATTGCTCTGGTATGGTATTCAAAAATCCTTGGAAGCCATTATACATAGTCGGTATGTCATTGATTAGATTACCAACCTGATTCCAAATAGTTGGTACTAACCCGAAAACGGCTAGAATCATAACGCCAACAAAAATGAGCAGAACCATCATAACGGAGATAACACGCGGAAGACCAAAACGAACCAATTGACTAGCTGGCCACTCTAACAAGTAGGCAAGCACTATGGCCACTAACAAAGGGGCGAGTAAGTGCCCGAAAAAATAGATGGTAATAAATCCAACGAGCAGAATGGCGATTAAACTCGCCGCATGTGGATCCGAAAAACGTCTTTTATACCAACGACTAACCATATCAAACATCTAGATAGCTTCTCTTATTACTTACTGTCAATACATAGTGATCTTGTCTTTCTTCAACATGCACTAAAACATTGTGCTTTTCAAAAAAACGAACAATATCGCTCAAAGAACTCAAATCACGAATCAGAATAATAAATGCTCTACCACCTGAATTAGCATGCTCCCTTTTGGCTCTTAATAGCGCCATAGGACAACGCTCTTCACGTAAATTAAGAATATAGGGTTTCATTCTATTGTGTGATGCTTATTATAAAGAGATTATTGTAAAGGGTTTTGATAAAAAGGGCTTCTCTTTTCAACTGAACTTTTTACGTCACAAAAATAAATCTACAACTTACACGCTTTATTTCGCTATATTTGCTAAGGCAAAGACGAACCAAGGCAGTTTTTTGCTGTCTTAACTCGAAACGTTCTCGGAGTTCATATAATAAAAATGCTTAAAAAAACACGGTCCTTAATCGCTTTGGTAATGGCAACCACGCTGACTCTACCCGCTATTGCCAATAACAACGAATTACCTGATATTGGTACGGCAGCAGCTGGCACCCTCACTATTGATCAAGAATTGATCTACGGTGATGCCTATATGCGCATGCTTCGAGCCAGTCGCCCCATTATTAATGACCCGGTATTAAACGAATATATTACCAACCTTGGTCATAAGCTCGTTGCCAACTCTGAAGACGTCAAAACTCCATTTCGATTCTTTATGATTAGGGATCGAAACATTAACGCATTTGCATTTTTTGGTGGTTACGTCGCCTTACATTCCGGTCTATTTTTACACGCGAGTAGCGAAAGTGAACTCGCCTCGGTAATGGCACACGAAATCGCCCATGTAACGCAACGCCATTTAGCGAGAAGTATGGAAGACCAAGCAAGGCGGTCCCCGGCGACAATGGCCGCGTTAGTTGGTTCATTATTGCTTGCTATCGCCTCTCCAGAAGCCGGAATTGCCGCCTTGACGGCGACCACTGCAGGTAATATGCAGAGTCAAATTAACTACACTCGCAGTAACGAAAAAGAGGCCGACCGATTTGGGATTAGCACATTGGCCAAAGCCGGTTTTGATGTCTACGCAATGCCAACATTTTTTGGTCGATTAGCGGATGAATATCGCTACGCGAGTACGCCTCCACCAATGTTACTGACTCACCCATTACCACAAGATCGTATTACTGACTCAAGGGCAAGAGCACAAAAATACTCGCCAATGAAATTAGGCCCGTCAATAGAATATCATCTTGCTAAAGCAAGAATCGTGGCTAGATACGCCAACATAGAATCAGCAGCTTCGCTTGATTGGTTTGAAAGAAGACTAAAGAAAAACAATCCAACACTAGAACCTACGTATAAATACGGGCAAGCGCTCGTTTATCTCGACAATAAACAATTAGAGAAAGCAGAGCCTATTTTGTCGGCTTTACTCAAGCAAGATGCTCTGAACGAATTCTACCTTGATGCATTATCTGATCTATACATCTATCAAGAGAACCCAAATAAATCGGTTAAAATGCTCGAAAATGCCTTGAGTAAAAAGCCGAATAACCCTGTATTGATCGTTAACTATGCTAATGCTCTGATTAAAAGTGACGAAAATCAGAAAGCCGTGAGCGTATTGCAAAAATACACCCATGAACTTCCCAATGATATGAATGGTTGGCAGCTCCTTGCGGATGCCTATGGTAAATTAGGTAAATCAGACGAAAATCTCGCCGCTCTTGGCGAAATTCTTGCTCTTCAAGGGAATTGGAATAAAGCATTGCAAAACTTCACTCAAGCGAGTCAATTAGCGACACTTGGTAGCCTAGAACAAGCAAGGTATGATGCGAGAGTCGACCAGCTTATGGTTCAGCGCGATCGGTTTTTATCACTACAATAATTCTTAAAAAAAAGGAGAAACTCCATGACAGTCGTGATTTATCACAACCCTAGGTGTTCAAAAAGCAGACAAACCTTACAGCTTCTAGAAGAAAACGGTATTACACCTGAGATAGTAACGTATCTAGACAACAGCCCGTCAATTGAAACCCTTAAAACACTTTATTCACAGCTAGAATTGTCTAGTGTACGCGGTATGATGAGAACCAAAGAGGCGGTGTACAAAGAGCTCAATTTAGCCGATGACGGTTTATCCGATGACCAGCTATTTCAAGCAATGACAAAGAACCCAAAACTCATTGAGCGTCCTATTGTTGTAGCTAACGGCAAAGCAAGACATGGTCGCCCACCAGAACAAGTCTTGGATATAGTGTAGAGAGCGAATAATGGAAGAAAATCCGGTTCTACCTAAAACCCAACAATACCGTTATCTAGCGCTTTGTGGATACCTTTCACTTTTATGCTGGGTAGCATTATGGCAGATATTTATTTCGCCACATCCTCATATTAACCCTTTCACAGCCGCTATTGGTTGGTGCATCCCGCTACTATTTCCATTGAGAGGAATATTAACAGGTAAAGCCTATACCCACGCATGGGCAAACTTTGTTTTGATGCTCTACTTCCTGCATTCACTCACTATTCTATATGTTGACCAAGGTGAACGATGGATTGCTGCAGTAGAATTACTGTTAGTTTGCTGTGCCTTTACAGGAAACGTACTTTATGCAAGAAACAGAGGAAGAGAACTGGGACTGAAGTTGCCAAGGTTATCGGAAGTAGAAAAACAAGAAAAAGAGAGATTTGATAAATAGTCATTTACACAATTTTAAAAGGCTCTATCGGGTAATGCTGTTAACTTAAGACATCAAACTCCGTCATCCCACGAAAGTGGGGTTCTAAACCCACCCAGATTCCCGTTTTCACAGGAATGACGACGAATACTTTGTTCTTAAATGATCAGCATTGGCCCTAACGGGCCTTTTTTATTTGGAATGGACATACTCTGATCAGTTGTACGTGTGTTTATTTTATCCATTCAAAAAACAATGGTGTCACTTCCACAACCTTAGGTTCTTGTGGGATGTTAACGGCGACGCCTTCAATTACCGGAACAACAGCACTACCTGTCCCTTGCTCAGCCAATACTGCCTCCGTGTTCTTCTCAACGTTGTTCGTAACACCATCAATTTCAGGTACTACACCGTTATCATTAGGCTTAGGTATAAATAACACCTCTGGTTCGAATCTGCGAATATGGTTGTTCTGAATAACTTCCGATTCAAAATCAATTTCAGAACCCAGTAAATGAATAGTAAACGTCGCCTCATTGCCGACAATTTTGTCAACATCAACACTGGCGACAGAATTTAGCCCTTTTAGAATGTGTTCTAATGCAAAAAAACTCTGTACAGATGCGACGTTAATAAATCGTGCGGCAAGCGTACTTTCTGATATTCCACTCGACTTAATTGAGCTTCTACGTGCGTAGTAATTACTTACTTCATCGATAGCTATTTCCAATGCTTTGAAGGTATCCCCACTCGCACTTCCAACGACAGGTTCGCGCTTAGACTCCACAATATACTCTGGTTTTTCATCATACAAAGTCCAACGAACATAACTGCCATCAGCCGCTTTTTGAATGCGAATAACAAGCACAGCATCTGACGCATAACGCTGACTTGCTTTACTTATCGGTGCTGTAAACCCACCCCATAAATCAGGTCCCGCGATACTAGTAACATCTTCAATATCCCCAACAGGAACGGTAATCGGTAAACCACGTAGATCTGAAAAGAATTTAATCTGATTTAAAGCACTACTGCCCGTATGTTCCCACAAAATTTCGCGACCGTACTGCCCCTCTTGGATCACCCAAACGACAAGGCTAGAACGAATGTTCGACCAATAAGGCAGATCGGCTTGACTAAGCAAGGATTGGATCTGAGGTGGGTTAAAAATCATCTTTAGACTTTTCTGCCCAAACTGTTCTCCATATCCAATTTGAGAAAGATATACGCCGCTTTTGTTTAGCGCTTTTTTAACCACTGGGCTATTGATCGCATTCTTATCACCAGATGCTTTAATGATTACCTGCTTCAACCCCTGCGATTTGGCACTTTTTTCCGCATCCGATTGACTATCATCTAAAACAACTTCTGAGCTAAAAACATCGACTTTTACAGATGCTTGAATAGGTAAAGCGAGTATTCCAATAAACAAAACAACTAAATAGCGCATGCTGCCCCTAAGAAAAATGAATGGTGAATAAAACAAGTTAAGCAATTCTAGTATAACGAGAAAGAGGAACACTACCAAGTTAACTCGTCAGAACTTGGTCGCCAGATATCTCAGCGATTCGTCATTCAACATTATCACGGTAAAACTATCCTAACTTTCGTGCTTTTTTTTGATCTAAACCGCAAGGCAAACGTTTGCATAAGTGATAGAATCCTGCGAATTTTATTTAACTAACTATTTTGGATGGGAATCATGACTAACGTACTTATGGGCGCACAAATGCTATTCGTTGCATTTGGAGCACTTGTTCTTGTACCTCTATTAACTGGATTAGACCCCAACGTAGCACTATTTGGTGCGGGTGTGGGTACGCTTCTTTTTCAAGTTGTCACTAAACGCTCTGTTCCAATTTTCTTAGCCTCTTCTTTTGCGTTTATTGCTCCAATAATGTACGGCGTACAAACTTGGGGTATAGCAGGTACAATGAGTGGCCTTATGGCTGCTGGCTTTATGTATATTGTACTTGGTGCGGTAATCAAAGCTAAAGGCGTGGAAGTCATTCATAAACTACTTCCACCTGTTGTTGTAGGTCCCGTGATAATGGTCATTGGCCTAGGGCTAGCACCTGTTGCCGTTAATATGGCTCTAGGTAGAACACCTGATGGAACTCAACTTGTTGACGCAAACGCAGCACTATGGATTTCCAGTTTATCTCTATTGTCCGTTATCTCTATTAGCGTATTTGCAAAAGGCTTTATGAGATTACTGCCTATTTTTGGCGGTATATTTGTTGGTTACGTCGTAAGCTTAATGTTTGGTGTCGTAGATTTCACCCCAGTGACGGAAGCCGCTTGGATAGCACTACCTAATTTTGTTGCACCAGAATTCAACATTAACGCGATCCTATTTATGATCCCTGTTGCAATTGCTCCCGCGGTTGAACACGTTGGTGACATGCTTGCAATCTCTAATGTCACCGGTAAGGACTATCTTAAGAAACCGGGCCTTCACCGTACAATTATGGGCGACGGTATCGCAACGATGGCTGCATCTATGTTTGGTGCGCCACCAAATACAACATATAGCGAAGTGACTGGCGCTGTTATGCTAACCAAATCCTACAACCCTGCCATTATGACTTGGGCAGCGGTTACCGCTATTGTGCTTGCGTTAGTCGGTAAGCTGGGGGCTATTCTACAAACCATCCCTATGCCAGTCATGGGAGGCATCATGATTCTTCTGTTTGGTTCCATCGCAACGGTTGGTTTGAATACACTTATTAAGAATAACGTTGATCTACACAAGTCGCGTAACCTTGCGATTGTCGCGGTAACATTAGTGTTCGGTATTGGTGGTATGGCTTTTGGTATCGGCGAGTTCAGCCTACAAGGTGTGAGCCTTTGCGGTATTGTGGCAATAATCCTAAACTTAGTGCTACCTCATGACCTAGGTGAGAACCACGTTGTCGATAATGCCCAGATAGACGATGATGCTTAGTTTTTCAACTGTCACCTCTTTTAAGTTATATAATTGAGTTCATATATAAAATTAAAAGGTTGCGTAACATTCGCAACCTTTTAATTTATCTTAACTATAACGTCGACGTAATACCGTAATCTTGACCATAATTTTCAACGACAAAGTCGATGTCTTTATCACCACGACCAGAAAGGTTGATTAAAACGCTGCCTTTTAATCCTTGTTTTGCCAATTTGAAGACATAAGCAACCGCATGAGACGATTCTATTGCAGGGATAATACCTTCTAAGCGGGAGAGTTCGAAAAATGCATCGATCGCTTCTTTATCATCTACCGTACCATACTGTACACGTCCGATGTCTTTAAGATAGCTGTGCTGAGGCCCCACAGATGGATAGTCTAATCCACTCGCAACGGAATATACCTCTTGTGGTTCACCGTCTTTATCTTTAAGCATATAGGATTTAAAGCCGTGCATGATTCCTGGTTCGCCCAACGTTAACGTTGCTGCATGTTCGCCTGCGACTTCAAGACCTCGCCCTGCAGGCTCTACACCATGAATAGCAATTTTTTCGTTGTCCAAGAAAGCGGTGAAAAGTCCCATTGCGTTAGAACCACCACCTACACATGCGACAAGATTATCGGGTTGCTTCCCGGTCATCTCTTCGAATTGGATTTTGGCCTCATTACCAATGATTGATTGAAAATCTCGTACCATCATAGGGAATGGATGTGGACCGACAACAGAACCAATCGCATAAAGTTGAGTAATAGGATCTTGCAGATACGCTTCAAATGCCGAATCTACTGCTTCTTTTAGGGTTTTTCTTCCATGCGAAACAGGTATAACTGTCGCGCCCAAAATATGCATTCTGACCACGTTAGGGTGCTCTTTTGCAATATCCACTTCACCCATGTATATATCGCACTCAAGTCCTACAAGTGCGGCAGCGGTCGCCAATGCAACGCCGTGTTGGCCTGCACCCGTCTCTGCAATGATTTTTTTCTTACCCATTTTTTTAGCGAGTAACGCCTCGCCAAGACAATGATTTATTTTATGAGCGCCAGTGTGATTGAGATCTTCTCTTTTTAGGTAGATATCTACACCATATTTTTCCGACAGATTCTGAGCATGAAAAATAGGACTTGGACGGCCAACAAAATGTTTATAAAGCCTAGCCAGTTCATCTTGAAATAGCGGGTCTTGACGACAACTCTGATAAGCCTCATTGATTTCCTTCATGATCACTTCAAGTTGTGGTGGGATAAAACTGCCGCCATATTCGCCAAAATACCCTTCTTCGTTGGGTAATGTATGTTCAAAACTATTTTTCATGGATAAACCCCTTACTGACATTGTGTGTTTCTAGATTACAACGAGGCCAAGTTAGAGGGTAGATGCTTTAGAGGCTATTTATTCACTTCGTGATACTGCTCTCGCAAACTAGTACATAAGATCAAAAAAGGGTCACTGTAAAACAGCAACCCTTTTCATTCTTAAACTAAATGACTACTTAGTTCCGAAGATTTTATCACCAGCATCGCCAAGACCTGGAACGATATAACCTTTATCGTTTAGCTTCTCATCGATTGCGGCCGTATAAAGCTCTACATCTGGATGCGCTTTCTTAAGTGCTTCAATCCCTTCAGGTGCAGAAACTAAAACCAAGACTTTAATATGCTTACAACCCTTATCTTTTAATAGGTCGATTGTTGCTATCATTGAGCCGCCAGTTGCAAGCATTGGATCAACGACGAGTGCAATACGCTCATCAATATTCGAAGCAAGCTTGTTGAAATACGGAATAGGTTCTAACGTCTCTTCATCACGATAGATACCAACAACACTGATACGTGCACTAGGTACATGCTCTAATACTCCATCCATCATACCTAACCCAGCACGTAGGATTGGAACAACAGTAACTTTCTTACCCTTAATTTGGTCTACTTCTACTGGGCCATTCCAGCCCTCAATAGTTACCTTTTCTGTCTCGAAATCTGCAGTCGCTTCATAAGTTAACAGGCTACCCACTTCTGTAGCCAACTCACGAAAACGCTTCGTGCTGATATCCCCTTCGCGCATTAAACCAACTTTGTGTTTAACTAAAGGGTGTTTTACTTCAACAACTTTCATTTCCATCTCCGACGATTTTCTAATAAACCTTGTGATTATACATGTTTTCTTAAGTTTTTTCCGAATCAATGTAACGAAAAAAAACCTTACGCAATCGTTTTCCTTATTGCGGCAACTCGGTTAGAATAACGCCGATTTTCACATCCAAACTATCATGACGAGGACTTCCCGTGAGTGGCAATAACACTTCTCTTAGTTATAAAGACGCTGGTGTAGATATTGATGCAGGTAATGCTTTAGTAGACCGAATTAAAGGTGTTGTAAAACGCACCCGCCGCCCAGAAGTAATGGGTGGCATCGGCGGTTTTGGTGCCCTTTGTGAGCTACCAACCAAATATAAAGAACCACTACTTGTATCCGGTACAGATGGCGTAGGTACAAAGCTTCGTCTCGCTTTGGATATGAACAAGCATGACACAATAGGTATCGACCTTGTTGCAATGTGTGTCAATGACCTGATAGTTCAAGGAGGTGAGCCTTTATTTTTCCTTGATTACTATGCAACCGGTAAGCTTGATATTGATACAGCGGCCGCAGTTGTCACCGGTATTGGTGAAGGGTGTATTCAAGCTGGTTGCGCACTTATTGGTGGTGAAACCGCCGAAATGCCGGGCATGTACGAGGGTGACGATTACGACGTAGCAGGCTTTTGTGTTGGTGTTGTAGAAAAAGCCGACGTTATCGACGGTTCAAAAGTAGCTGCTGGCGATACACTTATCGCCGTTGGTTCTAGTGGTCCCCATTCAAATGGGTACTCTTTAGTACGTAAAATCATCGAAGTTTCCAATGCAGATCTTTCAGAGGAGCTCAATGGACGCTCAATTGGCGATCAACTTTTGGAACCCACCAAGATCTACATCAAGTCCGCACTTAAAATGATTGCTGAGCACGATATTCATGCAATATCGCATATTACAGGTGGTGGTTTTTGGGAAAATATCCCTCGAGTACTACCCGAAGGTACAAAAGCCGTTATTGATGGAAAAAGCTGGCAATGGCCTGCTATCTTTACCTGGTTACAAGAAAAAGGTAACGTAGAAACCTTTGAAATGTATAGAACATTTAACTGTGGTGTGGGCCTTATCGTCGCCTTACCCAAAGAACAAGCCAATGCAGCGGTTAAGTTACTGCAATCTGAGGGCGAAAACGCTTGGATTATCGGTGAAATAGCGGACGCGTCTGAAGGCGAAGAACAGGTAGAAATAAACTAAGGATTAATTCAAACATGATAAAACGGATCGTCGTACTCATTTCAGGAAATGGTAGCAATCTACAAGCAATTACTGATGCTTGTGGAACACAAATAGCCAATGCTGAAGTCGTTGCTGTTTTTTCCAATAAAGCAGATGCGTATGGCCTTGAAAGGGCTAAACAGTCAAATATTGACGCCAATTTTATCGATCCTAAAGCGTTTGAATCCAGAGACTTATTTGATATTGAGTTAATGACGCAAATAGATAAATACCAGCCAGATCTAATTATTTTGGCTGGGTATATGCGCATCCTTAGTCGCGAATTTGTTTCTCACTACCTTGGTAAAATGATCAATATCCACCCTTCTCTTCTGCCAAAATATACAGGATTAAATACCTACCAAAGAGCAATAGATGCCGGTGATACGGAACACGGTACCAGCGTGCATTTTGTCACTGACAAACTCGATGGCGGCCCTGTCATTTTACAAGCTAAAGTCCCTGTATTCTCTGAAGATACCCCGGAAACACTGACTGAAAGGGTCCAGACCCAAGAACATGACATCTACCCATTGACGGTAAACTGGTTTGTAGAAGGTCGACTTTCAATGGTCGATAATAACGCCGTTCTTGATGGTGAAGTTCTGGGTAAGTTGGGATACGCAGCAGACTAACCGTGTGTTGTGGTTCATTCATGAAAATCTGTGTATCAGACATAAAAAACAGCGAGGGCCAAATAGGCAATCGCTGTTTTTTTATTCTTCATTACACCCTGTTTATTCTCTACCAAACGAACTGTCCAAAAATTCAACTCGCATGCGGATGTTATTATTTTTGCTTAGGTGGAGCGAACGGGATATCAACCAGACTCTCTGAATTACAGCCTATAATTTCACCAAAATGAAATAGGTTGAACTCTCCTGGTTTCATTCTGTTCCACGTTTCATTGTCTGTTAATGGCTGTGTCGCAACGACAGTCACAACATCATTTGGCGTTGTCTCTTCTTGAAAGTTAACCGTCATATCCTCATCAATAAGGCTCGCTTTACCAAACGGTGCTCGACGAGTTATCCAGTAAAGATGATTCGTACAATACGTCATTACATAATCGCCATCACTGAGCAACATGTTAAAAATACCAAACTCTTTTAATTCATCGCAACATTCGGCGATATACCGGAACATCTCCACAATATCTTGTGGTGGTTCTGGATATTTTGAGCTCAATTTATTTAGTATCCAACAAAACGACAACTCACTGTCTGTTTTTCCAACCGGTCTAAATCGATCCATTTCTAATGATTCGTAGCCAGATAACTGCCCATTATGAGCAAATGTCCAGTACTTCCCCCACAATTCACGAGTAAATGGGTGAGTATTTTCTAAGTTCACACCGCCTCTGTTAGCCTGTCGAATATGGCTAATGACGGCACAACTCTTAATCGGATAGTTCTGTACCAACTCGGCTATTTTTGAGCTATAGCTTGGGTTTGGGTCTTTAAATGTTCTAAACCCTTTTCCTTCATAGAAGGTAATGCCCCATCCATCACTGTGAGGCCCTGTTTTACCGCCTCGCTGCATCAATCCAGCAAAACTAAAGCAAATATCTGTTGGCACGTTAGCGCTCATTCCGAGCAATTCACACATTTGAAAACCTTTAACGACTAAACTATCAAGGGAGCATTAGTGCTCTACTATTTAAAGACCCGTTCGAACAGTTCTTTAGAAATCTTTTGCCATCTCTTTTTCTATTAATTGAATGACAATATGAATGATCTTTATATGAATCTCTTGAATTCGATCTGCATAACCAAAATGGGGCACACGTATTTCAATATCCGCGCATCCAGCCATCTTACCGCCATCTTTACCTGTCAAAGCGATCGTTTTCATTCCTTTCTTCTTCGCGGCTTCTATTGCTTTAAGAATGTTACTTGAATTACCTGAAGTCGACAGGCCCCATAGCACATCACCTGAAGAACCAACCGCTTCAATATAACGTGAGAATACATAATCATAACCAAAGTCGTTGCTCACGCAAGACATGTGGCTTGGGTCAGAGATAGCGATACCCGCGTATCCCGGGCGGTCCTCTCTATATCGACCTGTTAATTCTTCGGCAAAATGCATCGCATCACAGTGTGAGCCACCATTGCCACAAGAGAGAACTTTACCGCCAAGCTTGAAAGAATCTGCAATCATCTTGGCTGCTGCTTCTATCTGTTGAATATTGTGCTCATCACTTAAAAATTTATTTAGTACTTCTGCCGCTTCATTTAATTCTGAACGAATTAGATCTTGATACATGGTGACTCTCACTGTTTCGAGGGAATAAGATTACTCAGAGTTTACCTAGTTTTGATTTCGAGTGTCGAGTAATAAGAGAAAAGAATTGAGGATTAACATAAAAAAGAGAGGCTATATAACAAAATAGAAGAGCCTTAAGCTCTTCTATTTTTTTGTCGCTCACCGTTTAGGTGGGGCGTCCAGTTGCATCTCTGGTGCTGACACTCTGCGCGTTCTCAGCTTTCTAATCACAAACCAGATGATAAGGCCAAGAATAATAACCACCAAATTCCCTACCAGTATGGTCAACATGCCTGTCATTCTTGCTTCTTCTCTGTCACGCCTAATTCTTTCTATTTCAAATGCTCTGCGCTTCTCTTCCTGTATACGCTGATATTCTTGGGTTGATTGTTCAATATCAAGCTTTTTCATCACGCTGAATGCTTTCTCTTTCAGTTGAATGATGAGTTCTCTTTTCGCCGCGCCTTCTGTTGCGTATACCGTACCTTTCCAAGTATGTTTGCCTGGGTGCGGATCATTGGTCATAGTGAATTCAGTTGTAAAACCTTCTGAGTCGACACTACTTTGGGTAAGGATCATTCGTTTGTCTGGTGTCGTTTGCTCTATGCTTGCCGCAATAGTACCTGGCAACACCATTCCCTGTTCACCGGTAATCGTCACCAGATGCCCTTCATTATCATCCCTTGATTGAATAAATCCAACCGTGATGGGAGAAGGATACACAAGTACTGTTTGCTCAACCGCTCTTAAAAAAACGCCATTTCCAGAGGTAATTCTGGCTTTATATTTACCTGGGGCAACCGTAATGGGCAATGCCACAGTAAAAACGCCATCACCAGAGATTTCATCCAAGCCTTGCCCGTCATCTAGAAAGGAGCCTAGGGTTGTTGACTCCGGTTCAGAGGTGATCTCTGGGTTCTCTTCATCTTCTACGAAATGAATAAAATTGACACGAAGCCGTACTCGATCTAAAAAATCTTTGAGCACCAGTGGATTACCGTCTTGAGTAAGACGAGCAGTGAATTTTATCGTCTCTTGTTGATATAAACGATTGGGAAATTTATCAACGTGGAGCAGTAAATCAGATAACAGTTTTATATTATTTCTTGGTGTCACCTTACCGACGGCTTGCCATGGCCCTGGCATTGGATCCTCAATGGAAATAATATCCATACCATTTTCTTCATACCAAGATACAGTTTCCGGATGATCCCATGAATAGTACTTTTCACCATCAGGACGCACCAATACAACGGATCGAGACCGGGATTTTCTATAAATAACAAAAGATATTTGTTCGATTGTTGGATCAACCCTAAATCGGTTGTCCAATAAAGAAACAGATGATTCTGTTTGTGACCAACTAAAGAAACTGGTCAAAATGCAGGTTAAAAAGAACAGAATCCTAAACATAGTTTCCTCTATTGTCGCCAGAGACAGCTTCCGCCTTCCTCGACGATATTCAAACGTTTTTGGTGTGCTTCTATTTCATCGGCAGATGCACGTAAAACCTTAAGAGATTTTCTTTCAGATAGTGCTCGTCTAATCGATTCGCCATCGCTATTTGATTGTTGATCACCAGTAAATGCCAAAGAAGTTTGTCCACCCGTCATGAGTAGATAAACATCGGCTAGAATTTCAGCATCGAGTAAAGCTCCGTGTAATGTTCGATGCGAATTATCTATTCCATAGCGCTCACATAGAATATCGAGGTTGTTCCTCTTGCCTGGGAATATTTTTTTTGCCATGGCAAGCGTATCGGTAATGTTACAGTACTGACTTGTTTTACCAATACTACGATCAAGCTTCTCGAATTCAGAATCCATAAAGCCGACATCAAAGGGTGCATTATGCGCGACAAGTTCCGCACCTTTAATAAAGTCTAAAAACTCATGATGGACTTCTCGATACATGGGCTTATCACGAAGAAACTCATCGGTAATACCATGAACACCAATGGCCTCTTCTTGAATCAACCTGTCCGGTTTTATATAAACGTGAAAGTGCTTACCAGTGAGCTTTCTATCAATGATCTCTACAGCACCAATCTCAATAATTCGGTGCCCCAAATAGGTGGGTCCACCTTCTTGGTTCATACCTGTTGTTTCGGTATCAAGTACCACGATTCGTTGTTGGTTCGAATTGTTACTAGTATTCATAATGATATGTATGTCAGACTATATTTATATTGAAGTAGGCTTATCGAGTAATAGTATCAAATCATGACGAAACAAGTTGAAGTTTTCACCGATGGATCATGTTTAGGTAACCCCGGGCCCGGCGGTTATGGCATTGTACTTAGATATAAACAAACAGAAAAGAAGCTATCCAACGGTTATACGTTAACGACAAATAATCGAATGGAAATGCTAGCAGCAGTCGTCGCATTAAAAGCGCTGAAAGAGCCTTGTCATGTCATCCTGACTACGGACAGCCAATACGTTCGTCAAGGCATCACTAAATGGATCCATAACTGGAAAAAGCGCGAATGGAAGACATCCGACAGAAAACCGGTGAAAAATGCGGACCTTTGGAAAGCACTTGATCTCGAAGCATCCCGTCATATCGTCGACTGGCGATGGGTTAAGGGGCATGCTGGGCATAGAGAAAATGAAATATGCGATGAGATAGCAAGAGCCGCTGCGGAAGCGCCCTCAGATATTGATGAAGGTTATGAAGGTTAATTTCACGCTTCGAATTGCTAGTCGCTATTCTTCGTCGATTCAGCGCGGCTTTCTACTCTCATATTCACGCCTACTGGCGATAATTTTCGTTTTAATCGCCAGTGAGGCTTAATCAACTTGAGTGGATAGGTTCTCTTTCTCGCGACAATAAAATAGAGGCTGCCACAAGGTACTAATCGATCACCCATGCTATTCTCCAACCAAGTCCAAAATGGATGTTTCATTGGAAATACAGCATACCTATCAATGTGCACAACCTGATAGTTCAATAAGCCTAACCAATCTTTAATTCTATTTGGAGTAAACATACGTCCACTCCATGGCAGGTTGTTTTTCCTCCACGGCATTAAGCTAGAGAGCCCCATCAGGCTAATAGGGTTAAAACCAGTAATAATTAGATACCCATCGTCAACCATCACTCTATCTACTTCACGCAACAGACGATGAGGGTCACTACAGTAATCTAACTGATGAGCAAGAAGCACTACATCGATACTTTTTTCTAAGAAGGGAAGGTCGTAATGTTCTGCAATGACAGTATGCTGTGAGTTTTTGATATCAAGGTTGACTTGATGCTGAATATTACACATTCTACTTGCTATCTCACAACTAAGTCCACCAAGCTTTAGCATGTGATAACCAAATAATTTAGGGCACCACTCGTCTAGCCTCATCTGGATGGATTCGGATACCCAAGCACCATTTTTTAAATGCTGCCATGAGTGAGGTTGTTCGATTTTTTTTGCAGTACGAGCTGGTTTCATCGATACCTTAAACTTACAATTCATTGCTGGAGAATAAAATGTTAACCATCAAGAGCATACCCGCATTCAATGACAATTACATCTGGCTAATTCAAAATAGCGATAAACGTTGTGCGATTGTTGACCCCGGTGACGCAACGCCAGTCTTAGAGTATCTCCATCAGCATGGTCTTACATTGGAAGCCATACTCGTTACCCATCATCATAGCGATCATATTGGTGGCGTTGCCGCTCTATTGGATTCCTTTCCAAACATAAAAATTGTAGGCCCTGAAAAAGAAAATATTCCATACCTTACCCACCACTTAAATGGTGGAGCGCAGTTTTCACTGTTTGATGAAACATTCTTAGTTCTTGACCTTCCTGGGCATACCAATGGACACCTTGGCTATGTCGGCGATGGTAAACTCTTTAGTGGCGACGTTTTATTCTCAGCAGGATGCGGGCGTATTTTTGAGGGGACGCCTGAACAAATGTTTGAGTCTTTAAATAAATTACTCGCCCTCCCCGATGAAACAGAGGTATACCCAGCGCACGAATATACCAGCTCGAATATTTCTTTTGCGTTGGCTGTAGAACCTGATAATCAAAACTTACTCGCCTATCGTGAAGACGTTTTTCGATTGAGAGCAGAAGGAAAGCCTACGCTACCCACAACGTTGCAAAGAGAGAAACTTATTAATCCTTTCTTGCGAGTTGATCAACCTAGCATCATTAATTCCATTGCGAATAGAACAAAAGAAACGTCTGCAATAGGAGTCTTTACTGCTTTAAGAGAGTGGAAGAACGCATTTTAACGTTTTCTAGCTTGTCACTGTATATGAGCGCAAGTATCATCAGCAGTCAATTTTTAACAAGGTTAGATAAATGAGAACGCTGTTTAGTTGGATCGTGGTACTTCTGTTGGCAGGTTGCCAAACGACTCAACAAATTGACTCTTCTTCTGAGACAAACTCGACCACTGGCACCAACCATCAATCAGACTCTAGTTCGAGTGCTGTAAATAATGGTAATACTGATACGATAGCGTCTGCTAACGGTGGTACGACACCGTCACAAAGTGATATCAATAAACCGGACATTACACCTTGGAATCGCGATGACGTTTGGGAACGTATTGCAATTCAGTTACAACTAGAGGTTCCCGATCACAAAAGTGTCGACTACTATCGCAATTGGTTTATTAGCCATCCGAATCATTTAGCTGCCGTATCTAGCCGAGCGGAGCCTTTCCTCTATTTAATAGTAGAGAAAATAGAACAACGTCACTTGCCACTAGAGCTTGCACTTTTGCCCGTGGTAGAAAGCTCATTTGACCCCTTTGCTTATTCACATGGTAGCGCCGCAGGACTATGGCAATTTATACCAGGTACAGGAAAGATGTATGGCTTAGAACAAAACTATTGGTATGACGGAAGACGTGATGTATCCGCGGCTACCGATGCAGCGTTAGACTACTTAACCTATTTGAACAAACGATTTGATGGTAACTGGAATCATGCCATCGCGGCCTACAATAGCGGCGGCGGACGTGTTTCTCGAGCGATAACTAAAAATAATAAAGCGGGGAAGCCGATAGATTTTTTCTCTCTTGAACTGCCTAAAGAGACCAGCAGCTATGTTCCAAAATTACTTGCTTTAGCGGATGTTGTTGCTAACCAAGAAAAGTATGGTATCAGCATCCCTGTTATTGCAAACAAACCAGTATTGCAAAGCGTTGATCCAAAAGAGCAACTTGATCTCGCAATAGCGGCGAACTACGCAGGGCTTTCTGTCACTGAACTGCAAAGCTACAATCCAGCCTATAACCAATGGGCCACTGCACCTGAAGGACCCTTTCACTTTTTATTACCACTCGACGCTGTCGAACCATTCAATAAATCGGTAGAAGAAAACCAAGGTAAAGGTGTGAAACTTATTCGCTATAAGGTGAAATCTGGCGATACAGTGAGTGTCATAGCAAGAGACCATGAAACAACAAGTAAGATAATCAGAACAGCGAATAACCTTTCCGGAAATATGATTCGTGTTGGACAGCATTTGATGATTCCAACATCGACAAAAGGTGACAAGGCTTATGCACTGAGTGCAAAAAATCGTTTGGCCAAAACACAGTCAACAGCCAGAGGGAAGTTTAAGGTTACTCACACCGTTTCAAGTGGCGATAGCCTATGGACAATTTCTAGAAAGCATAAAGTTTCATATCAGTCTTTAGCCAAATGGAATGGTATGGGCCCCAAAGACACATTAAAAATTGGTCAAAGACTCGTCATCTGGAAAAATAATAGTGACGGCGCCGTTATGCGTACCGTTCATTACAAAGTTCGCACAGGAGACACCATTAGTGGTATTGCGAATAAATTTAAAGTTAAGAGCTCAGATATTGTAAAATGGAACAATCTGGCTAAGAAAAAGTACATCAAGCCGGGCCAGAGCCTTAAGCTTTATGTCGATGTCACTAAGGTCAGCGTATGATAGTTCCTTCTAGTAATCCATTATCCATGGTTGTTGATATATTTCGAGCTCCAACCTCATGCTTCGCAGCACTCTATAAAAGAGGCGCTTGGGGCTGGCAAACCTATGTACTTCTAATGTTAACTCCATTCCTATTTTGGGGTTATTATTTCGATATTGTTGATTTCGAATGGTTAAAAATCAACCTAACCGAACAACTTCAAGCAACATCCCCAGATAAAATTGTCTTACTTGAGCCAAATACTCTTATGGCAAGTGAGATTCTAAATGCAGTATTTAATAGAACACTAAATATTGGTTTACTTGCATTTTGGTTTTTCTTAGCTGCAAAACCTAGCCGTCATCAGCACGGTTATTGGAAATGGTTTGCGGCATCCAGTGTCGTCATATTTCCAGCCGTTCTCGGTGACTTTGCAAGCTATGTGAGTCTTTTGATCAATCATGGCAATGTGATGAGTTATGCAGCGGATTTGAACAGTTTGAATGGTTTACTAAAACTACCGCTAACGAATGAATGGTCTTCTTTTGCTCGTGCCTTGCCTTTGTTACTACCGTGGTACATTGTGCTCGGCTATGCTGCTATTGGGGCTTGGACTGAGTTTACCAAACGTCAGGCTCTTGCTATTTCGGCCCTTCCTTGGCTTGGATTTTACCTCATCTGGGCTTTATACATTTTAATTTTTTAGTCGTGAGTCACTGAACTTAAAATTGACTATTAAAGGGTTATGATCCGAAGCGTCCGTTACGGGCGCTTTTGCATTTATCAATGTTAGCCCTTTATAAAAAATATGATCCAGAGGCAAACCATTGACGAAAAGCTTTCGGTTATCAGGGTCAAATCTCACCTCATGAAGTCCCAGTTTCGCAACCTGTTTATTTAGTTCTGCAAGTCGATCTTCACTCCACGTATTAAAATCTCCAGCCATAATGATTGGGCCAACATGATGCATGAGTTCTCTTCTCAGTAGAGAAAGCTGCTGCCGGTACTCTGTTGTACCCAAGGAAAAATTAATGGCGTGTACGTTAACAACGGCAAGCTGCTGACCATTAGATAATAGATACCGAGCGTATAATCCTGACTTGGGTAATCTTAACCAGGGTTCTTTGGCGCTAAATGCACAAGCCGTAATAGGGAAATTAGAGGCTAGATTAACCACGCCAGCGCTGATATCAAAAGCCGAAAATGCTTTTACGTAATTGCTTCCCCACGATTGCTTTTCAATCCACATCTTAAAAGCGTCTGTAAGGCTCGCCTCTTGAAGCAAAAGTAGTTGTGCACCATGACTAAATTGATTAAGTGCCGGTTCCCAATTATCTCGATTCTGTTTGTAGATATTCCAGACCAAAAGGTTAATATGACCATTTTTATCAATAGGTTTCGGTGATGGGTTTTGGTAACAGATAGGCGTAACTTGCGTTTGATCGTGACTTAACAAGAGTTGTTGAGGTTGTTCGGGTACATCAAAAACAATCTGAAAAGAAAATAATACCAATACAACAAGGGATGCACACAGTATTAGAATCGATTTAATGACTTTCTTCATACCTTATTATTACCGCTAACTAAAAAATCATTTATACAATGAGATTATAAAGATGAGGTGAAAATCCACTTACAAAGCAAGCCGATTTGAAAGGTAACCACCACCTTAGAAGTAGATGTTTAAGAATAGAAAATAAAAAAGGAGCCTTAGCCCCTTTTTTATTCAACCACTCTTAGATAGCATCTTCATCTTCTTCGCCAGTACGAATTCGTACCACACGATCAACGTTCGTAACGAATATCTTACCGTCTCCGATTTTACCCGTTTGAGCTGTTTCAATTATTGTATCTATGCATTGATCAACGACATCGCTAGTAACAACGATTTCAAGTTTCACTTTTGGCAGAAAATCAACCACATACTCTGCACCTCTGTACAATTCTGTATGGCCTTTTTGACGACCAAAACCCTTGACCTCAGATACTGTCATACCTGTAATACCAACTTCTGCTAGCGCTTCACGAACATCATCCAATTTAAACGGCTTTATGATTGCCTCAATTTTTTTCATATTAGTCCCTTAATCTTACCTACATCTATGACAGCATTACTATTGAAATCAACGAAATAACCAACACTGACATTCTGAAAAACTTACTTCATTTGCGAATAGTATGCTGCCAAGTTTTCGATATCTTGATCGCTGAGTATTCCAGCCTGTGGTTGCATAATTGCTGCATTACCGCCATTTCGTTCTTTGTTACGATAAGCCTTAATTGAAGAAATAATGTACTTTTCGTTTTGACCAGCTAGGTTCGGATAACCGTCAATGGCCGATATACCAGCAACACCGTGACATGCTCCACATACCATTGATTTTGCTTTTCCTGCCACTGGGTCACCAGCTAAGACAGAACCACTAAACAACACCGTACCCATTACTAATCCAGTTACTAACTTATTCATAACGCTTCCTTTAATTTATATATTCTAATTATTGAGCTTACACTCTTATACTTTATCCCATAGAATTTCACAATCATCACCGTGAAATTCTTTGCACACAAAAAGATCTGCAACCATAGCGAGCTGATCACCATACATAATAATGGGTGTTCGCGTACGCAACCAACTCGGTATTTCATATTCTTGAAACAGTTTTTTCAACTTTCTACTATGTTCTCGTTCAACGGGATGAGCGGTCAAACCTTGTGGATTAAAATGAACCCATACTCGTTCATTTTTTTTAGGAGTACGCAGCGACAGCGATGTTCCTACACATGTATCAATAAGTTGAATATGACCCAGTTTTTCAGGTAGCGCCAGTCGTTGGTGGAAAGATAGCGAATCAGACCATGACGTAACATCTGGTATTTTGTCCACAAAATAGAGTCGACCTTTGAAGCGCCTCACTTCTCCAGACGTGATATTTATTTTAGGGTTACCATCTATTTTTGCTAACGCAACCTCTTTCCAAATCAAGCTTAATTGCACTAAAGAGGGCATCATACTGTGCCTAGCGCTAAGCCAAAGCCTTAGCAACTGATTTCTAGCAAGTTCACTCTGTTGACTTAGTTGTAGGATAGATAAACTACCATCCACGTCAGTCAACTGTATTAGCCTTTCATTTAATAATTCATTAATGAGCGATTCTTGATTCGCACACAACTTGCTACTTCTTAATACGGACTGTTCTATGTTTGGCCATCGCGCTTTCAGTTTGGGAATGACCTCTTGCCGCAAGAAATTTCGATCATATTGAGTATTCTGATTGCTCTCATCTTCATTCCAGTTTAGTTGTTTAGAATGCGCATACTCAATTATCGCGACTTGGCTGATAGCTAAGAGAGGACGAATCAATAAACCGTCGGAAAAAGAAGCGCATTCAGGCATTGCAGATAGCCCTTTAGGACCGCTACCTCTTTTCAAAGCCAATAAGAATGTTTCCATCTGATCGGCATTGTGTTGGCCAGTTATCAATATATCGTTTCTTTTGACATATTTTTCTAAGGCTTGATAACGCTTGTTGCGAG
Organism: Vibrio frigidus; assembly: GCF_042465995.1. Lineage (NCBI taxonomy): Bacteria > Pseudomonadati > Pseudomonadota > Gammaproteobacteria > Vibrionales > Vibrionaceae > Vibrio > Vibrio frigidus. The sequence continues at coordinate 262,346 of NZ_JBCDMC010000007.1, read as the reverse complement.
CCTCTTGTTCTGTGCTCACTTGACGAGCTAAATTGAGTTCAACATGCTCGATGAACAGCTCAATACCCTCGTCGTCGCACCAAGTCTGGCAGCAAGATACCCATTCATCCGCATTATCACTTAATCCATGATGGACATGAACCGCTAAGCAGGTCACCTCTTTATGTACTGCCTGATAACGCGCAAGCAGATCCAGCAATACTCTTGAATCAACACCACCGCTTAATGCCAAAACAACACGGCTGTGGGGTTGTCGGTATTTTTCAAGACATGAAGTAAGAGTATCTAACAAAGCCGGGCCTCAATTGTTTACATAATCAATCACAGGAGAGAGAAATGGTCTTAAATTGCATGATGATTAGCTTACGTTTACGGTTAAAAACAATAAAACGGACCCAAAGGTCCGTTTTATTCTAACTTAATCCGTTTTCATTTGCTTCAATCTTAACAATAACCATAGTTCATCAAACGCTGGTATCTTCGCTCAAGCAATGTTTCACTATCGTACTCAACGAGCTCATCGAGTTGTTTAATTAAATTGGCTTTCATATTCTTAGCCATCTGAATAGGGTCACGATGCGCACCACCCAATGGCTCTTCAATGATTTCGTCAATAAGCTCTAATTCTTTTAAACGTGGCGCGACAAGTCCCATCGCTTCAGCAGCTTGTGGAGCCTTATCTGAATCACGCCAAAGGATAGAAGCACACCCTTCAGGAGAAATCACGGCATAGGTCGAATATTGAAGCATATTGACGTAATCACCAACACCAATAGCTAATGCACCACCGCTACCACCTTCACCGACCACATTACAAATTATAGGCACTTTCAGACCAGACATCACTTTTAGATTCCTAGCGATAGCTTCAGATTGTCCGCGCTCTTCTGCACCGACACCGGGATAAGCACCAGCCGTATCGATAAAGGTAATAACTGGCATATTAAAACGCTCAGCCATCTGCATTAATCGAAGCGCTTTACGGTATCCTTCTGGTTTTGGCATACCAAAGTTACGTATTACTTTTTCTTTCGTTTCGCGTCCTTTTTGGTGACCGATAACCATAACTGGTCGTCCATCTAGACGAGCCATACCACCAACAATAGCTTTATCATCACCATAAGCACGGTCGCCAGCTAAAAGTTCAAACTCAGTAAATACATGTTCAAGATAATCTAATGTATAAGGACGCTGAGGATGACGAGCAAGTTGTGCAACTTGCCATGCACCTAAATCGTTAAATATTTTCTTTTTAAGCTCTAAGCTTTTCTCTTCTAATTGAGAAATCTCTTTATTTAGATCCACCGTTGTATCACCACCGTGGCGAGACATATCTCGAAGTGCTTCGATTTTTGCTTCTAGTTCAGCAATAGGCTTTTCAAATTCTAGAAAGTTCAGGCTCATCATGAATCCTTTGTTAAACAGCTGCGATTAACCACTATAAACAATATAGCTAATGATTAGGTTATCACAACTGAATTTAGTTAAATTCGAGTTCTACTTGTTTTTTCCCAAGTAACTGTTTTAATTCGTCTATCAATGTATCATTTGGCGTTACTCGCCATTCAGTTCCCAATGCGAGCTTTGCTCTAGCATCTTCCCTTTGATAATACACATTTACTGGAACGGTTCCCGCTTTGTGTGGCTCCAATATTGCACTAAATCGTTCAAAAAACTGAGCATTTATTTGCGACTGCATAATCGATACTGATAATCCACGAGCATATTTCTCACGGGCTTCACCAATATCCATCACTTCTCGCGCAGACATTTTAAGGCCACCATTGAAGTCATCAAAGCTGACCTGTCCAGAAATCACTAATATTCTGTCTTTTTCTAGTAATTCTGCGTACCTATCCAACACATCGGAGAACATCATTACCTCAATTCGACCCGATCTGTCATCTAATGTCATAAGACCAATACGAGATCCACGCTTAGTTGTCATCACTCTTGCCGCAATAACTAAGCCAGACAAAGTTACACTTTGATCGCGCCTTGTTACCGTTGCATCTTTTAGTCGACAACTAGTGTACTTCGCAAGTTCCTTTAAATATGCATTAACTGGATGTCCGGTCAAATAAAGCCCTAAAGTTTCCCGCTCTCCTTCCAACCATATTTTCTCTGGCCATTCAGGCACCTGTGCGTAAGCTTGCTCTACCGCTTCTGGTGCATCCGTTAACACACCAAACATATCAGACTGACCAAATGATTCAGCTTGATGATATTGACCCGCTGCTTTCACTGCCGCGTTGACTGACGCCATCATGGCCGCCCTATGCGGACCTAAACGATCCAACGCACCAGCTTGGATTAACTTTTCGATGACACGTTTATTGGCTTTTTTCAGGTCTATACGAGCACAGAAATCGAAGAGATCCTTGAAATGACCGCCGCTATTTCTCGCCTCAATGATATTTTCAATGGGCCCTTCACCGACACCTTTAATCGCTCCGATACCGTAAACAACCGCGCCAGATTCATCCACATTAAATCGGTAATCTCCAGCATTAATATCTGGTGGTAAAACCTTTAACTTCATTCGGTTACATTCGTCCACCAACCCAATGATCTTTTCAGTGTTATCCATATCAGCCGTCATAACCGCCGCCATAAACTCAGCTGGATAATGGGTTTTCAGCCACAGGGTTTGATAAGAAACGAGTGCGTAAGCCGCTGAATGCGATTTATTAAAGCCATACCCTGCAAATTTTTCTACAAGGTCAAATATTTTCATCGACAATTCACCGTCGACACCGTTATCAATAGCTCCTTGCTCAAATATCGAACGCTGCTTTGCCATCTCTTCCGGTTTTTTCTTACCCATCGCACGCCGCAACATATCGGCGCCGCCTAGCGTATATCCCGCGAGGATCTGCGCAATCTGCATTACCTGTTCTTGATACAAGATAATGCCGTAGGTAGGTTCTAACGTCTCTTGAAGCGAATCATGCTGCCATGTTTCATCTGGGTAAGATACCGCTTCACGACCGTGCTTACGGTCAATAAAGTTATCTACCATTCCAGACTGCAATGGCCCCGGGCGAAAAAGCGCCACCAATGCGATAATATCTTCAAAGCAGTCTGGCTGAAGTCGTTTGATAAGCTCTTTCATACCGCGGGATTCTAACTGGAATACGGCGGTGGTTTCAGAATCTTGTAGCTTTCTAAATGAACGAGGGTCTTCAAGTGGAATTGATTCGATTCGAACCGGATCTTTCCCTTCTTTTTTCAAACGAGGATTAATTAAGCCAAGCGCCCAATCGATAATGGTCAGTGTACGCAAACCAAGAAAGTCAAACTTCACCAGCCCTGCGGTTTCTACGTCATTTTTATCAAATTGAGTAACAGGAAAATTCCCATCAGCATCACAATAAATTGGTGCAAAATCCGTAATCGTAGTAGGAGAAATAACAACGCCACCGGCGTGTTTACCGGCATTACGTGTTACGCCTTCTAAGATTCGGCACTTATCAATAAGCTCTTTTACATCTTCATCAGCCGCATAAATCTCTGGAAGCTGAGGCTCTGCTTTAAATGCCTTTTCAAGGGTCATACCAGGATCGGGTGGAACTAACTTAGAGATGCGGTCAACAAAGCCATATGGGTGGCCAAGCACCCTACCAACATCTCGAATCACCGCTTTAGCGGCCATGGTTCCAAAGGTAATAATCTGTGATACGGCATCACGACCATATATTTCTGCCACGTGATCAATCACTTGATCTCGTTTATCCATACAAAAATCGATATCGAAATCGGGCATAGATACACGTTCGGGGTTTAGGAAGCGTTCAAACAGGAGGTCGTATTCCAGTGGGTCTAAATCCGTGATGCTTAGCGCATAAGCTACCAAAGAACCTGCACCAGACCCTCTACCAGGGCCAACTGGCACATCATTGTCTTTCGACCACTGAATAAACTCCATTACAATCAAGAAGTAACCAGGAAATCCCATCTGGTTAATTACTTTAAGTTCTATTTCAAGACGTTCGTCATAATCTGCTCGTTTATCCAATCTAACTTGTTCGTCTGGGAACAAAAACTCAAGGCGGTCTTCTAAACCTTCTTTTGATTTTTTAACCAGATAATCTTCAATTTTCATCCCTTCTGTTGGAAAATTTGGCAAGAAAATTTCGCCTAATCGAACCGTAGCATTACATCGTTTCGCAATCTCGACACTATTCTCAAGGGCTTCTGGGATATCTGAAAACAGAGCGCACATCTCGTCTTCAGTGCGCAAATATTGTTCAGCACTGTAATTTTTAGGTCTTCGCGGATCGACCAGAGTAAATCCGTCATGTATCGCGACACGAATTTCATGTGCATCAAACTGCTCGGGATGAAGGAACACAACTTCATTCGTCGCGACGACTGGCAGTCTTACATTATCAGCCAGTTCGAGTGCAAAATGTAAGTAACTCTCTTCGTCTGCTCTTCCCGTTCGCGACAGCTCTAAATAAAAATGATCAGGAAAATGAGTATTGTAAAACTCAACACAGCTATCAACCAAGGGTTGATTACCTTTGAGTAACGCTCTGCCTATTTCGCCATTTTTACCGCCAGAGAGAATGATCAGCCCTTCTTTATGGTTCACTAACCAATCTTTATCAATAACAGGTTGATGCTGTACGTGACCTCTTTGATATGCCTCAGATATGAGTAATGTAAGGTTGTTATATCCCTTATTATCTTTAGCAATAACCGTTATCTGAGTTAACTCATCACCAAAGAGATCGGACTGCATAGCAAAGTCTGCGCCAATTATTGGCTTTATCCCGCAGGCGTGCGCAGTATTGTAAAATTTCACTAATCCACATAAGTTAGTAAAGTCAGTGAGCGCCATTGCTGGCATTCCAAGCTCGGCAACCTTTTTCACCAATGGCGGGACTTTAGACAGTCCATCAACCATGGAATAATCACTGTGCACTCTTAGGTGTATAAATTTTGGGTCAGACATTATTTTTGGTTACTCGTTCAAGGTTTAGGACTCACAGAGACCTAACGCTTTTTTAACTGGCTTAAAGCTCTTTCTATGTTGTTCTATCACACCATATTTATCAATAGCTTCAAAATGGGCTTTAGTTGGGTAGCCTTTGTGCTTAGCAAAGCCAAACTCTGGATATTGATTATCCAGTTCTTCCATCTCTTTGTCTCGTACTACCTTCGCCAATATGGAAGCGGCGCTGATTTCCGCTACTCGCAAATCGCCTTTCACAATGGCTTGAGCTTGCATCACTATATCAGGTACCCGGTTTCCATCAATCAATACAAAATCGGGTTGAATATGTAACCCTTCTACCGCTCTAGTCATAGCAAGCATTGTGGCATGTAAAATATTGAGTTGATCTATTTCAACGGGAGAACAACGTCCAATTGACCAAGCGAGTGACTTCTCTTTAATCTCAGGAAAAAGTGCTAATCGTTTCTTTTCTGAAAGCTTTTTTGAATCAGTTAAGCCTTCGATAGGGTTATTGGGATCGAGAATAACGGCGGCGGTGACGACATCACCGACAAGAGGCCCACGACCCACTTCGTCAACACCTGCGAATAGGCGGAACCCTTGTGGATATTCAAATGGAGGAAATTCTTTAATCATTCAATCTGCCCATTAATTTCAATACTGCCGTTGCGGCTTGTTGATCGGCCCCTTTGCGAATCCAATGGTGCATTTCTGTGAATTTTTCTAGCATCTCAACATTGTCATTAGAGAGCAGTCTATCAACCTCATTGAAGAGGTTTTCAGCATGACACTCCTCTAGAATAAACTCTTTCACCATCTCTTTGCCCGCAAGGATGTTAGGTAAAGAAACAAACTCACTTTTAACTAAACGTTTAGCGATAAACGCAGTGATAGGATTTACATTATAAGCGACAACCATTGGTCTCTTAACTAGCATGCATTCTAAAGCCACCGTTCCTGAAGCTAACATCACCACATCAGAGGCTTGAATCACATTTCTAGCGGTATCATCAACTAAGGTAAACTCCAGTTCAGGCGCCAGAGTCTTCCAAACTTGTTCAAACTGTTGCCGCCTTTTTTCGTTGACTAACGCAACGACAAAACCGAGGTCGGGGTGTTTCTGGTGGAGTTTTTTGCACGTTTCGATAAATGGTTGTGCCAACATTTTTAGCTCTGCACCACGGCTTCCCGGCAATACTGCGAGCCATTTTTTGTCTGGATTTAAGCCAAGTATTTCTCTCGCTTGCTCTTTAGGGTTTTCTAATGGAATGGCATCTGCAAGAGTATGACCAATAAACTCGCATGGTACGTTAAACTTATCATAAAACGCTTTTTCAAATGGTAAAAAAGCCAGCACGAGATTGGTCGCTGCTTCGATTTTAAAAATCCGTTTTTGACGCCAAGCCCATACGGAGGGACTCACGTAATGGACCGTTTTAATACCCGAATCTTTAAGGTTTTTCTCTAAACGCAGATTAAAATCAGGCGCATCAATACCAATAAACACATCCGGGGGATTTAACGTATAGTACTTTACCAATTCAGCCTTCACTTTCAAAAGCCTAGGTAATCGACCTAACACTTCCACCAACCCCATGACCGCGAGCTCTTCCATATCAAACAGCGACTGGCAACCTAGCGCATTCATTTTAGGGCCACCAATACCGACGAATTGCGCATCAGGCACTTGCTGTTTGATTGCTTTAATAAAGCCTTCGCCCAGAGTATCTCCTGATAGTTCACCAGCAACAATGCCGATTACAAGAGGACGAGATTGAGGCATAAATTCCATTCCCTATAACTGTATAAACAAAAAAGTGTATCAATAAAGAAACTGTACAGACAAAAAAGACCGTAAACAGTGTTACGATCTTTTAAAATGTTCGCCATTCATTCTTAATAATTAACGAATAATTCCACGAGACGAATTCTCTAAAAATTCTAAGAATAGTTTAACGCCGGCAAACTCTTCCGCTTCTTTCGCTATCTCTATTTTCGCTTCTTCAACGGTATTGCCGTTACGATATAACGCTTTATATGCTCGACGTATCGCGTGGATCTCTTTCTTTTCAAAACCACGTCTTTTAAGACCTTCGATATTAATACCGAAAGGCGCGCAATGATTACCTTGTGCCATAACATAAGGCGGTACGTCTTGCACAACGATAGAACCACCACCAAGCATCGCATGATCACCTACGTGACAGAACTGGTGGATAGCACACATGCCGCCAATTATTGCTTGCTGACCAATAGTCACATGCCCTGCAAGCGTCGCATTATTAGCAAAAATACAGCGATCACCGACAATACAATCATGCGCAATATGAGCGTTGATCATAAACAGGTTATCATTACCAACTTTAGTAATACCATTATCTTGAATCGTACCGCGATGCATGGTTACGCTCTCACGAATTGTGTTGCGATCTCCAATTTCAAGGCGAGTGTCTTCGCCCGCAAACTTCAGATCTTGGCACTCTTCACCTATAGAAGCGAACTGAAAGATACGGTTATCTTTACCTATTTTCGTCGGACCTTTTACCACGACATGTGATAAAAGCTCAGTTCCTTCGCCAATCTCTACCTTACTATCAACGGTACAAAATGGACCAATTTTAACATTTGCACCAATAACTGCGCCATCTTCTACGATTGCGCTTGGATGAATCTGAGCAGTTTCATGGATCATAATTGGAATTCTCTACGTGCACATTTAAGGTCAGCAGAACAGACTACAGCGCCATCTACTTTCGCAACGCCAGTAAATACCGCAATGCCTCTACGTTCTTTTAAAAACTCGACTTCAATAACCAATTGATCACCTGGAACAACAGGTTTACGGAACTTTGCTTTATCAATACTAGCAAAATAATACAATTCGTTCTCTTTTGGCGCACCAAACGTAGCAAAAGCAAGTAAACCCGTGGCTTGTGCCATTGCTTCTAAAATAAGTACACCGGGAAAAATAGGCATCTTTGGAAAGTGGCCGGTGAACTGAGGTTCATTTACTGATACATTTTTCAAGCCAATAAGATATTTGCCTTCTACATACTCAGTCACTCTATCTATCAGTAAAAATGGATAACGATGTGGAAGTAATTCCTGAATTCTTGTGATATCCATTGTTTTCTTTTCAGTAGTCAAAACCATATTCCTATTAACAATTCAATTGGTTGTAATTATAAACGAAAAAGATCCGCTATTTGCAGACCTTTTCAGTAATGAGTAGAGATTGATGGTGATTATGACCCCAACTTCTTCTCTACTGCTTTCAGTCTTTTATTTAGTTCATCTATACGATGCACTCGAGTCGCTGTTTTTCGCCACTCTCTATTGGGTTGCACTGGTATGCCGGACGAAAACATCCCTTTCTCTGGTATGCTTCTCATCACCATACCCATACCCGTTATCGTTACCTGATCTGCAATCTGTATATGACCATTGATAACGCAACCACCACCAATAATGCAGTATTTACCAATAGACGTACTACCAGCAATGATTGTACCACCCGCAATGGCGGTGCCATATCCGATCTGCACATTATGAGCAATTTGCAGCTGGTTATCTAGAATGACGTTATCTTCAATAACGGTATCATCTAGTGCACCCCTATCAATAGTAGTACATGCTCCAATTTCTACCCGATTGCCGATCCTAACCGAGCCGACTTGAGGAATTTTAATCCACTCACCTTTGTCATTCGCATAACCAAATCCGTCGGAACCTATCACTGTATTTGATTGGATTAAACATAAGTCACCAATCTGAATACCATGATAAATAGATACATTAGCCCAGAGCTTACTTTCCCTACCAATCACGCTGTTTTTACCTACAAAACAACCAGCACCAATGGAGACGTTGTCTCCAAGCGTGACTCCGGACTCAATCGTTGCATTGGCACCAATGGTTACCCCTTCACCCAACGTCACATCGTCTGCGACAACAGCGGACGCATGGATGTCACTCGCCGGATTTGGTGTCGAGTCTAAGGCTTGAGCAACAAGGGCATAGGCTAGATACGGGTCGGATACGACCAATACGTTAGTCTTGCAAAGTTCTAACTCCGATTCTTTCACCATTATCGCAGAAGCTTGGCATTCGCCTAAATGCTTACGATATTTCACATTAGAAAGAAAGGTAATCTGACCTTCACCGGATGTGTCCATCGGGGCGACAGAGGTCACAACGACATCGCCATCACCATGTAATGTACCACCGGTAATCACGGCTAATTCAGCAAGAGTCACTCTAGGCATAATATTATTTAAGCTCTGCTAGTACTTTTTCAGTTAGGTTTGATTCTTCATTTGAATAAAGAAGTATTTGACTATCTATAACCATGTCATAGCCTTCTTTTTCGGCAATTTTAGTGGTCGCTTTTTGAATAACGGCAATCATCTGCTGTCTAGATTTAACATCTAAAGATTGTGCTTTTTTCTTATAGGCATCTTGCTTAATTTGACCTTCAGCGTTGAGTTGGCTGATTTCAATTTTTAACTTCTGAATACCTTCTTCACCAAGTAGAGCGCCATTACGTTCAATCTCTTGGCTTTTTTTGGTCATCGATGCCTGAAGCCTCTCTAACTCAGCTCTATCATCTTTTAATTCTGCTTGAAGTTTCTTAACAATAGCTTCGCGCTGAGGAAACTTACTGATGATATAGCCCGTACTAACATAACCAATTTTTTGGGCGGCTTCTGCTGCGTTAACAAAAAATGCAGAGCTTGCAACAACAAGACTAAGACCAACAGTTCTAACTAATTTATTCAAAACATTTTCCTTTTAAAAGGTTCTACCTATTGTGAAAGTGAAAAATTCTTCGTCATCACCTTCATAAATTTCAATTGGTTTCGCAACGGAGAAAACTAATGGCCCCATCGGAGACATCCATTGTACCGCTGCACCATAAGACGCACGATAATTCATTGGGTCAGAATAATCATAATAATATTTCTCCCCATAAGAAATATTATTCTCTAAATAATTAAACTCTGTATCCCACACACTCGCCATATCAAAAAATACACTAGTGCGAATTTGGGTTTGCATCTCTTCAGAGGCAAAAGGGGTTGGAACAATCAACTCAACACTCGCGAGCGCGACCGCATTACCACCAACCGCATCGTCAGTTGCCGCGTAATTAGGGTTATTACCTACGCCTTCATCGTATACCGCTTTTGGCCCTGCAGAGTTAGAACCAAAGCCTCGGAGCGTAGTAAAACCACCTGCATAATAGTTTTCGTAGAATGGAAACAGGTTATCATTTCCGTCATCGGAAGCCCCATAACCATTGCCATAGCCAAGTCGTCCTCTAAGGAGCAGTGTGAACTCATGTTTCTTCGTCAATGGGTAATACTGACGAACATCATACTGAGCCTTAAAGTACTGTACATCTGACCCTGGCACTGTCGCTTTATATGACGCTCTCTGATGATTACCTGCCGTAGGGAAGTACCCTCGGTTTAGATTATTACGTGTCCATGTCAGAGTAATATCAAAATCATCAACTTCTAATTCACCTGAACTACTTATGTTATCTTCTTGAGCTTTCAAGAATTGTTCTATCTGGACATAAGAATCTAGGTTAGAAATCTTGTTGTGTGTATAACCCAAACCTATTTCAAAGAAATTGAGCTCATCAAAAGGGAAACCCCAGGTCAAGCTTGTACCGTAACTCTGGTTAGTATAATCAACAATACCGGCTTCAGATGCTTCAAATTCATTGTAGAAAACCTTGCCACCCAAACTCACACCATCTAAGTTCCAGTATGGGTCTCGGTACTCTAACGTTATGTTTTTCTGATAGTCATTCATCATGGCATTGACGCCAACACGATTACCAGAGCCCGCAAAGTTATCTTGTTGTAAGCCAACCTGGAAGCTAATACCAGATTCAGTACCATAACCAACACCAAAATTGATACTTCCGGAGTTCGCTTCTTTAACCGTATAAACCAAGTCAACTTGGTCATCTGTACCCGGTACACGCACAGTTTGTACGTTCACTGTCTCGAAAAAACCTAGACGGTTGAGTCGAGATTTACTGGTCTCGATCGCTTTTGAGTTTAACCAGCTACCTTCCATTTGACGCATTTCACGTCGAAGCACTTCATCTTTTGTCGAGTTATTACCCGTAAAACGAATATCTCGAACATAAATACGATTACCAGCTTCAACATTGATGGTTAGGTTGACGGTTTGATTCTCATCATCGAATTCAGGTTGTGTAAAAACGTTGGGATAGGCGTAACCTGCTTCGCCCATGGTCTTTTTAACGTTTTCTTCTAATCCCGTGACCAATGCGCCGTTATAGAGATCACCGTCTTCAAATGGAACCATCTCTTCGAATTCAGACTCTTTACCAATCAATTCGCCTTTGAAAACGACATTTTCAATGGTATACGGCTTACCTTCATCCAAGTTTAAAGTGATGTATACGCCTTTTTTATCTGGCGATATTGCTACTTGAGTCGCATCAACTTTAAACTTCAAATAACCTTGATTTAGATAAAATGACTTAAGTGCTTCTAAATCGGCCGCCAGTACTTGTTTTTGATATTTATCGTCAGCAAGAAAATTCCACCAAGAGATATCAACATTCAGATCGAAACGAGATAAAAGTTGTTCGTCATCGTAAACCTCATTACCAATGAAGTTAATCTGCTGAATTTTTGCAGACACCCCTTCGGAAAAGACGAACTTTAGGTCCGCTCGGTTTCGAGGAAGTGGAGTCACTACGGCTTGTACGGTAGCGTTATACTTACCAACGCTGTAGTAGAAATCCTCTAAACCTTTCTCAATTTGACTTAAGGTTGTTCGATCAAGAGCCTCGCCTACCCTTACACCTGAAGCGTCTAGGTTTTGCTGCAGTTGCTCTTCTTTAATCGCACTATTACCTGAAAACGAGATGTTCGCTACCGTCGGTCTCTCTTGCACTTGAATAACAAGTACATCATCATCTCTCAATACTTTGACGTTCTCAAAGTTACCGGAGTTGTATAGCGCTTTTATGATATCGGCGACATCTTGTTGATTGATATTATCACCAACACGAACGGGGATCTTCAACAGAGCCGCACCTAATGCAACACGTTGTAATCCTTCCACCTTGATATCTTTCACTGTGAACTGCTCTGCGCTACTCACTGTTGAACTTGCGACTAAAAGAGTAGCGAGTAGTAATTGCTTAATTGCCATACCGGTTCTGACTATTCCTTGATACTTCTGATTGCTTTCTGCTTGGTTGTATTCTCAAGAAAACGCTAAGTAAATCACTTTGCCTTCTCTTGAGTATATCGATATCACAAACGCATAAAATCATTAAAAACAGCTATCGCCATTAGGGAGAAAATAATTGCTCCACCAATTCGAAAGCCCATTTCCTGTACTTTTTCTGGTACAGGTTTTCGGATAACAGCTTCAATAGCATAAAATAGCAGATGGCCACCATCTAAAATAGGTAATGGCATCAAATTAATTATGCCTAGATTCACACTTATCAACGCTAAAAACCCTAAAAAATAGACAAGGCCATAACCCGCTGTTGCTCCAGCACCTTTGGCGATGGAAATTGGTCCACTTAAGTTATTTAGACCAACATCACCAACCACAAGCTTCTTAAGCATGCTAAATGTAAGAGCGATAACTTGCTCTGTTTTGTCAAACGCTTTTCCAACAGATTCAAACACACCATATTGTAGATCAAATCTGTATTCATCTGGCCAGTCTGCCACTTTAGGTCCGATGCCAGCGTAGCCGATCACCTTACCGCTAGACAACTCTTTACTTGCTGGTGTCAATTGTAATGAAGTAGAAACGCCGTTTCGTTCAACAATTAACTCTAGTGTCTGGTTCGGCGAAGAACTAATTTCATCAACGACTTGTTGCCAGTCTTGGACTATCATTCCACCAATAGACGCGATTTTGTCACCAACTTCTATTCCAGCCAATTCAGCAGCACTCGCTTGCGCAACATTAGCAATAGAGGTGAAAATTTCTGGTCGATAAGGCAAGAAACCCAGCGTCTGCATCGCCGATTCTTTTTCGGGATCATACTTCCAGTTTCTTATATCTAATATTTTGGTCTCTTCGACCCCGTATCCTTTGCTTGGAACCAGCGTCATGACCATTTGATCATCGCCTATATGCGAGACCAATCTCATATTGACTGATTCCCAATCTAAGGTTTCGGTACCTGCAATAGAAATAAGTTCCATTCCAGGTTCTATTCCTGCCTGTGCAACAATAGAATTTGGAGTAACCTCACCAATAACGGGTTTAATCGCTGGAACACCAATAAGGAATACTAGCCAATAAGCGAAAATCGCGAATAAGAAATTGAATAGTGGTCCTGCGGAGACAACAGCGGTTCTTTGCCAAAGTGGCTTACGATCAAAGGCCTGCGGCAACATTGATTCGGGAACATCATCTACTCGACTATCCAACATTTTGACGTACCCACCTAATGGGATCGCTGATATGTTGTATTCCGTTCCGTCTGCTCCTGTTTTTTTCCAAAGAGACTTACCAAAACCAATGGAAAATTTCTCGACTTTTACTCCGCACTTACGTGCAACCCAAAAGTGACCAAACTCATGTACAGCAACTAAAATGCCTAAAGCAATTATAAAGCTGCCGAAATTCCATAAAATATCATTCATAATGAGCGTTCTCTAACCACTTCATGAGCAAGACGACGAGCCATTCTATCTAGCTCAAGCAAGCTTTCCAAGTTATCCATAACCAAGTGTTGCGATTCTGAACAAACCTTAGAAAGTACTCGTTCATTGACAACAGCAATATCAGTAAAGTTCAGTTGTTTATTCAAAAATGCGCTGACTGCAATTTCGTTTGCTGCATTTATCGCCGTTGTCGCATGTTGCCCTTCATAACAAGCATCAATAGCAAGTTTAAGACAAGGGTATCTGGCATAGTCAGGTTCTAAAAATGTTAACTCGCCAACCTTCGTAAAATCGAGTGGCGAAACACCGGAGGATATTCTTTCAGGATAAGACATAGTCAGCGCGATAGGAGTACACATGTCCGGTTCCCCCATCTGCGCCAAAACTGAACCATCTCTGTATTGAACCATTGAGTGGATCACTGATTGAGGGTGAATAATCACTTTTAACTGCTCTCGTTGGCAATTAAATAACCATTTAGCTTCAATGAACTCCAACCCTTTATTCATCATGGTAGCAGAATCGACAGAGATTTTTGGCCCCATAGACCAGTTGGGGTGTGCAATGGCCTGTTGAGGCGTCACCAGTTGAAGTTTATCTACATCGGTATAGCGGAATGGACCACCAGATCCAGTCAGCAAAATCGCATCTATCCCATACTTATCAAGATCACATCGACCAACACTTTTTTGTACTTGCTCTGGTAAACATTGAAAAATAGCGTTGTGTTCACTATCAACAGGAAGTAGTTCTGCACCATATTGCTCAACGGCATCGATGAACAACCTGCCTGACATAACTAATGCTTCTTTGTTCGCCAATAGAATACGTTTGCCCGCTTTGACTGCCGACATTGTTGGAGCTAACCCGGCAGCGCCTACAATGGCCGCCATAACACTATCGACCTCATCTAAAGAAGCAACAAAACTTAAACCCGCTTCCCCCGCAACAACAATTGTGGACAAATTAAGAGATTTCAGCTCTTTCTCTAATAAGTTGGCTGCCTTCAGATCAGACATTGCAGCAAACTTAGGTTTCCATTTGATACAAAGCGCCTTCATAGCACTTACATTTGTACCAGCGGTAAGCGCTATGATAGAAAACTTGTCTGGGTTTTCAGAAATAACCTTAAGCGTACTACTGCCTATTGAACCTGTTGCACCCAAAATTGTTATGTTTTGCATCAAGAAAAAACCGCCGTAAATAGAATGGTCGTTAGATTACTCAAGAGGTATTTAGAATACCTTTTGAGGCGGCTAAATTGTGAAATAGAGCAGTGTAAATACTGGAAAAGCAGCCGTTAAACTATCAATTCTATCCAGAACGCCACCGTGCCCAGGGATAATATTGCTGCTATCTTTAATTCCAGACACTCGTTTGAACATACTCTCAACAAGATCGCCGAGAACAGAAATAATGACGGTGACCAAAGTAATGATGATCATGCTAGCAACACTTGAAAAATGAATATCAAAAATACTGGCGGTAAACCATCCCACCATGAGTGCAACAACGATACCACCGACAAGCCCTTCAATCGTTTTATTTGGGCTCACATTCGGTGCCATTTTACGTTTACCAAATGCTTTACCAGTAAAATAGGCTCCACTGTCTGCAGCCCAGACAAGTAAGCAGACAAACAACACTAATTTAGCGCCATGATAGGGCTCTAGTTCAATATTCTGAGCCCTTAATATTAGAAGGCTCCAAAAGAATGGCAAAACAGTTAGGACACCAAATAGCTGTCGTAATACTTTAGAGTGTTGCCAAAAACGGGTTGATTTAGGATAGGTTATGGCTAACGCACTCGCTATCAGCCACCAGATTGAGGCGACAATCAATAACGCCATATGAGAAAAAGTTAATTGGTTTAAACTGACAACGTCAGAAGGAATAACCCAATAACTGATTACCAAACACGTCAAGGTAGGAATCATGGCCAAATAGCGCGACTGACTACCTACAAATTGAGCCCACTCCCAAAGTGCTAAAACGGTGATACCGGTTACAACCAGTAGAAAAAGAGGCAAAGGGAGTTCAAAAATAGCCAACACTGCTAGTGGGGCTAGTATTAACGCTGTAATTATTCGTTGTTTCAAATGCGTTACCTTAGATTTAATCCATTAAAGCTTTTATCTGTCCGCTAGTGCAGCCGAATCTTCTTTCTCGACTGACAAACCAAGAGACGGCGTCCACTAACTTATCTTCATCAAAATCAGGCCAAAGTACATCCGTAAAATACATTTCTGCGTAAGCAAGCTGCCAAAGCATAAAATTGCTTATGCGACATTCACCACTGGTTCTAATGAGAAGATCAACCTCTGGCAAATCGGACATAGTAAGTTCTTTTGCAAATAGTTCTTCAGTAATGTCACTCGGTTGTAAAGATCCTTCTTGAACCTTTATAGCAATGGACTTTGCTGCTTCGGCGATATCCCATTTGCCGCCATAATTGGCCGCAATATTCACAACCATACCACTATTGTTCGTCGTCAATACTTCCGCTTCAGCAATTTTTTTCTGTAACTTCGAGTTGAACTGACTGACGTTACCGATAACCCGCAGTTGCAGATTGTTTTTATGTAGTTTTTTAACTTCTCGTGTCAAAGCCGAAATAAAGAGTTCCATAAGTAGGTTTACTTCTTCTTCCGGTCTACGCCAGTTTTCACTGCTAAAAGCGAAAAGAGTAATGGCTTTAACCCCTAACTTTGCTGCACCTGTTATCGTTTTCCTTACCGCTTTAGCGCCTGCTCGATGACCAAAAGCGCGAGGTTTACCTCGTGCTTTTGCCCAACGACCATTTCCATCCATAATGACGGCTATATGTTTCGGAAAATGAGACGAGGAGACTTGGATATCAGGCATAATTATAAATTGATAAATTTGATTGGTTCGAAATAGTAGCATAAAAAAAACGCTGGGCTGTTAGCACAGCGTTTTATCACATTAGACGTAGTTATTAACTACACTTCCATTAAGTCTTTTTCTTTTGCCGCAAGAACGTCATCAACATTCTTCACCGCGGCATCAGTCAACTTTTGAATATCGTCTTGTGCTCTGCGATCTTCATCTTCTGAGATCTCTTTGTCTTTTAATAATCCCTTAAGATCACCGTTAGCATCACGACGAATATTGCGAATAGCAACACGACCACCTTCAGCCTCGCCACGAACAATCTTAACTAAATCACGACGGCGCTCTTCCGTTAACGGAGGAAGTGGTACGCGAATAACGGTACCAGCAGACATTGGGTTTAAGCCTAGATCAGACTTCATGATAGCTTTCTCAACTAAAGGAGTAAGCGCTTTGTCAAATACGGTTATCGCCAAGCTGCGTGCATCTTCCGCTATCACGTTGGCTACTTGGTTTAACGGTGTTGGTGCACCATAGTACTCGACTGTGATACCAGAAAGTATGCTTGGATGTGCACGGCCAGTACGTACTTTACTAAGCGTACCTTTTAGCGCTTCAACACTTTTTTCCATGCGCTCTTGCGCGTCTTTTTTGATTTCGTTAATCACGTTTTCACCTTAAACTTTTAACTAATTTGAATGAATTAATCAGCGTTGCTAATCAGTGTACCCTCTGCTTCACCCATCACCACGCGACGAAGTGCGCCTGGTTTATTCATATTAAATACGCGGATTGGCATATTGTGGTCACGAGCCAATGTAAATGCCGCTAAATCCATTACTTTCAGCTCTTTCTCAAGGACTGCGTTGTAAGATAGCTTATCATACAGCTCTGCTTCCGGGTTTTCTACAGGATCTGCCGTAAATACACCATCCACTTTGGTGGCTTTGAGAACTACATCCGCTTCTATTTCAATTCCGCGCAAACAAGCAGCAGAATCAGTCGTGAAAAATGGATTACCTGTACCCGCTGCGAAAATGACAACACGACCTTGGCGTAATTGAGCAATAGCGTCTGCCCAGTTATAATCATCACACACCCCTTTAAGTGGGATTGCCGACATAACACGTGCATTCACATAAGCACGATGCAGTGCATCACGCATGGCCAAACCATTCATCACGGTAGCCAACATTCCCATATGGTCACCAACAACACGATTCATTCCCGCTTCAGCAAGTCCAGCGCCACGGAACAGATTTCCGCCACCGATAACTAAACCTACTTGAACGCCCAATTCAACCAACTCTTTAACCTCTTGGGCCATTCGCTCAAGAGTTGCTGGGTCGATACCAAAGCCTTCTTCGCCTTGAAGAGCTTCACCACTAAGTTTTAATAGAATACGTTGATACGCAGGTTTTGGGTTTGTCGTCATGGAGTTTACCTTCCCGAGTAGAGTTATTGATTAGCTGTCATGAATTTACGCTTTAACCAAGCTTCAATTTAAACGTTCATTCATCATAGCTAGATAATCTGATTCAAATTTTACTATATTGCATTCATAAAAAGACCGTAGCCAAGGCCACGGTCTCTTTCAATACGATTACATCAAGGATTACCCTTTTTGTACCGCAGCAACTTCGTCAGCAAAGCTCATTTCTTGAGCTTTTTCGATGCCTTCACCAACTTCTAAACGTACAAAGTTAGAAACTGAAGCACCTTTCTCTTTCAACATGTCACCAACTGTTTTCTTCGGTTCCATGATAAACGCTTGACCAGTTAGAGAGATTTCGCCTGTGAATTTCTTCATGCGGCCGACAACCATTTTCTCTGCGATTTCCGCTGGTTTGCCTTCGTTAATTGCGATTTCAACTTGAACCGCTTTTTCTCTTTCAACTACGTCAGCTGGTACATCTTCAGGGTTAACAAATTCTGGCTTAGAAGCAGCTACGTGCATAGCTACGTGCTTAAGAGTCTCTTCTTCTGCAGAACCTGCAACAACAACACCGATACGCTCACCGTGACGGTAAGAGGCAAGGCTAACACCTTCAATATACTCGACACGACGAATACTGATGTTTTCACCGATCTTAGCAACAAGCTCGATACGAGTTTCTTCAAATTTAGCTTGAAGAGCAGCCGCGTCTAGCTTCTCAGCGACAGCAGCATCAGCGACTTCGTTAGCAAACGCTAAGAAGTTACCATCTTTTGCTACGAAGTCAGTTTGACAGTTAACTTCTAGAAGCGCAGCAAAACCATCAGCTTGTTTAATGATGATAGTACCTTCAGCAGCAACATTACCTGCTTTTTTAGCGGCTTTAGCAGCGCCACTTTTACGCATGTTTTCGATCGCTAATTCAACATCAGCATTCGCTTCAACAAGCGCTTTTTTACAATCCATCATGCCAGCGCCAGTACGCTCGCGAAGTTCTTTAACTAGAGCAGCAGTTACAGTTGCCATTCTCTATTCCTCAGTTTATTCAGGATAAGATACAAATAAGGGGCCTAAATTATGGGCCCCTGATTCTAACTATAACTTAGTTAATGTTTAAAGCGCCTTTCAGAAACTATGTTTCTTCAACACACCTATTTTACAAAAACTAAGTTTAACGTCAGAAGTCCGCTATTACTCAGCTTCTTCTACGAAACCGTCTTTTTCGCCAACAGCTACAACAGCGTCTTGGTTACGACCTTCTTTAACAGCGTCAGCAGCAGCGTTTAGATAAAGCTGTACAGCGCGGATTGCGTCGTCGTTACCAGGAATGATGTAATCAATACCGTCTGGGTTAGAGTTAGTATCAACAACAGCGTATACTGGAATACCAAGGTTGTTAGCTTCTTTAACTGCAATGTGTTCGTGATCAGCGTCGATTACGAATAATGCGTCAGGTAGGCCGCCCATGTCTTTGATACCACCAAGAGATTTCTCTAGCTTCTCCATTTCACGAGTACGCATTAGAGCTTCTTTCTTAGTTAGTTTCTCAAAAGTACCGTCTTGAGCTTGAGCTTCAAGTTCTTTAAGGCGCTTGATAGACTGACGAACAGTTTTATAGTTTGTTAGCATACCGCCTAACCAGCGGGCGTTAACATAGTATTGGTTGCTGTTGATAGCAGCTTCTTTAACAGCTTCAGATGCTGCGCGTTTAGTACCAACGAAAAGAACTTTACCTTTTTTCTCGCCAACTTTGCCTAGCTCAGCTAGTGCTTCGTTGAACATTGGAACCGTTTTTTCTAAGTTGATAATATGTACTTTATTACGAGCGCCAAAAATGAATGGTTTCATTTTTGGGTTCCAGTAACGAGTTTGGTGACCGAAGTGAACACCAGCTTTAAGCATGTCGCGCATTGATACAGTTGCCATTTTAAATTCCTCTTACGGGGTTAGGCCTCCACATACCCCATGTATCCGACTTTATTCGTTGGTCTTGCAGACCACAATAAAGCACCCCGGAACATGTGTCGGTACGTGTGTGATTTAAAGATAAAAGTTAATGGAGCAAAAAAGCTTCGCTGACATTCATAATGTCAAAGAGAACAGTTCATAACTCCGGCGCGCTTTATACCACAAATCGACGTCAAAAAGCCAGAAAATTCACCTCACAAAAGTAGATTTCTACTTACCTTTTTGTCTTAAGTAATGCTAAATGATAACGGAATTCAATTGCACTTAGCCTACTCACTGGTAGAATACGTTGCATAAGTACCCTGTACGTACAAAAAGAATTAGAGAAAACAGATGACGATTAAGATAAAAAACACCGCAGAAATTGAAAGAATGAGAATTGCAGGCAAATTGGCTGCTGAAGTTCTAGAGATGATTGAACCCTTTGTAAAACCTGGGGTAACAACAGAAGAGCTTGATCAAATTTGTTATAAGTTCATCATTGATAATGGTGCTTATCCTGCGCCACTCGATTACCACGGTTTTCCTAAATCTATCTGTACATCAGTAAACCATATCGTCTGTCACGGTATACCCGCTACAGACGATGCAATGGGTTCTACTGGTAAATCAAAACCTGGTGTGCTGAAAGATGGCGACATCGTCAACGTCGATATTACCGTCATCATTCCAAACGACAGTACGGTCTCTCTAGAAACACGTCCGCAGGGGTATCACGGCGACACATCGAAAATGTTCCTTGTAGGTGATGTCCATCCGGCTGACAAACGTCTATGTATGGTTGCTCAAGAATCACTATATGCAGCAATGCGTAAAGTAAGACCGGGAAACACCATCGGTGACATCGGTACAACAATACAAAAATACATCAAAGGTGTGACACCTCGCTTCTCTATCGTCAAAGATTTCTGTGGTCACGGCATCGGGGATGAGTTTCATGAAGAACCTCAAGTCGTTCACTATAAGAACAACGATCGACGTATCCTTCAACCCGGTATGATCTTTACGATTGAACCCATGATCAATGCCGGAAAGTTTGGTTGTAGCGTAGACTCTGAAGATGACTGGACGGTATACACTGGGGATGGGAAAAATTCTGCACAATGGGAACACACCATACTGGTGACTGAGACCGGTTGTGAAGTACTGACTCTTCGCGCTGAAGAGACAATTCCTAGAGTATTAATCAACAAGTAATCATAATCTTTAAAAAAATCCTCGCTTATAGTGAGGATTTTTTATGACCAAAATTTGTCCTTTTATACTTTTGTCCTTTTATACTATTGAAGCGATGACTTTTCTCCTATTTGACCCCGCTTATTATTTAGCTGTCGCTACATTTCAAATTTATAACCGCTTAGCATTCATTGATAAGTGACCTCGACAGACCTTTCCAATGCCTTTATCTACTGTTACATTGGTCTCAATATTGGTTTCAAGCACGGATGGCAAGGAATGCCCAATTTATCTCCATTAAAATTCGACGATTCTCAACTCAATCCTACGGACATTAAGAATCAGCTCGACAAATTATCAAATGACCAAAATGACCAATTTCTTAAGCATCAACCAGTCACTGATTTGGTCTTCGCCCGTTCAGAATATATGGACCAGTTATTACAAAGGTTATGGCGTTATTACCAGTTTTCAGATGTTGAAAACCTCTGTTTAATTGCGGTTGGTGGTTATGGTAGAAGCGAATTACATCCTTTATCAGATATCGACATTCTCATCCTTTCTGACAAACCATTGACCACAGAACTGGGCACAAAGGTCAGTGAATTCATTACCTTGTTATGGGATTTAAAGTTAGAGGTTGGTCACGCGGTACGAACCATAAAAGAATGTTCAGAGGTAGGCAGTGGCGACCTTACTGTCGCGACTAACTTGCAGGAAGCTCGCCTTCTTTGCGGTAGTGAAGAGGCCTTCATAAAACTTAAGTTGCTTGTCTTATCAGAAAATTTTTGGCCTAGCGTGGATTTCTGCCAACAAAAAATAACCGAGCAGAAAGAGAGACATGCCCGCTACCACGATACAACCTATAACCTTGAACCAGATATAAAATCTAGCCCTGGTGGCCTGCGAGATATCCATACCTTAAGTTGGATAGCAAGACGACATTTTGGTGCAACGTCTTTGCTAGAGATGAGCAAATACGGCTTTCTCACCGACGCAGAATATCGTGAATTAGTCGAGTGCCAAGATTATCTTTGGCGTGTTCGGTTTGCCCTTCATATGGAGTTAAAACGCTACGACAACCGACTTACATTTGCCCACCAAGCACAGGTTGCCCTACATCTAGGTTTTACTGGGGAATACAACATCCCTGTTGAAATGATGATGAAAGAGTTCTACCGAACACTAAGACGTGTTGCCGAATTAAACAAGATGCTTATTAAGCTTTTTGAGCAAGCGATTATCAACGATGGTGAAGAGTTACCGGCAGAAGATCTTGACGATGATTTTCAGCGTCGAGGCGCGCTTATTGAGGCAAAAAAACCCGCACTTTTCCAAGCGAGACCCGAAACCATATTAGATATGTTCATTCATATCGCTAACGACTCAAGCATAGACAGCGTCGCACCTGCAACACTTCGTCAACTCAGGACGGCTAGACGTCGTCTCAATAAATTTCTTCATACCATACCGGAAGCGAGGGAAAAATTTCTCGCATTATGTCGCCATCCAAATTCGTTGTATCGCGCCTTTCCACTAATGCATAAACTCGGCGTTATCGCGGCCTATATTCCTCAATGGAGTCAAATAGTTGGTCAAATGCAGTTTGATCTCTTCCACGTTTACACCGTGGATGAACACAGCATGCGACTGCTCAAAAATATCCATGCCTTTAGTCATATAGAGAACCACAAGAAACACCCCATTTGTTGCGAAGTGTACCCGAGGATGCAAAAAAAAGAATTGCTTATCCTTGCCGCCATTTTCCACGACATAGGTAAAGGCCGCGGAGGGAATCATTCTGAAATTGGTGCTGTTGAAGCTTACGCATTTTGTATAGAGCATGGGTTATCGAAACCAGAAGCCAAGCTTGTCTCGTGGTTAGTGAAAAACCATTTACTGATGTCTGTAACCGCTCAACGACGTGATATCTATGATCCCGATGTCATCGCTGAATTTGCTAAAACGGTACGTGATGATGAGTATCTTGATTATTTAGTTTGCCTGACCGTTTCTGATATATGTGCCACCAACCCTGAACTGTGGAACAGTTGGAAACGAACGCTATTAGCAGAGCTGTATCATTCTACGCAACGAGCGCTTCGTAGAGGACTTGAAAACCCTGTCGATGTTCGCGATAGAATTCGTCACAACCAACAATTATCATCAGCCCTATTAAGAAAGGAAGGTTTTTCTGCTAGAGAGATCGAACTGCTGTGGCAACGATTTAAAGCAGATTATTTCTTAAGGCATACTCATAAACAGATCGCTTGGCATTGCATCCATTTATTACGACATAATGATGTGGAACAACCTCTTATACTGGTTAGCAAAAAAGCAACCCGTGGAGGCACAGAGATCTTTGTTTATTCTAAAGATCAGCCCGCACTATTCGCTAGCGTTGTGGCTGAAATAGATCGCTGTAACCTCAATGTCCATGATGCTCAGGTTATGAGTAGCAAAGATGGGTATATACTCGATACGTTTATGATCCTCGACCAAAATGGCGATCCTATAAAAGAAGAATTCCAAGATACCTTAATTTCTCGTTTAACTGAGACTCTAAAACATACCGGTCCAAAGAAAGTTCGAGTGAGGCGTGCACCGAGGCAACTCCAACATTTCAATGTGAAAACTCAGGTTGATTTTATCCCTACCAAAACGGGAAAAAGGACATTAATGGAGTTTGTGGCCTTAGATTTTCCAGGTCTTCTAGCAACGGTAGGTGAATCCTTTTCCCAACTGAACATACATCTCCACGGTGCAAAAATAACCACCTTTGGTGAGCGAGCGCAAGACTTGTTTATTATCACCTCTTCTACTGGTAAATCACTGTTAGATCACGAACAAGTAGAACTAAGAAACATGTTAGTGAAAAATGTTTCAGAACTAGCAGATAGGTAGCATAAAAAACCATGACGAGAGAGCAGATCGCGATCTCGTCCACAACTCTTTTCTACTCGACAAAAATCATCTATCTACTAAGCTTTTACACTGCTAAAGTTATACTAATTAATTCAGTTAATTAATTATCACACACTGTATTTGACACAATAATTCAAGAGGTAAGCTATGTATCCAAACCTTACTGGTTTAGGGATTCATGATCCTAAGCAAATAGAGCGCTATTCACTACGCCAAGAAGCTCACAAGGATGTGTTAAAAATTTATTTTCACAAACAAAAAGGAGAACTGTTTGCGAAGAGTGTGAAATTTAAATACCCAAGACAAATAAAAAATGTTTTGGTTGATGGTGGAACCCATCAATATAAAGAAGTTACAGAGATCAACCGCAACCTGACACTTGTCATTGATGAACTCAATCAAATAACAAGACCCGCGAAACTGAATGGAAAAGATCTTAAAGAGAAAATTCTATCCGATCTCCGTCATTTAGAAAAAGTGGTGTCTAGCAAGATTCACGAAATCGAATCTGACTTAGAAAAACTCAAGTAGCTAAGAAACCTTATAGAAAATGGCCCCGACAATCTGTCTGGGCCATTTTTTTAATACATCAAATCATAAACCTATGCAGGCGTATAAATCGCTAATTAGTATGCTGCGCTTGGCATATAGAAATCATCTACATTGCTCTTATCGACAAGTTCAGCCGCGAGTATCACTCGAGAAGGAACGGTGTGATACATCTTACCTAATTTTTCACCTTTTAAGCCCGTAACCGCTAATGCGACACCAGAGGCAACCATACTCGGTGGATAGGTAACCGTTGCCCTCACCACTTTGTCTCCGTCCATAACCATTTTCATGATGTCTTTAGATCCTGCGCCACCCAATACTGTTTTAATCTCAGTGCGACCAGACTCTTTAATTGCTTGCATAATGCCTTTAAGCATATCGTCATCTTGGCACCAAACTGCATCAATACGAGAATGACGTTGCAGCATGTTTTCCATCACGGCTAAGGCTTTTTGCGTTGACCAATCGGCTGGCTGACTGTCTAAAATCTCCATACCTTTATGCTTGGCGATTTCAGCATTGAATGCATCGACACGTTGCTTGTTAATGGGAATCGACATACCCTCGATGACAACAACCTTGCCTTTGCCATCCATCTCTTCCGCTAACCATTTTCCACTCACACTACCAAGACCGGCATTATCCCCTGCAATAAACACATTTTGAGCTGGATGAGCGAGTTCTCTGTCTACAACAACCGTATAAATTCCACTGTCATAAGCCTCTTCTATAACCTTCTGTAAGGTCGCTGGGTTGTGAGGCAAAATAACCAGTGCATCAATACCACGTATCATTAGATCTTCAACATCACCTACCTGTTTAGATCCAGAACTCGCCGCAACGACATAGAATTCAAAATCTTTTTCTGTTTCCTTAAGATCCGCGACTGCTTTTTCTGCCCACCACAACAATCCAGCGGTCCAACCATGGTCTGCTGAAGGTACTGAAACACCAACTTTGTATGTTTTTGCAAAGGCTTGTGATGTACCTAAAATAGCAACAAGTGCTATACCAAAACTCAACTGAACAATTTTTCTTATGAGTTGCATTAGTAGTTCTCCTTTGTTCTCAATAATAGTGTCTGGCTCAACTTGTCCGCTTAAATTGCATCAACACTGCAATTAGTATTACTAAGCCTTTCACTGTTCCTTGTAGGTAGGGGCTAACCCCTAGTAAATTAAGCATGTTATTAATGATGCCCAAAATAATGGCACCAACGACGGTTCCCCAAAGGGACCCTTTTCCTCCTGATAAGGATGTACCACCGATAACCACAGCAGCAATCGCATCCAGTTCATAAAATAGACCCGCGTCTCCAGGACTAACCGAGTTAAGCCGAGATGACAGCATTACCGCTGAGATACCGACGGCAAAACCGAGAATGACAAAGGTGAGAAAATAGATTCGTTCAACATTGATAGCTGAATATGCGGCCACTTTCGGGTTAGAACCCACAGCGCAAACATGACGACCGAATGCCGTATGCTTTAATAAAATATGGCCTAATATTGCGAGGATAAAAAACACCCAAACCGGAACAGGAAGACCCAAAAAGTATCCTGTTCCAACGTCTGGATAGTGTTGATTGTTCGAGACTACCTCACCCGCGTCACTTACATATAATGTGAGAGAGCGGTATACTGACATGGTTGCCAATGTGGCAACAAAGGAGGCTATTTTCCCTTTGGTTGTCAAAAAACCATTAATTGCACCAAAGAATGCACCTAAAACCATCGCCCCTATGATGGCAATACCAACAGCAGTCCAACCATCGCCTAGATAATTGAGCAGCATAATAACTAATACACCAACTAGAGCGAGCATTGACCCGACAGATAAGTCGATGCCACCAGCAATAATCACGAAAGTCATTCCTAACGCGATAATCCCAGTATAAGAAACCTGTCTCAAGACATTCGTTATATTTCTGGGAATAAGAAAGTGTTCACTCGCAATAGCCGATAATATGACCAATACAAATAAAGCAATCAATGGGGCAAGGCTGCCAAAATTGAGTTTACTTAGCCACGATGCCTCTGCGGTTGGAACTCTGTCTTCTGTTTGATTACTCGCTAGGGTTTTATTATTCATCTCTGCGGCCTCACTCATGCGCTCACTTTCTCAGAAGGTGTGTGTTGGGTCTCGGTCTTTTCGGCTTGCAATCCTGCAGCCAATAACATTATTCGTTGTTCTGTAATCGCTTCTTTTTCTAGTTCTCCTTGCAATTTACCCTCTCGCATAACCATGACTCTATGTGCCAGCCCTATCAGTTCTTCCATTTCAGACGAGATAACAATCACGGCAAGTCCTTGCTCTGTTAAGTTTTGAATAAAGTGGTAAATATCTTTCTTAGTATTCACATCTACCCCTCTTGTCGGTTCATCCAAAATAAGGATTTTCGGTTCGGTATCCATCCATTTCGACAGATAAACTTTCTGTTGATTTCCACCACTTAGGTATTGCAATTCGGTATCCAATGACGCGGTTTTAATATCAAACTGAGAGACATATTGCTCAGTTTTAGTTCGGGCTAATTTGTGTCTAATTAACCCCTTGGTATAGCGCGGAAGAGAAACTAAACTGATGTTTTCTGTAAGATCAAATCCCATGACTAAACCCCGTCCTTGGCGATCTTCACTTAGATAGGCAAGCCCCTTTTGAACTGCCTGTTTAATATCATGAATATCGACTAACTCTCCAAATACCTCTATCTGTCCAGATTGTTTTTTTCTTATTCCCATTACGGCTTCGGCAACTTCTGTTCGACCACTACCAACCAGCCCAGCAAAGCCAAGAACCTCACCTTTATGAACATGAAAACCGATGCTTCCCCCCTCTCCCCCTTTAAGCGATAAATTCGACACCTTCAATGCCACTTCTTTCGTTGATATCGATTTTTTAGGAAAAATTTGGTTCAGTTCCCGCCCAACCATTTTGGTCGCCATATCTTGCTCATTTATCTCAGACACATTATCAAGAGACACTAAATTTCCATCTCTAAGAATCATTAATCGATCACATAATCTTTTCACTTCTTTGAGTTTGTGAGAAATAAATAGAACGGTGACACCTTGGGCTTTCAACTTATCAATTAAAGTAA
Organism: Vibrio frigidus; assembly: GCF_042465995.1. Classification (NCBI taxonomy): domain Bacteria; kingdom Pseudomonadati; phylum Pseudomonadota; class Gammaproteobacteria; order Vibrionales; family Vibrionaceae; genus Vibrio; species Vibrio frigidus. Next base: position 234,684 of record NZ_JBCDMC010000007.1, on the reverse strand, counting down.
ACAAAACATCAACTTCTAAGCTAGTTAGCACGGTCGTAGGTTCATCCATAATTAATATTCGAGCGTCATAAACCAACGCCTTCGCAATTTCAACCATCTGCTTTTCAGCAACGCTAAGATCTTCTATGAGAGCGTCTGGATTAAGCTCTGTATCGAGCATTGATAGGAGTTCAACCGTTCGTTGACGCATAGAATATTTATCTAACAACGCGCCTTTTTTTATTTCTTGTCCCAGAAAAATGTTTTCAAACACATTTAAGCTATCGACTAAATTAAACTCCTGAGGGATCATCGCTATTCCGTGTTTCTTGGCATCGGATGGGGAACGAATCTCCACTTGTGAACCATCAATCGAAATCGTTCCACTGCTCGCGTGGTAGATTCCATTAATTATTTTGAGCAATGTAGACTTACCCGCTCCATTCTCACCCAGTATTCCAAGAACCTCTCCAGCCACAATATCAATACTGATACCATGAAGTACTTGTACTCCAGAGAAATCCTTCTTGATTGAATCTAAGCGTAAAAGTGGTTCGTCTACATGTTTACCCATTTAGAAGTCCTCGATAGAAACCCAATTACTGTTCTGCTCAGATGATGCGATAACAGCACTGATAAAACGCATCCCATCAATGCCATCTTTCAATTGAGGTAGAAGGCTTTTACTCAACACTTGCTCTGTTGATTCACCTGCTTTCGCTTTTACAATGCAATCCGCCGCCTCATAATAGAGATTGGCAAAGCCTTCTAAGTAACCTTCTGGATGTCCGCCTGGTGTCCTTGTTAAATACGGTGCCGTCTCCAAATAACCGTTACCCGCTCGTGTCAAAATTTGAACCGCTTCGCCTAAAAGGCTAAACACCAATTGATTTGGGTTTTCTTGCGACCATTCCAGCCCCCCTTTCTCTCCGTAAACACGAACTCTCAGACCGTTTTCATTGCCTGGAGCAACCTGACTACTCCATAACATTCCTTTCACGTTCTGTTCAAACCTCAGCATTGCACTGACGTTATCGTCCACCTGACGACCATCAACAAACGTGGTTAGCTCTGCACTCACCTGATCCAATTTAAGGCCACTGACAAACCGCACTAAGTTGTAGGCATGTGTTCCAATATCACCAAGGCAACCAGCCGGACCAGATCGTTTGGGATCCGTTCGCCACTCAGCTTGTTTATTGCCTGAGTGTTCGGTATCTGTACTCATCCAATCTTGCGGATACTCCACTTGAATAACCCGAAGTTTGCCTAATTGACCATCGGCTATCATCTGTTTCGCCTGACGAACTAAAGGATAGCCAGTGTAATTATGCGTAAGTACAAACAACTGCCCGCTCTTGCTGGCTATCTCTTGTAGCTTGTATGCATCGGCGAGATCTGAAGTTAAGGGTTTATCGCAAATAACATGAATGCCTGCATCCAGAAATGCCTTCGCGACAGGAAAGTGCATATGATTAGGCGTTACAATAGACACCACATCTATTCCGTCATCTCGAGCTGCCTCTCTTTTTGCCATTTCATGAAAATCACTGTAAATGCGTTCAGGCGAAAGCCCGAGTTCTATTCCAGACTCTCTTGCCTTTGCAGGATCAGCACTTAATGCACCTGCCACCAACTCATAGCGGCCATCAATTCGAGAAGCAATTCTATGCACCGCACCTATAAACGCCCCAATGCCACCGCCTACCATACCGAGTCTAATCTTCTCCATTACTTCGTCTCCTTTAGCTCAGTCCAAGTATGCGTAAATTAGCCGAGTCATCGGTCGCCGCGTCTGCAAAATCATCAAAGGCCTTGTCTGTTACTTTAATGATATTTTCTGAAACAAACCTTGCCCCTTCCGCTGCACCTGACTCTGGATGCTTCAAACAGCATTCCCACTCAACGACAGCCCATCCGTCGAAGTTATACTGAGACAGTTTGGAAAAAATACCTTTAAAGTTAACCTGACCGTCACCGAGAGAGCGGAATCGAGCCGCTCTTTCCACCCATCCTTGATAGCCTCCGTAAACGCCCTGCTGCCCAGTAGGATTAAATTCCGCATCCTTTACATGAAACATACGAATACGATCGTGGTATCTATCAATGAAATCGAGATAATCAAGCTGCTGAAGAACAAAGTGGCTTGGGTCATACAAAATATTGGCTCTTGGGTGGTTATCCACTTCAGCTAAAAACATTTCGAATGTAATACCGTCATGTAAATCTTCACCTGGGTGGATTTCGTAACATACATCGACACCAGCTTCATCGAACGCATCCAAGATAGGTCTCCAGCGCTTACCCAATTCGGCAAATCCTGCCTCGACCAACCCTGCTGGTCGCTGTGGCCATGGATACATAAATGGCCATAAAAGTGCGCCCGAAAAAGTAGCATGTGCGGTCAATCCTAAATTTTTAGACGCTTTAGCAGAAAGCATTAGTTGATTTACTGCCCACTCTTGTCTTGCGCTAGGATTTTTATGAACTTCAGGAGGAGCAAAACCATCAAACATCTCATCATAGGCAGGATGAACAGCAACCAATTGCCCTTGTAGGTGAGTACTTAGTTCGGTAATTTCAACACCATATGAGGCAACCATGGTTTTAAGTTGACGACAATATTCGACATCTACTGCCGCTTTTTCCAGATCAAATAATCGTCCGTCCCAGGTAGGAATCTGGACCCCTTTATAGCCTATACTTGCCGCCCATCTCACCATATTCTCTAACGAATTAAATGGCGCTTCATCCCCTACAAACTGCGCAAGAAACAGTGCTGGACCTTTAATAGCTTTCATAATATTCCCTTACCTAACAACGCGAGCCAAAACGCATTTTTGTAATCGATTACAAAAAAAACTTAATAAAAATGCGTTGAATATCTTAATAATCCAGTGTCAAAACCAATTAGATCCAACGCATCATTTTTGTGCATGAATTCAAATATAGTCTAATAACTAGACAATTATTAGTCTAATTAGCATGGGAATGTGATGAATATAGAAAAAACGAACACTTTTACAACAAGATATTTGACCTGATATACAATTAATCTTTTTCATAACCAGAAAACTAATTTTCATAAAATTGTAATCCGTTACAATTATAATCGTCCAGTATACTGTCACGTAAAATAGATAGTCATTCAGGTGAAAACATGCCCACAATAAAAGATGTTGCGAAGCTTGCTGGCGTCTCTACCGCGACCGTTTCCAGAGCGATGGCAGCACCAGAAAAAGTATCGGAAAAAAATCGGAAAAAAGTAGAATTAGCGATAGCTGAATGCGGTTTTACACCAAATGCCATTGCCAGAAATTTGCGTAAAAGCGAATCGAAAACTGTGGTTGTCATATTACCTGATATCGCCAATATGTTTTTTGCTGATATCGTCAAAGGAATACAATTGGTTGCCCAACAAGAAGGCTATAAAGTTCTTCTCGGTGACTCTGTTCATACTGTGCAACAGGCAAAAGAATACATTGATTTGGTTCGAACAAAACAAGCCGATGGGATCATCAGTTTAACATCGGAGCTTCCAAGTGATATTCAGAAAGGGGCCAACATTCCGATTGTCATGGCCTGCGAATATTTTAGTGGTTTCCCTATCCCAACCGTCCGTGTAGACAATTTTGACTCCGCAAAAAGAGCAACGGAATACTTAATTGAACTCGGTCATACAAGAATTGGTTGCATCACTGGCCCAATGGGAAACCCGATCTGTGGTGACCGAAAGCAAGGCTATATAAAAGCAGAGAGCAACGCCAATATTGACATCAACGACAACGCGTTTGAATCTGGAGATTTTAGTTTTCATTCTGGTTACGCTGCCTTTCAAAGGCTCGCTAACCAATACGAAATGACGGCACTTTTTTGTTTTAACGATATGATGGCACTAGGTGCTATGCGTGCAGCAATAGAGATGGGTATCGACGTTCCAAAACAACTTTCAATTGTCGGCTTTGATGACTTATTGTTTGCGCAATATACGACCCCTCAATTAACCACGATTCGTCAACCTCAAAAACAATTAGGCGAAACTGCGATGCAAGTTCTTACAAAGATTCTTAAGGGCGAAAAAGTCCCGCAAGACAGCGTCATACCGACACAACTTATAGTAAGAAGCAGCTCAACTATCGCGGCTAAATAAATAACTATAACTGCAAAATCAACCAGGTAATGTACCCTGAGTGCTAATTCGCTAACACGTGTTTCCACTCAAATTCTGCCATTAGCCTTAGCCAACAATCATCGAAGCTCGCTTCAATGCAGACATCAGAATGGGTGTAAGGGTGAACAAACTGCAGTTCTGTTGCGTGTAGAAATAGTCGATGAGCCTGATAGTTTTCGCGAAATAATCGATTATGTTTACCATCACCATGTGACGTATCCCCGACAATAGGGTGCCGTAGATGCGCCATATGACGACGTAGCTGATGTTTACGACCCGTATGAGGTTTTAATTCAACAAGGCAATATCGACTGGTAGGGAAACGACCCGTCGAGTATGGCACCTCAACTTCAGCTAACGGAAGATAATCGGTAACCGCTTCTTGCGGTTCTTTATCTGTTTTAGCGAATTTGTCCGCAATTTTATCCAACTCTTGTTTTAGTGGATAATCAAGCGTGTCGCCTTCTTCTATCCATCCTCGAACAATCGCATGATAGGTTTTTTTCATTTCATGATTGGCAAACAAAGGCATCATTTCTGATGCAACTTCACTTGATAAAGCAAAAACCAATACACCAGAAGTCGGCCTATCTAACCGATGCAGTGGGAACACATGCTGACCTATTTGGTCTCGTAATGTTTGCATTACAAATTGAGTTTCATACTTATCCAACCAAGAGCGATGAACAAGCATGCCTGCAGGTTTGTTTACCGCAATGATGTATTCATCCTGAAAGAGAATCTCGAGCATTATTGACACTCCTCATCAATCCTATGCAACAGCGTTATCAATTCCAATGTTTTGGTCTCCATCTTCCAAACCTCTTCAAAATAAGGCGAAATAGCAAAACCACTTGGAACGCGCTGCTGCTCTAACATTTCTCTCATTTTCGGGATGAATATCCATTGCAACCATTGTTCAGGTTCTAATGTGTCCAACGCAAAAGGTTCTTTACTCTGTAGCGCACTTTCTTCCGGTTCTTCACTGTCCCAAAGGCACAGTCGTTGTAAGCAGATTTCGGTTTCTTGCAGGAGAGTAAATAGAGGAAGATCGTCAGTCATAAGAATATTGCACGTTGCCACCTTGAAATTTTCGGTAAGAGTACCATTTATTAACCAAAGACCAATAGAGTAATTAACGAAATGGAAAACATTCAGACCCTAACTCAACTGCTAAAAAATAGTGGTTGTGAATACAAAATTTTTGATTTAGGGAGACGTATCCTATCAGTTGAGAATACGTTATTTTCTAATGTTGAACTAGGTCAACAACCTTATCCATATCCTCTACAACGACAAGCTCATGTCGCTATAGCCTATTGGAATAAAGAAAAACAGCCTTGGATCTGGTTTCTAAAGTTCCCTCTTGATGAAAGAGGTTTGTTAAAGCAATCAGATATTGGTAACTTCATAAAATATGTTGTTGAAGCAATGGGGACAAGATTAGGAGGAAAGTTGGATGAGCAACAAGAACAAAAGCTGGCGAATAATCCTTATACATTCAAACCTTCCGAAGACAAAATGGCTGTTTTTCACAGCCAGATCCGCGCCCTTTTAAACATGCAAACGAGTCAATACTATGAGCATGCTCAGCACTATTTTAATGGGGGTTTAGGTTGGGATAAATGGCAGACCGTTGGCTTACAAGGTATTGCTGATATATGTGCTCGAATTCACCAAGAACAGAATGGTGTCATTATTCGAAAATCATTGCGCCATATTCCCAGTGAACCAAAGTACGCATTACTGGGCGTATTAGAACACACCGACCTTTCTGAAAAGCTATCCAACACACTTTTAGAACTCGCTCAAAAAGAGTGCGCTTTTAGCAACCCAGATCTATTTTTGGTATCGGCATACGTTAGAGCCCTATCAGGCGCGCATTCAACGCAATTGAGAACACTTGTCAGCGCGATACTACTCAGCCCACTGTTAAGTCATCAAGAGATACTGGTTGGTATTGCAGGTCGATCTTGGCATGCGCTGGAAGACCCAAAAATAGCGGAACAATATCTGTTAAGGTTGGCACAAACTGGCAATCAAAAATTATTTAATCAATTGTTTACTGATCTTGTCATGCAACCCGCGCTTCGCTTAGTGCTTTTGCCACTACTCCACAGCCACCCTTCAGACGAATTAGCCACCGCTCTTGTTAGCTTACAACAATCCACCAAATCGAAGGCGAAATAATGATTAGCGATCTATTGGCAATAATTGGACTGGGATTTGGTTGTTTTCTATTCTGGCAACAACGAAGACAGTCTGAATTGGCAAAAGCCGCGATTGCTAAACGGTGCGATCAACTCGATTTACAACTTTTAAGTGTTTCATTTGGTTCGCATAGAATAAAAACGCCAGAAGGAAAACTAAAATGGCATACCGCTTATCAATTTGAGTTTTCAGCCTTAGGTGATGACTGTTATCAAGCAAATGTCATTATGCGAGGTTTTAGACCAGTACGTTTCAATATCCCACCTTACCGGATGGGTGATTCCATTTTATAAAAAAGAAAAGCCCCAATACTTTCGTATCGGGGCTATGATCTTACTTGCAGCAATCCAGCTACCAAATATGCTCCATGCATCATCCATAATAGTGCTGAATCCGTCAGCTTATCCTTTACATCGCCATCCTAGCAGTGTCCTAGTCATCCTAACTACTAACGTTCCTCGTTAGCAAACATCACTTGTTCCTTGAGCGGTGTCCTTTACATCATCCTGATGCGGTTCCCTGCCTGATCCTTTCAGGTGTTCCATCGCAAATCCTTGCCGCTAGCATCCTACTAACGTTGCATCCTGCAATGTCCTTTGTCCTTTTAGATTACTATCCTAGTAATCTCACTTCTTCCTGAAGATAACCAAACCCTTGGTTATTCCTAAATCCTTTGTCAACGTCCTGTTGACGAAGATAAGATTACTATCTTTAGAGTTTCGAACAAGTCACTTACAGTAGTATTCTTGCTAAAGAAACGAGTAAAACAAAACCAAACACTTAAAAAACAATTAGTTAATCACAGAAAAGACACAAATAACTATAGGCATTATCGACTTCTCTTACACATTTGTAAGAGATCTCTTACAAGTAACTTCTTGATTAGACATTCTCAATTAAGGAGATGTCATCGATAAAAATGACCATGGTCTCGAATAATACTCGGAGTGATTGACGAAACATATAGACCGTAAGTTCTAGATAACTCAAGAAGGACAAAGTAGGATATAAAGATAAAGAAATAGTGGAGTTCTAAATGCTAACCAAAGACGTATCGGCTGAGCTTGAACAGGCATTGCAAAAAATTCATGCCTCAGGCAAAAAACCAACCATTGCTCTCGTCAAAGCTCAACTGACAACGAGTATCCCCATGCCCGCGATTATCGCCGTAATCAAAAGCTGGAAAGGCAATCAATCTATCCCTAAAATAGAAATTGCAGAAAAAAAGGATCTCGATTTAGAAAAGCGAATAGAGCAACTTGAACATCAAGTTGCTCTATTAAGTACTAAGCTGAACGCATTAGAGGCAACAAAATGAAGATATGGGTTGATGCTGATGCCTGCCCTAAAGTTATTAGGGAAACACTATTTAGAGCCGCAGAAAGAACCGGCGTTGAATGCATATTTGTGGCAAACCATAGAGTACCGGTACCGACACGCGTGAACATCAAATCCATCCAGGTAGAAAGTGGATTTGATGTAGCGGATAACGAAATTGTTCGACTTGTAGAAAAAGGTGACCTAATCATTACCTCAGATATTCCTTTGGCAGATGAAGTCATCACCAAAGGTGCGCTTGCTCTAAGCCCTAGAGGTGAGCTGTACACTAAGGAAACCATAAAGGCTCGATTAAATATTCGAGATTTTATGGATACCATGCGTTCTAGTGGTATTCAAACCGGCGGACCAAGTGCGCTGTCTCAAACAGATCGAAGAGAATTTGCTAATCATTTGGATAGAGTATTAGCGAAACGATAATCTTAAATCTATTACTTCAATTGATCCCAGCTGATATTAGATACAATGCGGCATTTGTCGCATTTAAAATAAAATACATCATGCAATGGGTTATCTAAAAGCCACTCTCCTCCGCACTTCGGACACCTTCTTTCTCTTTCCTCTTTAAGCCCCTCACCACCAACTCGGTACAAATAGTAGTAAGTCGGAATTTGAGTTAGATATTCAATACGCCCTCTTATATCCCACCCTCGACGGAATAGATCACTATCAATCTGAGTAATTTCCGCAAGAGCGGCATGTTCAGCCTTGCAACCACCTGCCATCTGCAATTCATCGCAGGCTTGCCATTCTGTTTGCCATTTAATAACCGCTTTGTGATCGCCATTTAACGTTGCTGAGTTTCTATAAAGTGGGATGGGTAAAAGCGTCTCCCCACTTCGTAATGGAGAACAGGTATGAACATAGGTTGTATACAAGACTTGCCAGTTTGGTACCTCTTGTTCGGCAGCCTCTTCAGAGTTTAGATCTCTTCCTACCAAGCGAACCTTAGGGGACAACAGACTCGCTTCAGATAACGCTTTTATACAAACATTAACATAGTCAGAGTGGTTGTCAGGATGAAGGCTCTCCTCTTCAGGACAAACAGCCCTTACATAAAATACTCCATCGCCCATGACGATAGGAAACTCTCTCCCGAGGATCTGACCATTATACCTAAGCGCCTCCATCAAGCCATTTACGCCTTTGTCGACCGCAGAAATCGTCGTGTTGTCAAAGCATTCAAACTGTAATTCAGCAACAATCATCTTGCTATACCTCTGGTACAATGTCAGTCAAAAATTCAGCCACCGTTTGCGCTAAGACATCGCGCTTATCTGTTCCCAATCTTTCCAATATGACATTCCCGCTAATATTACAGATAGAAATAACGTCCAATTCGGCGTCAGTCACCCCAATAAATACCGTTGGTTTCAACTTCAATCGCCTTTGTGTCACTAGATGACCCAATATATTTTCTTGTAAGCGAGTATAATCTTCATCGCTCCAAACTTGCAGCAGAGTAAATGGCTTATCTTGCCAGTTAGCTTCCATATCAGCACTATATTGATAGCCATAAAATGTTTTTATGTCGTCATGTAAATCAATTTCAATGCCATTTTCTACGTTAGCAAAATCAGCCATTTTGTCTCGTTGAACTGGCTGCCAATAAATCGCATCACCCGTGTTTTTTTCCACACAGGGGGAAACCAACCCAACGAGCTCTTCATTCATAGGTAATGTTTGATATTTATCTTGCCAGGCTTGTTTATACTGAACAGAAAAGTGATGCAAAGCATCCGCCACAGGTTGTGTCATGTACCCTCCTTGACTTGAGTTAATGACAGCGTATACGCGATTAAGTAGAATCTTGGTTATTCTAATCGATAAATGCATTTTAGTATGAGCAAATATTCAAATTCCGCAGAACTTGTTGGTTTAACTCTTGGACAAAAAACAGAATACAGTCAACAGTATGACCCTACATTACTGCAACCTGTCCCAAGAAGTCTAAATCGAGATGATCTTAACCTGACAAAGACCCTTCCTTTTAAGGGGTGCGACGTATGGACACTCTATGAACTATCTTGGCTTAACAGCAAAGGACTTCCACAAGTCGCCATAGGCGATGTCTCTATTCCTGCGACCAGTTTGAACCTCATCGAATCGAAGTCCTTCAAACTCTATTTAAACAGTTTCAATCAGACACCGTTTGCAAATTGGGATAAGGTAACGGAAACACTAGAAAAAGACCTGTCAGCTTGTGCAGGTGAGACGGTTCAAGTGGTTCTCAACCCTTTGTCATCATTCACAAATCAACCTATTCAGACTATGAACGGGGAATGTATTGATGATCAAGATATTGAGGTGTCCGACTATCAGTTTGATCCTGATTTTCTAAAAGGGTCCATTTCAAACGAACAGGTAACCGAAACGTTACACAGTCATCTTTTAAAATCGAATTGCTTGATTACCAATCAGCCAGACTGGGGCAGTGTAGAGGTTAAATACACGGGTAAGAGAATCGATAGAGAAGCTCTATTAAGGTATCTCATCTCATTTAGAGAGCACAATGAGTTTCATGAACAGTGTGTAGAAAGAATCTTTATGGATATTACTCGATATTGTTCTCCAGATTCTCTAACGGTATGTGCACGTTATACGCGTCGAGGTGGATTAGATATCAACCCATATCGCTCGTCAGAATCGTCCGCACCACAACACAATCATAGATTAGCTCGCCAATAGCTTAGCAAGGTGTAAAACAAACTAATGTCAATATCTGCATTTTCTAGATTCATTATTTCGGCTGTATTATTGTGTGCCACCATTCTGTATGGAACGGCAGCACTCGCTGAAGGGGCCACAACAACCCTTTTAGAAGAAGCAGAAAAGCTGATCGAAATTGTTCCTGAGCGTTCAAAAAAAATCGCTCAACAATTTCTGAGCGCAAGGACGTTAACCGAGAAGAGCCAAGAGCAAATCCAAAAGCAATCCACCGACAATGCCGTTCGTACGCCTATTACCAGTATTAAGGCACTACAAATCATTTCAAAAGCAAAGTACATTTTGGGTGATTCTAGGGGAGCAATAATTAGTATTGAACAGGCAGAAACGCTTGCCAAAACCTATAATCTGCCTAACCAGGTGCTAAAAATTCAATTGTTAAAAGCCACTTTACTGTGGCGACTAACCCAGGATGAGCACAAGATAACCCCACTGATAACAAACGTTGAAGAGAAATTAGAAAGCAGTGAACACACCATTTCGGTCACGGAGTTAAAGTACCAGTTACTGATGTTAAAGGCAGAAATCGCCATATCACTACAAAACAATACGCTGGCTCTTGATTACTTTTCTCAAGCAAATAACCTGTTAATCAAACTTGATCAAGAAGAGCTATTAATAAAACATCAGATTATCTTAGGTGAGTATTATTTAACCAACGAGAACTATAATCAGGCTCTTTATCAATTACTATCGGCTTATTGGTCCGCCATAGAGAAAGATAAACCGGTCTTGTTAGCCAAGATAAACCGTATCATCGCCGATCTGTTCATTAAAAAGTCTGTTCTAGATAAAGCGTTAGAGCATCTATCTCAGGCGGCCGATTTTTATGACAACTACGAGAGCTCAAGTAATCTAGCCGATATTCTCAAAAACATGGCTGATATCTACTACTCTCAAGGTCGATACAACCTCGCACTGGTTCATTACTTCAACGTACTAGACACCGATGCGGTCAATAGAAATACGGCAGAAATTATTCAGTTACGATTGGATCTAGCAAAAACTTATCTTCAGCTTTATAACTACCCTCTTACAGAACAATATCTGCAACGAGCAAACGAATTACTAGCCTATGCAAAAATAGACAACTTAATGGCCACCTCTTTTTTACTTGGTGCTGAATTAGAGTTTTTGAAAACCAATATTGATAAAAGCTTATTTCTGACAAAAAAGGCACTTTTAATTGGCCAAAAAATAGACGATAGCAATATTCAGCTCCATGCGTATCTTCTTCTTACAAAAACATATGAATATTTAAATAATTATTCTGAAGCATTTAGTAGTGGTAAAAAGTATGACCAATTAATAACCGCTAAACAGCAACAATTATTAACTATCTCAGAAAATGATTTTAGAGAACAAAAACTATTTATCGAGCAATCTTTACATTATAAAGACCAGTCAAAATTGTTGCAAAAAAGCAATGAAAAGCAAGTGCGTTTTAAATATGCAAGCACGACATTATTTGCTATTTCATTGCTCATTTTAATACTTTTTGTTCGACGTGGTATTGTGAATAGAAGAATGAGAAACAAACTAAATGACCTTTACAATGACCACTATACGCACCCTCGTTCTGGCTTACGTAACTTCCGATTATTAAATGTAAAATTACCCTCCTCGCTAGAGCAAAGTAGTGCCAACTTTGAACAATGGAAAACGGGCGAACTGATCAATGAACCTCTCCACGATAAACTCCGTTTTATCATGATTGAGTTACCAAGTTTAAGAACCGCTTACCTTCAACAAGGTTACAATGCTGGTCTTCAGCTCGAAGCAGAATTTGGGGCATTTATTAAGACAAAACTGGACAGCCCTGCAAGGCTTTATCATTTTGCTGACGGTATGTTTTTATATGTTGAACCAAACACCAACCCAAATAAAACGGCCAGCCAATTATTTGAACAAATACATAATTGGGTAAAAGAATTTAAACCCGAAAAGTTACTTGATAGAACTATTAGAGCTGGCATTGCCGACTATCCATTTCTGCCCAGAGCCTATACTGCTATAAATGACAAAGAATTATTAGATATATTATTAATGGCTTCTAACCTTGCCCGATTACAAAATCACCAACATGGTGGAAATCAATGGGTCTGTTTAAGAGCAATAGAAAATGCACCCGCTGCGAGCTTTGCCAGTAACGATATTCGGTCTGCATGCCTTTCTGCTATCGAAAACGGCCTAATAAAAATTGATTCTAGTGATAAAATTGAGGACAACATCATAAAATTAAGTATCATTGAATAATTTACTGGTTGTTGTACGATAATTTGAATGACCTACTAGTTATTTTTGTTATTATCATTTAGATGTATTACTCCAAGGACCAATGTGCGCCATCTACTTAATATATGAGTGAACTAAATCTTGCAGGTCGGCAAGAAATTCTCAAGCAGATCGACCAATTTAAATTACAATTAGAAGAAGCAAGACTTAAACACCGAGATGCTTCATTCAAGCATTCGAGGGAAGCGCAAGTCCTGAAGAGGGTTGTGACAAACTTAAGTACCGCGTGTATGGGGTACAATGTTGAACTTGATGCCGCCGTCTCATCGTTGAAAGCCGCTTTTCAACAACAGCAAGATATATCTAAGTTGATTCCTCGCTTGGCCGTTCTCGAGCGCATGCTCAAACAAAACAGTAATACAATGGAAAAACAGAAAATTCATCTAGATGACAGAGTAAGACATAGCGGCGAAACGCTGCAACGCATACCTGGGCTACCCGCGCAACTTAAACGTGATCTAAGAAACTTATTGAGTTTTCCGTCAATAAAAAATCATAACCAACTTGACCAAGCCACTCGGCTACTTACTATCTATGAAAGAGCCATCAAAATCATTACGTCGAGTAGTGCTCATTCGTTACAAAAAACACCCGAAGTCAATCAGGAACTACTTAACAAGTTAGCGGAAGAGTTACAACATCTGATCAGTGAGCTTGATTTTGATGGGGAATCTGGTGATTTACTCAATGATATTCGAATAAAGTTATTGGTTGGTGTCGGTACTGAAGCACTTATAGAGCTTACCCTACAGATACTAAAACTGGTCATTGAAGGCACTCATTACGAACGCAAGACATCAGAACTGTTCTTAACTCAAGTTAACAGTTCACTAAGTAATGTCATCAAAAGCTCAAACCAAAATACTGAGCAAACCTATGCCTATTCAGAACATCGAAAACAGATGGCAACGCAGCTACTGGATATCTCCAATGAAAGCCAAGAAGCACTAGATAAAGCCGTCGACCTCAAAAGCGCAAAATCGGCAGTAAAACCATTGCTCGACCAGATCACCATGTTGACTGAACGCCTAAAACACAACGAACAAAGAGAAAGTTCTGTCATTGAAAGAATGCAGCACAATGGTCGCCAAATGGAGGGGTTGTACGAATTAACTCAAGATCATCGACGCCGGTTAGATGACCAAGCAAAACGCATCCTCATCGATCCTTTGACCAAGGTATTCAACCGAACCGCATTCCTTGAAAAACTCGAACTTGAATATCACAAATGGATTCGTGCACAAAACAAAATCTGTCTTGTTCTTCTCGATATCGACAACTTCAAATTGATCAATGACAGCTTTGGCTATACCGCTGGTGATAAAGCACTCAAAATCATTGCTCGTACCATTACAAAAGAAGCAAGAGATATCGATATCGTTGCGCGTTTCTCTGGTGAAGAGTTTATCTTGATTCTTCCTGATATCGAAATGAAAGAGAGCCGCGCGCTTATTGAAAAAATTCAACTACATATTAGTCGACTGCCCTTTAAGTTCAGAGATCAAAGCATCAGTGTGACAGCATCGGCAGCGTGCACATCTTTAAGAGATACTGATACGCCAGAAGAGGTATTGGATCGACTAAATCTTCTACTTAATGAATCCAAACGCAATGGCAGCAATCAAATAGTTATCAAGTAACCTCATCCTTCTCTTTTTTTCCTGTTTTAAACCAATTCTTATAGAAAAAACCTTATTTCACTTGTACTCCTACATCATTGGCGTATATGGTTAAAGCTATAGTCCTTAATCTTCAATGAGTTAAACCATACTTTTTGCAAGGTTACCTATAGTATCTCTACAGGGTTAACACCTACCAATAATAATACTTCCTATCGTAAGGAGGATCATATGATTACACATATTAGCCCAGCTGGCAGTATGGATTTACTTTCTCAACTAGAAGTGAAGCGCCTTAAAAAAGAAGCGTCGAGCGATCTCTATCAACTTTATCGAAACTGTACTCTGGCCGTACTCAATTCCGGCAGCCATACCGACAACTCTCAAGAGTTACTCGATAAACATAAGACCTTTGATGTAGATGTAGTTAGCCGAGAACGCGGTATTAAACTCGAACTAACCGATCCCCCAAAAGATGCCTTTGTCGATGGCACCATTATTACCGGAATCCAAGAACATCTCTTCTCTGTGCTTCGCGATATAGTCTATGTCAATATGCATGTGGCTCAAATACACAGAGAAAAACAGAATGACCCCGAACATATTACCAATTTGGTTTTTGCTATTTTAAGAAATGCTGGCGCACTTCATCCCGGTATTGAACCGAACTTAGTCGTATGCTGGGGCGGTCATTCCATCAACCCTAACGAATATCAATATACTCGAGAGGTTGGGCATGAATTAGGATTACGAGACCTAAATATATGTACTGGATGTGGGCCCGGAGCAATGGAAGGACCAATGAAAGGGGCCGCTATCGGTCATGCCAAACAGCGCAAAGACGATGCACGGTATATTGGCTTAACCGAGCCTTCCATTATTGCCGCCGAACCACCAAATCCTATCGTCAATGAACTCATCATCATGCCCGATATTGAAAAACGACTAGAAGCGTTTGTTCGAATGGGACACGGCATCGTTATCTTCCCCGGAGGACCAGGAACAGCAGAAGAGCTTTTGTATATTCTGGGTATTATGATGCACCCAGATAACGCGGATCAACCTATCCCTATCGTTTTAACAGGACCGAAGGAGAGCGAAGCATACTTCCATTCAATCGATACGTTTATCGGTAATACACTTGGTGAACAAGCTCGGAAGCATTATCAAATCGTTGTCGATGATCCTGAAAAAGCCGCTCGTATTATCAAAGAGGCCATCCCAAATGTTAAAGCACACAGACAATCGACCGAAGATGCCTACAGCTACAACTGGTCATTAACCGTATCTCCAGAGTTTCAACATCCCTTTGATCCTACCCATGAAAACATGGCTAATTTAGATCTACACATGGATCAGCCAACAGAGCGCCTTGCGTCTAATCTACGAAAGGCATTTTCAGGCATCGTGGCAGGCAACGTCAAAGCAGAAGGCATAAAAGAGATTGAAGAGTACGGCCCATTTATCATCGATGGTGATTCAGAGCTAATGGAAAAAATGGACAAATTACTCAATGACTTCGTTACCCAACAAAGAATGAAGTTGCCCGGTTCGGAATATATCCCATGCTATAAAATAGCAAGTAAGTAAGAAAACAATATCAAAGGTTACTTAGCTAACTAAATTGAGTAGAATAAGGGCTTATCGGTAAGTCCTTATTTTATTGGAAAACTATGTCTATACATCTAGTGATTATTGATGCACTGAATCTTATAAGGCGAGTACACTCGGCTCAGCCTGATCCTAATGACATAACCAGAACAATAGAGACCACCAAAAGAACCCTCAATCGTATTCTTTCAGAATCAACGCCTACTCATATCATCGCTGTTTTCGATCATCATCTTCAAGACAGGGGATGGAGAGCAAAACTGCTACCGAAATATAAGCAAAATCGTAAACCTATGCCAGAAGCGCTACAACAAGGCTTGGACAGCATTCAAAGTGCATGGTGGGAATTGGGAATTGATTCACTTCTATCCGACGGGGATGAAGCGGATGATCTCGTGGCAACACTTGCTGTAAAAGTAGCGCAACACGGGGAAACCGTCACCATCATCTCGACAGACAAAGGCTATTGCCAGCTTTTAGCGCCTACATTGCAAATCAGAGATTATTTCCAGCATCGTTGGTTAGATGCCACATTTGTAGAGAATGAATTTGGCGTTAAACCCAGTCAACTTTCTGATTACTGGGGGCTCACAGGAATAAGCTCCAGTCAGGTTTCCGGTATTCCTGGTATTGGGCCAAAAGCGGCCAAAGAGATATTGACCCAATTTGGCAGTATAGAAGAAGCTTATAATTCAGCTGAGTTGGTCGAGAAATATCGCAAAAAATTTGAAGAACATATAGAGCTAGCGAAGATATGTAAGCAAATTTCATCACTCAAAACCGATGTTCAACTCGGGTTTAATTTGCAGGATATTCGATATACTCCTAATTAGTTGCTCAGTTCAGAATGAACCAAGCAACAGACCCTAGCTATCTCGGTGAAATATTCGACAAACATTGAATATGAACCGTGATCTCTTCTCTATCATGATATAAATGTTTCGCCTGAAGTCGATATTTGACCTCATGTTCTTCTAGAAATTGCTTCAAGTTCTCAATATCTCCTAAAACTTCATCATAACGGCCCTTCATAGGCAACTTAAGGTTGAATATCGCCTCTTTCGCTAAACCACGAATGATCCACTCTCCCATCAACTGAGCAACGCGAGAGGGCTTCTCTATCATATCGCACACAAGCCATGTCACATTTTTCTTTTGTGGTTCAAACTTAAAGCCATCTACCATGTGATGTTTAACCTGCCCTGTATCCATCAGGCTATCTGCCATCATGCCATTATCGATAGCGTGAACAAACATAGATCGTTTGACCAATTGATACGTCCACCCTCCTGGACAAGCACCAAGATCAACCGCCCACATTCCCGGCGCTAACCGCGTATCCCATTCATCTCTTGGAATAAATACGTGGAACGCCTCTTCCAACTTTAAGGTTGACCGACTCGGCGCATCCGATGGGAATTTAAGTCTAGGAATGCCCATAAAAAAGGCTGAACTATTATCTGGATATGAATAACCAAGAAAACAGTGCCCCGGTGCCACAAAGCAGATATGTAACATCGGCTTTTTGGTATTCTCTTTTTTGTATAGCAGGCCTTTCCCTCTCATCGCTTGACGAAGAGGAACCGTGAATTTACGACAAAATTTAAGCAACTCTTTGGCTTCATTTGTATCCGGTGTTTCTATGCGGATGTCGCCACAGGTAGGAAAAGCGTCAATACCATCTAATGTGGTCAATATCGGCGAAATTCGATCATCACTTGGTAGTGCTTGAAACTCCGTTGCAACAGCAAACATTTGACGTGCGAATATCAGGGTCTGAAAGTCTATTTTTTTGATCAGATTTTCAGCATCGCCCTCTTGGTAACACTCAAATAGAACATAACCTTCGTTTTTCTTCACGCGAGGAAAACCAAAAATTTCTAGTTGATTAGCCTTATCCTGAATCTCACCTGCACACTCTTTTTCAAAACCAGAACGGCAATAAAGCATCACTTGTTTCACTGAGCAACCTCATTTATATGTAATGCTGAGTACACAAAGAAAACCCAGCCAATCAGAAACATTACCCCACCTATTGGAGTAATAGGACCAAACCATTTCATCCCTGTCAGCGCGAGCCCATAAAGACTGCCGCTAAAACAAAGGATGCCGATAATAAAGCAAATTGCCGCTCTGAAAAGCCCTTTTTGTACTTTTTCGTTAGAATTAAACCTTAATAATATGGCGCACGCCATAACTGCTAAGGTATGTAGCGCTTGATATTGCACGCCCGTCTTAAATACGGCAATGAAATAGTCCGATAACATAGACTGTAGACTATGGGCAGCAAACGCTCCCAGAGCAACAAAAATGAAGCCTGAAACACCGGAAATAACCAGTAATTTAGCCGATCGCCTGTGGTTCAATTTGATTGCCTCATTTGCCATCATAAAGCGCCTCTTGTTCACTCGCCGCCTTCGCTATCATCCAGTCTCTAAATGTTGCAATACGTCCGGTATCCGCCTGACTTTCATGACAAACGACATAAAACGCATTCTTGCTAAGCAAGACTTCATCAAATGGGGAAACCAATCTACCTGCATCTAATTCTGGTTGAGCCAACACATTGTTTCCAAGCGCAACACCCTGACCATGAATAGCGGCTTGCAGTACCATCGTCGAATGGCTAAAGATTGGGCCATGGTTGACATTAACCCCTTCTATTGCATTATTTCTCACAAACTGCTTCCACTCTTTTCTCGACGTATCATGCAATAACGTGTGATTTTTTAAATCCGTTAAACCGGTAAGTGATTTGGTCGACATCAATAAACTGGGTGAGCATAGTGGGATCAAAAATTCCTGATATAGTTTGTCTATTCTTAATCCGGGCCAGCTACCTCGTCCATAGTAGATAGCGACATCAACATCATCGGTTAAAAAATTGTCATCTGAATCCACGGCTTTGATGCGAACGTCGATATCAGGCTCTTGCTGATTAAAATCGGCTAGACGAGGAACCAACCACTGAATAGCAAAACTCGGAGGCAGGCTAATCGTAAGCGCGCCTTTCTCACTTCTCTCCAGTACTTTGTCTGTCGCTTCTGCAATGGCACTAAAGATATCCTTAATATCAAGGAAATAACTTTGCCCTTCTTCCGTTAGCAATAAAGAACGGTTTCTACGCCTGAATAATTTCAGGCCAAGAAACTCTTCGATCGATTTAATTTGATGGCTTACCGCTGCCTGCGTAACAAATAATTCTTCTGCGGCACGAGTAAAACTTAGATGTCGTGCAGCCGCTTCAAAAACCTTTAAAGAGTTTAGCGGAGGTAATCTTCTAGACATTCTAGACCTTAGTTTCTATGCATTAGTTTTTATTATCTGAAGCATTATAAAATGTCGATTGCCTGACGGCTAGAGAAATTCTATATTTCATCCCGCAATGATAGCCTGAACGGCTTGGTTTCTTACCAATTGGTTATTCGTTGCACTGTTGTGTTTGCAAATCTCGAATTCGAGTTGGGTATAACTTACCTAGGTTTCCATCAATCAAATTGATGCAAACCAATCTTTCTGTATTAATTTGACCTGTCTGTCAAAGTATTTATTTTTGCACTGTCTCTATGGCAGTGCTTTTTTTTTGAATATTTTAAGCAAAAAAAAACCAACAAATAGATGCTGGCTTTTCTACACTTACAGGTAGCTTATTACAAACACGCTAAGGTCTGTACACCTTCACGTTATCAAAGCCTTGCTCTTTCAAGTAAAGCGCTTGCAAACGACTCATCACACCACGATCACAATAAAGCAGGTAACTCTTAGACTGATCTAAGTCACCAAACTTGGTCGCTAACTTATAGAAAGGTAAATGCTTAACCTCTACATCATCAATGACGAGCGAATTGTCCTCGGTTTCATCAGGGCTGCGGATATCCAATACAATGGCATTTCCGTCCACATTAGCAACCATTTCAACGTCTGGCACCTTCGCTTGGCTCTCTTTCTCAATATCACGGATATCCATCATACGAGCGTTATAAACCACATCATCTAAGATAGAAAAATCGAAGTTTTCTTCTTCTTTCTCTAGCTTTTCTTTAATCGCTTTTATCGTTGGTTTTTTCGAAATAACGCCACAATACTCAGGCATTACCTTAGCAAAATCTTCGGTGCCAATAACACGAGCCAAATCGATAATATCTTCTTTGTCCCAGTTGATTAGTGGTCTGAGTATTAGCGTATCGGTAACGCCGTCAATATGACGTAAATTCGTCAATGTCTGGCTTGAAACCTGCCCTAATGCTTCACCTGTAATCAGAGCTTGAATACCAAATTTTTCTGCCAGCATGCCACCTGCACGCATAAACATACGTTTTAGGACAACACCCATTTGGCCATCATCAACTTTCTCTAAGATTTCCGCCACGACAGGTTCAAAATCGACCGAGATAAACTTAACTTTGGCTGATGAGCCATATTTGTTCCACAAAAAGTGCGACACTTGCTTCACGCCGATCTCGTGGGCTGGACCGCCTAAATTGAAAAAGCAGTAATGCGTTTTTGAACCACGTTTTATATGCAGATAACTAGAGACACCAGAATCAAAACCACCTGAAATCAAGCTCAATACGTCTTCTTGTGTGCCTAGAGGAAAACCACCGAGCCCTTTGTATCTAGCAATAACTTGATTTAGCTTTTCGTGCTCTACTTCGATATTAACCGTCACATCAGGGTTTCTAAGCTTAACTTTTGCACTTTCAACCGCTTGATTTAAACCGCCACCGACATATTGCTCCAGAGCGACTGACGTAAATTCATGTTTACCACGACGTTTCGCACGAACAACAAATGTCTTGTTTTCGATTAACTTACCGCTTAATTTCAACACCTTTTCATAGATATCATGCATATCAGTAAATTCAGACTGCTGAACTTCCAATACATGATGGATACCCGGTGTATGGGTAAGAATCGTTAAAACTTCTTGGAAATACTCATCACTATTAGCTGTCACTTCAATGTGATCACGACGATTGAATACAGCAACAGATTTTGTTCTACGTTGGATAATAATTCGAAGGTTACATTCCAAAATACGAGTAAAACGCTTACGCACTGATTCACTCTTAACAAAAATCTCTGGATGGGGCTTTACAATAAATTTCATAAGTAGTTCACTAATAGATGGATGGATCACTCGTATTTTGATGGTTCGTTAGTATGTGGATCGCCCTGTAACCATGCAGCCAAATCACAAACGTAGACAAGCACAAAGCTATAAAACCAAGGCGCAACACTATACACGAATTCACGAAAAAATTAAGAAAATAAAAGCCCCAAGAGCCAAAGAACCAAGGACTCAGCTACGGCAACTTTTTAAGCACCATGAGTTAGAATCACCAGGAGCAAGCGATAACAACTACATACCTACTTACAAAAGTTACAAAAGGTGCAATTAGTTACAATAACTCGCGACACTGATTTCCTTCTTTGATCAATTGATAAACTGTATTAATAAAAAATAACCATATGAATTTTACTAGTTTTTCTCTCAAGCAAACAAAGGAAGAGTTAGGGCGAATTTATATAAAACACAATTTAAAATAAGGATAAATGATGTTATATCTTGAGTTTTTGTTTCTATTGCTGATGCTCTATATGGGCTCACGCTATGGTGGCATTGGGCTAGGGGTCGTCTCTGGTATTGGATTGGTTGTGGAAGTGTTTATTTTCCGAATGCCACCTACATCTCCACCAGTCACCGTTATGTTAATCATTCTTGCTGTAGTGACCTGTGCATCCATTCTTGAAGCTGCTGGCGGATTGAAATTTATGCTTCAAGTCGCGGAAAGAATACTGCGTAAGAACCCGAAAAATGTCACTCTTATCGCCCCTTTTGTTACTTATACCATGACTTTTATGTTAGGTACGGGACACGCAGTATATTCAATTATGCCGATCATTGGTGATGTTGCTCTTAAAAATGGCATTCGACCTGAACGACCTATGGCGGCGGCCTCAGTAGCATCGCAGATCGCGATATCAGCTTCACCAATTTCTGCGGCAGTGGTCTATTACCTTGCACAGCTCTCTAATATTCAAGCGGATATTACATTGGTTTCTATTCTCATGGTCACGGTACCTTCAACACTTGCGGGTACGTTCTTGATGGCGTTGTATAGTGTACGCCGTGGTAAAGAACTAAATGACGATCCAGAATATCAACGTCGCCTAAAAGATCCGGTTTGGCGCGATAAAATTCTTAAAACAACATCAACGACACTAGATGAAGTTCTTCCTGCATCTGCTCGCAACTCAGTTCTTATCTTTATTACCGCTTTGTTGACCATTGTCGCTGTCGCAATGCTTCCAGAACTTAGGACTATTGTTGAGGGTGAAAAGCCGATCAAAATGTCAGTAATCATTCAAATGATGATGCTTGCTTTTGGTGGCGTTATTTTATTAGCAACCAAAACCGATCCTCGTAAAGTGCCTGAAGGCGTGGTATTTAAGTCCGGTATGGTCGCCGCAATCGCTATTTTCGGTATTGCCTGGATGTCTGATACGTACTTTAAGTACGCGTTACCACAGTTTAAAGACGGCATCATTGGAATGGTTACGGATTACCCTTGGTCATTCGCATTTGCTCTATTTATTGTTTCCGTTGTGGTTAACTCTCAAGCGGCAACTGCGCGTATGATGCTACCCGTTGGTATTGGTCTAGGGTTAGACCCTGCACTGCTCATTGGTATTATGCCAGCAATATATGGCTACTTCTTTATACCTAATTACCCATCCGATATCGCCACAGTGAATTTCGATTCATCAGGCACGACTAAAATTGGTAAGTGGTACTTTAACCACTCATTCATGTCTGTCGGTATAATCGGGGTCGTGTCTGCATGTATAGTGGGTTATTTACTAGGACAAG
Source organism: Vibrio frigidus (assembly GCF_042465995.1). Lineage (NCBI taxonomy): Bacteria > Pseudomonadati > Pseudomonadota > Gammaproteobacteria > Vibrionales > Vibrionaceae > Vibrio > Vibrio frigidus. Next base: position 211,859 of record NZ_JBCDMC010000007.1, on the reverse strand, counting down.
TATTCCTCACCTAATGGGTTATATTTAACCTCTGAGTATACTGAGTTAAAAAGCCATTCATTAAAAATGAATGGCTTTTTAACTTTTAAATCACAAACAAAAAAACACCAACAACATCAACAACACCAACGTAATAAATTGGCAATTCAGCCTGAGAAAGGCAGCATAAATGTACAGAGATGCACATTTACTGATTCAACACATATCAGATCAATCATAAAGCTCGCTATACTCATATTTCGTCATCAAATGATATTTATTGAAGTCGCTATCCGTAAATTGAGTCATCATTATGAAACTGAAGAGTTACCTAGCCTTAACAACAATCGCCACGTCCTCCTTTATTGTTATTATCGTGACAACGGCTATTTTGCTATTACTGCAAACTTCTCATCAAGAAGGTTTTCAAGCAAGAGGGTTAGAACTCGCTCGCGTGCTTGCCCATAACCCGGTCGTCATTAATGCTGTCGATGCAAAAAATAAAAATCAAACATATGAACTGCAAGACTACATTGAAGACATAAGAAAAAGCACGGATGCCTCCTACATCGTTGTCGTAGATAGAAACGCAATGCGGTTAAGCCACCCTACTCCAGACAAGATTGGCAAACACTTTATTGGAGATGATATCTATCCTGCTCTGGAGAGTGGTAAAGAATACAGTAGTGTTGCATCCGGTTCTCTGGGGGAAGCCATTCGCAACTTTTCCCCTGTTCGTCTTAATGGCGAAGTCATAGGCGCTATTTGCATTGGCTATTTATCAGTAAAAACCTCGAGTATTCTTCTGAAGAAGTTTAGTGATATAGGCCTAATAGTAGGGAGTGTTTACCTGTTGGGAATCGCGGCCATTTTTGCCTTTGTATTTAAGATAAAACGAACCTTTCTAGACTATGAACCGGAATTTATAGTCAACAAATTTCACGAACATGAGATGGTGTTTGACAGTATTCGAGATGCGATTATCGCTGTCGATAGCAATATGAATATCACCACCATAAACAACAGTGCCATTAAAATGCTTTCCATGGGGGCATCGAATAGATACGACTATATTAACCACTCCTTAGCTCATTATTCTTCTTCATTAAGTCACCTTGTACTTTCAAAGCAAAGTATGTTTCATCAGGGCGAATTTATGATTGGAAAATTGAAATATCGTGCCAACATTTATCCTATTAACACTTCGAAGGGTCTACTCGGTCACGCCATCGTCTTTTTTGCAAACCTCAGCCATGACGAACTAGAACGTGAGGTCAATTACCTAAAGAATTACTCAGAAATATTGCGAAGCAAGACACATGAATACTCCAATAAACTCAATGTAATATCAGGCATGCTACAAACCGGTAAGTACGATGAGACCATTGATTTTATTCAACAAGAGACGGATCGCTATCAATCCGTTCTCCGCAACATTGTGATGTCGATTACAGACAGTGCCGTAGCAAGTATATTGCTCGCAAAATTTAATAAGGCATCAGAGATTGGTGTAAAATACACCATCGATGTGGACAGTAATCTATCGAATTACGAAAAAAACGCATCGGAGAAACTCGTTACTATTATCGGTAACCTGATCGACAATGCATTACTGGCATCATGGCAAAATAGAAACAATGTTAACCCTGAAGTCTCTGTGTACCTAAGTGACCGCAGTAGCCACATTATCCTTGAGGTTCAGGATAGCGGCGCGGGTGTGCCCGATAAGATATCGGAGCATATTCTCGAATTTGGTGTGAGCTCCAAACACGATGATGAGCATAGTGGAATTGGTCTGTATTTAGTCAAGCAACTTATTGATTACTTTCATGGAAGTATTGATTGGGAACGAACCGATAAACAGACCACACTTTTCAGTATTTACTTGGATAAGAGTGATGTAGAAAATGACAATTAAATACACCGTAATGATTCTCGAAGACGATGTTAGGGCAAGCTACACACTTGAGTCCACCATCAATCAACTCCCGGAGTTTAACGTGGTTGCGGTCAGCGAAACCTGCGCAGAAGCTCTATTACAATTTGAATTGTACAAACCAATGCTTATCTTTGTAGACATTTCATTGCCTGATGGCAACGGTATTGACGTCATACGCCAGCTACGCGAAAAAAAGGCACAATGCGACTTTGTAATGACAACAGCAGAAAGAGAAACCGCAACCGTTGAAAAAGTCGTTCAACTCGGTGTTATCGACTATCTCGTCAAACCCATTCGAATGTCTCGAGTCCACCAAACGTTAACCGACTATAAACAATTCAAACAACAGTTATCTCAAAGAACAACTGTTGACCAAGGTGAGATAGATCAGATACTACGAAAAATGCCGGAAAAAAAGCTGCGTATAACCCCTAAAGGTATCGATATCACGACGTTGAACTCTCTCAAAACAATTCTTCACGGAGAAGCAATGATTGATTTTTCAGCAGAGGATATCGGTAAACGAATGAATGTGAGCCGTGTTACGGCTCGACGCTATCTGGAGTTTTTGGAATCAGAAGGCCTGATCCGCCTAGTGTTGAATTACAATACCGGCGGTAGGCCTCGTCGTTTATATCAAGTTGTAGAGAGATAAATCAGCCACTACTGACCAACACTTACCTCATCGCTATACTGCGGTTTACCTTGCAATATGCCGATTTCAACTCGTCGATTTTTAGCCCTCTGTGCGGATGTCGCGTTTCCATTTAGTGGCTCAGTATCCGCCATACCCCGAACTCTCAATCTTGCATGGTCGAAGCCTGCCACTTTTTCCATCTCATGTGCGACTGACACTGCACGTTGTGACGATAAGTCCCAGTTTGAACGATATAATTCTGACTCTAAAATTTGATCATCCGTATGCCCTGAAACGCGAACAATTCCCGGAACATCTTTCACGAGATCTGCTATTTGCCTTACCAATGGTCTGAATTTCGGTTGTAAGAACGCCGATCCTCCAGGAAAAGCCCCTTTCTCTCGAATTCGAATGACAATTTCCTGACCGAGGTTTTCAACTTCAATGGCGCCTTGGTCAATTTCACGCTCGAGTGCCTTCTTAATGGTCTCTTCTAGTGCGTCGGTTTCTTGCGCCATCGCTTCTGCTTGCGCTTGCGCATCAGATTGCGATTGCTGATCTTGCTCTTGTTCTGATTCCGATTGGGTGTTTTGATTCATCTTTGTCGACGTTTCTGGCGACTGACCACCCGTCTGTTCACCCGCTTCTCTATTTTTACCACCCGCCCTTGCTGACTCCCCTTCATGGAAGTTGAGACTAGACTGAGTGATATCAATGGTTTGCTGCATTATAACATCGATAGGCGTAGGCTCTGGTCTACCCGGCCTAAACTCTAGCGCGATAACACTTGTACCTTTAGGTATATCTTTTACTTCCAATCGGTTTTGCACACCGAATGCAAACTTCATAGAGCCAGCAATTTGTTTGAATTTCAGTACATCCATCTCGGAAAACGAGAGTAGAAGTACGAAGAAACACATCAGAAGTGACATCAAATCTGAGAAGGTTGCCAACCATAAAGGTGCGCCGGGGGGCGGACATTTGCAATCATCTTCTTCATCCATTGTTCCGCTTCCTTACTCGTTATCGATGTCTAGAACACGTCTCTTCTCGTTGAGATAGTTCTTCAGATAACTATCAATAACGCGAGGGTTTTGACCATCTTGAATGGCGAGTACACCATCCATAATAAGGCGGCGATTCAATTTTTCTTGCTCTCGGCGTAAAGAAAGTTTATCGGCAATAGGGAAGAACACCATGTTAGCTAACACAGCACCGTATAGTGTTGTTAAGAGCGCAACCGCCATCGCAGGACCAATCGATTTAGGGTCATCCATGTTTGAAAGCATAGCAACCAACCCAACCAATGTACCTATCATGCCCATTGCGGGGGCCACATCACCATAGGCTCGGAATGCAGAACTACCTTGAACATGACGCTCATCGGTTAAGGCTATATCCTTTTGCATTGCCGCTCTCACCACTTCTGCGTCGTGACCATCAACAAGCAAATCAATACCTTTTTGCATAAAACTGCTGGTAATTTCCATCTCTTCAAGCGCAAGAAATCCACCTTTACGCGCGGCGTCTGCCATCTCAACAACTTTGGCGATCAGTTCTTCAGGATCATCCGTCTTGAAGATGAACGCTTTACCGGCAATCTTAAAAGCACTAAAAAATTGGCCCATGGTAAATTTCATTAAAACTACGCAAGTCGAGCCCCCGACAACGATCAAGATCGAGACGGTATCGACAAACATGCCAATGCTGCCACCAAGCACCATTGCCATTATCACGAAGGCGAATCCTCCGATCAGACCTATTAATGTTGCTAAATCCACTAAGCACCTCTTATGCTAAATTGTTCAATGCAATCAACATGGGATAGTCATTCTATCGGCCACTAGTCGCGATCTTTTAATGATTTGTTTGAAAAATATCAATATTTGCAAAATCCGAATCGTTCTCAGGATAAGCCCTGCATAGAAAATTTCCAAGTAAGTCTTCTTAATTCAACAAATAAACACGCAGTTTCGCTTGGTTTAATCGTAGATAAGCTATAAACCCAACGTTACCTTTACTCTTTAGACCGTGAAATTAACTTATACCAAACTGGGTATGGATTATATTCGCCGGACGCGAGATAATGTTTACAGTATGTGAGAAAAGTTTGTCACTTGTGATCGTTCCAATTGACCATCAATCCACTCTAGAGTAAGTTTCGTTCACCTCAATAAAAGCAGACAGATCATGGCCACAAAAAAACCTGAAAATATGACCTTCGAAGCAACGCTAGAAGAGCTCGATTCCATTGTAGAACAGCTTGAAGGCGGCGATCTTGCTCTAGAAGATTCATTGAAGCACTTTGAACGCGGTATCTCGTTAGCCCGTGAAGGCCAAACCAAGCTTACTCAGGCAGAACAACGAGTCTCTATCTTATTAGAAAAAGATGACAATGCACCGCTGTCCGATTTTAAAAATGAGCATTCAAGAGAAGATTAATCCATGTTGGCATCATTACCATTCTATCAAGAACGCAACCAAGCTCAGTTAGACTCATGGTTAGATAAGCTGGACTATCAAGCGCTACCTCTTGTCCAAGCGATGCGTTATGGGTTACTACTGGGTGGAAAAAGGGCAAGACCATTTCTGGTTTATGTCACGGGTGAAATGCTCGGCTGTTCGCTGGACGAACTCGACACGCCTGCTTCTGCGATAGAATGTATACATGCCTACTCTTTGATTCATGATGACCTGCCTGCAATGGACGATGATGAACTTAGGCGTGGACACGCTACCTGTCATATCGAATTTGATGAAGCGACCGCCATTCTTACTGGTGACTCTCTTCAAACACTGGCATTTACTATCCTCGCAGAAGGACATCTCTCAGATTCTGGTGAGACAAAGCGGGTATCAATGATACAAGCGCTAGCGAAAGCGTCTGGTGCGCAAGGGATGTGTGTTGGACAAGCACTCGATCTCTATGCTGAGAACAGAAACGTATCACTTAAAGAGCTCGAAGCTGTTCATACAAATAAAACTGGTGCGTTATTAAAGTGCGCCATCCAACTTGGCGCTTTGGCAGCTGGAGAAAAAGGACAATCTATCCTTCCTTTGCTAGACAAATATGCAGACGCGATTGGCTTGGCCTTTCAGGTTCAAGACGATATATTGGATATTGTTAGTGATACGGAAACCCTTGGGAAACCGCAAGGTTCGGATCAAAACTTGAATAAAGCCACCTATCCATCTTTACTTGGATTAGAAGGTGCTCAGCAAAAAGCACAAACTCTTTTGCAAGAAGCACTTCATGCATTGGATGCAATCCCTTACAATACGCAGTTACTCGAAGAGTTCGCCCGATACGTTGTCGAGCGCAAAAACTAACATTATAAGCGCTGAATATTTTATGACTCTTGATATTTCGAAATATCCTACATTGGTTCTTGCTGATACGCCTGAAGAACTACGTACCCTTCCAAAGGAAATTTTACCAAAACTTTGTGACGAATTGCGTACGTATTTATTAAATTCTGTAAGCCAATCAAGTGGGCATTTAGCGTCTGGCTTAGGCACCGTTGAATTAACCGTTGCACTGCATTATGTTTACAACACACCATTCGACCAGCTCATTTGGGATGTTGGCCATCAGGCTTACCCTCATAAAATTTTAACGGGCCGTCGTGAGAAACTCCCGACCATTCGTCAAAAAGATGGTCTTCATCCATTCCCTTGGAGAGAAGAGAGCAAATACGACACACTTTCCGTTGGACACTCATCAACCTCCATAAGTGCCGCTTTAGGCATGGCTATTTGTGCCGAAAAAGAAGGGAAAGAGAGAAAAATAGTCAGTGTTATTGGTGATGGTGCCATTACAGCAGGCATAGCATTTGAAGCGATGAATCATGCTGGGGATATCCATTCGGATATGTTGGTTATATTGAACGACAACGAGATGTCAATATCGGAGAATGTTGGAGCGCTTAACAATCATCTTGCTCAGGTTCTTTCCGGTAGCCTATACACCTCTATTAGAGAAGGGGGCAAAAAAGTACTCTCTGGTATGCCACCAATCAAAGAGCTGGTTCGAAAAACTGAAGAACACCTTAAAGGCATGGTTGTTCCGGGAACCATGTTTGAAGAACTAGGTTTTAACTATATCGGTCCTGTTGATGGCCACGATGTTAACGAGTTAGTTAAGACACTAAAGAACATGCGTGGGTTAAAAGGCCCACAGTTCCTGCATATTATGACGAAGAAAGGCAAAGGTTACGAGCCTGCTGAAAAAGATCCTATCGGATACCATGGCGTCCCTAAATTTAATCCCGCGGAAACCAGCTTACCGAAAAGCAACGGCACCAAGCCAAGCTTCTCTAAAATATTTGGTGACTTCCTTTGTGACATGGCCGCACAAGATCCAAAACTCATGGCAATCACACCCGCGATGCGTGAAGGTTCAGGCATGGTTCGTTTTTCTAAAACGTACCCTAAGCAATATTTTGATGTCGCTATTGCAGAGCAACATTCAATCACCTTAGCAACAGGAATGGCTATCGCTGGCTACAACCCTATTGTCGCTATCTATTCTACCTTCTTACAGCGTGGTTACGATCAGTTGATCCATGATGTGGCTATTATGAACTTGCCTGTCATGTTTGCGATAGATCGTGCAGGTATAGTCGGTGCTGATGGTCAGACTCACCAAGGTGCATTTGACCTCAGCTTTATGCGCTGCATTCCAAATCTAGTTATCATGGCACCGAGTAACGAAAACGAGTGCCGTCAAATGCTATATACTGGGCACAAACATCAGGGCCCAAGCGCTGTACGCTATCCTAGAGGGACAAGTATAGGTGAGCCGCTAGAGCACACGATGACAGCAATAGAGATAGGCAAAGGGCTTATTATCCGAGAAAACAGCCCGAAAAAAGCGGCCTCTAACGAACTGAAGGTGGCGATCTTAAGCTTTGGTACCATGCTAGAGAGTGCCGTTATCGCAGCTGAAAATATCGATGCTACTGTTGCGGATATGCGCTTTGTTAAACCATTAGATGAGGCACTCATCAAAGAATTAGTTCGCCGCCACGATATCATCGTAACGGTAGAAGAGAACGCAATTGCCGGCGGTGCTGGTGCTGGTGTCGTTGAATTTATGATGCAACAAAAGCTCATCAAACCGGTACTCAACATCGGCTTGCCTGATAAGTTCATCGCTCAAGGTACACAGGAAGAGCTGCATATCGAACTCGGTTTGGATGCAACAGGCATTGAAGCTAAAATTCAAGAATATATCGCGAAGTAAGAATAGAAAAGCGAGGCAATACCATTACCTCGCTTTTCTATTACTTAACACTTTTATTTTATCGCCTAAATCCAACCGGCGTAGGTTCCAACCAAGAACAAAGCAATCCAAGCCATGACACCGGCAACAATATCATCAATCATAATGCCAAAGCCTCCGTGTACACGCTTATCGAGCCAGCCAATCGGCCACGGTTTTACCATATCAAAAAAGCGAAATAGCACAAACCCTGTCGCCAGCCATTTCCAATCAGTTACGGGAAGGTTCATCATAGGCACAAAGCTCATGGTGATCCAAAAGCCCGAAAATTCATCCCAAACAATTGAGCCATGATCGTGTGTGCCCATATCGTCCGACGTAATTTGGCATATCTTTACCCCAATGAAACAGGAAATAACGACCAGAATGATATAAAGAGGTAAAGGCAACTGAACCAATAAAAAATAGAATGGAATGGCCGCCAATGTTCCCATCGTACCAGGAATAATCGGTGATAACCCACTACCAAATCCAGTGGCAAGTAGATGCCAAGGATTCGCCAAAGATATTCTGTCTAACGGATTTGTCATTCTGCGTCCTTAAAATGGTCATAACCACTAAGCTGCCAGTCTACTCTCTTGCCGTCTCTAATAAGGTCAAATATTCCTTCAGGGCGGATCTGACCGATACAGGTAACCTTGGTACCAATATGAGCCAACGCGCTCTCTAAGCTACCTTTATGCTCTTCTGGCACCGTAAAGCAAAGCTCATACTCTTCACCACTCGTCAGGGCAAACCTTTGTGCTTTTTCCCTGTCAACGCAAAAGTCCAGTAACTCACTTGAAAGCGGCAGCGCACTGATATCAATCATCGCCCCTACATGTGAGCATCTAAGTATATGTTGAACGTCTGAAATTAAACCATCAGAAATATCAATGCAACTTGACGCAATATTAATCAGCGCTTGTCCGGCTAATATCCTTGGTGTAGCAATGTAATGGTGACGTTCTAGTTTATCAGCGAACGGCTTGCTTCGATCTTCGTTGCCTAAAATAACGTCAAGCCCTGCTTTACTGTCGCCCAACTCCCCGGTCACGTAAAGCCAATCACCAACATGAGCACCAGTGCGGCAAAGAACTCGGTTCTCAGGCACAAACCCTTGAACCGTTAGGGTTATGCTCAAAGGCCCTTTGGTTGTATCACCACCGATCAGTTGAACACCGAAATAGTCTGCTAATTCAAAGAATGCATCACAAAAAGGGGCTAACCAAGATTCATCTTGTTCTGGGAGAGTTAACGCCAATGAAACCCAAGCGGGTGTTGCTCCCATTGCGGCCAAATCACTTAGATTCGAGGCCAACGCTTTATGGGCAACCCAAGCTGGGTTTGCATCTGGGAGAAAGTGAGTACCAGCAACTAAGGTATCCGTACTTATTGCAATACGAACATTATCTGGCGATCGAACAACCGCACAATCATCGCCAAGCGAGATTTGAACATCTTTACGTTGGGTCTGACGATTGGAAAAATATTTTTCTATTAAACTAAATTCACCGGACATTTTTAGCGACTCTCGATTCTCTAGTTTGACTCATGGCCTAGGGCTTGTTGAATAGAAACAAAAAAGGCCAGCAAAGCCGACCTTTTTATCTATTCAATTTTTATTTTTTACGTACGTGCGGTGCGGCTTTATCCAACACACCGTTGACAAACTTATGACTGTCTTCGGCAGCAAATACTTTAGCCAACTCAATTGCTTCGTTGATAACCACTTTATATGGTACATCTGCGCGTTGAGTCATTTCATACATAGCAAGACGTAAAAGCGCTAACTCCATCATATCCAAATCTTGCATAGGACGAGATAAGTAAGGGCGTAGTTTGCTATCTAACTTAGTGTGATTTTGTACAACACCTGACAATAAGTCACGAAAGTAAGCAACGTCTGTTTCTGGCGCAACCAATGCAGGTTCAGCAGCATGATGCTCTTCTTCATCATACTTACCACCAGATAAAAATTGTTCTTCAATTGTGGCAACATTATCTTTCGATATTTGCCAAGAATATATTGCTTGTAAAGCAAATTGACGTGCATTACGACGTGCGGCTGGTTTCACACTTGCCCCCATTAGGAATCGATTTCTGAAAGAACGTTGATCATCTCAAGTGCGCTTAGTGCAGCCTCTGCACCTTTATTACCAGCCTTGGTTCCCGCGCGCTCAATAGCCTGATCGATGGTATCTACGGTTAACACACCGAATGCTACTGGAAGACTGTACTCCAGAGAAACTTGTGCAAGACCTTTGTTACATTCACTACAAACATAATCGAAGTGAGGTGTACCACCACGAATAACCGTACCCAAAGATACGATAGCATCAAATTTCCCTGTCTTCGCTACGCGTTGAGCAACGAGAGGTAATTCAACGGCACCAGGGCAGCGAACAACAGTAATGTTATCATCTGACACTTGTCCGTGACGCTTTAAAGTATCGATAGCACCAGAAAGTAAACTTTCATTTATAAAGCTATTAAAACGAGAAATAACAATAGCAATTTTTGCATTTGGAGCTGGGAAACCGCCCTCGATCACTTTCATAAGCCTTCCTTCAACTATATTCATCCAGTAAGAATCGCCGGATTCTAGCACAATTTTGTGAGCAATATCTATACCCAAAACAATTGAAGTTGCCACGAGACAACAAACGAATGAATCCCTATGAACTTAGATGTGCTAAGTGATTGGGGTGAATCAACGCTGTTAACGTAACTGCAACTTCAGGTATGACGAATAAATAAAAATTATTCTGTCACGTACTCAACCACTTCTAAACCAAAACCACCAAGAGCGTGGTAGCGTTTATCCGTCGAAGATAATAATTTCATTTTACTCACACCCATATCAGCAAGAATCTGCGAGCCGATACCAACACGACGAGACGTACCCTGCTTTTTAGCCATAGTGGGTGCTTGACCTTTATCTTGTTGCTCAAACATTTTCACGCGGTGAACAAGTAGATCGCTAGACTCTTCATGGCCCAAAATAACTAAAATACCACCCTCATCACCGATACGTTTCATCGCGGTGTCTAATGTCCAACTACGATCTGCATTTCTATTTGAACGAAGTAGATCCGTAAACACATCATGCAAATGAACACGAACTAAACATGCTTCATTGGCGCTAACCGAACCTTTGCGCAGTGCATAGTGAATTTCATTATCAATCGTGTCGCGATATGTCACCAAATCAAAATCACCAAACTCGGTTGGGAGCTTACATTCCGCAACGCGTTCAATCGTCGTTTCGGTATTGTTTCGATACTCGATAAGGTCAGCAATAGTGCCTACCTTGATATCATGTTTTTCTGAGAAAATTTCCAAGTCAGGACGGCGAGCCATGCTGCCATCTTCATTAAGAATCTCGACAATGACCGATGAAGGTTCAAGACCCGCTAAACGTGCTAAATCGCAACCCGCTTCTGTATGACCAGCGCGAGTCAATACGCCACCGTCTTGCGCCGTCAGTGGGAATATATGCCCCGGCTGTACAAGGTCAGCCGCTTTCGCGTCTTTCCCTACCGCAGCAAGTACAGTCACTGCGCGATCAGACGCTGAAATTCCGGTGGTCACCCCTTCTGCAGCTTCAATAGAAACTGTGAAATTCGTCGTATACTGAGCGTTGTTATCTTGCACCATTGGAGCAAGACCAAGGTTAACGCATCGATCTTTTGTCATGGTTAAACAGATGAGGCCGCGACCATGTGTCGCCATAAAGTTGATAGCTTCAGGTGTGATATGTTCAGCTGCGATAATAATATCGCCTTCATTTTCACGATCCTCGTCATCCATAAGGATAACCATTTTTCCTAAACGGATATCTTCGATAATTTCTTTTGGCGTACTAATTGGCATTGTCGTCGTCCTATCTAATTTCCCATACAAAAAATGGATTTAAGCAAAACCATTTTGTTGTAAAAATTCCATCGTAATTTTGGATTCAGGTTGCTGCTCAGAGCTTCCCTGAAGTAACCGTTCCATATATCTTGCTAATACATCGACTTCCAAGTTTACTTTTCTACCCACTTGAAAATCATCCATTGTCGTCTCTTCAGAAGTATGAGGAACAATGGTTAATTTAAAGGCATTTTTTCTCAACTCGTTCACCGTCAAGCTAATACCATCAATGGTAATTGAGCCTTTATAGGCAACGTATTTAGTAATATCGCTTGGTATTTCCACCCAAAACTCTATCGCTCTACCCACTTGATTTCGTTCAACAATCGACCCTACACCATCCACATGGCCAGAGACAATATGTCCACCAAATCGCGTCGTTGGTAACATTGCCTTTTCTAAGTTCACTTTGTCTCCCACTTTATATTGGGTAAAACCTGTCAGATTCAAGGTTTCCAATGAGAGATCGGCGGTATAACTGCGCGAACCAAAAGCAACAACGGTTAAACAGACACCGTTGGTCGCAACACTGTCGCCGAGTTTCACGTCAGACATATCCAATTTACCAGTATCAACTGTAATGGAGATATCTTCGCCTTTGGCAGTAATAGCGCTTAGCTTTCCTACTGCCTCAATAATTCCTGTAAACATGACTTTTTTAACTTTCCTGTTTGATTGTTGCAATAACTCGAATATCTGACCCAACCATACGAATGTCTTTGATATCCAGATTGATGGCCTGTTCCATGCTTTCTAAACCTAGCATATTAATCAGCCCACGCCCGTCGGTTCCCATCAATTTAGGGGCTAAATAGATAATAAGCTCATCGACAAGATTCTGCTTAATAAAACTTGCCGCTAAGGTCGCCCCTGCTTCCACCCAAATATGGTTAACTTGATGTTGTTTATTCAACTGCTTCAATACCATTTCGAGGTCTAGCTGTGCCTCTTTGAGAACAACGGACAAACCGTTTGAGTCTAAACTAGACCCTGAATCACAAGCCAAAATCTGGACTATTTCACCATCGCTCTGAAATAATTTGAGACTTTTTGTAAGTGCTAAGCCTCTGTCCAATATCACTCTTATGGGTTGACGTAGATCTTCTTGAGGGTAAGTATTTTGAATCGCTTTAGGTAGGTCATCCCAACGAACATTCAGAGAAGCGTTGTCATCGATCACGGTTTTACTTGTTGACAACACGGCCCCCGCTTTCGCTCTATATGATTGAACATCCTTCCTTGCTTCAGGTGACGTTATCCATTGACTAACACCGTTTTTTAGTGCCGTTTTTCCATCCAAACTTGCCGCTAGTTTAAGCTGTACAAATGGCATTCCTGTTTGCATCTGTTTGATAAAAGCAGGGTTAAGTGCCATTGAGTCAGCTTCTAATAGCCCAACCTGAACCTCAATACCAGCGTCCTGTAGGATCTTAATGCCTCGACCTGCGACCTGCGGGTTTGGGTCTTGCATTGCACAGATAACTTTCGCGACCTTCGCTTTTACCAGTGCTTCGGCACAAGGTGGCGTACGACCATAGTGAGAACACGGCTCCAAAGTCACATAAGCCGTAGCGCCCTGTGCTTTATCCTGTGCTTCTCGAAGCGCAAACACTTCAGCATGCGGCTCTCCAGCTTTATAATGAAAGCCTTCACCGACGATTTCGCCGTCAAGTACAATCACGCAACCAACGTTAGGGTTGGGAGCTGTGGTATACAAACCTTTCTTAGCTAACTCGATAGCACGAGACATCATCTGATAATCAAAAAGGCTAAATGATGTGTCTATAATAGAACGTTGACTGGGCATTAATCTTCGAGCCTAGCAATTTCTTCACCAAACTCTCTGATGTCTTCAAAGCTTCTATATACCGAAGCAAAACGAATATAGGCAACCTTGTCTAATTCTCTAAGCTGTTCCATCACGAAATTACCGATCATTTTGCTTGGTACTTCACGCTCGCCAGTTGCTCGGAGTTTAGATTTGATATTGCTAATTGCTAGTTCTATAGAATCGGCGCTAACGGGGCGTTTTTCTAACGCTCGCTGTATACCACCAACCATTTTATCTTCATTGAATGGTTCGCGATTGCCATTAGACTTAATGACTTTAGGCATCACTAACTCAGCGCCTTCAAATGTCGTAAATCGTTCTTTGCAGGCTAAACACTGGCGACGGCGACGAACCTGATGGCCATCTGCCACCAACCTAGAGTCGATAACTTTGGTGTCATTTTCAGAACAAAACGGGCAATGCATACCACCTCCAGAATGTAGTTAAACTATTCAGTATCTCGTTAGGGTCTAGTTTAACGGAATTAAAAAATAGTGGCGAGAGAAACACAAAGAGGCTCTGTGATAGAGCCCCTGTTTTACTCATTGTTTATTTTAAACAACGCACTATTTATTTAAGAGCCGTGATTTAAAACAAACCGTCGGTCACGGGCGAATCAAATAATTCGCCTTACCAACCCACTTATAACTCGTCAGCTCTACCAGACCCATTGGCCCTCTAGCGTGTAGCTTCTGAGTTGATACCGCCACCTCAGCTCCCAAACCAAATTGAGCTCCGTCAGTAAAGCGAGTCGAGGCATTAACATAGACAGCAGCAGAACCAACAGAGTTTATAAATATTTCCGCGTTTTCAATACTGTTCGTCATAATTGCATCCGAGTGACTCGCGTTATGAATACGCATGTGGTCTACGGCTTCATGTACGTCCTGAACCACTTTAACCCCCAATGTGAAGGCGAGCCATTCGGTATCAAAATCACCTGCTTGAGCATCTCTCAACGCGTTGGCATTCGTTAAGTGTTTTTTGGCTTTCGCTTCTGCCACTAAGGTGGCCTTGCCATTCAGTTTATCGGCAAGCATTGGCAAAAATTCTTTGGCTATTTTTTCGTGTACCAATAAGGTATCTAAAGAGTTGCACGCTGATGGTCTTTGTACTTTTGAGTTTTCAACGACCAAAAGTGACCTTTCTAAATCAGCGCTTTCATCGACAAATATATGGCTGATACCAAAGCCACCAATAATCACGGGGATCGTGCTGTTCTCTTTACACATTTTGTGCAAACCAGCACCACCTCGTGGAATAATCATATCCACATAGTCATCGAGCTTAAGCAGTTTAGAAACAAGTTCACGGTCTGGTTTTTCGATGTACTGCACTGACGCGGCTGGCAACGCCGCTTTCTCTAATGCAGATTGAATAACCTTAACCAGTTCCATATTGGAAAAAAAGGTTTCCTTGCCGCCACGTAAGATACTTGCATTACCGGTTTTTAGACACAACGCGGCAATATCAATGGTGACATTCGGGCGAGCTTCATAGATCACCCCCACAACACCAAGCGGTACACGACGGCGCGACAATGACATACCATTATCAAGTACCTTGCTGTCTATCTCACTGCCTACGGGGTCATCAAGACCAATCACGTTTCTGACATCGTTCGCAATACCAGTGAGCCGATCTTTATTAAGCAAAAGGCGATCTAATAGGGCCTCTGTCATCCCAGCCAGACGTCCTTTTTCGATATCCTTTGCGTTGGCAGTCAGAATTGTTTCTGCGTTCGCTTCTAGCGCATCCGCAATAAAGCCAAGCGCTCTATTCTTTTGTGCTGTTGGTGTCGTCGCAAGATGAAAAGCAGCATCTTTAGCGGCTTGCCCCATTTGAATTAGTTCCACGCCTTCTTCCTTACTTTTAAACCCTAAATAATTGACGGGTTACTCTTTAATAACCACAAGATCGTCGCGATGAATCACTTCTGAACCGTATTCATAACCTAGGATCGCATTAATATCTTTACTGTGTTTACCAATTATTTTAACCAAATCTTTATTGGAATAGCTAACGATACCTTTAGCAACAAGCTGACCCGCTTTGTTTTTAACTCTTGCTACTTCACCTCGAGCAAACTGCCCTGTCACCTTCACTATCCCTTTACCAAGCAGGCTACTGCCTCTTTCTACTACCGCTTTCACTGCACCATCATCGATAATAATATCGCCTAAAGCGGCTGGCCCTGCAAGTATCCAACGCTTACGATTTTCCAACGCGTCTGGTAAGGCAACAAATTTCGTACCCTGTGGGCTATGACTAATAGACGTCGCGACGACATTCTCTGCGCTACCTGCCGCAATGATGACTTCAATACCTGCTCTTCGCGCAATATCAGCCGCTTGGAGTTTGGTTGCCATACCGCCGGTTCCCAGTGTTGTCCCACTCCCACCAGCAATCTTGCGCAACGTTTCATCTATCGTCGTCACTTCTCGAATCAATTTAGCATCAGGATTTGTTCGAGGATCCGCGGTAAATAAACCCGGTTGATCCGTCAATAGCAGTAATTTATCTGCACCACATAAAATCCCCACAAGCGCCGATAGATTATCGTTGTCACCCACCTTTATTTCAGAGGTTGCCACCGCGTCGTTTTCGTTCACTATGGGAATAATATCGTTTTCAATCAATGCATTAATGGTATCTCGAGCGTTAAGGAAACGCTCACGATCGTCAAGATCGGCTCGAGTGAGCAGCATCTGACCAATCTTTAAGCCGTAAAGAGAAAACAACGATTCCCAAACCTGAATCAACTGGCTTTGGCCTACTGCAGCAAGCATTTGCTTGCTCGCCATTGAATTGGAAAGTGCGGGGTAACCTAAATGTTCACGACCTGCGGCAATGGCTCCCGAAGAAACCATCACAACGGCATGCCCTTGTTGTTTAAGTAACGCACATTGGCGGACGAGCTCAACCATATGAGCTTTGTCTAGCGCCAAAGTACCACCAGTGAGTACACTGGTTCCAAGCTTAACCACTATTGTTTTGTGACTCACATCTGTCTTGTGACCCACTACCGTTTTGGGTTGCGATGCTTGCCCGCGTTGTTGAGTTGTCATTTGCCTTACTACATAAAGTTGTAATTCGAAGAGATGTTTTAACAATCCATCTTAATTTGTACAAGCATAAAAGGCGCATAAATGCGCCTTTTTATTATTATTTACTGTGAAAGTGCTTTTTTCACATTAAAAACACAAATTAGACAAACTCTTCTGACTCATCATGAAGGGTAAACTCCAAAGCAAAACGCTCTTCAAGTACTTTGCTTAATTTCTTCAGAAATTCTTCTTGGGTTCGGGCAACTTCTTGTTTGAATTTTTTCGGCACATTTGCCGTAACCCAATTACCTTCGGTGTTGTACTTGCCGACTTGAAATTTTGCGATGAATCCATTTACAGCATCGTCTTCCTTGGAGGAATCGAGTTCCATCCACCAACCCCAAAATTCACGTAACTCTGGAGATTTTGTGTCATCCACACAAACAGAAAGACAGTCAAATATATATTTGCCATCGTGCGACTCAGACTCTCTTAGATAAGGGCCTATTGCTCTTAACGCCGTTATCAGTCGAAAATGAGTTGGGCTAACCACCTTGTTCGCCATACGATACTCCATATCGATATAATTATTATTTATAACTTCCAGTGCCAAATGTTGCGCAACATTTCTATGCTATACAGAAAACAACGAAACTGCTATCAAATTAACTCATCCTCCAACCACTTAATCGCTAAATCGAGTGATTGCTCATACCCAACGGAAATAGAATCGGATGGTATCTGCTTCGCTTTGCCATAATGACTAAAAATTGCGGCAAGTCGATTGTCTGAGTGGGGAGAAACAGGATCGCCCTCTAATGACAACGCTAAAACTGGTACTTTTGTACGTTTACTTGTCAAAAAACCTTGAACTTTCAACGACCAAGCCATCATTTGTCCGGCTAAACTGTGTACATCTACCGCTGTTTTTCCTAATCGGGAGGCCAGTACATCCAGATACATCTTGGGCATGTTTTTTACTTTTTCAGGTGACGAGAACGTATCGTGAAGCGGCGCCCCCATCACTACACAGGCTTTGATTTTATCTTGCTCAATAAATGCAAGCCTTAGCATGGCATTGCCACCAAAGCGATAACCCAATAAGCCGACTTTGTGGTGATCGACCCAAGGCAGGTTAGGCAGTTCATTCAGAACCGCACGATGCAACTTGCAAGAGTCTTCGGTTAATTGCCAATGACTACTCGACCCAATAGACGGCATATCAATCGTTAACATACCAATTCCCATCGGAGCTAAATAGTCTTTAAAAATCCGCCACAGGTCGGTCTTTAAACTGTCCAAACCCGCACTAACCATCACTACAGGTTGCGGCTTATCTGTATTAGGGAGGTGCAAGTTGGCTTGTATTTTTTTGCCTTGGAAAGAGACTTCGAATTGACGAGTCACGTATTTGCTCATCTTCATGGCTTCATCGTGCGCGGAATTTGCTAACACTTGAGCTTGAATAGCTAGGTTATCCCCCTTCAGGTGAGGGTAACCAGCGATACTGTAGCAGAGGCTAGCATAGAAAAACTCATCGGAAGCTTTCTCTCCCGACTCTTTCTCTCTCGACAAGGCAGCAGCAAGCTTTTGATGACGCATTCCAAGCTGTGTCCATTCATACGCCCAGTTACCAGAACGAAACCCGATAACGGTATCTAGCCATTCATCTTCGGTTCTGGAATGTTCGGAAGAAGCGATCTTCGACAATACTTCTTCTTGTTCTATTGGGTCTATCCCTTGCCATATCCACTGATAGCGACGAACATTACGATACCAAGCGTAATGGTCTTTCTCTTTTTTTTCCTTGAGAAACTCCACGCTACTGGGCATATAGTTTATCAAGCCAGAAGTTTCTTTAGCTTGCTTGTGCTTTTTGAAAAGCGTTTCAGAAAGATTTGCATTGGAATCAGACATAGTTCACTACTGTGTTAGGCCATAATTAATTACATCATATAAAAAAAAATGCTCCTATACAGGAGCATTTTCAAATTTGCATAAATAAATAACTATTTTCTGTTGATTGGGTCAACGTAGGCGATTTCCATATCCCACGGTTGTTCAATCCAGGTATCTTGAGCAATATCGACAATATATTCGTCAACTAAGTGAGCGCCTGCTGGTTTAGCGCTTACGGTAACGAATTTTGCTTTAGGATACATCTCCCGAATCTTACGAGCAGTGTCTCCGCTATCCACAAGATCATCCACGATCAGATAACCTTCACCGTCACCTTCTGGCGCTTTAACAACCGTCATATCACGTTGGTGATCATGATCATAGCTAGAGATACAGATAGTATCAACATAGCGAATACCTAGTTCTCGGGCCAAAATCGCCGCAGGAACCAAACCACCACGGCTTACACCGAGAATGCCTTTCCACTGTTCAGCAGGCATCTGCTTCTCAGCGAGTTGACGACAATACATATGCATATTGTCCCAAGTAATGATGAACTTGTTACTCATATTATTATTAACCTGTTTGGACTTTTCACACTTATTCAATAATTAAGCGAAAGCAAATTTTAGTACAAAAACGACAGCAAGAACCCAAACACTCACTGGAACTTCCCGACCTTTACCACTCAATCCTTTGATAGCTGCATAAGAAATAAAGCCAAGCGCAATACCATCTGCAATAGAGTAAGTAAGCGGCATAAGCAAACAGATAACTACCACAGGGGCCGCTTCTGTAAGATCACGCCAATCGATAGATACCAATCCAGACATCATCAAAATTGCTACATAAAATAGAGCGCCTGATGTCGCATATGCTGGGATCATACCTGCTAATGGCGAGAAGAATAATGCAAGTAGGAATAAAATGCCAACGACAACTGCAGTTAATCCTGTACGACCACCGGCCGCAACACCAGAAACACTTTCAATATAAGAGGTTGTGTTAGAGGTTCCCAATAACGCACCCACCGATGTTGCGGTAGAGTCAGCAAGTAGAGCACGGTTTAGACGAGGTATTTTACCATCTTCTTTTATAAGGTCAGCTTTTGTCGCTACACCAACTAAAGTGCCGGCAGTATCAAACAGGTCAACAAATAAGAAAGCAAACACAACGGAGATCATACCCACTTCAAATATAGAGCTAAAATCAAGCTGCATAAATGTAGGCGCGATACTCGGTGGCATAGAGAAAACACCGTGATATTGCACATCACCGAAAATAATACCAAGTACCGTTACAATAAGAATGGCAATCATTACTGCCGCTTTAAAACCTCTGTGTACTAAGGCGATAGTAATGAAAAAACCTATTGCCGCTAAGATAGCTTGTAGAGACGTCACTGAGCCAATAGAAACTAACGTTGCTGGGTTATCACCAACAATGCCTGAACCTTGCAAGGCAATAAATGCGAGAAATAGACCGATACCAGCAGAGATCCCGGTTCTCAAAGACATAGGGATAGAATTAATTATCCACTCACGAATTTTAAAGATACTTAATAGGATGAACAACAGACCAGAAACAAACACTGCCGCAAGTGCAACTTGCCATGTGTAGCCCATTCCAAAAACAACTGAATAGGTAAAGAATGCATTTAGGCCCATACCTGGAGCCTGAGCAATTGGATAGTTAGCAACAAACCCCATAATGAAGCAACCAATAGCAGCAGCAAGGCAGGTAGCAACAAAAACAGCACCGCGATCCATTCCGGTTTCAGACAAAATCGCAGGGTTTACAAAAATGATGTAAGCCATGGTTAAAAAGGTTGTCACACCTGCGATAACTTCAGTCCGAACATCGGTTTTGTTCTCACTGAGTTTAAACAGCTTTTCCAGCATAATTAGTCCCTAAAATATAATTCATAAAGTTAAGTAAACGATTGCGTAAACGATTGGCGCGAATTATAAAGTTATCAAATGGCAATTTCCAGCAGGATTAGGATATAAAATGGTTTTTTATTCGCGAGCATGAAGATGAGTAAATGAAAATAGGCAAAGAAATAAAGTTAACTACCTGTTTTAAAGCAATTTATACCAAAAGATCATGCAGTTATCAATGTGGTGTTTTTTTATCCCATTGACTAATTAACTGCTGTTTTTATTGCCTAATTACGTAGATAAGCTACAGAAAATAGAGAGTAAGAATAATAATCAATACCTATTGATAAAAACGCCAAACAATGTAATGGATTACATTGCCTGAATAAAAAAAACGCTACTTCAATAAAAGTAGCGCTTGAATCAGAACAACCTAACGGTTGCCAAAAATTCTAATATTGGGGGCGAACATTTAAGTTCAAATCACAATAGCGCGATTACAATTAGTAACCGAAGCTAATAGGATACTGAAAATTCTGGGTATATACAGAATGTGAAACCCAAAATGTTGAAGAAACTAAACCTTTCATATCTATCACCTTAATTCAATTAAACAAACTATGTTCTCGGTTCCGTGGAGGCGATATTCGGGCTCATCCTTTGAGCAATGTGTCTTCATTTTGGAAGACGGAAATACTATATCATGATGAAATAAAATTACAACAATAAAGGTGACTTGAATCACATTTATTTTGTTTTGATCTTATTTTACGTTATTAAATTACACAATGAGTATGGCGTATTGAAAACCTCTTTTATCTACGTCATATCTCAGAGTGATTCCACTTCTGTAACTAAAGTCTGGGTGATATGATGCGTGCTTTCTTTACTTCGTCAAAGATTGAATCATTCTATAATGATGATTGTTGAATCCGAATCACCAATGGGTTCAGCTATTAACCATGTCTTTGTTGCGCTATTAAGTTGAATTCAAATTAAAGCTTTGGACAAAAATAGGAGTTACCTGTGTCTAAACATCACTCGGAAATCAGTTCTCTGTCACCGACACTCATTTGGCAGTTTTTTGATAAAATTTGCTCTATACCTCACCCTTCTAAGCACGAAGAAGAACTCGCCCAATACATTATTAATTGGGCACAGGAGCAAAAGCTCGAAGTCAAAAGAGATCCTACTGGTAACGTATTTATAAAAAAACCAGCAACGGAAGGCATGGAAAACCGCAAAGGTGTTGTGCTTCAGGCTCATATCGATATGGTGCCGCAAAAAAATGACGACACAAAACATAACTTCGAGACCGACGCTATTAGACCTTACATTGACGGTGAATGGGTAACAGCAAAAGGAACGACTCTGGGTGCAGACAACGGCATGGGCATGGCCTCTTGCTTGGCTGTACTGGCTTCAGATGACATAAAACATGGTCCTTTAGAAGTGCTTCTTACTATCGATGAAGAAGCAGGGATGACTGGCGCATTTGGCTTACAGAATGGTTGGCTAGAAGGCGACATTCTACTCAACACGGATTCTGAGCAAGAAGGTGAAGTGTACATGGGCTGCGCCGGCGGTGTAGATGGTGCGCTTACCTTTGATATTAAAAGAGAAGAGATACCAACAGGCTACGTTACCCGAGAGCTGTCAATAAAAGGGCTTAAAGGTGGTCACTCAGGCTGTGATATCGATACAGGACGCGGTAACGCCAACAAGCTACTCGCGAGATTCCTTGCGAGCCATGCCCAAGAGCTCGAGCTTCAATTAGTCGAATTCAGAGGCGGTAGCCTTCGCAATGCAATTCCTCGTGAAGCCTTTATTACCGTGGCACTGCCAATGGTTAATGAAGGGCAGTTAAATGAACTATTTACTCAGTTCATCGCCATGCTAAGAGCAGAATTAGGCAAAGTGGAAACGGGAATCCTCTCTTACTACGAAGTCGCCGAGACCAACTCTCAGATGATCAGCGTAGAATCTCAAACACGATTTATTCAGGCACTTAATGCCTGTCCAAACGGTGTTATCCGAATGAGTGATGACATTGAAGGCGTAGTCGAAACCTCTTTAAACGTTGGTGTTATTAACACCAAGAAGAATAAGATCACCGTGCTTTGTCTGGTTCGCTCATTAATCGATTCAGGTCGTAGCCACGTTGAAGGTATGCTGACATCGATCGCGAAACTTGCCGATGCTAAGGTTGAATTTAACGGTAGTTATCCCGGTTGGAAACCCGATGCTAACTCAGAAATCATGAGCGTATTTAGAGATACTTACGAAGGTATTTACGGTAGAAAACCAAACATCATGGTTATCCATGCTGGTTTAGAATGTGGCTTATTTAAGGAACCATATCCAAATATGGATATGTTATCTTTTGGCCCAACTATTAAATTCCCTCACTCTCCAGACGAGAAAGTGAAGATTGATACCGTTGCCCTCTATTGGGAGCAAATGGTGGCAATTTTGGAAAACATACCGAAGAAGTAATAATGCAATTAATATAGAGATAATTCCGCAGGCCGTTCAAGACATCCATGTTCACTTAGCAAAGGGTATCCTTGCCCTTTGATGTCTGCTCCATTATATCTATATCATTAACCCGCTAGTTTTCTAGGTTGGTATAACATAATTGTTAGTATTACGATTGACATAAACAAAGGGCAGGCTTTCGTAGATACAAAAGCCTGCCCTTTTTGTTTTTATTTACCTTATCAAAAGATAAATTCTATTCTTTTTCTGCTTTACGCTCTGCAGATTTGCGGTCTGCAGATTTGCGTTTGTTTCTCTCAGCTTGCATTGCAATAAATGCTGGCAACTCTCTTTCGCCCCATGCTATCGCTTCTGCTTCAGTTTCAAAACCCATTTCTCGCTTAGATACCGCTGTACGTTGAGCGGTGACTTGGCGAACGATTTCGGCAGCCCAGCCATTTCGTTTTTCAATAACTTTATAGCTAAACTTTTTACTGACACTCATTTTCTTTCCTACTCACTGTACATAAAAGAGCCACTACTCTTTTCAATCCGCGCATTAAACCATATCAGAGGAACAATTGCTGTAAATTTGGCTCGGTGATCTCCAATAAAAAGCGAAGATAATTTCAATTTTACAACTTAACAGAGAAAAGAGTCTTTATCCCTACTTTCGTGTAATGCTGTTTGGTTAATGCTACATACTTCGTCATTCTCGTGAAAACGGGAATCTTGGTGATATTAGATCCCCATTTTCATGGGGATGACGTTGGTTTTCATGGGGATGACGTTGGTTTTCATGGGGGTGATGCTGGTTTTCTTGAGGATGACGAAAATTCGATACGTTAATCAAACTATATTATATTTTCACAGATATACGAGTGTCCAAGGAATGGCTATAGATTTGGTTTAGAAAATGAAAACGCCCTTAGTTTTTTGTAAACTAAGGGCGTTTCAATATCCAATTAACTGTTATTTAGCCAACGTTCACACGAGCGTTGCGGAACATTCTCATCCATGGGCTATCTTCGCCCCATGAATCAGGGGCCCAGGAGTTAGCAACCGTGCGGAATACTCGCTCAGGGTGTGGCATCATAATGGTAACTCGACCATCCGTCGTCGTTAAACCAGTAATCGCGTTAGGTGAACCGTTCGGGTTATTTGGGTATTGCTGGGTTGCATTACCTAAATTATCAACATAACGGACCGCTACCGTGCCTGAGTTTTCTATCGCATTTAGGTGTTCTATATCACGTACTTCTACTTGACCTTCGCCATGAGAAACCGCGATAGGCATCCGAGACCCTTCCATACCACTAAAGAAAACCGAATCCGATTTCTGGACTTCAACCAAACTAAAGCGAGCTTCAAAACGCTCGGACTCATTGCGAACAAATCGTGGCCACAACTCTGCACCGGGAATGAGTTCATGTAGATTAGAGAGCATCTGGCAGCCGTTACAAACCCCTAAAGAGAACGTATCTTCACGCTTAAAGAAGCCTTCAAACTGATCTCTCGCTTGGCTGTTAAACAAGATAGATTTCGCCCAACCTTCACCAGCACCAAGTACATCACCATAAGAGAAGCCACCACAAGCGGCTAAACCGTGATACTCGTCGAGTACCACTTGACCGGTTAATATATCACTCATATGTATATCGGTTGCTTCAAAGCCCGCGCGATCAAACGCAGCGGCCATTTCTACATGAGAGTTAACACCTTGCTCTCGCAAGATAGCCATCTTAGGTTTCGCACCTTTTAGAATATAAGGTGCTGCGATATCTTGATGAACATCGAAACTAAGGTCGACATTAAGCCCTATGTCGCTGTCGTCAGATTTTGCAGCGAACTCTTGGTCGGCACATTTAGGATTGTCACGTAACCCTTGCATTTTGTGCGTCGTTTCAGCCCAAATAGTACGGAGTTCTGTACGAGAACGCTCAAGTACAACAGTATCGTCATAGCTAATAACGATGCTGTCCGACCGCTCGACTTCGCCAATGACATGGCTAAGCTCCGCTAAACCAAAGGAGGCTAAGGTAACCAGAACCGATTCAACGGATTCACTCTGAACCTGAATGACAGCACCAAGCTCTTCATTAAATAGCGTAGACAACGTATCGCTGCCCAGCAATGCAATATCAGCACTCAGGCCACAATGCCCTGCAAAGGCCATTTCAGCCAGTGTTACAATAAGACCGCCATCGCCTTTATCATGATAAGCCATCACCTTGCCTTCACGAACAAGTGTCTGAATAGCGTCGTAAAAACCCTTCAACTGTTCTGCGCTGTCAACGTCCGCAGGTTTATCACCCAACGCCTTGTATACCTGAGCAAATGCAGTTGCACCCATACGGTTTTTACCGTTACCCAAATCGATATAAAGTAGACTGGTTTCGCCTTTATCCGTGCGCAGTTGTGGCGTCACGGTTTTACGTATATCTTCAACTCGAGCGAATGCAGTAATAACCAGACTTAGTGGTGACGTCACTTCTTTCTGTTCGCCGTTCTCTTCCCATTTTGTCTTCATCGACATCGAATCTTTGCCAACAGGAATGGTTAATCCAAGTGCAGGGCATAGCTCTTCACCCACGGCTTTCACCGCTTCGTATAAACCGGCGTCTTCACCGGGATGACCAGATGGCGACATCCAGTTTGCAGACAATTTAATATGCTTAATGTCACCGATATCCGTGGCGGCAATATTGGTCAGTGATTCACCTACAGCTAAGCGTGCAGAAGCGCCAAAGTCTAACAAGGCCACTGGGGTGCGCTCACCCATCGACATGGCTTCACCATGGTAGGTATCATAACTTGCTGCGGTTACCGCGCAGTTTGCTACAGGAACCTGCCAAGGACCCACCATTTGATCGCGAGCAACGAGCCCCGTTACCGATCGATCACCGATAGTAATCAGGAAGGTTTTTTCTGCCACGGTTGGCAATCTAAGCACACGGTCTAATGCTTCGTTTACTTCGATACCTGCCATATCCATTGCTGAATTGTTTACTTTCAAGGTTGTCGCATCGCGATGCATCTTAGGCGCTTTGCCAAGAAGAATGTCCAATGGCATGTCGATGGGAGTGTTGTCGAAGTGTGAATCTTCTAACGTTAGATGGCGTTCTTCTGTCGCTTCACCAACCACAGCATATGGTGCACGCTCACGCTTACAAATGGCATCGAAGCACGCCATATTTTCTGGTGCAACAGCCATAACATAGCGCTCTTGAGATTCATTACACCAAATCTCTAATGGGCTCATACCCGGCTCATCATTCGGAACGTTACGCAGTTGGAATTTACCACCACGCTCACCGTCGTCTATTAACTCAGGCAATGCGTTAGAAATACCACCTGCACCAACATCATGAATAAAGGCGATTGGATTCTCTTCACCCATCTGCCAACAGCGATCAATCACTTCCTGACAGCGACGCTCCATCTCTGGGTTTTCACGCTGAACAGAAGCAAAATCCAAGTCTTCAGCGGACTGACCAGACGCCATAGAAGATGCCGCACCGCCCCCCAAACCAATATTCATCGCTGGACCACCGAGCACAATTAAGCTTGCACCTACAGGGATCTCTTTTTTCTGAACATGCTCATCACGAATGTTGCCTAAACCACCAGCGATCATGATTGGTTTGTGGTAACCACGAACTTCTTCGCCATTGTGAGAGTTCACTTTTTCTTCATAAGTACGGAAGTAACCAAGCAGGTTTGGTCGGCCAAATTCGTTATTAAAAGCCGCGCCACCTAGAGGACCTTCTAACATAATATCTAAGGCGTTAACGATACGGCCAGGCTTGCCAAAGTCGGTTTCCCAAGGCTGTTCAAAACCAGGAATACGCAGGTTAGAGACGGCAAAGCCCACCAAGCCCGCTTTGGGTTTCCCACCAATGCCCGTCGCCCCTTCATCTCGAATCTCACCACCAGAACCAGTTGCAGCGCCCGGCCAAGGAGAAATCGCCGTTGGGTGGTTATGTGTCTCCACCTTTATCAGAATATGCGCGAGTTCTTGATGATAATCATATTGACGGTTATCAGGGTTAGGGAAGAAACGACCAACATGAGATCCGGTCATAACAGCGGCATTATCTTTATAAGCAGAAAGAACATATTCGCTGTTGGTTTCATACGTATTCTTAATCATTTTGAACAATGATTTTTCTTGATCTACGCCATCAATAGTCCAATCTGCATTGAAAATCTTATGACGACAGTGCTCAGAGTTTGCCTGAGCAAACATCATCAATTCAATATCATTTGGATTGCGACCTAGTTTTGTAAAACTCTCGACTAGATAGTCAATCTCGTCGTCGGCCAACGCTAGGCCTAATGCGATATTCGCTTCTTCCAATGCTTGTTGACCACCAGACAAGATATCGACATCGGCAACCGGAGCAGGAACTGCAACCTTAAATAACTGCGCGGCACTGTCTGTATCGGTAAACACCACTTCCATCATTCGATCGTGAATCAGTGCATGGATTTGAACAAGTTGTGAAGGTGAAAGCGTTGACGATGACTCAACATAATAAGCGGTACCACGCTCCAATCGCCTAACCTTGCTTAGGCCACAATTGCGCGCTATATCGGTTGCCTTAGAAGACCAAGGTGAAATTGTGCCCGGACGTGGTGTCACCAACAGTAGGTTTCCTGCTGGTTCGTGTTCTTGAATAGTTGGACCGTAAGTAAGTAATTTTTCTACTTTTTCAACCTCTTCGCTATTTAAGTCAGCGGTTAAGTCGGCAAAGTGCATAAACTCAGCGTAAATATCTGTAATTGGCAGATCTTGTTCACGGCAAAGTTCTAGTAACTTGTTAACTCGAAACTCAGATAGAGCTGGGGAGCCACGCAAAATTCTCATGTGCTTAGGTCTCTTATGCAATTGATTTAGTTGATATTGGAATAAATTCAATATGTTATAATAAAAAATTGAATTTATTCCAATTTCACCTACCTGTTTTGGCCGTATTATAGAGGAAAAAGTTTTGTGACGTAACACCAAAAGCAACCGTTTGCGTCATTTTTTGATAATCCAGCCAATAAAGCTAGAAATAGCTTATAACCTGCAAATAGTCACTGTTTTCTTTAATGATTCTTTGCCGAACATTGCAGCTCTGCTATAAAGAGCATAGTCAATCGATAAAGAACCTCTTTTAATGCGTAATTTTTTTAACCATTACTGGTACAAAACATCTCTCATACTTATTTTTGGGCTTTTCTTAGCCGGTTGTCAGATCGAATCTGATCCAAAAAGTGAATTAGATAAAGTTCGTGAAAGAGGCGTGTTAAGAGTGGGTACACTGAATAACCAACTCGCCTATTATATTGGTCCCGACGGCCCTACTGGCTTAGATTATGAGCTTGCAAAACGCTTTGCCGACGAACTCGGTGTAAGACTAGAAATGAAACCCGCTTATCGTTTATCCGGGTTGTTCCCTGCATTAAAAAACAGTGAAATCGATATTATTGCGGCGGGTATTAGCCAAACACCGGATCGCATACAGTCATTTCGCGCTGCACCCGCGTACTATTATGTTAGCCAACAGCTTGTCTACAAAGCAGGAAGTTGGAAACCAAGAAGCATTAAAAACTTAGTCGCAAGGCAACAAAAGAACCCTGAAGACATCTTAACAATCGTTTCAGACTCTCACTTCGTGCCAACATTAGAAAATCTTAAGATTGAATACCCTACGTTGCAATACTCCACCAGCAAGGACTCCGATGTAAAAGATCTACTTCGACAGGTTTCTACCGGGGAGCTCGCTTATACCATTGCCGACTCAGTAGAGCTCTCTTTAACCCAACGTCTATACCCAGATATTGCGCTCGCACTCGAACTGACCGAAGACCAGCCTATTTCCTGGTATATGAGAAAAGCAGATGACGAAAGCCTTTACGCCCTGTTGATAGAGTTTTTTGGAGAGATAAAGCAATCGGGTGATTTGGCCACACTTGAAGAAAAATACTTTGGTCACGTAGAAACCTTCGATTACGTCGATACCCGCGCCTTTGTTCGAGCTTTGGATAGCAAGTTACCAAAATGGGAATCCCTCTTTAAAGAACACGCAGGTAAGTTTGATTGGCGCTTAATAGCCGCCCTCTCTTATCAGGAATCACACTGGAACCCTAGAGCAACGTCACCGACAGGCGTTCGTGGCATGATGATGCTTACGCTGCCCACAGCGAAGCTCGTGGGCGTCAAGAATCGCCTAGACCCAGAACAAGCTATCTTAGGTGGCGTCAAGTATCTACAGCGTATTGTTGAACGGGTACCTGATTCCATACCAGAGCATGAGAAAATTTGGTTTGCCCTCGCCTCCTATAACGTCGGTTACGGACACATGATGGATGCTCGTCGCCTAACACGTTCACAAAAGGGCAACCCCGACTCTTGGGCCGATGTAAAAGAGCGATTACCGCTGCTTAAAAAACGTAAATATTACAGTAAAACTCGATACGGCTATGCCCGAGGAGATGAAGCCAGAAACTATGTCGAGAACATTCGACGTTATTATCAATCTATTATTGGTCACGTTGAACAGCAGCAAGCCTTAAGCGCTGATATCGATATTGATGGTATACAGGTTATCGACGTACCATTGCCTCCAGAAGAGAATGGGGAACTGGTAGGCCCACCAGAGAAAGGGCAATCAACCCTACTTCCAGCAGCAAAAGAGAAAGAGCCGGCATCAGAACAGAAAGAACCAAAACAAGAAAAGTCGGTACAGCAATAATCGAAAAGCAGATAATTCATTTATCTGCTTTTTTTTCATCTGCGCTATTCATCATTTGGTAATAAACTATCTTTATAAAGAACGCTTACAAAAAATGATAAAACGACATAACCTAAATTAGGGTTACATAAAAAGGAGAGTGACAATGCACTCTATTAGAAAGCAGTCAAAAAGCCTCGCGACGAAAACGTCATCAGCGAACCGTCGAAAAAGAATGCTGGCCAACAATAAAAAGAAAGTGATCTGGCGTCACAGAGCTTATGTTCATGGCGAAACATTTGACTAGTTTCTCTACTCCATAAGAAACTCAGACGGTTTGATCTGTTTTTAACTCTTTCTTCTCTTTACGTCTTCGTTTAAAGAAAGATTGCAGCTGAATTCGGCACTCATCTTCCAATAATCCGGCCTCTACATCGGCATAATGGTAAGCCGCTTGGGTATCAAACAGATTGAGCACGCTTCCAGCAGCCCCAGACTTTAGATCCGGCGCACCATAAACAACGCGTTTTACTCGACTATGCAATAACGCACCTGCGCACATAGGGCATGGTTCCAAAGTGACATATAGAGTGGTATCGACTAAACGGTAGTTCTCTAGTACTTGCCCCGCCTGTCTTAACACCTGTATTTCAGCGTGAGCGGTAGCATCGTGATCACAAATAGAACGATTAAATCCTCGAGCAATAATCTCCCCATCCTTAACTAAAACAGCACCCACGGGTACTTCTCCTGCCAATTCAGCTTCATGAGCAAGCGATATAGCTTGGCGCATAAAATACGCATCTTGTTCAGAAAATGGGTTCGTGTCGGTCGTCAATGGAGCAGCCTTGTCGCAGTCAATATTTATAACGTATTGTAGCGTAGCTGAGCGTCAAAATGGAACCTGTTAACGCGATTCATCATCCTTATATCAAGCACATTAATTACGTTGTTAAAATGAGTTCGTATCCGCGAGCCGCTCAAGGCGTCCCTATGAGAACACATTTCATCTGACCTGTTATTGAGTGGCATTGGTATTGTATCGCGCACTCTTTAGGATTAAGCGACGAATGTTACCCGAAACACCGCGCCAGCTAACCTCTACTTCAAGCTGTTTTAGGCCTGAAATGCTCCCTAGGTCCGTGATTGTTGACGTCACCGTATATCGATGGCTTTCCTCCGCATTTAATACCTCGACCTTTTTTGGAAACCGAGTCATTTTAGAGAATTGAACACGGCTTTCTAAGCTGCCACCTTTTAAACGCAATTGCTCTAACGTAGATTCAGCTAGGTACAATGCCTCTTGTTGTCGTTGGGCCAGCCGAGCACTTCTCTGTGTATCGATTTGAAGTTGAGCTAACCCTAAGATAGAAAACGAAATAAGGAGCATAACGATAAGTACTTCCATCAGCCCAAATCCACGACCCTGTTTAAATAAAATCACGCCAGCTCCCTGCCACCCACTCAACGCGATACTTAGGTTTTTCACTAACCAGTAATTGACGGTAAAGTGACAGGCTTCCTACCGTCGAGGTTATCGAGTACTGTTTATCATTTTTTCCAATATCCAATACCCACGTCACCTTAACTGTAAACGGTAGGCTGCATTCGCTTACCTGTTTATCTATTACCATTAATTTCGTTACCGACTGACTCGCGAACAGGGCGAAAGCGCATTCTAACCCTGCCTCCGCTAGCCAAAACCTTTTACGGTACTCAATCTCGCTCTGTCCCCTTTTATACTGCGTAAACACGCCAGAATAGCCAGCCATAGACAAAACGAGCACCGCTAATAGATAAAAATGACACAGTATCAATACTGCAACCCCTTTCTGTTTCGTTTTCATCGCATTGCTACGCTTATTGCTAGGTTAAATTGGTCCTCAGTATCAACCAAAGAAGCCGTCAGTGATAAATCAAATAGGGCAGCCTCAACACCGCTCATCTGCGTTTCTTTGACCGTAAAGCTAACCAGACGTATCTGCGTCTGATCAAACACCGAATAGAAAGGATGGCACTGATAATTGATAGATTGGTCCGTTACCTTGTAGGTACAATATTTAAGTTTTTGCTCTTTGCTATCGGCTTTAAACTCGGAATAGATAACCTCGTCACCCTCTCGATAGACGTAACTCAGTTCTGACTCTGAGCTTATTATCTTGCTCGCTCTTCTAAGATCATCCTGAATAAAACGTAATGAATCAGAAACCGCACTGTGCAGAAGAAGCCGTTGAATCTCCTTCTGAGTGGCAGAACTACTCGCAATTGTAATGGAGGTTAAAGTGGTCATCGCTAACGCCATCAACGTACTCGTCACAAGCATCTCAACTAAGGTGAATCCACTTCCATTGGCACATTTTAGCGCTCTTATGCTACTAACATTTTGAATAGCCATAAAAGTTCTCCCCAATAGCGCATATCCTCACTCGCCCAGTAACATGGTGTGTGATCAGTTTCAATGAGGCGCGACCCGCCGCTTTATCACCTATCAACAGGTAACCATTTTCTAATACTCGTCCTGTTCTGCCATCCAGTTTGACTGATGTCCAAGAAGGAGAAAGCGGTATGCCCTCTCCCTGAGTAGATGCAATTTCATTGTCGTCATCGGTCACTCGGTTATGCTTTACTAAAGATAAGTGCCAACCATTCACACTCCCTCCATCGCTTACCGAAAATCGTATCCAGAGATCTTGTCGTCTCGTCAGTGCCTCTACTCGTGCTTGACTGAAGAACCTTCTCAGCTCCACCGCCAGTTGCCTAAGTTGATAGTTTTGATAAAACAATTGAACATTAGGCAAGGCGACAGACAACAAAACACCCGATACGGAAAGAACAACAAGAAGTTCGATTAAGGTAAAAGCTCGATTCATCAATGGCTCCTGATACCAAGCGAGTAAAGTCATCGCTCACAAAACGGCTTCGCTTGGCATAACAATGCGTAGGAAGTGATGCTATCAACTAAAATAGAAACGTTTAAACGAAGAAAGAACAATTTGGAGGGAGTTCAGAACAATAGCTGGAACCACTGTCTTGTTATCTTACAGAGTAGAGATCTAACCCGAAAATACTGGCCGAAATTTAGGCACAAAAAAGCCACTACGGTGAGTGGCTTTTATCATGTTAATTTCATTCATCAACCTAGTTGGTTAAATCATCAAAGAACTTCTTAACACCGTTGAAGAAACCTTCTGATTTAGGCTTGTGCTTATTAGCAGCATCACCAGCACACGTCTCTTCAAACTCTTTTAACAGCTCTTTTTGACGCGAACTTAGTTTCACTGGCGTTTCAATAACCAGCTTCACAATAAGGTCGCCAATACCGCCGCCACGAACGCCTTTCACACCTTTACCACGCATGCGGAATAAGCGATCCGTTTGTGTCTCTTCTGGCACCTTAAGGTTTACACGGCCATCAAGTGTAGGTACTTCAACTTCGCCACCGAGCGCTGCTTGAGCAAAGCTCACTGGTACTTCGCAATAGAGGTTGTTGCCTTCACGTTCAAAGATGTTGTGCTCGCGTACATGAACCTGAACGTACAAATCACCGGTTGGTGCACCTTGTTCTCCAGCTTCACCTTCGCCAGATAGACGAATACGATCACCTGTGTCCACACCAGCTGGGATCTTAACATTAAGTGTTTTGGTTTTCTGCTTACGACCTTGACCATGACATGAATTACATGGGTCTTTGATTGTTTTGCCTTTGCCGTTACAGGTTGGGCACGTTTGTTGAACAGCAAAGAAACCTTGACGCATCTGCACTTGGCCGTGACCATGACAGGTTGCACATGTATGCGCGCTAGAACCTTTCTTCGCGCCAGAACCGTCACAAACTTCACACTCTACAAGAGTAGGAACTTCAATCTCTTTTTCGCAACCACGAACGGCATCTTCTAAAGAGAGTTCCATATTATAGCGAAGATCAGCACCGCGTTGAGCGCGCGCTTGACCTCCACCACGACGACCTCCGCCGAAAATGTCACCAAAAACATCACCAAAGATATCGCCGAAATCACCACCTTGGCCACCGCCACCCATACCACCTTGTTCAAAAGCAGCATGGCCATATTGATCATAGGCCGCTTTTTTCTGGGGATCGGTTAAGATTTCATACGCTTCTTTTACTTCTTTAAACTTTTCGCCAGCCTGATCATCATCCTGATTTCTATCGGGATGGAATTTCATCGCAAGACGCTTATACGCCTTTTTAATATCTCGCTCTGAGGCTTCACGGCTTACGCCTAAGACTTCGTAAAGATCACGTTTTGACATGTTTTCAAATACCGTTTACTTGCTTCAAATCTAACTAGAAAATGGCAATAAACCATTATCTAGTTAGATTCATTATTTACAAATTTACGGGCGAAAGAGAAAACTCCAACGCCCGCAACATATATTGAGACTACAAATAATCCATTGATTTCTTCCTCCTTACAAGGGGAAGAAATCACTTCAATTATTTTTTGTCGTCTTCTTTAACTTCTTCAAACTCAGCGTCAACAACATCGTCATCTTGCGCTTGTTGTTGGCCAGCTTCTTCGCCTTCACCAGCTTGCGCTTGTGCTTGCTGTTGAGCGATTTCCATCAGTTTTTGAGCCGCGGTCATTAGGGCTTGAACTTTCGTGTCGATAGCTTCTTTATCGT
Source organism: Vibrio frigidus (assembly GCF_042465995.1). Taxonomy (NCBI): domain Bacteria; kingdom Pseudomonadati; phylum Pseudomonadota; class Gammaproteobacteria; order Vibrionales; family Vibrionaceae; genus Vibrio; species Vibrio frigidus. The sequence goes on along the minus strand of NZ_JBCDMC010000007.1, from coordinate 177,622 downwards.
CGCCATTCTTCACGTCTTCTAGCTCTTTAATAGCCGCTTCAATCTTCTCTTTCTCTTCAGCTGGAAGTGCTTCACCTGCTTCTTCGATTTGCTTCTGAGTGCCGTGAATCATCTGATCCGCTTGGTTACGAGTCTTCACAAGCTCTTCAAACTTCTTATCCGTCTCTTTGTTCGCTTCTGCTTCTTGTACCATTTTCTCGATATCTTCGTCGCTTAAGCCACCAGAAGCTTGGATAGTAATCTTCTGTTCTTTACCTGTTGACTTATCTTTCGCAGATACGTGAAGAATACCATCAGCATCAAGGTCGAATGTTACTTCAACTTGAGGCATACCACGTGGCGCAGGCTGAATACCTTCTAGGTTAAATTGACCTAGAGATTTGTTGTATGTTGCTTGCTTACGCTCACCTTGAAGAACGTGGATAGTAACCGCGTTTTGGTTATCTTCAGCCGTTGAGAAGACTTGGTTCGCTTTTGTTGGGATAGTTGTGTTCTTTTCAACAAGCTTAGTCATTACACCACCCATTGTCTCAATACCAAGAGACAGAGGAGTAACGTCTAGAAGTAGAACGTCTTTAACTTCACCAGCAAGTACACCACCTTGAACTGCTGCACCCATGGCAACGGCTTCATCAGGGTTTACATCGCGACGTGCTTCTTTACCGAAGAACTCCGCAACTTTAGCTTGAACCATAGGCATACGAGTCTGGCCGCCGACGATGATTACATCGTTGATGTCACCAACAGAAAGGTCTGCATCTGCTAGAGCAACTTTTAGAGGCTCTAGAGTACGTTGAACTAGGTCTTCTACTAGTGCTTCTAGTTTCGAACGAGTCACTTTAATGTTCATGTGCTTAGGACCAGTCGCGTCCGCAGTAACATAAGGTAGGTTAACGTCCGTTTGTTGCGCTGAAGATAGTTCGATCTTCGCTTTCTCAGCGGCTTCTTTAACACGTTGCATTGCAAGAGGATCGTTTTTAAGATCAATACCTTGGTCTGCTTTGAATTCGTCTACTAAATAGTTGATGAGACGGTTATCAAAGTCTTCGCCACCTAGGTGTGTATCACCATTCGTTGCAAGTACTTCGAACGTTTTCTCGCCTTCTACTTCATCAATTTCGATGATAGAGATATCGAATGTACCACCACCAAGGTCATAAACAGCAATAGTGCGGTCGCCGCCTTTTTTGTCTAGGCCATAGGCTAGAGCCGCTGCAGTTGGTTCGTTGATGATACGTTTAACTTCTAGACCAGCAATACGGCCTGCATCTTTCGTCGCTTGACGCTGAGCATCGTTAAAGTAAGCAGGAACCGTGATAACCGCGCCAGTAACTTCTTCGCCGAGGAAATCTTCAGCTGTCTTTTTCATTTTCTTCAGAATTTCTGCAGAGATTTGCGGTGCCGCCATTTTTTGGCCTTGCGCTTCAACCCAAGCATCACCGTTATCAGCCTTAACAATCTTAAATGGCATGATTTTGATATCACGTTGAACTTCTTCGTCTTCAAAACGACGACCGATCAGACGTTTGATCGCATACACTGTATTTTGCGGGTTAGTAACCGCTTGACGCTTAGCAGGTTGACCTACTAACGTTTCGCCGTCTGTATAAGCGATAACGGAAGCCGTTGTACGCTCACCTTCAGCATTTTCTATTACGCGTGGTGCGTCGCCATCTAATACAGCAACACATGAATTAGTAGTACCTAAATCAATACCAATGATCTTACCCATCAGACTCTCTCCGAAAATTCAGTTATTCAATTTCTATATCCCATTAAATGGGGACGGAGAATAGGGATTCAACCCCCTATCTCCAAATGTTTGTTTTGTGTCTGCACCTTAGATAAGGGCATTGAATCACTTTTCAAGGGATAGGATAAAAAAAACATTCACCATTTTCTTTTATTCAAAAAAACGGGTTGCCCAAAAGCACCCCGTTCATCCATTGATTACTATCCAGCTTATCTAAGTTGCATTCAGGACAGATCGCATCCCGAAGGAAGGTTATTTAGAAACCATCACCATTGCAGGACGAATAACTCGCCCGTTTAACTCATAACCTTTTTGCATCACAAACATGACGCTGTTTGGTTCATGGTCGGCACTCTCTTGAATCGACATTGCTTGATGGTATTCAGGGTTAAACGCCTCACCTTCTGGGTTAATCTCTTTAAGACCAAACTTAGCCACAGTGTCAATAAATGTCTTGTGCGTTAGCTCAACACCTTCTAGTAAAGGTTTCACCGCTTCATTCTCAACATCGGCCGCTTGAATAGCGCGCTCTAGGTTATCAATAACCGGTAATAGTTCTTCAGCAAACTTATTCAGCGCGTATTTACGTGCTTTATCCATTTCCTGTTCAGAACGGCGACGCATGTTCTCTACTTCTGCTTTTGCGCGTAGAACAGACTCTTGCTGTTCTTTCACTCGCATTTCACTTTGAAGTAGTGCGGCTTCTAATTGTGCAATCTTTGATTCTTCTTCATCAATTGCATCGGTCTCATTCCAATCAATATCGCCATCTGTACCTACAGCACCCACATCGGAATCGAGTTCTTGTTCTACTGCTTCTTGATTTAGTTCTTCTTGGTCAATTTTGTTTTCTTTGTTACTCATGCTTTCTCCAAACTTCGGAATTTAGTTTCTAACGCAAGTCTTGTTATCAATTTAAGAGACGCGGACATCTAAACTTAAATAAAACACTCGCGTATTTGATTTAGTTGCCTTTATTATGGGGATTGATATTAATGATTCAAGCGCTAAACGCGTCCTTTCATCTTTAATTGGATTATCTTCATGAAAAAGCCTTTTAAAACCATTGGCATAATTGGAAAACCAAGAGATCACAAAGCGGTACAAACTCATAAAGATTTGTTCCATTGGCTTGTCTCTGAGGGTTATAACGCCGTTATTGATGATCGTCTTCGTGATATTCTTGATGATATCGAAGGCCAATTTTTTACAAGTTTAGTCGATATTGGGTCAAAAGCGGACCTCGCTATTGCCGTAGGTGGTGACGGAAATATGCTTGGTGCCGCAAGACTTCTCTCCCGTTTTGATATCTCTGTCATCGGTGTCAACCGTGGTAATCTCGGTTTTCTAACCGATCTTGACCCTGAAGAATTTAAAGAACCGTTGCAAAAGGTACTTAACGGACAGTTCGTTGAAGAAGAGCGTTTTCTTCTAGAAGCAGAGGTATATCGAGATGGTCAACTGAAAAGCCATAATACCGCGTTAAATGAAGTGGTTCTTCACCCGGGTAAAATTGCTCGTATGATCGAATTTGAAGTCTATATTGATGATACCTTTGCCTTTTCTCAGCGTTCTGACGGCCTGATTGTTGCCACTCCGACAGGTTCAACAGCCTACTCCCTTTCTGGTGGCGGCCCTATTCTTTCGCCCAGTCTCAACGCCATCTCTATTGTGCCTATGTTCCCACATACTCTGTCTAGCCGCCCCTTGGTTGTCGACGGCAATAGCAAGGTGAAACTGATGGTCTCTCCAGACAACAGAGGCATTCAAGAAATAAGCTGTGATGGACAAGTTTCCTTGCCTGTATCACCGGGTGACGAAGTGATCATATTTCAAAGCCCCAATAAGCTTCGGCTAATACACCCCGAAGACTACAGCTATTACCACGTCCTACGTAATAAACTTGGGTGGTCAAGCAAACTATTCTAAGGTGTAGCGAACCATTTTTAGAATGTGGCAAACCATTGGCGCAAATTCAGATCTCAAAAATACAAAATCGCTCACAAAAAAGTCACCTTGATAACTTTACTGTATAAAGAAACAGTATATACTGTTTCTTTATACAGTGTTGTTCATTCATACAGGGTTACTAAAATGCTGGCTCATTTAAGTGTTAATAATTTTGCGATCGTTAAGTCTCTTCAGCTAGAGCTTTCTACTGGAATGACAACCATTACTGGTGAAACAGGCGCAGGTAAATCCATCGCGATTGATGCACTCGGTTTATGCCTTGGTGACAGAGCAGAGGCCGGGATGGTACGTCAAGGTGAAGAAAAAACCGAGGTGTGCGCGTCCTTTCAGCTCGACAATAACCTTCACGCAACGCGCTGGTTAGAAGACAATGAGTTACTTGACGGAAGTGAGTGCATACTTCGTCGAGTTATCACTAAAGACGGTCGTTCAAGAGCCTTTATTAACGGCAGTCCCGTCCCTCTTTCTCAATTAAAATCTCTTGGGCAACACCTGATCAACATCCATGGCCAGCATGCGCACCATCAATTGATGAAGAGCGATTATCAACTTTCTATGCTGGACCAATATGCAGGGCATTCAGAATTAATCAATAAATCTCGTAGCCATTATCAAGCGTGGCGTCTGGTTAAAAATCAATTAGATGAATTAACACAGAACAGCCAAGAAAACCAAGCTCAGAAACTGCTTTTGGAATACCAAATCAAAGAGTTGAATGAGCTCTCTCTTGGCGAAAATGAGTTTGTAGAACTCGAACAGGAACACAAACGTCTATCCAATAGTGGCGAGCTCGCCTCTAGTTGCCAATCGGCGATCCACACGTTGTACGAGGGTGAAGAGGTAAATGCCTTACAACTTCTTCAATCAACAAACCAAGTTCTCATCGATCTGGCGGATCTAGATAGCTCATTAAGCGCGCTGCCTTCCATGCTGAACGAGGCCATTATTCAGGTAGAGGAAGCCAGCAGCGAACTACGCCACTACCTAGAAACCGTCGACATCAATCCCGAAAGAATGGTCTATGTTGAAGAACGCTTTTCAAAAGTGATGTCTATTTCTCGTAAGCACCATGTGTTGGCCGATGACTTATATGTCCACCACCAAGACTTGCTTAAACAGATAGACGATCTTGACTGCTCGGATGAAAGGCTAGAAGCCGTAGCAAAAGAGGTAGAGGCTATGCACCAACGGTTCATTACTAGTGCCGAAAAGCTAAGCAAATCCAGAAGCCGTTATGCAAAAGAGCTCAACAAGCTCATTAGTCATAGTATGCATGAACTCAGTATGGAAAAAGCCAAATTCAATATCAACATAGAGCAAGATCATAGCCGCACCACGCCACTTGGCATCGACTACGTCACATTCTTGGTTTCTACTAACCCAGGCCAACCATTGCAACCTATTGCTAAAGTGGCCTCTGGTGGCGAGCTGTCGCGTATTTCATTGGCGATTCAGGTTATCACAGCTCAAAAAGTGGATACACCAAGCCTGATATTTGATGAAGTGGATGTAGGTATAAGCGGACCAACCGCTGCGGTAGTGGGTAAGATGCTGCGTACTTTAGGTGAATCGACCCAAGTCCTTTGTGTGACGCATCTACCACAGGTCGCCGGTTGTGGTCATCAACAGTTGTTTGTCGCCAAACAGACTAAAGCAGGAAAGACCGAAACGCAGATGAATTCATTAAACGAAGAGCAACGTGTTTCTGAGTTAGCCCGCTTGCTTGGTGGTAGCCAGATTACCGAATCCACCATAGCAAACGCAAAAGAACTATTGGCGGCTTAATTTGCTGAGTAATTCTTCGTCTGTTTATTTATAGCCGCTATTTTTGCAACCAATAGCAAATTTCGCGGTCTTATATTCAACTTGAGGTAATACCTCTTTTACTTCTCGGCCAACCTTGTTTATCATCTGGCGAGTTTTAGCGAATATATTTATTAATAAAGAATTTCCAACTATGCGATTTAAGAAGTGGTTAGTTGCCGTTCCTCTAGCATTAACAATGCTTACAGGCTGTTCTCTGGCAGAAAAATTGGTTTACCGGATAGATATCAATCAAGGTAACTACATTGAGCAACAAGCGGTTGATCAATTGAAATTTGGCATGACGAAAGAACAAGTTCGTTATGTGATGGGCTCGCCTATGCTGGTAGAAAATGGATACCCAAATACGTGGTATTACATCTATCACCATCAAAAAGGCCATAGTGACCCTATTCAGAAAAACCTTTTTGTTAACTTTAGTGACACCGGAACCTTGCTTGCTGTTGAGGGAGACTTCCCTACTGGTGAAAAGTTTTTCGAAGGCTTGAACTAGATAATCGGCTATTTAAATAACACTATCCCCTCGCAAGTGTAATACCGTCCGGTCAGTACTCTAACCTCTCGTCATTCCCGTGAAAACGGGAATCTGGATGAATTTAGATCCCCATTTTCATGGGGATGACGTTGGTTTTCGTGGGGATGACGTTGGTTTTCGTGGAGATGACGCTGGTTTCGTGGAGATGACGTTGGTCTCGTGGAGATGACGCTGGTCTCGTGGAGATGACACTAGTTTCCTTAGGGCAATAGGTATCGATAACCTTAACCAAACAGCATTACGCGCAAGTGAGGGTTTTATTTGTATCGTCACATCTATCGTAAAATAGCGGTTAGAAGGACTTGTTTACACTGCATTTTTTCGAGACTCATTTGGCTTACCACCGGTCACAGAATCCGCATTACCTTTTGCCTTCGCCTGTTCAGCCCTTTTACGCCGAATCTCTTTAGGGTCGGCCAATAATGGTCGGTAGATCTCTATTCGGTCCTTATCTCGAACGGTAGCATCCAGTTTTACATTGCGACTATATACGCCCACTTTATTCTTCTTAAGATCGATCTCGGGATACAGCTCCAATATTCCAGAATGATTTATTATCTCTTCTACCGTTAGCTCCTTACTCACTAGCTGAGTAAACACACGCTGTTCGTCTGGTAGGGCATACACCACTTCTACATGAATCACTCGGGATATCTCCTTTTTCAGGTCGACTAATAAACCTGTTTGGCTCTTTGAGTAAAAGAATTGACCATATTATTCGTTAAATCATTAAATATTTTACCAAATGCCATTTCAACAAGACGACTAGAAAACTCAAAATCCAGCTTAAGTTCTACCTTACAGGCGTACTCATCTAACATGGTAAAATACCAGCCCCCTTTCAAAGACTTAAACGGCCCATCGACCAGCTCCATCATAATGACGGTATCTTTGGTTAAGCGGTTAATGGTAGTAAAGGTTTTACTAATACCGGCTTTCGATACATCGACCGACGCCTTCATGGTGTTATCACTCTTCTCAAGTACTTTTGAACCTGAGCAACCTGGCAAAAACTCTGGGTACTTGTCTACGTCATTGACGAGATCGTACATCTGCTTTGTACTAAAAGAGACGAGTGCTGAACGTCTAACTTGTGGCATAAATTTTCTCGTAACATCTATTGCTCATCTAACGACAAGGATTATTATTATTTATCAACGCGGAAAGTAAAAATAAGGTTTCCCCAATAGAGGGTCAATCCGTATAATAGCGCCATTATGGCAAAGAAAAATTCAAAATCCAAAACTACGAGCAATACAATTGCTCAAAATAAGAAAGTTCGCCACGAATACTTTATCGATGATGAAGTAGAAGCTGGCTTGGAGCTTCAAGGCTGGGAAGTAAAATCACTCCGTCAAGGTAAAGTTAATATCGCAGAAAGCTATGTCTTTATGCGAGACGGCGAAGCCTTTATCAGCGGGATGACCATTACCCCTTTAAATCAGGCATCAACGCATGTTGTTGCTAACCCGACTCGTGTCCGCAAACTTTTGCTTTCTAGAAAAGAGCTGGACAACCTGTTTGGACGAATCAACAGAGAAGGCATGACACTTGCCGCATTAACACTCTATTGGTCGCGTTCTTGGGTCAAAATCAAAGTTGGTGTGGCGAAGGGTAAAAAACTTCACGATAAACGCACTGATATGAGAGAAAAAGATTGGGCACGCGATAAAGCTCGGATTATGAAGAGTAAGTTGCGTTAACCATTTTCGTTTTGACGTGAAATAGAGTACCACTCTCCAAGAGCGGCACTCTATTTTTATTCATGCACGTGAATGATTTTTTGATCGCAAATCATTTTCACACAGGCACTTATTTTAACCTCGTTCTTATACTCAGCAAGAACGAGTTTTTTCTTAAAATACGGTTGATGGTTAACAAACCACCGAACCTCTTTCCTTTCACTGTTTACGGTTAACGGCAAAGACTCCAGTTGCGATTGATAATAATGTTGACCCGTTCGCAGGCTGGTAATGGCAATTTTAGCTTGTTGAGCGCTATCTACGAGTATCGAATGCTTCTTTTGCCATGTATTAAGCGCTTCTGGCCACCGATCACCTATAACAAAACTTCCATTAGTCTGCATACTAGGTGGCGTTAATCGATTAATGGTTAAACTTTGCGTCTTTCTTAGACAAGGCCCATTCAAATTACTGGCATAAGACCGTCCGCTTGGCCAACAAGTTAGCACCTTACTCACTAAAGCGGGTTGTTTAATCTTGCTGATATCCCTTGGTAACAAATCAAACACATCAAACATTATTGGTGCCGCTTGAGTGGCTCCAAGATAACCAACTAACGGGCTTGCATCCGGTCGCCCAACCCATACCGCTACGGTATAATCAGAGCTAACCCCTACAGACCAAAAGTCGCGATAACCGTAACTGGTTCCTGTTTTCCACGCTATTTTTCTTCTCGCGCTTGGTACCACTCGATCCGGAGCGCTAAGGTCACTTAACGTATCAAAGATGATCCAACTGCTTGCATCGCTAAGTAATGGTTTTGCATTATTCAATGGCTGATCCTTCATCAATCTCAAATCATTCACTAACCCATGGTTTGCTAACGAACGATACAAGCTCGCTAAAACCATTAAGTTTGTCCCTGTGCCGCCAAGGCCAACACTCAGATTCGCTTTTTTATGTTGAAGATGAACACCCGCTTGAGCCAGTCTTTCATCAAACACTTCTGGAGTAACACGATTGAACACCTGAATAGCCGGAACATTAAGGGAAAGTTTTAGTGCATTACTTACACTCACAGCACCAATAAATTCGCCACTTAAATTGTTCGGTTTATAGCCAGAAAACGATGATGGAATATCACTAAGTAAGCTCTCACTGTGAATAATGCCAAGATCTAACGCAAGGCCGTAGATAAAAGGTTTGAGTGTCGAGCCCGGCGAGCGAATGGCTTGTACCATATCTACGTGTGCAAATCGTTGCTGGTCGGTAAAATCCACCGAACCTTGATAAGCAAGAACCTCTGCGTTCTTATTGTTTACAATCACAACCGCCGATGATGTTTTTCTTGGCAGGCTATACTTTAAACGTGACATTAACTTGGTCACTTTTTGTTGAAGTTCATAGTCAATGGTTGTCGTGATCACGGTACTTCTGGGGTTTTCTCTTTGCAATTTTCTGCTTAGCAAAGGCGCAAGTAAAGGCAACACATCTTCCTTTACCTTTACCGATTCTTTCGCTAATAGTTGAAATTCTTCTTGCGAAATAAGGCCATTTTTGGTCAGGCGCGCGAGCACTTTATTTCTCATTGCTTTAGCGCGCTCAGCGTATCTGTCTGGTCGGTTTAATGAAGGGCGTTGTGGTAATACGACCAAAAGCGCCGCTTCATTTTTGGTGAGCTTTCTTGCGGACTTATTGAAATAGCGTAGCGAGGCGGCCTCTACACCTTGAATATTTCCTCCAAATGGCGCTAGGTTAAGATAGTAATTAAGTATCTCTTCTTTGTTATAGCGCCACTCTATTTGAAAGGCTCGCCATACCTGCTTTATTTTTCCCAAAATAGAACGCGAATGAGGGTCAATGAGTCGCGCAACCTGCATGGTAATGGTTGAACCACCAGAGACAACATATCCATTGTCAATCCATTGCCATGTCGCTCTAATAAGTGACAATGGATTAACACCTGGATGATAGTAAAACCAGCGATCTTCGTAGTTCAACAAAGCATCAAGGTAAAACCCATCAACGTGATCGGATGATACTTGATAACTGTGTATACCTTCTCGGTTAGCAAATGATCGCAACACCTCACCATGTCGAGACGTCACCACCGTTGAATGGCCGTTGGGATATAACTCTGGCAACGGATACAAGTGGTTCAACAATCCCACCATCCCGGTAAATAACACAAGGCCAATAATCAAGCCACGATATAGCTGCCGAAAACGTGGCATATCCTATTGCAACGCCTTAATGCTTACTCTGTGCTGCTGGTGCGAAATTGAAGCGGCTCGCCCACCTATATAATGTTTTTCTGGTTGGTACATAGATTCGATATAAATAGGTGGCACGGTGTATTTCCCCTGCACTTCAGCTCGCATGGTATAGGCGTATCGATACTGTTTTCCTTTAATTAAATGCGTAGAGACAACGAATCGATCGTGTCTATATTCTGTATGGAGACTATCGCTATGTCGCTCCTTCTTTTTCTCATGTTCTTGCTCTTGTTCTTCGAAAATAGTGACACCCTGTCCAAGATTTGGGTTCTCTAACACAAAACCTGCGGGAATTCGGTCCACTATCAACGCATTATTGATGGTTTCATCTAATTCTAACCAAAGGTTAACCGTGACTCTATCGCCTATATTCACTACCTTGTGAAACGGTTTATCTGAATCCGCATCATCAACCAATTTTCCATTCACACGCCAACTTCTGTTTACTTTGTCACTCTGCATTACCTTGATGGTATTGAACGAATGATCTGGCTCTATAAACTTGATGTTTTGCATATAACCTTGAGCCAACACCTTAAGATAGATAGGATCTTCACCCTGATTGGTTATCTCCATATTTTCGTCAAGCAACTGGCTGATTTTACCGCTTTTTTGTTGTACTTTTTCATCAATTGAAACGGATAATAACTGGCTGCTGTTTTCTTGTTCTGTAAGCACTGCAGCTCTTAATAACGCCGCACGCTCTTGGGTGCTTAACCAGTTTTTTTCTGCCGAACTCGCGGCAACTTCTTCAATGTAGTCAGCCTGAAGCGCGAGTGCTAGGCTCCTTAGTTCCTCATTTTTAGCGATGTTATTTAGCAGCAATATCGCTAAGGATAAATCTCTAATATCGGAACCATAATCATTATAATAGATAGTATTGTTTCGCGATGCTCTGACACTTTCTAATTCAAGTTTGGCGGTATTCGTCGCCCCAACATTATTAAAAGTAGCAATGAGATGAAGGCGAGATAGCTCGGTGTTATATACACTGGTATCGTGCCCATAATTGATATCGCTATAACTGATTAACCCTTGCTCACTCAGTAGATAAGCAGCATAAACTTTGGAAAGTAAGTTCGACTCATCATCGTCATCATTAAGGTATTGTTGAATACGTCTGTAGGCATTTTCTAACATCCCTTGTGGCGCAATATTAGGGTAAATACGCTCGGCTTCTGTCAAAAACTCAGTAATGTAAAGAGTAAGCCAATACTCTTCAGGTCCGTAGCGATCCCACAGCCCAAATCCGCCGTTTTCTTTTTGCATATTCTTCAAACGCCTAATCGCATCGGCAATGAGCTCTCGCTTATCACTCGCCTTATTAACGGACTCCGATTGCTGCTGTATCGCGCTATTTTGAAGGGTTTGTAGTTCAGGATGGTCAAGTAAAAATGGCCATGCTTTACTCGTGGTTTGTTCTGCGCAACCATAAGGATAGCGTAATAGCCCTTTCGCTTGTTCTGTCACGCTTAATATGGGTTTTGCACTGATATGAACTTCCCCACTTAGACCTTGAACAACGGACATACCATTCCATAAAGAGGCAGGCACACGGTACGATTGATTGGCAGATAACTTCACAGATTTCGCCTGACTAACCCATGGCATAGCGGCACGAATCGGTATACTCCACTGACGATCTATATTCGTTTCTTGCGATGAATCACTTACCTTGAGTTGCAGTATCGCTCTCTCTGTTAAATTGTCAGAATCAAGAATAAATGCGACATTTTGGCTCCATCGTTCACCGTTCTCTAACCTGAGTTTTTTCTTAAATAACGAACCGTCCGAAAACAAGGATGTGATATACGACGGGGCGGCTTCACTTACATTTTCGCTTGCCTCAAGCACCAACGTGAACGTTTTATCTTTGCCACTGTTATTGAAAATATCGATCGTTGTTGTCGTGATATCACCCGGTACCACAAAGCGAGGAATACTCAGCTCGGCAACCACAGGCATACTAATGGTGTTATCTTGAACTAGTTGCCCAACTTGTTCATTGTTAAACGCGGTCACCACGACTTGAGCCTCGCCATTATAGTCGGGGATATCTAGCTCAATAACGACTTTGCCACCGACAAGTTTGTGGGGCTGAGACATTAATACAATGGTTTTACTATCGACTAAATCGTCATTGTTATTCTCTAATCTTTTATTAAGATCGCTACCGAAACGAGATTGAGCAAAGGGGTCCGGCCTTAACTCGTATAGCCTTGAATAGAGATCCACAATATCAGCACTGTATCGACGCTGGTCAAAAAAGTAATGATACGGGTCGGTTGGCATAAACCGAGTAAGGTTGGTGATGCCTTTATCAACCAACGAGACGGTTACCCATGTATCACTTAGAGTATCAATGGATAAATTGGTAGCTTCGATAGGAATTGAGAGCTTTTTCATCGGCTCTATGCGCTCTGGCAGCTCTATAGAAAGTGCTATTTCCCGCTGATTACGATCTAACATTAAAGGCACAATACCGAGGTAACGCTTAGGTGTTTCTCCAGATATCCCTGTTAACGTAGCCGTAAGGAAAATATCATGTCGCTCAAGTGGCTGACCTTCAATATCGACTAACGGCACTTTTATTTGCACATCGCCTTTTTTAACCTGAACCCGCTGCGACCACAGCATAGTATCACCTTCAAGCGTGAGCAGTAACGAACCGGCCATTGGGCTATTAACCGTGACGTTTGAATACCCATCGCCTTCACTATATCTGCGTTTATCCGTAGTGATATTGAGATGACCCGGTTTCATTTTAATCTGACGATTACCCTGATACCAACCTGCGTAAAATGGATATATCGATTCAGTGCCTTGAGTAAGTTCGACCACTTTTAACCGGTAGTCTCCCCACTCCACGCCATAATTTACTTTCTGTGCTTCTTGTGCCAACTCTATTGTTTTCTTAGAAATGTTCACCCATTCTTGCTGTTCTTCACGGCTCCAACCGCTGCCCTCTTCATATACCCAATAATACGGCCCTTGGTTGTACTCTAAGCTCACCTCTACCCGTCCCTCTCTAAGGCTCTGCCCATCGGCAGTAAGCAAGGCAATTTCAAACTCAGCTTCACTTTGATAAGCGAAAGAATCTGAGGCAGGTTTAATCGCAGGGATAAGGCTATCTCGCCATGTGGTAAAGCGCACTTTTCTCTGTATTGCTGCCCCACCCGACTCTTGTAAAGCAAAATTGGCTTCAACTTCAACAGGCCCTTTCAAGGTATTGTGCTTTGGTGTTGGCAGATTTACCGTCAACGTACCTTGATCTGACAGTTTTTTATCATCAAGCTCTTGATAATAATGGTCGAGATTAAAGCGCTTCCCTACATAAAAGTCGCGGTATTTGCCGTTAAAATGTTGTACCGGCTGATACGTTATTTCTGTTTTCAGCACATTACCGGCGGCTGGGGTTCCAAACAGATAACGGCCTTCTAAATTCACAGAATTATTCTGCCCAGCCACAACAAATGGCGCTAAATCAGAGATAAGCAAATCCATTCTCTCTGGCACAAACTCTTCTAGTTGAAAATGGTATTGGCTAATAGGGTTAGGATCACTTGGGTCTATACGCACCTCTACGGTGTACCTACCCATTTGCCAATTGGTTGATGTTTGGAGATTATAAGTATAATAACCAGAAAACGTTGATGGTAATGCTTGCTGCAATAACGCATTTTTTTCTGGGTCAATGACAGTTAAAAACAGTTGGTCAACGCGCTCTTCAGACAAAAACGCTCGCCCATCACTATCCCTTAATAAGATATTTATCGGTAGGCTCTCAACCGGTTTAACAAGATCTCGGTTGCTGTATAAATAGGCTTCGTATTCTCTGTATTGGCGACCACCAATATTGAACTCAGAAAGGTCAAGAGGCACCTCTCGCATAGGCAGCATTGAGTACTCATCGCCTTTAGACACAATCACCATATCGGTATCGATGCTTTCTTTCGAAAAGTGGGCTAGCCCTTTCTCGTCCGTCTGTTTTGATTCAATCCATTCACCGGCTTGCATTAGACCAACATCGGCCCCTTCCACGGCTTCTCCAGTTGATAGACGAGTAACACTCAATGTACCTTCATGACTATTGAGTCTTGCTTGTATGCCAATATCGGTAAGCAACATATGTTTCACTTGAAAATCACTATAGTCACCGGGCGCTTTGACGACCACCAGATACCACCCGGATGAGAGTGTATGGGGAATAGGGACCCTTGCTGAAGTTAATACATCTTGTTCCGCTTTTGGTAATTCATAGCGATCGGAAAATACGCTGCTATACGCATGCTGAACTTCTCGCAATTCCCATGCGGAAAGACGATCAAGCAGGTAATAGTTTTGTAATAACTCATTAGGGTTGGTCACTTTCAGAATTTCAATATCGACGAAGTTCATATTCATGTAACTAATTGGAATGGATTGCCGTGCAGATTGAGGCACTAAGGGGCCATTTCCCACAACCGTAATGCTAGGCGTTTGCTGCGCATAAGATGGCAAAGAAAAAAGAGTAGTGAACATTATAAGTACAGCAACGAGCCCAGTATTAACTACGTGCTGCAAATACATAAGCGTTGTGAATAAGGAGCGAGAACGACACCATTTTACATTACTCATTTATTCCTTTCCTTTTGTTATCCATTTTTCAGCTAACCAATGGTTATCTATACGTCCAGTATTGATTATCTACATCAACTTTCAAGTATTTATCAAATACTTGAACAATAAGTGCTACACAGTGTTGAATATTTAGCCCCCATATACAGGCAGACTTACCGCGTCACTCTGAAATACGAACAAACATTCGACACTTAACCACTGGAAACTAGACAGTGCGTACTTTTCTGTTACTATGCTCGTGAACCACTTGGGGCTGATCCAGGATTCGACGGGAATTCTGAAGTCTGAGGTGCATGCCGTGGTGCGGTTTGCCACGTTAAAAAGCCGCAAAAAAATAGTCGCAAACGACGAAAACTACGCACTAGCAGCTTAATAACCTGCCAAGAGCTCTCTTGCCCTAGCTTCCGCTTGTAAGACGGGGAACAACAAGGGATCAAACCCAAACTAGCTAGCCCGGATTTTCCCTCCTGAGAGGAAAAGGGCGAATACTAATTCAGGATAGTCAGTTACTAGCGTGTCGGTTCGCAGGTAGTTGGTGAATTTAAAGATCGACTAAGCATGTAGTACCAATGATGAATGATTTTCGGACGCGGGTTCAACTCCCGCCAGCTCCACCAATCATAAGTTTAAAGACGTCCTAGGGCGTCTTTTTTCTTGCCTGTAATATAATAAAATCAATGACTTATAGTCCATCAGCGTCCGTAGCGTTCTCTACCTTCCATACTCTTTGGTATTCCACGTGGTATTCCAAGCAATAAATGCTAGTATTTGGAATACCATTTATTTGAGGAGTTGGCCCCATGGGAACTAGAGCAACTAGACTAACAAGTAAAGCGATTACCAACGCAAAGCCTAAAGAGAAGGATTATGTTCTTTCAGACGGTGACGGTTTACAGCTACGAGTTAGGACAAATGGTTCTCGGTTATGGAACTTCAATTACCGCCACCCTATTACTAAAAAACGCATCAACATGGGTTTAGGTGCCTTCCCTGAATTATCCCTAGCTAATGCCCGTAAAAAGACAATAGAAGCAAGGGAGCTTGTTGCTGATGGCATAGATCCAAAAGAAGCCCGAAACTCAAAACTTTCTGAAATGCAAAAAGAGTTAGAAGACACATTACTCAATTTAGCTAAAGAGTGGTTTGAAAGAAAAAAAGAGAGTGTCACGCCAAACTATGCTGATGATATCTGGCGTTCTTTGGAACTACACATATTTCCTGATTTAGGCAACTACCCTATTTCTAAGATTGATGCTCAAACCGTTATCAAGAAATTAAAACCCTTAGAGGCTAAAGGTAGTCTTGAAACAGTGAAACGCTTATGCCAACGCTTAAACGAGATAATGGTATATGCCGTTAACGTCGGTAAGCTCACCTATAACCCTATTGATAAAATCTATTCTGGATTTCGAAAACCGAAGAAAAAAAATATGGCAGCTCTGAAGCCCAATGAGCTACCAGAACTGATGAATGCTATTGCTAATGCGTCTATTAAGAAAGTGACTCGTTTTTTAATTAAGTGGCAACTACACACGATGAGTAGGCCTGCCGAGGCAGCAGGTGCTAAATGGGAAGAAATCGACTTAGAAAACAAACTTTGGATTATCCCAGCAGAAAGGATGAAAAAAAGAAAAGAGCACAAAGTACCTCTAACTGAGCAAACTATTGCATTATTAGAAGAACTTAAACCAATTAACGGTCATCGAGATTTTCTGTTCCCTTCAGACAGAGATCCTAAAAAACCTTGTAATAGCCAGACTGCTAATATGGCTTTGAAACGAATGGGGTTTCAGAACCGACTAGTGAGCCACGGTTTGAGATCCCTCGCAAGTACAACGCTCAATGAACAAGGATTTGGTCCTGATGAAGTTGAAGCCGCACTCGCTCACGTAGATAAGAACCAAGTTAGAAGCGCATACAATCGCACAGACTACATCGAACGCAGGCGACCAATGATGAGCTGGTGGAGTGAGCATATTACTGCTGCGGCTGAAGGGAATGTTTCTTTGGCAGGACGAAAGGGATTAAAATTAGCTGGGTAAAATAATAACGTACAGGAAGCCATGTGGCTTCCTGCTCTTTTTCACAACATATCTTCGGCTTTAGATAAAAAAATGCAGCTTGCCGGTAACGGTTTCTGAACATTATGAGCTAAGTGCTTTGCTAAATAAGCAAGTGACAAACTGGCTCGTTTATCGTAAGCGTCTCTGAGCAAATAACAAAACTGCCCCTATGTTTTCGATAGAAACGCTCTTTTACGTACTATCCTTAGTCACGGACGTCCTCTGACGATAAAAACTGCATCAGCTGCTTAAGCTTCAGGAGTAATTCGTCAAATGTTACAATATGTACATCCTTTGAGTTACGTCGATACAATTCAAGGGACTTTCGCATATCATCATCGCTAGGTAACATCCCGATAACCAAGACACAATTTATCGCATAAGACTCGATATCGTAAACTCTAGAGTTCATTTTGATAGATGCGATATTTTGCTCTAAATGATATCGTTGATCTAACACTTGAGTTACAGAACCTGATAAATCTGCGCTCGCTGAATACACGGACCCTCGATATACCGATTTATGTAGAAGCTGAGTTGATGGTTTCTTGATTTCTACTATTGCTAGATTATTTGTAATTCGGTTTTTTAATAAGTAATCAGCAATTTTTTCTCCATTCCCGGATAAACGTTTACCACCTACAGAAGCTTGATCTCGTACCTTAATGGCTGGATACCCAAACGTCAGAGAAAGTATGAACGGATTCTCGTTAAACAACTTCTGCCAAGTATCTTCTTTAGTTCTTTTTCCAAGTAGTTCTTCGAACTGTTCGATTAGACGTTCCAGAGTGACTAACTCGATATCTGACCGTAATTTTCCCAATGTTTCTGGCGTTGATGCTGAAATAGCAGACCTATCCTGAGTAACAAGCTCTAGTGCGGATTGCTTATCCGAAGGTGATATATTTAAACGCAACATCCTAGAAATAACATCATTAGTCAGCTCTTTCGTTTTCTGCGGCCTTCCCAAGCGTAATGCTAGATGGTTGTAGGTTGCACGTTCTTTAGTGAGACGAGCTGCTTTTCTAGCTCGGTTAGTCAATCGATTACAGACCTTACGCATATCCTCATAATCACTCCAGCTCAAGTAAAAACAGCCTTCACTCTCGCCAGTTTCTTTATCTGATCCAATTTCTAACATAGAGCATTCAGTGAACCGCTCGACGGCATCAATAATGAATCGGTACTCCTTTGTAAGTCCAAGACCATATCTGATATCCTTCACAAAGCCACTTGGAAGATCAAGTAGCTGTGCCTCCACATCATTTGAACTTTCAGGTAACTCCACATCCTCCATATGAACTACTATTTCACGTATGTTAGTATACTTAGGTTTTAAGTACTCAGTGTGCGGAAAAAGAGTAATAATAGGGTATATCGATATGCAGCTATACTGTATATAGAATGTTGCTATATGAGTTTTATACTCACCAACATCCCCATCGAGCATGCATAACTCATCGGCAGGAGGGGTGTAATAAACTTCAGCCATGGCAGGATTGACTAACTCTATTTTTAAATCTAATTCTTGGTTCGTATAGTTATCTGGTAAATATCTGGCCATACCGCTACTCATTCCGGTCATTTTCGTTTGGGGTTGATGTCAATAGCTGTTCCTAACAATACAAATCACTTGGCTATGACATCACTCATTAATTTAATTAGGGATAGCAGTGCTTTGCTTAGTGAGCGCCCCATAAAACCACCTTGTTTTTGTTTTCATTTTCACCTTATCTTCAACCAATTCTAGTTGAGCATCGGGTTATTGAGATGGGCAGTGTCCATACCATTACTTGCGAATGTTCGAGGTTAATTTTGAATATAACGGGGAGCTACTATAAGGTGAGCTCCCCTAGTTTTGCATTCAGCTTATGTTGTGGTTGTCCCCAATGTTAGTGCTGACTGCCTTTCCATTTTTCTGCTAGCTTCTTATTCATTTTAAAATCAATGACGTTTGGCGAAGTTTCAATTGCAGACTTTTCAGCATTACGCTCTTTTTGTTCTTCATGCTTAGCTTTTAGTTTGCTGAATGCCATTTTTGGCAATACAACAAAGCTGGCAAACAGAACGCTTTTTGCACCATCGTAGATAACATTTTCGATAAATGGCTTATAGCTTTCATCTCCAGCATATTGAACAACAACAGCAATGAACTCGTCAACTACGCTCCCCTCTCTTGCCTCTTTGAGGGCCCAAACAATGCCACTCTGACCTTCTTGATAAAGAGGAAGGTCAAGATCTTTTGTGACCAGTTCAAGCTCTAAAAGTGCAGTCAGCGTCGTATCTAAAACATGAGAAGACACCACCCCAAGTTCCTTTAGCTCACTGTAGCAGCCTGTTGATAATAACGAAGCGGGATTGTCTTCATACAAGGTATCTGTTTTAAAGGTAACTGAACCCAACTCAACAGCGTTTTCAAGCTCTAGAACTTGGTTTGCTCGATAGAGCTTAATACCACCAAAAACAAACGGCTTAGGGGAAACATTTTGGCTCTCTTCGTGAGTGTCTATTCGACTATCTTCCAGAAAATCCTCCGCTTGCCCAAAGATAAACTCTTGGAGGTACTTATCAATGCGCATGTTCAGTTTGAACGGGGGGATCGTCGCGCCTTCAAGACGTTCAAAATAGACTTTTGCCTTAGTTCTATCGACCGTTGATTTCAGCGTATCAAAGCGACCAAAACGGTTAATGTTCTGCTCATTAGCATCACCATTCATCAACTGAAGAAGTAAATCCCTATCTAAACCAAGAGCCTCAACAATAGCGGCAATTCGTAGCTGTTCCTTCTGGTTTTGATAGTCATTGATGTAGTCTCTAAAAGTATGACCTTCAATTAACTGCGCATCTCCACGCTGCAAATCGTGCAAAAAGAGCTTGGCATACTTTTGTTCGCTTTGGCTAAGTGACGCAAATGACTTATGTAACTCATTGAGGGTTATTTCAACGCTGGTAGAGTCTTGGTGTTGATTAAGCTCTTTTAGATATTTATCAAAGCGGCTATTCATGTAGTCGGCATCGATTTTACCAGTGTCAATTTCAGTTAAATAACCACTGATATCAAATGGGACATCACCACCTGCTCCTTCACCATTGCCGCCCCCTTTGCCAGCAAGCTCTTTATAGCGCTGAACTAAACTCATGTAAGTGAGTTCATCAATAGCCAGAGTGACCTCGCGCTCAACACCGCTCTCGCCTTCTAATGAGTCAGTATAGGTAGACTGCTCCCAATTCAGACCTTGTACTTTGGCAGCTTCTAGGTGCTTGTTAAAGGTATTAAATAATTCGGTAAACTTAGCACAAAGCTCGACATCGTCTGGCAGTGTTTCAAAATTTTCAATACCAGCGCTAGCAAACAGTTCAGAGATATCCGCCGACACCCCATTCATAAGGTCAATATTACTTACCAACCTATCAACAAACAGCCCAATAGGCTTGTCGCCAGAGTAGAGTTTGACAGCATCATTAATGTGCCTCTCCATGGTGTGTGGATAGCGATAATAACGAACAATACCGTGACGTTTGTCAGGACCAAACAAACGATTAGTACGCGAGAAAGCCTGAATAATATTCTGGTATTTAATCACTTTATCTAAATACAAGGTATTCAACCACTTGGAATCAAAACCAGTCAGCATTTGATCGACCACGATCAGTAGATCCAACTGCTTTGAAGACTCTTTGTGAATATTCTTGTACTGTTCTTTATGAGCAAGCCGCGCAGCGATATCTTTTTTAAAGGCCGAATGACGAGCAAAATCAAACTCTAGGCCATAGCGGGCGTTATAATCGGCCATAATCTCTTCTAGACCGTCACCTTTAAACGTCGGGCCACGGTCACCACTACCATCGTTATCAATGTTAGGGTCAAATAGGGCCGATATTTTTAGCTCAGGTTTGTCTGCTTTTAAACGGCGATAATAATCAATCGCTTCAGCGATACTATTGGTGGCTAAAATGGCGTGAAACTTATTGCCTTGGCTAAGCACATCCCATTTATCTAAAATGTCAGCGACGACTTTTTCTTGGTGAGCGTCCGTCAAATATTGGCTTTTAGGAACATAGTCTTCAATGCCTTTATGATATTTGCCTGTGGCATCTTTATAACCCGCCATCGGCACATCATTCATAAAGTGATTAAATTTTTTCTTTTTGACAGGTTCTGCCATCGCATCAGTAACCGCGTCAGCCTTAGCTTGTTGTAAGGCGATCTTTTCTCTAAGTTTGCCGTCCTTAAAGGTAGAGACTTTGTAAGGATCGAAGCCTAATACGTTACCGTCACGGATGCCATCAGCGATGCTATAGCGATGCAGCTCGTTACCAAAGACATCAGTGGTCGTATTACTATTAACTTGGTTTTCTTCATGAATGGGCGTACCAGTAAAACCAAAAAAGAGAGCTTTCGGGAAGGTTTTTTTCACCCTTACCAACATGCCTTCTTTATCTTCTGTACCTCCACTCATCGTTGAGCGGTGCGCCTCATCGATAATAAACACCAAGCGCTTATCACGAATTTTTTCAATATCAGCCGAGTTTGTTGCGACGCCCTCATCATCCGCCTCTTCAAAAATATTACTCATTTTTTGAATCGAACTAACAATTAAGGTATCAGCAGGAGCGGTGCTCTTTAGTTTAGTCACCAGTACATGAGTATTCTCGGTGGCTTGTACCACTTCCCCATCGCTTGCAAAACCCTGATATTCAAGGAGAGACTGAGTACCAAGCTCAATGCGATCCATTAAGAAGATCACTTTGTCGGCGTCTTTTGATTGAGCAATCAACTGTGCTGACTTAAAGCTGGTCATGGTTTTACCAGAGCCTGTGGTATGCCATACATAACCACCCAGCCTATCTTTATTGTTTACACCACCTAACTGCTTCCAGTTGGTTTTAGCAACTCGATCCGATATCGCATTAGCGGCGTAATACTGATAGCTACGCATGACTTTAAGTACGCCATCGCTATCGTCAGCGACGGTGTAAAAACCAATTAACTGATGCGCCATCGGGATCGATAGCAGATCAGATGCAATATCCTTCCAGTGATTTTTAGGCTCGTTATTATAATTTCCCCAATGAAATTGATAGTCGGGATTAAATCTGCCATCCATCCCCGGATTAGCAAAGTATTTAGCCTCATCAGGCTCCATGGCAACAAAGACTTGGATGAGCGAAAATAGGCCGCTAAAAATGCCTTCTTTAGAGTACTTTTCAATTTGGTTGACCGCTTGACTTACCGGAACGCCGCTGCGTTTTAGCTCAATATGAATAACGGGCATACCGTTTATTAGCAACAGCACATCACCACGACGGTCGTTACGTAACGGGCTACCTCGTTCGAACTTAGGTTGCTGCACAATTTGGTAACGACTTTGACCAGCAGCGATCTCTTGGCGGTCATAGATTTTCAAGCTGACTTCTTTGCCATAGTGCAGCGAGTCATCAGGGTTGTCTCGTTTAATCGCGACCGTCTTACCATTAATTAAACCATTGAGTTTGAGCGGCGTCTTCAGCTCTTTGATCTGCTCAATAATCTGCTGCATTTCAGTGGTAGTCAGCGGCACATCGTTTAAGCGATCTTGTTGGCGGTTGTTTTCAAACAAAATGTTTGCCCAGTTTTGCAGTAACTCGGCCTCAGTTTTGTTTTTGAGGATTTCAGGCTCCCACCCTTTTTGGGTGAGAACCTCAATAAAAGCCTGCTCAAATTTTGCTTCGGTTTTAAAAATGGTCATGGTCATTCCTTAAACAAACATTTTGCTCAAGCAAGCCTGCTTGATGTTAGTGAGCTTGGTGATCTGTTGTTGGTGTTGGTTGATCAGCGTATCAAGTTTTTGGAAGTAGCTGCCAATGGCGGCTTGTTCTTCTTTCGATTCAGGATATTGCACCCTCAGACCAGCTAGTATCGATGCGTTTATTGCTGGATAACTGGTCCCCGTACAATTATCTAGTACATCCTTAACAAATGGATCTCGTTGAACTAGATTCAGCAAAAAGTCGCCATCATAATAGGGCCGTAATTGAGCGTAACCTGTTGAAAATACGAAATCGTCGTCATCTTTATTAAATAAGTAGTTGTTTTTCTGATATGGCCTTACCGTTTGAAAAAAAACATCTCCTTTTTTTGCAAGACGTTGGGCCCTTGAGGGGGCATTTTCTTTTAGTTCTTTTCTATATCCAATTAAAGACGTTCCTTTAACTGACTCTAAATCAACATACTTAAAACTCGCAGGTAGATCTTCTCTTGGGTTGAACAATGCAAGTTCAGCAAGAGCGGTACTTTTCCACTCCCCACTAAACCCTTTAAAGCGGATTTCTGGAACGGTTTCACCTTGCTTGGGGAACATTTTTTCCAGCATGGCTTTTTTAAGGCTGCTGAGCTTGTCATGCTTTTGTTGGTGTTGGTTGATTAGGCTGTCGAGCTTTTGGAAGTAGTTACCGATGGTGGCTTGTTCTTTTTCGCAAGGTATCAGGATCTCCATACGTCCAAGCTGCTTACCTGAAATTTCTAAAAATGTCGAACCTGATGCATGTTTAAGTGCAAACTCTTTAATCTGTTTACCGATAGAATAAATGAAATAAGGTGAAAACCCTTCTTTCACAACAAAAGATTGAAAGCCTTGGTTAGTAGCTCCTGAACTAGCAAGAATAGCCATATCCCCGATGCCAGCCCTACTAGTAAATAGAACCGTCCTACCAGCCGGAAGTATCTTTGCAGATGAACTTTTAAGGCCTAGAGCCGTAATTTTTTTCTGGCTACCTTCAGCATACACATTGTCGCCAATTTCAGTAGGCGAATACCAATCGATATCACCGTTCCAAAATTCAGATATTGAAGTGCTAGGAGTACCTCCACCAATAATATCAGCGACATCAGTACCCAACTCTTTTTTGTCCCACTTTCCACCAAAGCCTGCAAACCGAATCTCAGGCACCTTTTTATCTAAATTCATCTTACTCACCCTTCAACAAGCTAGTGAATTCAGCCAAGCCTTGCATATCGAACTCGTTACCTGTGAGACCACTCATCATTTCCGCTAATTCATCTTCAGTGGTTTTGATGTCACTCGCGACTTGCGAATAGGTTACAGCGTATTTATCCGCAAGGACTTGTGCCTTGTTGGTTAGCTGGGCAATCAAGCTACTTGGCATCGCAGCGAGTTCGCTACTTAATGGAGCGATCCATTTTAGATTCAGCAGATTCTTCACTTGCTCGTCGCTTAAGCCTTCAATGGTGGTTTTCGTTTTAAGGTGCAGTTTAGTTGCCGCTTCTTTCACTGCTTTCTTCAGTGCTTTTTCTTCATTGATAAGTTTGTTAGCATGGATAATTTTGGCCTTATAGCTTTCTTCAAGCACAAGACTGTCTTCTGTGAACTTAACGTTACTGTCTTTCTGCTCTTTCAAGAAAGTCTTAGCAGCCTTTGCTACTTCAGCATTAACAAAAGCGTCTTTGCTTTCTTTGACGGTATCTAGCTCTTTATCGTCTTCACTTAAGGACTCTAAAATGTCTTCAAGAGAGCTGGAGATTTCAGCCAAACGACTCTCTTGTTTAACCAGAGCTGCTAGGTCATCACTTAAGTGAGTTTTTTGCACTAAGCCAAAAGGTAATATGTGACCTTTCCATGGCGTCGTTTTGTCCTGTACCTCAGTGTCTTTGCCGTTTGTCTTTTTGATAACAATATTCGGCTCAACTTGCTTAGTCGCATCAAAACCTTCAGTTTGCATCATTTCTAAATCGGCGCTAATGATTTGCCATTGGTTGTTTAGAAGCTGATAGGCTTGATATTTGTCGATTAAAGCAATAGGACTTAGGCGGTTAAAGAGTTCAACACTTAATGAAGCTTCTTGTTGATTACGGTTAACCCCTTCCCAACCTTTAATAAGTTTAGTGTTTAAGTCGCCATCAAACCCTGCAAAGGCTTGTTTGTAACCTGCGATAAACTCTACTACCTGTGGGTGACTGCTAATGCTGGTATTGACTGCGTCTTTAGCTATAGTCAACTCACTGTATGCGGAAGATTTAGCCGCAAACAAGGTACTGCGTAGTTCAGGGAAAGCAAGCCAATATGAATTGAGTTCATCAATCTCACTGTTAGGGATACCGCCTAACATGGTGGCGTGTAAGTCCCAGCTTTCAGCCGCAGCTGAAGAGTCTACATAGCGTGGTATGTTTAAGTTATAACCATTATTGCGTAAGGTTTCTTTACTCACTACTTTCGAGAACTTATCGACGCTCTCTCGATTGATCACAGCATCAACAGTGCGCTTAATATCACTCGCTTGCAGCTTGTTGTTTTTGCCTTCTTTAGTAAAGTGCTTAGAAGCATCAACAACCAATACATCGGTATTCTGACGCTTTTGTTTGAGTACTAAAATCACGGTTGGAATACCCGTACCAAAGAAGATATTACCCGGCAAACCAATAATGGCATCAATGTGGTTCTGCTCAATAAGCTGCTTGCGGATCTCCCCCTCTTCACCACCACGGAACAACACCCCATGAGGTAATACAATAGTCATAATACCATCGGGCTTTAGGTGATAGAGATCGTGCAATAGGAAGGCAAAATCGGCTTTAGTTTTTGGGGCTAGACCAAAACGCGAATAACGTGGATCGCTATCTTTATAGCTAGGGTCCCATTGTTGTGAATACGGCGGGTTAGAGACAACAGCGTCCACGTATAAGGCATCGTAAGTGCCTTGTGGATCGTTCTCATCGAAGTATGGCCAATCGTCTTCTAGAGTATCGCCATTGCGGGTTTTAATGTTGCTGGCTTTAATACCACGCATGATCAGATTCATACGGGTGAGATTATAGGTGTTCGCTTTTAACTCTTGCGCATAATAGGTAATGCTGTCTTTGTTTTTAGCGTATTTTTCGACGGCCTCACCAATATTGATAAGGAGTGAGCCAGAGCCGGACGTTGGATCATAAATCTCAATGGTGTCTTTATTTTTTAGTTCATGGGCGATGATGTGCGACATGAGAACCGAGACCTCATGAGGCGTATAAAACTCTCCGGCTTTTTTACCCGCATTAGCCGCAAACTTTTCAATCAGGTACTCGTAGATGTAACCCAGAACGTCATAGCCTTGCTGACCGTTCATAGGGATACTTTTAATTAAGTGCAGCAAGTCGCTGATAGCTTTAGTTCGCTTACCCGCACTTTCACCGAGTTTGCTTAACCCTGTTTCTAGGGTAGTAAAAATGCCTTCAAACAACTTTTTGTAAGTAGGAGAAATCAAACGGCTAAAAGCAGAAAGTGCATCACGTACGTTTGACTCATCAAAGTCGGACGTTGGATCAACCCACGTTGAAAACAGATTTTCGTAAGCAATAAAATAGCCAAGGTTATCTTGAATGTATTTGACTGTTTCAGCGTCTTCTTCTGTTAGCGCTTTGATTTCATCGGGCGTCATCCCTTCTTTGGTGACAAACTGCACCTGTTGATCGCTGAGGTACTTATAAAAGATGAACCCTAAGATGTAGTCTTTGTATTCGTTTGCTTCGATCTTTGAACGCATCTGGTTCGCTGATTCCCAGATTTTTGCCGCTAATTGTTGCTTATTCATATTTTACTCAATTCATTTCAATTATTGACCGACATCGTGAAAACAGTCGGCACATGTTCGTCATATTGTGTTTAGGGACTCAGTTAAACCGGATCTTCTTGCTCTGGTATCTAGGCTTCAAGAGCTTCACTCTTAAACGCCAAAAACCACCGACTTTGAAACCGATGGGAGCCGATCTTTAAAGGCAAGTCTCTAAGTGCTTTTCTAAGCTGACTTTAACTATGTCGCTGATTTTTTTAATCGCTACTATTTCAGCAACCACCGAGTTGTACACTCGCTAATTCTTTATCCATTTTGAAACACGGAGAATACGGGAAAATTGAAGAATCAACAATGCGCAAAACCAAACTTTCAGCACTCCGGTTTCATATATGAATTTTTTGTTTTAGTCGAAATGACTCCCCATTCAGTATCACGTCCTTCTACCCCTGCCATCCATTTGAATCAAAATTTTTTCAAATATATTTCATCACTATGCATAACCCCATTAGTCGAAAAGGAGCCACTTATGCATAGAAACCGCTTACCCATGACTTCATTCAACAAAACAGCTTTGCCTACCTCCCTGGCTCTTCTAGAGACATTA
Source organism: Vibrio frigidus (assembly GCF_042465995.1). Classification (NCBI taxonomy): domain Bacteria; kingdom Pseudomonadati; phylum Pseudomonadota; class Gammaproteobacteria; order Vibrionales; family Vibrionaceae; genus Vibrio; species Vibrio frigidus. The sequence goes on along the minus strand of NZ_JBCDMC010000007.1, from coordinate 150,745 downwards.
AACAACGTTCTAAATAAATACGCAGATCTCGCAGATGGTCATCACATCATCAACTACAGTAACGAGCACTACTCCGCTGAACATGGAGGCTATCACCCTATTGAGATTGCATTGAAGAAAGACATTAACAACAAGTACACAATCCTCTGCATCACTGACTTCAGCTTCAATGGATACCCTTATCCGATACTTGAGCTAGATATTGAGTTCGATTTCACTCATGCCACGGTCTTCACTCGATACTCTGGTCTAAAGAGTATGAGCGCACCCAACACCAACAAGCTATACACACTATGGGAATCCAAATTTATCGCTAACTTAGCCAAGGGAGCCTACAACCCAATCGAGCTGCGTAGCCCCTAATACCAGAGCGCAATTGATAACCACCGCCACTCTACCTCCCCCCTAGCTTCTAGTATCACCATGATTTTACTACCTTACTCTTTCACAGGAGACCCCCTTTATGTCCTATGACATTGTCTATGAACAACTCGCATTGCGTGTACCAAAAGAAGATGTCGCTCAGCAAGCCTGTACCTTCTTCAAAGAGCGTTTAAACCATACTGACACCCGAAGCACCAGCGAACTTAAACAAGCCCTGTATGAGCGTTACGGGCTAACGCTACGAGCTGAAGATCTATTCATGCTCCACATGCTCATTGGCTCTAGTAATCTCTTTGACTCGGAGACAAACAAACGAGCACGTAGCTGGCAGTTCTGTAGTGTAAAGACATTCAACCAACTACTCGTGAAATACGGTTGTGACTGGTCAGCAGCCGCTGAATCAGGAGATGTCAAACTCAATGGTCGAGACACCAAAGCAGAAGGTTGGATACGTGCATTACGTAACACTCTGAATCTCCCTAAAGACTATGGAGTGATGCCGTATTGTCACACCCTAGAGGTCTGGCTTAAAGCACCATTAGATACCTCAAAACAAACCCAACTAGATGAGTTAAAAACGCAGCTAAGTGATTTAGATGTAACTTGGAAAGAACGGCAACGATTTGATGACGATGGCTTTGATGTCGCAATAAAACCCAAGTCTGCTTTTGAGATGTGGCTCTTTCAGCAGCTCATCAATGGCTACCAAGGCAAGTGCTGGATAAATGGCTCAGAGCCGCCCTATCACGCTGTAAAGAGGCATTCTATCTAATCCGTTAAGCACACCCCACCAGCTTAACAACCCACAAACACGTTCACCCACCACTCTAGAGGCCATCTTGTTATCAAGGTGGTCTTTTTTATTTTATTCGTAAAAAGGAAACACTCATGCCATCAACAAACAAATCAGACTCATCATTTATGCCAGAGGCAAAAAAAATCAAACCACTCACGGTACTTGTCCACTGGTCTGAGTCTCGGGAATTCACTGAAGAGACACTCTATGACTTTAGTGAGTTCGAAAAGAAAGCTCTGGAGGTTGCTAAACGCAACCCATTAGGCGGGTACGACAAAACAAAAGTAACCGTGACCTTTGACAATGAACATCAGCACGAATGCCGCTTAGATTTAGGCTGTGGTGGTAATGACCAAGGTTTTGCTGAGCACTGCTTAAGTATGGCTCGTTATTACCGTCAGCATAAAGGGGATGTCGATAAGCCTTGGCTTTATGACAAACACCACCAGCAGTTAATCGAACTCATTAACACTTATGAGTTGGACCACTCATTCGTAGACCTAGGGCGTATGCAGGTTAAACAGGTCGAGGAGCAAGCTAAAGCTGAAGAAGCCGCAAAAGAAGAAGCCAAACAACAGGATCGGGAAAGAGCGTGGCGTGAACACCAACAAGCGGAGGAGGCGTTTCAAGAGACCTTAGAAGTACCACAATGGGCAAAGGGCGTGATTGTTGCCACACTGACTGACTATGACGCTGAAAGCAGTGAGCCGTATACAGGAGAGTTTCACACCAAAACGTTGAAGACTATTATTCTCGCTTGGTCGAAACACTCTCGAAACCTATTCCCTGAGCTGCGCAAAGCATGCCTTAATCACCCTGAAACGGCTTTTCTTAACGATCCAGAGAAAAGCGTTGAACACCGTGAACGCTTTGCTATGGGGGAAGGCTATTACCTAACCGATACCAAATACATTCGCTACGGATGGCAAATCAAAAAGCGAAACTTTTATAGAGATGAGAATAAAGCACGGTATGTGCCTTTAGGTGAGATCGCGGTACGCGAGTAAAAGAGAGAGGCGAGCAATTCGCCTCTCTCTAGGTGGTGTGATTTTTTTGTTCGCAGTTCTCTAGAGTCGATTGATGCTTAGGTCTAGCAGCAAGAGGTTGCAAATGATTTTTGGACAAAGTGTTTTAGTGAGGTGGTTCATTTACCAAAGCATTAATTAAAATAAAAGCCACTTGGGCAAGTTCCCAGTATTACTATAGCAGCTCACTAATAGGGCAATAGCCCTGTTGTCTTAGAACTATGCTCTATAATTAGGTTAGTTCGAGGATGGAGTCCAACCGGAAACATCGTAAATAACGTTGGAGTCACTAGCACTCTTAACAATTGTGTGTGACAAGAATTTCACGAATTCCATAACTCCTTCTTTTGTTCCATCATGGATTAATTCGCCTTTAGCATTGAACTTCATTTTCCATTGTCTATTTTTTGGAAGCCCTTCATTTGCTTGTTCTTGTTGTTCTTTTAAGGTCTTCCAAGATTTATGCTGGCCTTTATTTATAGCTCTGATGAAGTGATTTTTCTCACGAACACCCATGCTATTAATGTAGGTACCAAATTGGTCTTTCACTTCTTCAGTGATAAGTTTATCGCTTACTAGATCAGCAAAACCAAGTTCAACGTGTTTGTTCTGTACCTCGTCATAACCAGCTGTATATACAAAGTGAGTAAAATGACTGACGAACAAGTAGAATTTCTTGCCTTTAGAGATCAAAAAGAAGTCATAATCAGGGTTAATTTTATAGCGCTCGTCTGACACAATGTAGGCTTCATTTCCTTTCCGGTAAAAAGCTTTTTTGCTTCCATCAATTACCATCTTACCGACATCGGTCGTTCGTTGAATTGCGTGTACTTTGATGTCTTTGTCGTTTGGTACATTGACCATAAACGACACAACACCCATGTTTGCAATTTCCTTGTTAACCGTTTTATTAGGGTTACTCTTAGCGACATTTAAAGTGTTTATCAGAGAGGAGAAAAGACCATGCAAATCTAAGTTAATTGGATCGTTTAGGTCTAAGCACCCCCAACAATCAGCCTCAGTTCGAACGGCACCGTCATCTTCTATCAAATCTACTATGGTGTTGACCGAAGCAAAATTATCCATCACTAGTTCTGTAAGGTAGTTTGCAGCGTTTATCCCTTTTGTTGTTTTAAGGATGTAGCTTGTAACGTTATCAAATACCTTGGATCGGGCTGTGTGGTGAAGCACAAAATGGTTCACTGAGTTTGAAGCTATTGTGTTGGATTTAAGCTCAGTGAATAGTTGATTGGCTTCAGTTCGCATTAATACGCTTGTGGTTTTGGAAGCACTCGGTTTAGTCATAGATCACCTGACGATTGAAATTTTATTGTAAAGCAAGATATCCATCGGCTGAGGATTACTTGGGTCATATGTAAATTCTTGTATTATTTTCTTAGTTGTGACGACAACAAAATCTTCCTCAATGCCGCTTTCCAGTATTATTCTAGCTTTTACTAAAGCTATGCCGCTTTGGCGAATTAACGAGTTATATGGCCAAATTGGCGAGTACATTGAAAGTAACAATGTAGCGATTAAAGCAAGCTCGCTCGATGATGTGTACAGTACAGTGATTATGGTTATCAGTGCACTAGACTTTAAAAGCAATTCATTTTCATAGTGAAAAAATTGAATAACTTTAACTTGGTGTGATTCACCCACATCTAAATCTTTTGTGGTTTGTCTCTTGATAATCGATGTTAATAACTTCGTAGCCAAGAACGATAAAATGAGCGCAAAGACGCAATACAAAAAGAACGATTGTGTTGTCAATATATCCCACATTTCATTATTAACTTGATAGGGGATTAGACTTTCATCTTGCGCAGGTTCAATCAATTTAAAAGCATTAAACTGATTATCAATGGCTTCTTTAAACTCAAGGCCAAGTAAACAAACCCATAAAATTGAACTAATACTAAGAGACGACAAGAAAGTTATAAAACGAGGAATGTGATGATAGTTCATGTTCTTCCCTAAGCTCTAATGTCCCAACATTGTATGTGGTTTCATAAGCCTAAGCAATTGATCTTATAGCCCGTCATTGTAATGCGACAACTCTTGGGTTAGTCGAATTTATCCCGTGATACAACATGAGGATTCACAACGAACAGCATTAGAAGAATGGATGACTTTTAGTAGGGCAAAACCTCATGAATAGATATGAATGAGTAAAAGGTCCATCCAACAATGGGCCACAAATTATTTAGAGCAAAGACCCAATAACTTTGTGTTCATCAAGCGATTTGTCCTGTCATATCACACCTCCATTCTAACGCCATCAGATTCCCTCTCTAACCTACCTCTAAAGCTAACAAACCATACGCCCTCTTCAATAACACATCTTTCCTTATGATCTTCCATCGCTTCGCACCCTAACCCCAAAAATATTCAGGCATATGTCATCAATGTGAATACCCACCATTGAATCCGACAGGAGCCCGTAATGGCAACTACCCAAAATTCTGATTACAAAAAACAACAGCGCTATCAGGAGAATGAAATCCTAGAGCATGCCGCTGAGATACTCGCCACGCGCTATGTGCGTGGTGATGCCTTAATTAGTCCTAACGCCACTAAAGAGTATGTACGCTGCAAGCTAGGCAGCTATGAGCGTGAAGTATTTGCTTTACTGCTACTGGATAACCAAAACCGACTGATTGAGTTTAAAGAGCTCTTTCATGGCACCGTCGATGCCGCCAGTGTCTACCCAAGAGAAGTAGTAAAAGCGGTGTTAGAGGTCAATGCAGCTGCGGTGATCATGGCTCACAACCATCCTTCCGGTGACTCTACCCCATCACAAGCGGATAGACGTATAACCGAAAGACTCAAGGACGCCTTAGCGCTGGTGGATGTGCGCGTATTGGACCATATCGTAACAGGCGAAACCTGCACCTCATTTGCTGAGCGAGGCTGGTTATGATTGAACAACACTATGGTGATATCAGCATCAATGATGCACTGCTCTCGTCATTAGAGAGCCTTCTAGCAGGTCACACACTACCTGAGCATGCTGAGCGACTGGTACTGAACTGCCGTCAAATGAGTTACTACCACCATCGCCAAGGACTTCACCCGATTGAGATACAACTCAAACGAGAGTCAATCTCAGAGCCTTGGCTTATCGTGTTCTTTGCGAGCTTTTCTTACCCTAATGACAACAGTACTTCAGTAGAGCCAGAGCTGTACTTTCATCTTGCTAATCGTTGGTTCTATCAACCCGATACAGGAACCACGGATTTATCTTATCCAGAAGTGCAAGAAGTGCTCACCGCTTGGATGAACGCATTAACTCGCCACCTAACCCGAAACGTCTTTGATAGCGTGCAACTCTCGCTAGTCAGCTCGTTTAACTAATCCCCTACCTACTTTCTGATTTATCCCTAAACAAGGAGGACTGTCGATGTCCCAATTAGCCTTTACGTCATTACCCCTACCAGTTTCTAAGAAGATGTATACCTTGCTTAATGAGCGTTACTCAGCTCATTTGCTTAACAATGAAACGCTCTCCACCAGCCGTCATGTGGTCTTTAACTTTCGTGATAAAAGTTACAGTGCGGATGCTGGTGGCTTTCACCCTGTCGAAATTTCTATTTGCCAATCTTCAACAGGAGAATGGTGTATTGAGTACATCACGGACTTTGCTTATATGGGGAACTATTACCCTGAGCTTGAGCGGAATTTGGATTTTGATTTTCGTGCTCGTCAATGTTTTGCAAGCTATCACGGCTGGTTTTCAATGAAAGATAACCGTGAGGCTGTCGAGCTGTATCAATTGTGGGAGAGCAACTTTCTCGCTTACGCCGAGATGGAGGCATTCGACGATATTACCCTTACCCCACAATAACTCATGACTTCCCTTCTCCTACAAACCATCAAGCTTCTCTCTGCACTCATCACGTTACTTTCTCTTTCCCCTTTCTTTGGTGCCATAGGAACCCTAACGACTTTGGGCTTTCTCGTGGTACTGCTGATTGGGTTACTGGTAGCAATTTCAGAGCTGAGAGATAAAAACAACCGTCGATAATGTTAATCGACTCACGCTTTCGCTAAGCCGATTGATGGCGCTTTAACCGTTGGACATTATGTGTCGAACCCACCTCTATTCTCCCGACATTAAATGTCCGACTCCAACATGGAGCGCTATGTATTGAGAGAGTAGTCATGAGCAATAAAACCAGCATTGAAGGCTTATCTGCTTTGCTGCACACGCTGATGCTTATTCCTCAACATCGATGGATCACCGTTAGGGAGTTGCAGCAGCAGTTAGCCCTAATCGATATCCACCGCACCACGCGCAGCATCAAACGTTATCTCGATGACATCATTGTGGAAGTGTTTAACGTAGAGTGCGATTCGATGAGCATGCCCCATGTTTACCGAAAAACATCCGAGCAGTTACTGACGTTCAATAAGCAAGAAATGCTCTATTGGCAACTGACTAACAAGTACTTACAGCCGCTTATTCCTGATGCACTGAATTATGGACAGGGTCGGTCCTCGGAGAGAGACAAACCCTTACTGGGCAAGGCCTCAGCTATTTCAAAAGAACGACTTTGGCTAAGCAAAGTACACCTCAACCTACCTAATACGAGAAGCTGGAGTAACAAGCAGCGACAAGTCTTAGGGTCAGTCCATGAAGCATTACTTAACAACCGAATGCTAAAGGTCTCTAGCCAAGCTTTGCAGCAGGAGCAAACGCTCATTGAACCACTGGGGCTCTCGGTTCAGTGTGACGCGCTCTTGCTGCTCTTTCGGTTATCCGACCAACATCCAATACACACCGTTGCCTTACCACTCATCGATGAGGCCAGTGTATCGACATTTTCATTTACCTATCCCTCTGACTTCAATGTTGAGCAGTTCATGCTGGCTCACGAAGAGGCAGGCTATCCAGAATTTCACTCACCAATGAGGAGAGTAAACCCATGACAAAAATAAAACATCGACTAAACCAATCGGTTCGATACGCCGTGATGATGGCCCTGTTTATCGGAGCAACAGGATGCACAGAGCAAGAAGAATCACCAGAAGCAGTTGCTGATATAGAAGTAGCGATCTCCACTAACTCTCATTGGGGAAGCTTAGTCTTTGACCTACAAGCGATTACCGATAACACCGTCATCACCGACGTTGTGATTAACCGAGGTAATTGTCGTATTCCAGCTGGTACGGCCTCAGAGCTATCTAGAAACGTTCAATTGAAGTTCGGTGAAACCTATACGGGGTACAGCAACAACTGCACCGTAGAGAACGTGAAAGAAATTGAAGTCACTTCAACGGCTGGCACCTTTGTTTACACCTTCTAAATCGAAAGCAAAACAACTCATCTATTTATAACTACCAATAAGGATTAATCATGAAAAGCATCGTACAAAACACACTTGTTCTACTGACTACCCTAGTATCACCTTTTGTTTTGGCTCAAGGTGGTGGATCGCTTGGAGGTAATCCATCGGTAGAAACGGGAGCGGTCAACGTCAGTGTAGGCAAATGCACTCAATACAAACAGGATGTGAAAGCAGCCCTAAACGCAGGAAAACAGGTATCGTCAATTACGGTTCCTAAAGGTTGTGAAGCGATCACAGAAAAGTAATACCACCAGCAAAGGCTAAAAATGACAATGGGGAGCAATCACGCCCCCCCATTCTTTTTTTGCTTCTGTACATCAGCTTCCCTTCTAAAACACTTTTGGACAAAACTGAGTCAGTTACATTACCACATTAGAATGCTATGGATTAGGTTTGGCAAAGTAGCGCCGCATTAAGGTGTGATGCACGCTTGGCTATACTTGAGCGAAGCGAAACTGCCAAGCGTGAGGAATCACTCTTAAATGCTTTGTATGGGCAATTTATACCCAACAATTTGTTTGAAGCTGGATTAGAGCCTTTTTCAAATACTTTTCTTTGATAGAGGCTTTGTGGTCATTCCACTGAGCAATAAATTCTTTGATGGAATCAAAATCAGAGGAGTTATGCCCTTCATGCTTGATAACCCAATGTACTGTTGCTAAAACTTCAATACTTAATGGTGTCTCATACCCACTAATGAGCTTCTTGACCCTATCAATCGAGTCTTTATACTCTGGCTCGGTCGATAAAAATTCGTCAGCTTTTTCAAGCGAATCATTAATTATCTCTATACTAGATTTAGATACTCTGTCCCCAAATCCGGATATAAAATGACCATCAATATGAGTAAGGACATGATTCAAATTCTCCGCATATGGACCAAAATTATGGGCTTGATAATTTAGTTTAAGATCAACCCCTGATTCCTGAAGAAAGTATGCTAGCTTTTGAATTTCTATTTTCGTACATTCATACCCTTTTTCAGAATAGATACCAAGAACCTTTAACAATAAAGCTCTGCCTCTAGTCATATTAGGAGTTTTTGTGTTTACAATCATTTCTTTTGATTCTGGAGCTGAGTTAGGCTCATATATAAAAACCTCTACATCTATAAGCGGAGAAAGTTTATCAATTATCATTGATTTAACTTTTTCCCAATCCAAACTACCTAACCCTGCACCTAAAGGTGGAATTGCGATACTCTTAATTCCGTACTCTCGTATTTTAATTACAAGGTCATCCAAGCCTGACTCGATATATTCATACTTAGATTTCCCTCGCCAGTGATCTTTAGTCGGGAAGTTAACAATAATTTTTTTGTTAAACATATCTCCAGATTCGGTAATGAATACTTCACCTATTTTTACTTCCTTTCTATCACATGCCGACTTATATAGTTTAAAGTTGTCTGGAAACGCCTTCTTAAATTGAAGAGCCAAGCCTTTCCCCATAACTCCAACACAATTAACGGTGTTAACTATTGCCTCCGAGGAGTCTTTTAGCATATTTCCAGATGTAAATTTGATCATATACCCTCCTTAGAAATACCAGCCAAGTTTAATTTCAACCTTAGGTATATATGCAAGGTTTTGAATAATACTTTCAACACGTATCTTCATAGCCTGATTATAGACGCCAATTGTGTCAATTAAAGCCCACTCAACAAAATTTTGAACCAAAAACTCGGCTTGACGCTCACGCTTACCGTCAGGATAAGCCCCCCAAAATTGCGCTTGTACAACCTGCCATGGGACATTATGCATCTCTGACAGTTTGTTATAGTAATCCGTCAGGGACATAATTCCATGCCCATCCGTGAATACAAAAGCCTTCCCAGCACCCTCAATTGTTTGAGCCGTGCTTTGGAAGAAAACAACATCACGCATATCAACACCCGAAATGTTACCCATTTTAACTGTGTACAACATTGGAGAGCGGCTATTGAAGTAAAATGGAACGTAATCATGAATCACACCATAAGGTGCAACAGGCACAGGGAACTGTTCACGATGCCCTTGGACACTCGCATACGCCGAGTTTTTATATTGAATAGACTGAGCATCAACAGCATTTTTCGAGATCAATCCCCCAGAAGAGACTAAGCTCTGTAAGTTATCAATATGTGTAAAATGATAGATCGGTGTCGGATTTGGATACGCTGTCACTTTAAGCTCTTAATTATAAATATAATATTGCGCCATTATACATTCATGTTCGCAAGATTTGAAGATTGCCCTAACATTCTTAATAACAGCCAGGCTTATTTTTCTGCTTGCCTAACTTTCGACCAATCTATCATAAGCAACTAAAAAATAAAGCATATATATCACATTCTGCCATCACGTAAAAAGAGGCGGCACGTTGTCACTTTTTAACAATGCGCGTTATCTTAGGGATGAATAACACAAATACACAGATTAAAAATAACTTATCAATTATTCTACCGACAAAATGAGCCAGACTTCTCGGAAAAATAAGCCATTTTGATGCTTTACAACCATATAAACCCAATAAACTGTATAAATAAGCAAGTAAGAGGGCAGGCATTACTGCCCTCCAAACATTAGAAAAATTTAGTTGAATCTGGAGACGTCAAACATTTGGATCAAATATTCTAAATAGCTTTGGGGCATTTCTGAGGTAGCCGCATTCTCGCTGGCACGTCTCTGGACAAAAGCTCTTTAGGGCACGCGTTCGTGCAAAGGTCTTTCGGATTAAATCAGGTACGGAAGAGCCGAAATTAATGCTGCATTAAAGTGTGAGTAACGCTATCACCCACCCTTAAAATGTAAATGTCAGGTATTGGGAATCACTCTTAAATCCTTTATTATATTTTTACTACCAGTGTCTATGAATTAAGTCACCATACCCACATATCAATGTGCCCATTATGGCAAGCATTGCGGCAATAATTTTAAACGTAGCTAAATAACCCACAAACTCTTTGTGAAGAACGTCGGCATGGCCTAAGTCCTCCCAAGTTTGTCCATTCTTACTTCTAGGGTTAAGGTTCGCACTCAGTTTAAATAGCTTAAATTCAGCCCAGACAGCAAACAAAACCATAATGGAGCCACTACGCTGGAACCACGATGATGCATCGATGCTTCCCTTTAAGATGCCAAACCAGCATAATGTTGGAATTATCACAGCCAGCAATAAGATTGGAACTGACGTCCATAATTCAACTTTTGATTTTTTTCTCAAAGACTCTAAATTCATACGTGATCCAAAAAATGTAACGTCGCATTAAGTGGTGAACAACGCTACCACTCTGCCTAAACCTTGTCACCATTGACACTGAAATCAACCCAAACTGACAATGCCGAGCGTTGGAATAGGACATAATCTCTTGTTATACCCGTGCCAACGACGACGTTAATTCATTCACTATTATTTCTTGAATATAAGGAAGGTACTCTTCATAAAACGTCGCTGGACGTACATTTGTTAACTTCCCTTCGTTATCTGGCACTTCAATTATGAAGCTTGTTTGCTTGATCCAGTTGACCTTAATGAAAAGTGCATTCCAATCCGATATGTCGACATCACCGTACTCTCCGGACTGTAAGCATTGAATGAAACTTTTAGTAACAATACCGATACCTTTAACTTCGATATTACGAATATATCTCGGACTCACACTCTTTAGGTAAATAATGTCGCCAACCTTTAGCTGAGAAACTGCCTCGTAAAGATCTTTAGAGTTGTCTTCATTCCAGCCAAGCACAAACTTGCAGTTTTCAAAAAAATCTTTTTTAACTTCAGTTCCACCCCAGTTTGAACCTGCACCGAAAATTGCCATTAATATCTCCATTTTTGTATAAGCATACAACACTGAATTAAGGTGTAATCAATACTGTAATTTAATCTAACTCATTGTACTTCTGCCACAAAAACAACCTTCAACTAGGAGTGCCAAACTTATTGGGCATAAATCATTTAGAGTAACTATACAATTAAATACGATCACCAAGCGATTCTGTCGGATAAAGGTTATCCTCTCACGCCACCATAGTTAAGATATATGTTATCTATAAAAACGCTTAACGCTACTCTAAATACAAATCACTGTCCCTAGGGATAAAGCATAAATACGACCGCACAGCCTGCTAGCGGTTTGCCAACACGCTGTGCTCTATCTTCTTACTCGGCTTCTGCCGCTTCAACGGCTAACAAGTCTGCCATGTCATTACCCTTATCACCTGAATGAGCTTTGACCTTTCTCACCTCTACGTATTTCTGTGAACGCAGTTCGTCGATTTGTTGCCATAGATGACGGTTCTTTACTGGCTTCTTGTCTGACTTACGCCAGCCTTTATCCTTCCAATTATCTAACCAACCGTTATAACCCTTTACACAAAAATCACTGTCTGAGTAGATGACATCGCCATCCTGTGCATACTCTAGGCCTTCGATTAAGGCCGTTAGCTCTAATTCTGCATTGGTGGTACTGCGTCTGATAGTGATGCTATCTTGATACTCTAGTTCACCGTGCTCATTAAAAGCTGCAATACCAATCCCACCCTGTGTACATCCGTGTTGATTGTTAGGTGCTGCACCATCTACGTAAATTGAAAAACTCATTTTATTTCTCTCTATAATTGAAAAGGGAGCCTTCGTGGGCTCCCTGTTGATGTGATAACTGTGTTCGTTGTTGTTTGCGGTTAGCTTTGGCTTTCTCGCAGTGCTAGACGCTGCTCCATCCATTCTTCGATTTCACTCTCTACCCATGCAACAGCGCGCCCACCCAGTGACACCGTTTTAGGAAAGGTATTCTCTTCCATAAACTTATAGATGCTTGAACGACCTAATCCCGTCAACGCTATTACTTCTTTCAGTCTTAAGAATCTCATTGGGAATAGTCTCCTGTTTGTATATACCCATGAGATGAGCCACCGCTGTAAAAAAATGCAGCAGCTCTAACCTGAGTTAACGCTGACTCCTCCCGAAACTCCTTCTACGATCACCAAAATGCTTCGTATCTTCTTTAGCTAAATAACTTACATGCTTAAACAGCTCATCAAACGCATCGTCAAAGTCATCAGAGTTACGGTTCAAGCGATGAATAACCACGCTGTCACTATTTTTTCTTTTTGAGAAATGTACTAATCCATTTGCCTCATCATAATCAACACCGACGACTCTTGCCCATGCCTCCACGATAAAGGAGCCTAAGTTATCATCTGGTGTTTGAGTTTTTCCTAACCAGTTAAATCTGTCCTTATTGAACATCAGTAATAAGTGATAGTGCTCATTCATTGAGGTAGAACGTTCTCTAACCCAAACATTTCGCACTTTGCAGGGATGAACCCTACCACCCTCTTGTCTTTTTTTTCGCTTTCCAGAGTAAGCTATCTGTGACTGCAACGAGCGGATAAAGTCAGTTATGACATTGCCACCCTCTTCATTGGATCTTAGTTTTGGAAATCTCAAATCTACACGGATAGCCATGAGACGAGGGTAGCCATCTAATGCTCGTTCAATGGTGTCGTGCATTTTTTCTAAGTAGTCGAGATATAATGGACCGTGTGCTGTCTGGATAGGATGACCAAGAAATGTTTTCTTGGTGGTGAGTCTAAGGTTTTTGTTTTTTCGAGAACGTACATTCATTGCTATCTATTCCTATGTTTAGGTTCATAGATAGGCTGATGCCGTTATTTATAATGGTGTACTGTGAGTCACTTGGTGTGACTCAGGGATATGTGATGATGTGAGGGAGTAGTAGATATTTAACTATTAACGTAATAATACTAACCAGACAGACGTTACCTAACTTTTGGTTTCATTAAAAACATCATTCTGACAAGACAAATTCACACTCGAATTTTTATAACATTTAAGAAACAACATCCTGAGGGTTTTACAGCCTAACTAATAGCAAGATCGTTTTGCTATCAAGTTAAATGACCACTAAATGGTATTAAAGGCAGAGTGGTTACTACTAACCATAGGACTCATTAGAGCTTAACCTTATCTCCCCCCCCTCTCAATTAGACGACATGCTTTAACCTGTTCTCTCACCTCCTTTCCTTCAGAACCAACCATGGACAGCTCCGTATTTGTAATCGTGAGATAGTGCAATAGCAGCAATACATAATGTTCTTCACTGAAAGGCTTTGGAAAATCCGTTTTTACTAATATACATTTTAGTATAGTTGCTGCTTTTCCCTCAATTGTTGAAAAAACATTTTCTATGATGAAGTCCTTACCATAGCAACAAGGCTCATAGCATTGATATTTCAAATTACCATTTGAAATATAGCGGTTACTTGAAATGTTATATACATTGAGTGACTTTCCACTTCCATCTGAAGAAAAGTTCTTCAAGTAAAAAGAAAAGCAGGCACCTTACAATGATATCTCAAACCTTCTTTATAATCTGAATGATTCTATAGAGATAGAATTCAATATATACATATTTCCCAATACCATCTAGTTAATTAAGTTCATACCCGTTATATTAATTAGCACTTGTAGTTCTTGATTTCACCCCAACATTACCTTTTATTAATCCCATAAGTAATATGACCAATGTAATTTTTAATTATTATTCTGTTACACATTACTAATACCGATTCAATCTTTTTAGTTAGGCATGTTAAAAACTTATATTCACTATAATTATCCCTCCTACCTATTTTGCAAATTCAATTCTCAGATAAAAAAGGACTCCGGCTGAGATTTCCTACATAGCTGCAACTCGAACATTAGGTAAATGACCAACACTACCCACAAAACAGCCATAAACCTTGAAAAATGCTAAAGTATGTGTCTTAAATCTAACCCACGACACATATATACAGTTGTAAAACATTTGAAAAAACTCCGTAAAAATGATACAAAATTATCACAAAAGCTACTGAGTAATTAAAATGCCTGAAATTGATATTTCTGAAGAGGTTAAACAAGAAAGAAAAATACTTAACTTAAGAGAATTTAGGTTTATAGATAAAAAGGATCCTATAAGCATTTCTTTTGCCTATTTATTTGTACATATACGCAACTTTTCTGAAAGTGGAAATGTTGTATCAAGAAAAAACAAGAGACTTGTTAACAAGCAAAGACTTATGGATATAGTTCCTGACTACGATGCTTATGATAGTAGTGACATGCTTTCAATATTTATTGAATTTTGTATAAATATGAATTCTGACTATTCAATTCGAGGTAATTTTGTAAATGAAACTTCATATTTATATAGAAAATATAAATATGAAAACAAACTATCATGGTTGGACAAGAACAATAGAGAACAAGGATTGTGGCTTAAAAATTACATCAAGCAAAACATTACATTAAAAAAAGCACCATCTATCCTCAATATTGAAGAACTAATTCACATTACTGCCCCTGCTTTAATTTATGTCTTGGATATAACAGATGCTGAGCGAGAACTACTCATAATTAAAATGAGGCAAGCTTGGGGACAAGTGAAATACAGGAACAAAATAAGAAAGGAAAAGAAGGTTAGTTTTAATTTGGTTGTTGATGAGTCAACGAAGAAGAACCTTAAAAAACTGGCTCAAGATAGTGGAAGAACGATGAACGAAACCATTGAGATCCTGATAAATGCAGCAGCAGAAGCCAATAGATCTAAATCCTAACCAAATGACTTAGACGAAAAAATATCAGCTAACAGCAGAATACTTTAAGTGTGAATACTGGTTGCTTTTAGGCACGCGCAATGTAGTCTAACCTATGTATTATCATGATTTACAAAACAAACGCAGCTTAAAGGAAAGTATTTTGGAGTGGGATAGTATTTTCAAAATTTCAGCTGGTTTCTTGGCTTCCGTCAGTTCTGCCGGAGTGATTTTCTTCGGGCTATCTAGTTGGTTAGGCAAAGTCTGGGCGCAAAGAATTCTAGAACAAGAAAAAAACAAATTGGCTAGTGAATTAGAAACCACAAAACGAGAGCTAGATATAGCGAAAGAAAGATTAATAAATAATCACACCGACAAGACTGTTATCTATAGGATGGTTATTGATGCCATAGCGGAGATATTAGCTGCATTTGATGCACACTATACACGAAAGCTTTCGCCAGAAGAGGCAAAGCTAGCACTAGAAAGCTTCAATAAAGATCGTATACGACTATATGGATACCTTGGAATGCTTGCACCTCAAGCTGTAATGGATTCTCAAGACGCACTAATAGATCGTTTGTTGCTAATTTCTTATGGTAATGCATCTTATGAATGGGACGAAGTCAGGCAGCTCGCTTTATCATTAATTAACGAAATCCGTAAAGATATTGGTATTGATAGAAAGCCTATCCAGTATAATGGTGAACTGTAAGTTAAGAGTGATTCGTAACGCGTAACCTTGTACAACCAAATTTTGTAGTGGGTTCTAAACGTTGAAAATTCAAAAAACGTGATTTTTATCACTTAATTTTTATGTATTCCAAAAAGTATTCCTGACAGATTGTAAACACACATAATTAATTTAATATCAATAAGTTACCAGACAAATTAAACTCCCGCCAGCCCACCAATGCATTGGAAAGGCCATCTTCGGGTGGCCTTTTTATTGCCTGTAATAATATAAATAATATTTATATATCAAACAGTTAATATCGGTTCAAGATTCCATCCTAACTAAGTCACATGATCTCGTTTATGCTGCGCCAACATAGAAAGCAGAAACAGTGCGATGTCGTTTTTATTGGCTTGAGAGTTAGAAATATCTTCTTCTGCGCTACGGAGAATGAACTCTTCGACTTGGGTGTAAAAATCTTGGTTTGGGGTTTGATTGGAATTAGGCATTACTACCTCCTGTGGTCGTTAGAACATCACCACACAAAGGGTCTAATCATTGGGTGGTGAGCTGAACAAGGTTAGACCTACCGCCCACAAGAAACGGCCAACCCGAAGGTTGCCTCGCTCAGCCCACCATAATTCTGACAATACCGCTTAATAGATCAAGCCATATCATATAGGTACGCTAAAGCCACATATAAAACTGATAGCTATGTGTCTTGTGGTTTTTGTTGCAGGGGTCTAATCCTGACACTGGATTTTGCCAGTGCCACGCAAGGTTAAGGTTCACTACCTAAGTTGTCAAACGTTTGGTTGAGTGCTGCGAGGGATTTGGTGTTTTTGGGCAATCTATCCTTGCTGTCTTGATTACCTATCAAAGCTAATAGGACAGTCGCTTATGCTGGTATCAAAAAGACTATCCGTTGCCTTATAGAGTGGCAACGGTACACGATGACGAGACTAAGCGTTATCTTTACTCGACTATATGAAACCGATAAGTGGACACAGAGAATTTATCTTTCCTTCAGACCGAGATCCTAAAAAGCCTTGTAATAGACAAACGGCTAATATGGCATTGAAGAGAATGGGGTTCGCAGGAACGTTAGTTAGCCACGGACTCCGCTTTCTGGCGAGTACCACACTTAACGAGCGGAGGTTTGAATCTGATCTTATTGAAGCAGCCTTAGCCCACGTTGACGATAATCAAACTCGTAGTGCTTACAATCGCACAGATTACTTTGAACGTCGCAGGCCTATGATGATGTGGTGGAGTGGGCATATTGAAGTGGCTTCTAAGGGGAGCTTGTCGGTTACTGGGACTAAGCAGTTGAAAGTAGTGAGCTAACTGAACTAGCCTCAATTTTGAAGTTAAGGCTTAATAACTACGTAGCATGTGAACAACGTTAGGATACCAAACATTGCATTAAAAATGCCACGCGTTGTGAATCACTATTGAAGGCTTGCATGCATGTATACTTTTTGCATCATTGTAACTTTCGCTTACTGCGACAGAGATCCATAAAAAAGGGGCGGCCAGAATCCAAGATGTGAAACTTAAAAATGAGTAAGAACTCATGCAGAAAAAAGTAGTACGCCGTAATATAAGATGTATCGATTGCTTCCAATTTCAGCTTTAAAAGACATACCAATCTAACTACCTTTTACGTATCAAAACTGTAAAGAGGAAAGTTCAGCTCAGTTATTTAACTATAGCCAGACAACATAAGGTTTTGCAACTTCCCATAATGGTAGTTTGGGAAGCTATATTTATAACTAACTTGTAAATAATATGCTTTCCTTAGCCACAGAGTAAGCCAAAATCCACACATGAGTTCTGCTTCACCTAACATGACTTACATCATACCCGCCATACTGGAACAATTAGGTATGAATGTAGATGAAGACCTAAGAAAGGATATCAATACTGTTAAAGACAAGGCAGATATTATCGTATCGCTAGAAAATGACGATGTGATTATTGGAGAAGCTAAATCATTCAAAAATGGTCAATTTACTAAGTACTCATCAAGACAAGTTAAGGCCTATGTGAAGCGTTGTGAGGCAAGCGGACACCGTGTTGCTCAAGTATTAATAGTCGCTCCTGCTTTTTTCGATGATTTTATTGATGCTGTTGATATGAATACTGAAATTAATATTTTTTTACTGGAAGCGGAAGGACTACAGAAAATCCTAATGGCCTAAAAGCAAAGAAGAAATCCTAACTTTTCGGCGAAGCTTTTGACTAAAGGCGGGTTGTTAAAAGCTGATTTGATATCGAAATCGATTTAACTATATGGGAAAAGTATACTAATCAAAGAAAATACAATTCCTAATTTAATAGGTATTTACTACACGAGGAAGGATGTTATTCCTATGACAATACTATTGTTACCAATCTAGGCATTGGTTTTAGTTACTGATTTTGGTGAGTTAAAAAGGTAGATTCGCTTACTCTTATAACTATAAAAATGACAAGTATCACTACATAAATGGCGAGAACCTAAAGTATTGCTAGGTCTCGTCATTTAAAAAAGTCATCAACGAATCATTATTTTGATTCAAACATCCCTCGGATCTGAGCAGAGCCATTTTTATAAACACAGTTTCCCTTTGCCCACGTTTGAAGCAGTTGCAAGTCGTCGTCTAAAACGAGCAAATCAGCATCGGACCCAACTTCAATAACACCCTTGCCTTTCAGTTTCAACCATTGCGCTATTGTGCTAGTAACTGGCGGAAGCGCCTGTGAAAGTGAATATCCTTCGCTTACTTGGTCTTGAACCGCTTTTAGTAGCCCTTCTTGCTCTGCAACGCCAATACCTGAAATATTGCCTTTGTCATCAAAAATTGGCATAGATCCTTGAGCATCAGAAGAAACAGCAATGCACTCCTCCGCAATTCCACTCTCGCGAGCTCTTATAATACCGTCCAAAGTTGTCACAATATTATCCCCAGTTGTAAAACCAGAAGTAATGTCGATTCTGCCTCCTATTACAGCCCATTCTAGTGCTTCTTCATATAGGCGTTTATTTCGATTAACATGGGTAGGTATATACTGCTGAACCGGAATCGCTGACTCTTTATGAGATCTAAAAAACAGCTCAAACCCTTGAGGTGCATCGCCCAAATGAACGGTAAGCGTACCCGCCTTTCCTGTCAGCATACCGGCGATACGGCAATCAGAAACAAAACGGATAAATTCTTCATAGCTAATATGAGGAGCACGATGGTCAGATACCGCTAGCTTGCCTCCAATACATGATTCGGCATAAATAATATCCTTGCGCACTGACCCAGTAATCGTTGGCGACGGGACGTTGTAGCCGCCCGTAAGCATCCAAGCACTTATGCCTTCTTCTGTTAACGCTCTGGCTTTGGCATTCAAGGTCGACGGATGGCGAGCATCACAATCGGTTCCTATCAAACCAAGCACGGAAGTTACCCCATACTTAACAATAGCTGAAACCTGTATTTCAGGAGTTCTACTAGCAAAGCCAGCTTCGCCACCACCACCAATTAGGTGTACATGTTGGTCTATCAGGCCAGGGGTGACGATTCGACCTTCAAGATCTACGGTTATCAAATCAGGAACATTTACAGCATCAGACAATTGGCCGATGGACACTATTTTGTCACCCGCTATCAAAATATCCTGAACACCCAGCTCTTCAGGTGCATAAATTCGAGCGTTTTTAACAAGTTTCAGCATTACATATCTACTTTTAGGTCTTATTATTAATGATCTTTTCTATTTGAGAGTAGCTGCGGTGTTGTATACCAGCTCGACTGTTTTAACAAACAAAGACAGTAGAGCCGGAAAAAACAACATTGATTCAGTCTTTAAACTGTCTCTGTTGTCGGTGTACGTTTTGTCTCAGGTTCGGTTTCTACACTGTCATCAATTGCAATACCAAAACCGGTATAACCGTAAATAACTGCAAATATCCAACCGACGTAACAGAACACAGCCCAAGGCGCGAAATCCAATACTGGAACGCCCAAAGTAGAAGTCATATATACACCAGCCATAGACCATGGAACCAAAGGCACCATTACGGTACCGGAATCTTCCAAAGTACGTGACAGGTTTTTTGCAGCTAGGTTACGACGCTTGTATTCATCACGGTACATCTCTCCCGGAATAAGGATAGACAGGTATGAAGAACCAGTAACAATTGCCATAGTGATACAAGAAGCAACAGTTGTAAGGATAAGCCCACCAGTTGACACAATTTTCTTCAACAGAGTTTCTAAAATAACATCAAGCGCACCAGATTTTGACATTATTCCGGCAAAAGCAAATGCACAAAACGCAATAAGACAGGTGCCCATCATACTCATCATGCCACCGCGATTTATAAGGCGAGTAACTTCCCAAGTAGCGGCTGAGCTATCAAAGCCTTCACGATTTACCATAGAAACGTTGAAGCCTTTAACAATGGCTGTAAATCCATCACTCGCATCAAAGCCCTGAATAACAAGACCCATTATAAATGCAATTGCTGAAGCCGCGGCCATAACGATAAGAGAAGGCCATTTACGAACAGCTCCAACTAATACCAACAAAACTGGAAGAAGAAGCGCTACATTCCACTCAAACATTATGTTCAGCGTAGTAAGCATTGTTTCCATTTTTTCTGGTGTGGCGGTTTCCGTTCCCATAAACTCAGAGCTGCCAGCAAAATAATAGACAAGGAGAGAAAGGAGCATTGCTGGTATTGTGGTGTAAAGCATATGACCAATGTGCTCATAGAGCGAAGACCCGGCTGCTAACGGTGCAAGATTGGTTGTGTCAGATAGTGGAGAAAGCTTATCCCCAAAGTATGCTCCAGCGACAACAGCGCCCGCCGTTGCAGGAAGTGAAACACCTAGACCTGTCGCGATCCCCATGAAGGCAACGCCTACAGTACCAACTGATCCCCAACTTGTTCCTGTCATAGTGGCTATTATTGCAGACCCAATACAAGCAACCATCAAAATATATTCAGGGGAAATATACTGCATTCCAAAATAAATAACCATTGGAATAGTTCCAGAAAACATCCATGTGGAAATTAAAAAACCAACAGAGATTAGAATCAAAATTGCTGGCATTCCTTGGTTAATTTTCTCTAAAATACCTTCATGAAGTTCATCCCATTTATACCCAGCCGATGACGCTACTAAGCCAGCAATAACAGTCGCTATAAGCAATAATGGTTCTGCTCGCCAATGGAAATACCCATATCCTACTCCTAATAGAAGTAGCATTGAGATCACCGGAATAAACGCGGCAACCTTTGAAATTTTTCGTTGTGTTTGCATAGTCCCTATTTCTTATTATCAAATAAATTGATTTTATAAACATTACTGTATATAAACGATTTGTTCCCTAATGTATTCACTGAGTATAAAGTGACCAGTGACATATTCAGTGTATTGATAATCAATTTCTTAGCTACACACATTTTGCAACGTTCTATTGCAAATTCTGCAACAAGCCATTATTTATTGCCGAAAAACCGTTATGAACATGAATATTAACGATCTCAAAATTTTTCTCGCTGTTTGTAAGACTCGCAGTATTACCAAGGCTGCTGTTATTTGCGATACCAGTTCTTCAACAGTCAGTCGCAGAATTAAAGTGTTAGAGAAAGACTTAGGCATCAAACTGGTTCAAAAGTACGGCAGCGCTATCAAAATAACTCCTGATGGCGGAGCATTTAAATCAACAGCAAAACAGATTGTGAGTAAACTTGAATTCTCTATAGAGCAATTGAGTTGTAAACGTTCGGAATTAAAAGGGACGGTAAAGTTAGGTGTGTCCCATTCTTTTGCTCGTCACCTATGTACTCACATTATTCCAAGAATTTTGGAAGAACAACCAGAAATCGAAATCGATGTTATAACCATCAACCCAAGCCAGACCTATACTATGGGAGAATTCGATATATTAGTTACCCCAATGGAGATTCAAGATCAATCTTTAATAGCCAGACGACTAGCAACCTTTCGAAAGTACTTTGTTGGTTCGATGACGTATTTATCAGCAAACGGTGGGATACCAAAGCAACCGACTGAACTCGAACGTTTTGTTGGCATTATTAATCATACGTCACTCCACAGAGAAGCTGGCACCAATTGCTCTTGGACTACTGAAGAAGGACACACAGGGCATTGTGAAGTCCCTAGCCGTATTTCTGTAGATTCATTTGATATTGCCGCGACACTTACAGAGCAGGGCTCGGGTTTGTCATTAATACCGCCTGGTAGTATTAGACTAATGTCACCAGAAAAGACCTTAGTATTATTTGAAGGAAAGGTATTTAGAGAGCAATCTTTTTATATTGCTTACCGTGACAGAGAATACATGACAGAAAGACTTAGATACGTTATTTCTGAATTGTTTAACTTTATTGAAGATACCCCAGAAATATTAAAACTGTCCGAAGAAGAGCTTCGTCATTATGGTTACAAGGGTTAGTAGGCTTTGTTGCGTAATTCGATGGAACTAAATAAAAAAAGCTACAATCTGATCGGCTACATTCATTAACAATCGTAGCCTTATGTCGAAACCTTGTTACAAAACAACCAACAGGAAGAAGTACAACAAAGCTCTAATTAATCATGGTTCTTTGACTTTTTGGATTGATGAAGAAGCTATAACTCAATGGAAACAAGCCAAACAACAAAAATAAGGTAGACCGTGTGTATTCAGTGACTTAACAAATATATTAATGGGACATACACCTTAAAATCGTTTGTATTTTCTTATTTGTGGTGTGAGCTGAAACCGCGCTGGCACGTCTCTGGACAGAAGTGTGTCAGCGGCTCTACTAAATTAGTATTTCATAGATTACTTAATATATTGAAAACTTCTAAGCGTGTGGTCGATTTCACCGTACCACTACATTACCGACCTTTTAAATTAATGATAGTCTTTCACCGAAGAAGCATACATTGTATAACCCATAACCACATCAGTATGACCGTCAACAAGATAGACATTGTCAGTTTCTAACTTCGACGAAATTACACCCTCAACCCAAACTGGATACTGCACAGTCTCGACTTTATACCCCTCTGGGTAAGAGACTCGTACAATCTGGTTTGCCGGAGGAGGAGGCATATGTATACAAGCACCCGCCACAGGAACTAACAAAAATTCAGTCGCGACTAAAGGGGCTGAAAACTCAACCGGAACAAGAAAGCCGGGAATACGTACTTTTTGACCATCAAATTCAGTGGTAACGGCTTCTGCCATCTGTTGCTGGCTTTCAATGTATTCTGCGCGCAATTTTAAAAGAGCATCAGTATCCAAACCATCTGTTTTAAGATTTTCTTTTAACGCAGCCAAATCAGCCACAGCTTCTGGGTCATCGTACTGAGATAGAGTAAAAACTTCCTGTAGCGCTAGCCGTTGCTGGTAGCTTAACTCTGGTAGCACGATTTGATTTTGTGTTTGTGTTGGTCTGAGATCATCCCATTCCAACAAAGCCATTTCAGTAGAAAAAACAGAAAATGAAACAACTGGTAAAAGGAGCGTAATTAATCTATTCAATGCGTTAGTTCGCTTTTAGGTCGATGGGCTAAGAATGAAGTGGCCCATCGGGACAGTTGATATCCGATGAACCACATTACTACCTAGTTAAAGAATGTTTTTGTAGATAACGCCGTCTTTCATAATGATCTGGATAGACTCAGGAGACTCTGGTCGTTTCTCAGCACCAAACCACTGATCACCTGTACCAACGACGCTGAAGTCTTCAAGTGGGTTGCCGTCTAGCAAAAGGATGTCGGCATAAGCGCCTTTCTCGATTACCCCTAATTTAGCGTCTGGGTATGGGTTCATAAACTCTCCAGATAAACTCACTAGTTCGCCACCAACAGAAGTCAATGTTTTTAACGACTCAAAGGGCCCAAAGAAATCGTTATTCAATTTCTTCTCGTAAGCTACCTGTATGTTACAAGCATCGACTGAGCCTACGCAATCCGTTTGGAAAGCTCTTGGAGCTGGGCATTTTTTCATATTAGGGATGTAATCTACGAATGCCGCTGAAGCTGATTTCGCCTTAGCTAAACTTGACGATACATTCTTAACCGCAGGAATTTCCAACAGATTAGGATCGAAGGCGGTCAAATTTGTTGTAATGTATGCCCCTTTCTCTTTCATGAGCTCTGAAATCTCACAGTCAAACATAAATCCATGCTCGATCGATTTAACACCTGCATTGAGCGCATCTATAATTGCCTCTTTTCTGTAAGAGTGAGCCATCACATAGCTGCCATAGCTATCAGCAACAGCTACTGCCGCGCCTACTTCTTCAGGAGAGCCCGCCAATAATTGCCACGGATCAAACGCCGAAACAACACCACCAGACTGCATATATTTCAGCTGTGTCGCCCCCATACGGAAATTGTTACGCGCATACTTTTTAACTTCCGCTACGCTGTCTACTTCTTGAGCCATGTTGAGTCGACTAAAATTGGTCTCTTCACCGACAGGCGCCGTGTAATTTGCAAAGTCAGCATGACCACCACGCGTGCTCAAGAATGCACCAGAAGGGTAATAACGAGGACCAACAATTTCACCTGCATCAATAGCTCTTCGCAGACCACCATTAGCACCACCAGCATCTCGAACCGTTGTAAAACCTTGCATCAGGTACATTTCCGCCATACGCGTGCCGTGAATCGCAAAATCTTCCCATGTAGTGTTGGATTCCATCGCCGGTAAGCTTGGTCCCATTAGCATCAAGTGCGCATGACCTTCTATAAATCCGGGAGTTAAGGTTTTACCTGTGCCATCAATGACAACGGCATCGTCACGTACATCAATGTCTTTATTCGATATAGAGGTAATGATATTACCCTCAACCAAGACAAAATGATCTTCATATAACTTGTTTTCAGTGCCATTGAAGATATCAACGTTTTGAAACAACGTTTGCGGGAGTTGAGCCTCTTCTGCAGCAAAGCTAAATGTCGTAACCAGTGCTAACGATGAGGCAAGTAGAGTTCTTTTCATTGTTATTTCCTTATAGTTTATGTGTCCCTAATGCATTTGAAAAAACGAGATTAGACGTTAACTTTAGCTAGATAAATATTCTTGCCCTTACACCAAATACCCAAGCGTTGCTTTCATTAGAGAACGAAGGATCTTTGATGTATTGAATATCCGGTGTTACTTGTACATGTTCTCCAAACTGCATGTTGTAATACAGTTCAGATGCCCACTGTTGGTCTGAGTTCGCATTTGGTTGCAATACTTCTTCGTTAATCTCTGACCAGTTGATAGCAAAGCCTAGGTTATTCTTAGGTGATCCAAGGCCAAAATAGCCTAGCCCAGCACTCAGTGATTTATCGTATAGAGCAACCTGCCCTTCAGAGAAACCACCACGAACAAAAGGCATAATTTGAGGTGTTAAGAATTGGCTCCAAGAGAAATTAATACCTTTACCACCATCGGTATATCCAGGCCCTGGATAACCCAAGTTGTGTCGAGTATCGTCACCAAAATTCCACAAGGTGACATGGAAATTGTCGGTATAAATCTGATCCTGTGATGCGGTCCAACCCAGCTCTAATGTAGAGAAATACGAGGCGTCACTGCCAAATACTGTACTAAATCCTTCGAAGATATCATCGGATTCACCATTTGCATCAGCGATACCGGTGACAACGTAAAAGTTGTCAGTAACCATGTGTCCTGCCGAAAGGGCAAGTACGCCGTCGTCGGGAAGTCCCATAACACCCGAGCCAGTTGAGAAAGCGAGATTGGTAAAACCGGACCAAGGACTTGCTAGTGCATAGACGTCAACATAGTTGGTAACGTCTTGCCACCCGATGATGATAGTGCCTTTGCCATCGCTGATTTTCTGTTTCCAATTCAAGTCGGTAACACGAAAACCTTGATCACTGAATGCTGGTGCAATTAAGCCGACATAGCCGATATTATCTTTATCAATAAACCCCAAATTCTTTGGAGAGTTATCTCCATAAGCATGGCGATGTTCTATCTTCCAGACCAAGCTACCACTGTTGTTTGTTCCTTGATTGAATAGGTCCCATGCTCCATAGAGCCTTGCGACACCAGAGGCTGCATTGACAGAATCTCCTTTCGCCCCGTTGTTTGAGGTTATACCAAGTGAAAAGTAGTCGACACCAAAGCGAAATCCGTCTGCTGCTAATTTTTCTCTCCAATCGAGTTGTTGCTGCTTTTGTTGAGCGATTGTATTTTTGACAGAGTCTGGGCTTTCAAAATTTGCAGATAGTGCGGGAGTAGCGAGAAACACGCTAGCAATGATGGAACACAGAGGAAGTGTCTTTTTATGCTTAAAGAAAGTTCTCATTCAATCGATTTCCTTTTCGACAGGAGAGTTTTTCGAACAAGAAAATTATCATTTAAGTGATACTCTTGTAATCAACTTGTTAATAAAAATGAGACTTTATTAGACTAGCAGGTTTCGAATTACATTCAACAGCCATTTGATGACAGTTCGACTAATTTTACCGTATAAGCAGTCTTATTTTGATTACTTACGATAAGTCGAAGGTAATTGATTGAAGATACGTTTGAATGAACGTGAAAAGTGAGCC
This sequence comes from Vibrio frigidus, assembly GCF_042465995.1. Lineage (NCBI taxonomy): Bacteria > Pseudomonadati > Pseudomonadota > Gammaproteobacteria > Vibrionales > Vibrionaceae > Vibrio > Vibrio frigidus. Next base: position 124,353 of record NZ_JBCDMC010000007.1, on the reverse strand, counting down.
GAGTCAGAATAACCAAAACGATTGGCAATTTGAATGATGGATTCGTCACTGGAGCGTAAATGGTAAGCTATTTTTTCAAAGACGAGTTCTTCTATAAACTGCTTATATACAATGCCCTCCGAGCTAAGTCGTCGCTGTAGTGTTCTCACATTCATACGCAATATTTCTGCGGCAAGTTTGATGGGTAATTTACCCATAGATAAATAAGGTATGATTGCCAGTTCAAATTGCTCTTTGAAGCTTAATCCATTGAGGTTCTTAGTGGACGTCAGAATTTCCCGACGTTTAACATTAGCCTCTATCTTCACTGGTGAAAAAAGTAACTCCTCTGATATTTCAACGGCAGTCACTGCTCTTTCAACAAAGAATTGAGCCTGTTCTAGTGAACGTAATTTGGAAAAATCTTCGATACAAGGGCTTTGAATACCAATCCTGTTGGGGCTCCATTGGTCATCAGTTAGAGCTCTTAAAAGTTCAGCCATGCAAATAACAGAAAACATTTCAGCGTACTTAAACCATGCTTCTTCTACACCACTTTTCTCCCGCACTAACCACCATTCTCCTCGCTTCTGTTCGAGGTAGACATTGGCTGCCGTAGATTCTTTTTTGAGGTTTTCACAAAATTGCTCTAGTGCATCTTTTAGGGAACTCCTTTCTGAAATCGTCATAAGCATGCGTGGAATAAAAGACTCTTTGCATGATCGAAGGAATAACCAACCGAGTCTGTCGCCTTCTAGATGTTGCGCCAAAACTTCCAAAAAATTTTTTAAACAAGACTCTGGTAAGTACTCATAGTTAGTTTCGCTGTATATATCATTGGGTATCGTCGCGGCTCGTAGTAATGAGTACGTCTTGTCGTCGATGTCCTTAAACATAGAAGCAAAAAACTCGACATTATCACGTAAAACTAACGGGATATCAGGGGCTTGATTACTATTCATAAAATGAACTCACTACGACAGTATGTTATTTAAGAAGTGATAGTCGTGAAAAATTGCGTTTTTTCCTATTTTATTTTGTATTCGGATTAAGTTTTTATCAAAATAATAAGCTGAGCAATAACTAAATAATAGGAGTTACTTTCTGAGTGGTAGGCGCGCAGTCTTTGATTTTTTCTCAACCAAAGAAGAACCTCCATAAAAAACTCGTGCTCAGAGAGCTTTAGAGTACCTTCTAATTCACCTCTAGGATAACGAATAATGTTATCCGCCTTCGAATAATCGCTTCTAATATTAACATGATACCGTCACTTTTTTCCGGTTCAATTTGCACTAAATCAGCTAACATTCACATTGCGAAATTGAATAGCTAAGTGAACCGTAATTATTAGACGTATTGAATTCGGATAACTTTTAGTATGGGATATACACATTAACATGATATGAACGAGAATTTATTTTGAATTGTTTTGGGGCAAAGGCGAGTTACAACACTCGCTGAAACGTCTTTGGACATAAATGAGCTACAGGTTTTTGCTAAATTAGCAGTTAACCAATACTACAGGTAGGGAAACTCACTTACCATACTGCCCAGTAATGAAGGTGCAGACCAAATTTGCGGGAAGAAAAAATTACAATAATTCGAAGTTATTCATCCACGACGTAAATAAATCAGTGTGGACAGCAACACCGATTAAAAAATCGGCATAATAAGATAGCTTTCTTGTTATATGAGCAAAAAAAAACGCTTCATACTTAGAGGTACGAAACGTATTAATTACTAAATTGAAAGCCAATAATTATCCAAACGACGTGTTATGTTGTCGTTAACCTACTAGCCACTTTAGCTTTCTTTCTCTTAATTCTCGCAAAGATACCACCAATAATTACGATGCCACACAGTGCGTAAGTCACCATGAAGGAAGTGTCACCTGCCACAAGACCAAGGTCAGAGAACGTAATGTACGCACCCAGCACCATGTAAAGAATCACCGCCGATGCCTCGAAGCGGAACTCCCAAGGTTTAATATCCATCGCTTCATTCACTGGAAGAACGTAGTCAGTATCACGAGGACGAACTTTACCGATAATGAACATTAGGCCACAACAAATCACGAACAGTACTGCTAACTGGTGGAAGAAGTGCAGTTCCGCCAGTGGCTTAAGTGGGCCAAGGTAATTGTGCATTGCTGCTGGAGTAAATTGAACGATACCATACGCCGCAACAAACACTGCCAGAGATATTTTTGCCGCTACCGCTGGGACACGCTTAGTTATGTAACCCATGAACACGATAGTAAAGATTGGCACACTGAACAGACCCGCTAAGCGTTGTAGTAAGTCAAACAGACCGTTTGGCGCAAACATAATGAACGGTGCAATACCTACTGACAGAATCGCAATGAATAGACCAAAAATACGCCCTTTGTTTACTAACTGCTCATCCGAAAGCTTGCTCTCTTTATCAAATAGAGGCTTATATACATTCAGTGTAAATAGCGTTGTTGATGAGTTTAAAACACCATTAAAGGTTGATAGAATCGCACCAAACATCGCTGCTAGGAAGAAACCGACCAATGGCTTGGGCAGTACTTCGTTGACTAGACGCGTGTACATGGTGTCAGCTTCGTAGTTTTGACCCGCTGAGTCAGCGGTACCAAACATATGGTAAGCAATGATACCTGGGATGATTAGAAATAGCGGCGTAACCACTTTAATTGCGCCCGCTAGGATGACTCCTTTTTGGCCTTCTTTGAGGTTTTTCGCACCTAGTGCACGTTGGATGATCGCTTGGTCAGTACCCCAGTAGTAAAGGTTCACAAGAAGTAGACCTGTAAACATGGTCGAGAATGGTACGTTCGGATCATCTTCTGCACCCACAGCTTGTAGCTTGTCTGTCGCGTTTGTCGTGATGACATCTACACCTTCCATAAAGCTACCGTCACCAAGTGCGATAAGACCAAAAGTTGGAATCATCAGGCCACCCACGATTAGGCCAACACCATTGAAAGTGTCTGCAATTACCACCGCTTTTAGACCACCGTAAATCGCATAAAACAAGCCTAAGAATCCGATGACTGACGCGATAAGTAAGATAGCTTGGAAGCGACTAATACCTAGCATGGTCTCGATATCAAAAATGCCACCAATCACCATTGCACCCGCATACAGCGTATTTGGTAACAGGTTCACGATGTAGCTTAGAAGGAATAGTACCGTTACAAACTGCTTTACTGATAGGTCGTAGCGAGATTCCAAGAAATCAGGGATCGTAGTAATACCCTGCTTTAGGTAACGAGGAACCAAAAACAGCGCGATGATAATAAGCGTGATGCCCGATGCAACTTCATAACCCATTACCGACATATTGCCTTTAAAGGACAGCGCACTCATCCCTACAAAGCTGGTTGCAGAAAGGTTGGTTAGGATAAGTGAACTAGCAATTAGGCCACCAGTTAAGCTGCGGCCTCCGAGGAAGAAACCGTCTTTGGAGTCATTTTTCTGATTCTTTACACGTGACCAAGTGAAGAACACCACAAGGCCTGTGAAGAAAAAGAATGACAGTAGGATTGTCATTGGCATATTTGTTTATCCTTAAATTATGGGTTTGTTATTAGATTGAGTTTTTGGCAAGGACGCGAGGTTGACTTGCTCCACGTCCCTACTTGATTCTTTATTTTCGAATTATGGCTTTGTTGATTAGCCGATTATTGGATTTTTTGTAGATGAACGATCAACGCAGACTCTGGGTCAAGAATAGGTAGCGTCACCCCAATTTCTTTCAAGTTATCGCCACTGAGCGTTAATGTTTTATCCAACCACTTAGGGCGCTGCTTCATCAGCTGGAAGCTGGTTTGCGGCATCTCCACAATTTGCACTTCATACTTCGCATCAATATCCGAGCAGCTAATTCGAAGCGGTGAAGGCAATGCGTGGTCAGGCATCGCAAGCTGGCAAACCGTGATAAGCATTTCATCGTCGCTTTCTACTCCGTAGATATTTTGATTCTTATCCGCAGGGTCGATGCGGAAGCTACGTCCACTATGAAGCAGGTGACGGTATTGCTTGTGCAGAGCGATATAGCGAGAAAACGCCGCTTTTTCTTCTTGGGACTCTTTCACAGGGTCAAGCTCTACACCCATGTGACCACTCAACGCTGTTACGCCACGCATATTGATTCCGTGACGACGATTGGTTGAGTGACACTCATCAGGGCCAATATGAGCACCCATTACCTCTGGCGGGAAGAAGTAGCTCATCCCTTTTTGGATCGCTTGACGCTCTAGCGCGTCGTTACAGTCTGACGCCCAAAAACGTTGGGTACGCTTAAGAATTTCGAAGTCAATGCGACCACCGCCCGACGAACATGACTCGATTTCCACCTCTGGATGTGCACGATTCAGTTCATCGACTAAACGATAAAGCGCTTGAGTTTGACCGTGTACCGCAGGCCGACCTTGGTGTCCTGGTTGCACCAACTCGCGGTTCATGTCCCATTTTAAGTAGGTGATCTTGTAGCGAGCTAACAAGTCGTTCAGGCGTTCGAACAGGTAGTTAAAGCAACCTTGATTTTGTAGGTCAAGCACATACTGCCAACGACCCGACGGTTGGTGATAGCCTTGCAAACCCAACACCCAATCTGGGTGGTTGCGGTATAGATTGGAGTCTTGGCTTACCATTTCTGGCTCAACCCATAGTCCAAATTCCATGCCCTGTTGATTCACATGCTTAATCACAGGCTCTAGGCCTTGCGGGTACTTCACTTCATCGAGATACCAATCCCCTAGAGCGGCACGTTCACCGTCACGACCAATAAACCAGCCATCATCAATAATGAAACGCTCAACGCCCATTTCAGCCGCTTCTGTCGCCATTTGTTTGATGTATTCAGGTTTATGGTCAAAGTAGATACCTTCCCAAGTGTTCAAATGCACTGGACGAGGCTTTTCAACTGGGAATTTCACAATATTGTCGCGAACAAACTGCTGGAAACGCTGAGAAATACCGTTAAGACCTGAGTTGCTATAACAGCCATACAACCAAGGGGTTTGGTAGCTGTCATGCGCTTCAAGAATCGACTCGCCAGAAAGCAGTAGCTCACCCGCCTGTACAAAGCGGCGACCATCACTACGAACGTCTGCACGCATTTGGTGGTTACCACTCCAACCAAGGTGGAAGCCCCACACCTGGCCCAATTGCTCACTGAAGCCATTGGTGCCGACAAATAAACCAGGGAAATTCTCATGAGACGTACGTCCGCGACGGTTCTCTTGCATAAACCCACCATGTTCAAAGCGTTGGCGCTGAGTTTGGAATTCATGACACCAGCGACCGTGGAACGTCATTAACTCATTTGCGTGGTTTGGTAGTGGCAAGGTCGATGACAATTTTCCAAGGTAGTAACGGCTATCACCTAAGTTTTTTATTGCGGTACGTTTTTGCAGTACATCCGTATCGACATATAGCTTTAGCTCAACCGTTAACTCAAGTTTAGCCACATCATCAGTCATGACAAAGGTCACTTGATTGTCATTTTCAGCCACTGAAGTCAGGCTAAACACAGGTGCCCAATCATAGCCATCGCGGTGACCTTCAATACCCGGAGCATTAAAGTGTCCACAACCAAGTTCTGGACAAAGTGAAAGTGGTACATCCACATCGAGGCGAGCTTGAGAGATTGGACGCTCAGTTGAAAGCAATAGGTCCTCGTCGATCTGAGCGATCTTACCGCCCCAGTGAAGAATCTCTGGAACACGCTCTGTTTTAATAATTAAACTGTGATTCTTACTCTGTAGATGTACAAGCTTACTCATAGAAAATCCAACTTTGTTTGCGTAATCATTAATTGAGCTCAGTTTGCTTTGTACAGGATGAATTAATAGCAAAAACCTAGAATAATGTGATCCAGCTCGACCTAAAAACCACTAAATCTTGTCACAGATCTACTGTTTTCGAGAACAAAAAGAAGTGTTTTTAACGACATTTTTGAACTAAGACAAAGTTTTTTTACCTTAATCTAGTTACAGTTGTATTTGTGGAAAAATAAACAGCGATTAATCGAAATGAGCGTAACCTTTAAAGACGTCGCCAAATTAGCAGGCGTATCAACACAAACCGTTTCACGCGTGACGAATGGTTCTGAAAGTGTGGCGGAAAAAACCCGTATAAAAGTGAACAAAGCCATCAAACAACTCGGTTATGTTCCCAATAAAGGCGCACAGATGTTGAGCCGAGCAAAATCAACCAACATAGGCTTAGTGACACTGAATATGGCGCTACATGGTGCGGTACTGATTGCTAATGAGGTACGTCTAAAAGCGCATGAACTCAACTTTGGTACCGCATTTTCCGTCGTTTCCGAGCCGACAATAGAGAACATTCAGCAAGCAATACGAGAGCTTATCGCCCAGCAAGTCGACTGTATAATCTTTAATGCTCCGCTAACGTCAGAAGATGCGGTATCACTGGTCGAGCAATTTCCAAACCTACATTTAATCTTTATTGATGTACCGGATAACACCCCCGTGAATTTTGTTCATGGGGAGCATGCCGTGGGTGCAGCGCTGGCTATCACTCACCTTATTGAGGGGAAGCGTGGAGACTTTATGCTGATCAGTGGGCCTAAAGAGTCCAGTGCATCCAACATACGTCTACAACGCTGGATTCATGAGCTAGAGAGTGCCAATAAGCACATTTGTTACCAATATCAGGGTAATTGGCAGGCTCAAAGTGGCTACCTTGCGGTTCGAGATGCCTTTGCCAAGCAAATCCATTTTGATGCAATAGTAGTCGCCAGTGATCAGATGGCCCTTGGCGCTTTAAGGGCGTTGGACGAAGTCAATATTCCGGTGCCTGAGCAAGTTGCAGTGGTGGGGTTCGATGGCATTGAGGACAGCGCTTACTTCAACCCGCCCCTCACAACCATTAAGCAGAACTTTACTGAAATTGGACGACAAGCGGTCATCCAAGCCATCACCCTTAAGAATCAAGATCCACAAGTACTATTATCACCAGCACAGGTTCGTGTTCCAGTAGAACTTATTAAGCGTAAAAGCAGTAAGACAAAACTTGATAAAAGCTACCGAAAACAAGATATTCAAAGTTTGTTGAGACAGGTTGAAGCTCTGCTACCAGAGTAGATGAGGAAGAAGTAACGATGCCCCAGAGTAGGGGCATCGATTTAATTAAATAAAGAAGATATTAGCACTAGGGTATTAAGGTTCACCACTGAGATTGTAGCCTTTCGTGGCCACATCCGCGTGCTTCGAAGTAATACTCTAACCCCAGTATTATAAGACTTCGGTCAGGCTAGCACCCTGTTTAGCTTGGCAAACATAAATAGCTTCATTAAGGTCCGGTGCTGCTTGATATTTTTCAGTCACTGCGTTTTTTTACTGCGTCTACTAGGCTCGGCTGTACAAGTGCCACAATACAGCCACAAAAAAATCACCTCCCGTCATGTGCACACCTATAGTGAATTATCAAATTTGACCACATAGTTAGAGTTCTAGGCATGAGAAAAAGTTAGTTAAATCGCGGGGTTTGAAATCAAGTTCAATCCCGCTCTGGTTCACAATGGGGCAGAAATGAGTCAGTAGCCTTATTGACTAAGATGTGATCACCATCAATGTTAACTGCCGCATCTAGTGGGTCTTTAGCATAGGAACCATCTTTTAAATCACTGCATCGACATCCTTAGAAATGCACCTAGCGATATAGATCTATTCTGAGCCTTTATAAGATTCGCTTTTAAAAATATGGCTTTTTGAATAATTAAACCGTTATTTAATTAACATCCATACATATTTAAACACAATTTAGCATTAGGAAATTTATATTTAGCATAAATGCTATTGCATAATCAGATAGCTAAATGCAAAGTTTATCTCTCACTTTCATAAAAGTACTTAATCATAAACCCGATACAACTACTGTAACCTTAAAAATAGAGGGTCAATATGCAAAACAGATTGTATATATTCGATATAGATGGAACTCTTCTAATTAACACTACTGGCTTAATTGAACTGGCAAAAGTGTTGGGTACAAAAAAGAACTACTCGAACTTTAAAAGTCATTCGAAAAAAATTAATTACCCACAACTGAGTTTACTAGATTGATTTCTATTTTGTGGGGTTATATTGACCCAGAGCTGTCTCATAAAGCTTTTTCAAACGCAAAAAAAATTTACGGAACATCTGAATGCCTTGCTATTATAAAACGAAATGGTGGTACTAGCTGTTTAATAACAATGTCCCAAGATATATTTTCCTCACACTTCAAAAAATATGGCTTTTATTTTGTTTTTAGTAGTACATACCCTCCAAATACAAGCGGTGATATAAAAACACTAACACCCAATGACAAACCTATAATACCTCGTAATCTTTGCAAAATTAAAAACTTAAAATTTGAAGAATCAATAGCGTTTGGTGATTCACTAAGTGATGAACCATTATTTTCACTACTAACTGAAACTATAGCAATTAATGCCACAGAAACTTTAAAAAACATAAGCAAATATAGCTATGAAGGTAAAACTTGGAGCTCTACAGACAATGGCTACAATTACGGACATACATTACCGTCTTTACATTCATTAACTCCTCATAATTCACATATAACAAATGAGCTTACTGACAATAATGCAGAGGCCATGAGAGATTCAAGATTGTTTCTAAGTGAGTCCTCTAGCTGGGAATTATCTAAAACGGGCCAATTTACGATCGAACCACAATTCACAATACCTCAAAATTCTCAAGTACCAAAAGCTATGATCCATTACGTCGTTGAAGTTTCATCAGGAAAGCTAAAGGTTTGTAATTGTTGCGAACATTTACCTCGAATGTTAGGGCTAATTTAATGCCTAATTCTTCAGCACTAGGCACTATAAGAACAAACACCTCTTGGCTCGATATCTTCATTTGTTGGGGTGCGGGTATATTTGCCGCTATGCAGTTTGCAAAATACTCAATTTCCTATGATAGCTTAATACTGTTTTATCAAAAAGAAGGTTCTGAAATAGGAGCTCTACTATCTGTAGTAGGTCTTGTTGGCATTTTCTTTGGCTCAGTGGCTGGTGTTCTCTCCGGAAACTTAGGTTATAAAAGAGTATTAGTCACTTCTTTAAGTATTGGTGGGGCTTTATCAATAATTCAATCCTTCCTACCCAATTATCCTATATTGTTCATTAGTCGAATAATAGAAGGCATATCCCATCTGGGTATCATTGTTGCGGCTCCAACACTGATGTTACGCAGCTCTGCCAGAAGACATCACTCTTTAGTCATGGGAATATGGGGGACGTTTTTTGGTGTTGCTTTTGCTATTTCAGGCTGGTTAGGAAGTTACATCTTAAATGCCTATGGTTTGTCAGTTTTATACTTAAGTCATGGTGTCATATCTTTGCCTATATTGACTTATTTTTTGTTCATTTATAAAAATGTTCAATCATACGAATCTGTATCTGTTTCAATCAACATTAAATGCCTTTTGAGAGATACTATTGATGTCTATTTGAACCCTAGAACATGTTTACCCGGTATTGTTTTCTTATTCCACACTTGCATGTTTGTATCATTATTAACTTTCATCCCGAGAATGTCTCAAGATAATAGTATTCAAGCAATATTATTCATAACTCTCCCTCTTTTCAGCATTGCAGGTACTTTCCTTTCTGGGTTTTTATCTCAATACTATATACGGCCTTCGTACCTTGTATTTACAGCATACTGTGGGGTTGCGCTGGCAACATTTATGACTGTTTTATTTGCTGAGACTTCAAGTTATTTTGTTTCTAGTGCTACATTACTTTTATTCCTATCCGGAATTGTTCAGGGTGGGACATTTACTTTAATTCCTGCTCTATCAAAAAATGCCAAAGAGCAAGCAATGGGGAATGGTTCAATAGCTCAATTAGGAAATTTAGGCGCTACAATCGGGTCCCCTATCTTTGCTTTAGTTATCGACAAAACGGGCAACTATGGAGCATTTTATGTTGTCTTTATATTGTGCCTAATGGGTTGTTGCGCATCCCTTATGACAAAAAGAGTGACCACAGCTTAAGCGATAGAATAATCGTTCAAAAAAGAGCTGCTGTGTAACATTGTCAATCATCAATGAGGGCACACACTATAAGAGAAGCGCTATAGTCCATTCTAGGTACGAGTAAATCCATTCACCCAAAACTTGACCGTTGATAAGATGATTGTTCTTGTTGACGTTGTAGATCACGTTAATGTCCCAGAAATCAGCGTCAAGCCACATTACCTACACAATCTACACGCCTTAAATATTTTTGGCATTTGTATGTTAGTGAAGTTATACCTTAGTAAAGCAAAGTTACCTTAACCCCACTAAGGTATAAAGGCCAACATATCCCCTTGTGAGGATATATGAGCCTTTACCCCCTTGTGAGGATATGTTAGCCTTTATACCCACTAAAGGATACTTCAACCTAATTGAGGGCTGAAACAAATGGTATATAGTCCAAAACAACTAGCAGACATGATGCTCCTGATACGTCAAAAGAACGGCTGGACTCAATCAGAGCTGGCGAAAAAGGTTGGAATAAAGCAAGCAACCATCTCTAACTTTGAGAATAACCCCAACAAAACAACACTTTCTACCTTCTTTAAGCTTATCCAAGCAATGGATCTAACGCTTAGTATCCAAGAAAAAACGCTAGTGGCTCCGCTAGATGAAAATGATGAGAGTTGGTAATGCAAAAGCTAATAGCATACATGAATGGTGAACTTGTTGGTGCTTTGGAAAAACGTAAGAATGGAGCCCATATTTTTCAATATGATAAAAGCTGGGTAAATAATGCTAAAGCTCGCCCAATATCATTATCTTTAAAGCTTCAATTGCCCCCAATAACTTCAGATGCCGTTATAAACTATTTTGATAACCTCTTACCAGATAGCCCACAGGTCAGAGATAGGATCGTTTCTAGGTACAAAGCTTCATCCAAACAGCCCTTCGACCTCCTTAAAGAAGTCGGTAAGGATAGCGTCGGTGCAATTGCATTGCTCCCACCCGATCTTCCCTACAAAAAAGAACCACTCAACTACGAAGTATTGGATAATAAGAAGCTAGAAGCCGTGCTCTCTGGATATAAGTCAGATATTCCACTCGGGATGCTTGAAGAAGAAGAAGACTTTAGAATATCAGTAGCAGGTGCTCAAGAGAAAACGGCCCTCCTGTTCGTAAACGGACAATGGTGTATACCGAAAGGAAACACGCCAACAACCCATATTATCAAACTACCAATAGGTGAAATACAACAAGCCAATGCAACACTGGATCTCAAAGACAGTGTAGAGAACGAATACCTTTGCATTGCGCTAGCCAGAGCTCTGGGATTTATCGTTCCTAACGTTAGTATAATCGAAACAGATTGCCTTAAAGCGCTAGCAGTAGAACGATTTGATCGACGCTGGACGAAAGACAAGTCAGGTTTGATTCGCCTTCCTCAAGAAGATATTTGCCAGGTGTTTGGCATGCCATCATCAATCAAATACGAATCTCAGGGTGGTCCTAGCATCGCCCAGATCATGGCGTTACTAATGGGCTCAAGCAATGCCCTAGAAGATCAGTATAACTTCATGAGATTCCAAGTGTTTCAATGGATTATAGGCGCGACAGACGGACACGCTAAAAACTTCTCTATCTACATTGATAAAGGAGGTAGCTATAGCCTAACCCCGTTCTACGATATTTTGTCCGCTTACCCACTCTTAGGGGGCAAAGGGCTCAATATTAGAAAGCTAAAACTAGCGATGGGATTAAAAGCGACGAAAGGAAAAAAGTATGAGGTGAATAAAATCTTACCTCGTCACTTTTTAGATACGGCGAAAGCTGTAAACTTTAATCAAGATAAGATGCAAAAGATAATGGATGAAATGAAAGATGCGCTACCTAAAGCGATCTTACAAGTAAAAGCGAATCTACCAAAGGATTTTCCTGAGCACATCTCAGACGCAATTTTTGAGAATGCTAAGAAGATAATTAAGAAGATTTAGCTATATAAATGTTCTAATTTCGGACTACCTTATAATAAACGGACGCGAGTTCAGTTCCTTTTTAGGCAGGATTTTAATGTAACACTGAAAGTAACATCAAATTAGTATAATCCATTACAGGCCTTATATAGATTAAAATGAAACTTTAGTTCAACTCCCTTGTTGTATCTTTCTTGTTGTATCTTGATACTGTCAATTTGCAGACTATATTTAGAATTATGGGGCTTTAATACCCGTTAAATTGGTGTAGCATTGTTGTTTAGCGATCGCAAAAAAAGATTTAAAATACTGGCGTTCAACTTCCGAGGATCGAATTGCTGCAAATAGTCTTAACCATAAACCTTCTCCAAGTGATTTGCTAACGACAAGTTCTTGACGAGAAAAATCATGTACCGCCCAATTGGGAAGTGCTGCGACACCTAAACCAGCAGAGACCATTTGAACCAACATCAAGGTATTGTCCGCTTGTTTCCATGCTTTAGGTTCTACTCCTTCTGGCTGCAAGAAGTGCTTTACAATATCCAATCGCTGCTTCTGAACTGGATAAATCAATATTGTCTCGTTTAAAAGATCCTTTGCTTCAATTCTCTCTTTTGCTGCAAATGGGTGACTTGGTGAGACAAGCAACTTCATTTCAAAATCAAATAAAGGTTCATAATGGATTTCACTTTTGATCTGTATGTCAGAAGTAATAACTAAATCTAATTCACCTGAAATCACTGCTGGTAAAGGTTCAAAACCAAAACCAGAGGAAAAATCAAGCTTTACATTGGGCCAATGAGTCTGATATTCCTTTAGCGCAGGCATTAACCATTGAAAGCAAGAGTGACAGTCAATAGCCATGTGTAAACGTCCACTCGGATCTTCTTTTAGGTTGGCCAATGTATGCTCGGTAGCCTTAATTCTAGGTATAATTTCATCAGCCAACATCAATAAAACATCACCTTCTGCTGTAAAGCGTACTGGGCGAGTTTTTCTTAAAAATAGTGGGCATCCTAATCGTTGCTCTAGATCTTTAAGCTGATGAGATAGGGCTGATTGGGTTAAGCAAAGAGTGTTGGCTGTCGCAATTAACGAACCAGTATCTCGCAGAATAGACAAAGTACGAAGATGTTTAATTTCAATCATAAACTTTCGCCAATTAAATGTGAGTAGAATATCCGAAGGCAATGTAGCTTGACTATTGAGTTGTGTAAACCTCGGCAATAAAAAATTGCCATGTTCGTATACTGAATCAAGGCAACGTTGATATCTGAAAGAAACCCCCAAAGATGATGGAGGTTCCTTTTACTCAGCCATGAGGTAAACAGTTTTTTATAATATAACTATATATTTCATAGTTATAAAGGCTAAGTAACCATGACGATTAACTAGTGATTCGACAAAATCCCTTATCTAAATCTTCTATCAAGTCATCTGAATCTTCTAGTCCGATGTGTAGTCGAATCAACGTGCCTGAGAAATCAACACCTCCTGCTGGTCGAATGGCATCAAGCTCTTCAGGTTGATTTGCTAACACCAATGATTCATAACCACCCCATGAGTAGGCCATGCTAAAATGCTGAAAATTATCTAGGTAATTTTCTAACTGCTCATTGGATAAACGCTCATTTAGAACAAAAGAAAATAAACCATTACAGCCAAGAAAATCTCTTACGTAAAACTCATGGCCCTTACTACCAGGCAGCGCAGGGTGATTCACATGGGAAACCTCCGGACGTTCACTTAACCATTGAGCAATTTTAATACTGCTCTCTGCATGTTGTTTTAAGCGAACTCCCATTGTTCTTAAACCACGGGAAGCGACATAAGCTGTATCAGCATCAACCATTTGTCCCATTAAGTAAGAACGTTCACGTAGACGTTCCCAGCAACGTTCATTTGAAACAGCCGTTCCCAACATTGCATCGGAGTGGCCCACAATATACTTAGTACCTGCCTGAATAGAGATATCAATATCGTACTCTAAAGCTGGGAACAAAATACCTGCTGCCCATGTATTATCAATCATGATAATAACTTCCGGCTTAACTTTACGAATTGCGGCAACCATTGCAGGAATATCCTGAACTTCCATTGTCACTGAACTCGGAGATTCTAAGAAAACAACCTTAGTATTCTCTTCTATCAAACCCTCTATGCCAAATCCAATCATTGGATCGTAATAAGTCGTTGATACGCCCATATCCTTTAAGATAACGTTACAAAAATCTTGTGTTGGCTCATAAGCACCTCCTGTCATTAACACATGGTCGCCATGCTGAACAAAAGATAAGATCGCATTGGATATAGCCGCGGCACCACAAGGGTAAAGTGCACAACCTGCACCGCCTTCTAATTCACACATCGCTTCTTGGAATGAGAAGTGAGTTAATGTACCGCGACGACCATAAAACAATTCACCTTCACCACGTTTTGCTGTTGCTGCTTTTTTGGCTTTCACTGAATCAAAAACTAAAGATGATGCTCGTTGAATAACTGGATTTACAGAACCTTGTTGAAAGCGCTTTGTGCGTCCAGCAGTAACTAATTTTGTTTCCATTTTTTTTGAAGTCATTTTGTTTTCCGTTATGCCGTTTGAGTTTCAATAGAAACATCTTGTTGTTTTTCTTTACCCATGAAACGCTCTACAATTTGAGTTGCATTTAGGTCATGGATTACGTTAATTAAGGTTGCAGGTGCATCAGTAATAGTACCGATAACCACGAGCATAGGAATCGTCTCCAAAGGTAGACCTAACGTAGTTACGATGAATATTTCACCCAAGAACGCGCCACCGGGTACACCACCTACAATAATTGCAGACAAAACAGCGATAGCCATTGCCATAAAGAAAACGTCTGGAGTAAAAGGAAGGCCAAGAACAGAATAGATAAATACAATCTTCAGCGCAGCAATCATTGCTACCCCGCCTTTGTTAAGGTTCACGAGAAGAGGTAAACAAATATCTACGATATCTTCGCGAATACCCATTTTCTTAGCTGCACGAATATTAACTGGTAGTGTACCAAGTGATGAGCAAGTACCAAGAGAAGTAATCGTTGGTTCTATAGCATTCGCCCAGAACGCTTTCACGCCTTTTGTACCACCGCCAATGTAAGAATAAACGGTTGACCCAATTACGTAATAGATAGCCGAAGCCACAAAGAACAAGCCAATAGCACGTGCAAATGTACCTAATAACGCAGAATCTTGCTCTGCCATTGTTGCCGCGAAGAATGCACCTAAACCAATTGGAGCGACGGTCATAATGATAGAAACAATCTTCATAATTACTTCGTTTGCACAATCTAATAGATAAGCAATATGCTTGCCTTTCTCACCAGACTGACCAATAGCAACACCTGCAAGAATACACATGACAATTAACGCTAAGATGTTCGATTTAGAAAGGAGTCCAGAAAAATCATTCGTCGTAAACATGCTAACGAAATCCATGGTTCCGCTGCCACCTGTAAATTCTTGACTCAAGTCAATAGTGACACCTTGCGCTGGGTCATAAATACTGGCAAGACCAATGACCCCAAGCGCGGGAATAATAGACATTGCAATAGATACAAAAAAGATAATACCTAATATTTTCCCCAGTTTTTTAAGGTCACTCATGCCAGCAATAGAGGACATTACGCTGATTCCTACAAGAGGAACGATAATCATGAAAAGGAGGTTTAGAAAAATTTTACCTAAAGGTTTTAATTTAATTGCCATTTCAGGTGCTATTACACCGAAAGTGCCACCTAAGAATAAGGCCAATAGCAACACGAGGGATGATTTGTAAGGTTCGAGTTTTTTCCACATAATTTTTTTCCGTTATTTAGAATTAAAATTGATAAATTGCTTTATCGTAATATAGAATGTTTTTTTATTAGTTTGATGCTGATTAAATAGCAACAATTGCTTCTATTTCAACTAACGCACCCAAAGGCAATGCTTGTACTGAAAAGCAAGAACGAGCGGGTGTGTGGTCACCAAAAAATGAGCTATAAACATCATTAACCTCTGAAAAATCAGAGATATTGCTTAAATAGATGGTCGTTTTTGCTACCGATTTTTTGGATAAATTATTTTCACTTAAAATGGACAATAAATTACTAAGTGATTGGACTGTCTGTTCTTTGGCTGTTTCTCCTTCAATTTTCATTGAGATAGGGTTCAGAGGTAATTGGCCAGATATATAACCGGTATTACCGATGACTGCCATGTGACAATAACAACCCACGGCTTTAGGTGCTGATTCTGCAAATAAAATATTAACTTGCATTATATTTCCTTGTTTAAGTATCTATATAAAGTTTGATCTGAAATTCCAATCATTTTGGAAATTTTCTGAACATTACCTTTTATGGTAAATAAGCCAGTTTCGTCAATTTGTTTAACAAAACTAACTTTTTCATCAAGTAACAATCGAGACAAATCATTGATTTCCATCTCGTTCATTGTTTGTTGAATAATGTTATTGCTGACATCTTCTATCGAATTATGAAAGGTTTCATCTTTCGAGTTTCTAACCTCGTAACTAGGTAATATTGATTTAATAGAATTTATTGCATGTTCAATTTTACTATCGTCAATATTTATACATAACATGTAGGTGGGAATGCTATTTTGAGAGATGATGAGAGTCGATGAACGTAGCTCTATTCCATTCTGTACCCGACCTCGATAATTCAACGAGTAAGGCTCATTACTGCCATTTTGGATGCTTTTTATCTTTTGCAATGCTAAATTTGTTGCAGGTGACCCTACCTTTCTTCCCGTAAGGTAACCATTTTCGATAATAATTACAGAATTGGACAAATCAGTTAAATCGTGTATTACGATTTCACAATGTGACCCTATAACGCCAGCAATAAATTTGACTAAAATACTTAAGTCTACTTCTATTTTCATGAGTCTATACGTCCAAAAAAGCAATGAAGATTAATATGGTCTTCAGATGTGTCTCTAATGGTGATAAAAGTACCTCATAATAATAAATTTCTATATTGATAAATTATCCACATCAACATGAAGGAAATTCATCTTTCTATTTTCATTCCACATTAAAAGTAAGAACAAATAACTAATTGTTATTATTTTTATTTAAAACAACAAATAATGTTGTTCAGTTGTTACAATAGCACTGTGAACTTAACTAAATTAATTCTCAGTTTCCCGGTAGGCTACCCCTTAATCAGCAGTGATATTACGCCATGTAATCAAGGCACCCGTTCTTCGACTTTTGTAAAATTCAGCACAGCACAAATGCCTTAAAAAATTGAAAATGTTATAAACCAATAAAAATATATTGAAGAAGCACTGTGCGTGTGGACTGCTTTTTAATTTCCGCATTTGCCGAGCTCTCACCCTTGTGGTTCATGGGAGCTTTCGATAAATAACTAAATGGACAGGCTCCGTAGTCTTCGCCGTAGTCGTTCGTAGTCTTGTTAACAATCCGCGAGACACAATGATAATAAGGTGTTGTGTTGGCTTCGAGCAGTGGTCAAAACGCCCTTGTTTTACGAGGCATTAGTGGATCTTTTGGAAACCGATGCTGTTTTTCAAAATATGGCTGTCCTTGTTAGATCTATTCCAAAATTTAAACTGGATGGGCAGTTCTATTGTAGCTTTGCTTGTTTATGCAATATCAGTAATAACATCAATATTAGATGAGAAATCAGCAATGGCATTCAATCTGATTTGTAGAATTATTAGCGGAATCTTAATCGCTATAACTATGGTAATCGCCATATTCAAGGGGCAAGCTACTGCTATGTCTTTCTTCCTACTATTAACTATTGTCACGTATATGATTTATGTCTATTTCTTCTATGCGGATATCAAGCAAAGTCGCAAGATGGACCTTAAAGCCAGCATTTAGTAGTAGTTTTATTTGCAGTAGATGAATAAAACTAGTCACCAGTTTGTAGGTGGCTCACGTAATTTGAAGTAGCTGAAGTTAACCGAAACATCAAATTTTTCAAAACCTAAGGATAAAAAAGGAAAGTCACCTTTTAAAACAAACACACACAAAGCCTTAGAATAAATGTCCATCAAAGGCCGCCTAAATGACCTCTAAACCAACCAAACACAAACCCCCCGCATCTAATCCAACGATAAGACAGCTGTCCTTGTTGTATCCCTAGTACTCTACAAAATGATAGCTTAGGTATAAAGTGGTCAAGAATAACTGGCCATACAGAGTTCAAATCACACCGCAGCCTACCCAAATTTATACGCTATAGCCCATTCCAGGTACGAGTAAATCCATTCGCCCAAAACTTGACAAGATAATCGGATTGAATCCCTAATAATTGCGCATCCACCCAAACTTTCTTTTTAAAAGTAGTGACTAACTTGCCCATCGCTTCTTGGGTATCTGGAATAGCATATATGTAGGTCATTTGAGATTCAGCATCTTCTGCACAAACATAGGTAAATGATAAAGACAGGCCATCTATAACCGTGGATTTATTTTGCGCTTTGACACCTGGAGTACACGGCTCATTATATCGAAAATACACTCGTTTATTTTTGTCAGCGTCTCTATCGAGAACAACAAGAAATATTTTCCTAGATTCCATCAACTCATTTCGAGTTTGTATCGAAAACTCTCTAGCAGCGTTGACTTGCGTCGGGTTCAGTTCTATCCCTCCACGTAAAAGATCATGAGTAAGCTCAAAAGGAAAGTCATCACGATTTTGTTGATAAAGTTCTTCTATTATTATCGTTGACGTATTGGATCCTAGATTCAAGTGATTAGACTCACCATCTATAATTTTAGTAAAGCCAGCAATTAAAAGGTTCAGGGCATCGACTAGTTTACTAACGTACTCCGCCTTTTCGGCATTGTTTACATCGAAATATTCAGATTTTGCCGCCGATATTAGACGAAGATTTAATGAGTGACGACTATTAGAATGATGCTCTGACTCAAGAAAGTTTTGGAAATAACTAAAAGAGTCATTCGTCTCTTCAATGTGATTAGTTTTTTTCCATGCTTCATTACAAGTAAGTTCACTTCCAACCTGTTGTTCAACAAAAACAACACTCTGAATAGAAGTGACCTCTCTGCTATACTTCTTTTTGAACCCTTGAATTTTCTCATTAAGGTCGTCAATGTCCTCTTTCACACCAATAGCATTTCTCATATTATTTCGGCCCGACTTATAATCATCATATCGGTCTTCGTCGTAACAATACTCTGCTAATTTATCCCACATATTTTTTGACTTCACCGTGGTTCTTCTAATTTCTATTAGCTTTATCCTAATTACCTCCAAAGCATTACTATTCGACTCTGCGGTATATTTTTTTCTTTGTAGTTGTCGATATAATTTCTCATTAGTGGTGCTTTCTGGAATTTGGGAATATATAAAGTTGAATGAATTGTAAATAGCAACCTGTTCATTAAACTCGTTGACTTGAACATTGTAGCGGTCTTCGGCTTTGTTATAGAGTTTTTTGGCTTTGTCCCAATTACTATCTGTACAATACCCTGCATTCGCCGGGGCAATTTGTAACGCGACACATACCAACACAAAGAGAAGTTTGTAAACTATTTTCATCATAATCAATACGCTGCAGCAAAGGTTTTATACAGTTTATATATTGATCACCTCTCTTACCCTGTTTTTTATCAATAATACATTGCGTTATTATCGTGATCCGGTAAAAACGCATACCCCACCTTCTGCTCGGTATTGTTTACCAAGCTGTTAGTATAAAACAGGCAACCATTTCAAACTTTGAAAACTCCCCCAGACAATAAGGACAGTCACTGAGGGATCCCCACAAACTTAAACCCTAAGATCTTGAGCAAGTTGAATTTTTTGGCAGAAGGTATTAATCGTTGTTCGCCAAGATGACACTGTTATAACTAGATAATTGTTTTTGAATACTCGTTTCCCAAGGGTGAAGTAACTTAATACTCTTCTATCTTTGATAGTATTCGCCTGAAATTGTCGACGTATATCAAGAACTTCAGATAGTAACCCGAGTAATATTAGATAGGTATGAGCGAACGTTCCTATTAGAATTATAGTGCTCAATCGACTTCGACTATTCGTTCGATGTGTGCTCATACCCAACCCAAATTGACATGACTTATGGTCTCTGGGGATACTTCGTTTTACAAGGCATTAGTGGGTTTTATGCAAACCGACGCTATTTTTCATAAGATGGCTGTCCTTGTTGCTGTTCACTTAAGAAAAAGTGGTCATCGTCATTCCCGTGAAAACGGGAATCTTGGTGATATTAGACCCCCCCTTCATCTACACCAACGATAATCCACCATCAACAACGAGCGTGTGGCCCACTACATAGCTTGCTTTATCTGAGCTCAACCACTCGATAGCATTCGCTACTTCTGTCGTTTCCGCAAATCGGCCCATTGGTATGTGTGGTTCTATTTCACTACGAATATTGGGATTTTGCGATACCTGTCGTTCTTCCCAACGAGGTGTCCAAGTGACTCCTGGGGCAACCGAGTTAACCCTAATGCCGTCTTTGATTGCCTCAAGCGCAACGGATTGAGTTAACCCCAACCCAGAAACCCCAATCGTAAACGTGAGGCTGCTAGCGACGGTTTAATTGTTCAAGGTAAGTTCTGCTTGCATACGCATTAAACGTTATATCAATAAGTGAGTACGTAATGATACATCTAATCTGCGGCCCTATTGGCGTTGGAAAATCAACCATCGCACATCAAATCGCTGAACAACATAGTGCCATTCGATTCTCTGAAGATGAACGACTGAGTAAATTATTTATACCGGATGTCCCGCAAGATTTAATGTCGTGTTCCGATGAGATTATTTCAACATAGGCAACAGAAAAGGATCAACGTTGCAGAGGTCAAATTTGGCTTTTATGCGAAAGGTAAGACCTATTCTATAGAAGTGACGCTTGGTATGTTTAACATGATGGAAACGTTTTTCGAGCCTCCAGTGGCCGATGAGCTATCGGAAGCACGAGTTGTCCACACGTAAATTACTCTCGTAAAAATGCCCCGTTCAATACTCTGAGATTTAAGCGCTAAGCTTAACGTCGGCGATTATGATATGTTATCTTGGGTAAGGAAGAGGGCATTGCTCTTTGACTATCAAGGTGTTAATACAAGGGGACAAAATGATAAGTCATATTGATCATGTAGTTCTGACTGTTTCTGATATTGAATTTTCGGTGACGTTTTATCGCCGGGTTTTGCTTATGGATGAGATTGCATTTGCGAACGGGCGCAAGGCGCTAAGGTTTGGAAACCAGAAAATCAACCTTCAAACGCTAGGGCAAGAACCACGAAATAATGCTCGCGTTGGCTCTGGTGACTTGTGTCTTATCACTCATTGGAGCCTGAACGATGTTGTCGCGCACTTAAAGAACGAAAAAATAGAGATCATAGAAGGCCCTGTCGATAAGTCGGGAGCCATGGGTCAAATTGAGTCGGTCTACTTTTTGGACCCAGATAATAATTTGGTAGAAATTAGCGTGTACAATTAGCTACTTTGTCATCACAACCTACTTATATAGATTGCCAACACGTAGAAATAGAGGATAAAAAGAATGGTTGAATCAGATAAAAAGCTCGCGAGTTGTCTTTGTGGAAGTGTCAAAATAGAGGCTCATGAGGTCAACCCCAAATTTACAGTTTGCCACTGTGATACGTGCAGATCTTGGGGTGGCGGTCCGTTTTTTGCCGTTCAGTGTGGTACCGATGTTAAGTTTCAAAATGCTGAAATGGTGAAAGAATACAAATCGTCGCCTTGGGCAACCCGTGGATTTTGTGGCGAATGCGGAACACATCTTTACTATCGCCTCAACAAAACTGGCGGCTACAACATGCCAGTCGGCTTGTTTCCAGAACTCAACGGTTTGGCGATGAGCATGCAATACTTTAGTGATCAGCGTCCAGATTACTATTGCTTTTCAAACGAAACCAAAGAATTGACAAAGGCAGAGATCGAAGCTTATTTCGCTTCATCGGTCTAGCCGATTTAACGAACTAAACCATCTCACCCACAACGCATTGCATTGTTAATGCTATTCAATATTTATAGTTATGACGCAACACAGAAGCATCGTATTGCGTTGTGCTGCGCAAGTTAATTAAGTGCGATATTCTTTGGAGGTTCAAGTGTCGGCATTTTTTTTATCTCAGGTCTTAGTCTCAATAGCCATTGGCTTTGACTTGATGTCTTTTCAGTTTAAAGAAAGGAAGAAGATTGTCGCATGCCTATTTTGCGCTGGTATCCTCATTTCAAGCCATTTCATTTTGCTAGAACAATGGACAGCGGCAAGTCTAATGGTCATCGCCACTACCCGTTATTTAATGAGTGTATTTTCTACCTCGTCAAAGCTTAAGTACTTATTTTGCTCTGCCTCGGTATTGGCTACCTTTATTACTTATGCCGGGCTAGTCAGTGTATTGAGTTGTTTAGGATCGATTTTTCAAACCGTGGCGGCTTTTAACAAGGACGACCGTCGGTTAAGAGAGCTTATGGTGGTGGGCACGACTTTTTGGCTTTTTCACAATTACTTAGTCGGCTCTCCAACCGCCGTTATTATGGAAGTTCTCTTTATTTCCAGTAACTTAATTGGTTATTATCGGCACTATTATAGAAAAAGTAGCGCCGTTTAAATTCAGCTCTATCCGCTATTCAATTATTACTTTTTTTAGTGTTATGCTTTCCAATCTAGTTTGCATAAAACTGTCTTGAGGTGATGTTGGTCCCGCCATCCATGAATATAAAATAAGATGATCTCGACCATAGTTCAGCATCCCTGAGATAGAGCTCGTTTCATTAGAATCCGAGCAATACCCGGTCAGACTAATGCTTTGAGCCATGTTTAACTCTACATCAGTATCTATAAAACCTAACAGCGGAACATCTGTGTCCGCGGTTGTCAGCATGGCTTTAGTCAATCCCGTTTTTACGTCTACTTGATAAACATCTAGCGCTATATCGTCATCTAAGCCTACCCATTTCCCCGCGACTGGGTAGGCCTTTGTATCGGATTGCAGATCCATTAAGCCATTCTTGATAATCGAGATATCAGGTTGCTCTGCGTCATCTGCTTTGGTAAAGACTAACTCATCTATGTAGTTGCCTTTTTGAAAACTCTCGAAGGGCACAGAGACCACAATTGAGTTAGTCAAAGTCATTCTGCCATCTAACTGAAGCTGCCCGCACATAGAACCAGCCCAGTGCCAGCTTTCATCTTTAACCCCATCTTCGATATTCTTCCAATAGATAGCCATTGCAATACTCTGCCCAAGCTCTTTAGAAGGCTGATAAGCAGAACAACTCCCCACCAGTAAATACGAACCGGTCGACCCTGTGTGCGAAGAATATGTTCCCCGTAACGTTGTACCGTCAATAACAAGAGACATCTGTGAGCCAAATGAGTTAACCCACATTCCTGCCAAACCTTCGTTCATCATGATTCCTCGTTTAGGTTATTAAATAGCGATGCCGGAGAGGTCTGTTTCGTCTTGATAATTTTAGGACCACCGTGTTTGTTAAATACCCAAACCCCTTTGGGTTGAATATCATTACCAGACACCATTTCATACTCATAAACAGTGTACAGGTGATCCATCAGTACCGACCCAACCAATAGCATGTTGTCTGCACCCGAAAGGCCTTGAAATTGAGACACTATTTGACCCTTTTTCTCGCCTGCTTCAATCTCACACTTATAGATATCACTGGTAATTTCAAAGCTGCCGTACTCTTGACCAGTTTCATCAGATAACGAAATGGACACAACGGGGTTGTTGTCTTTCGTTAGATCGAACAGTTGAGATAACACTCGTTCATCGCCTTTGAACTGTGATGAACCACTATCGAGTGAGAAAAACATATCTGTCCCGACAGGTTTACCCGCTACGCTTACTGATGCACCCGATGAGCTCCACAGGTAACTGGCCTCTTTTTGATAGCATGACCAAGGCAGATATATATACTCTCGAGAAGACGCATACGACTTGTCTAACCGGCCAAAACCGATGCTCCCAATGGCATCATTTACGCCGACAGATTCAGTCAGGAATGAGATATAAGGCGTTTTCTCACTGACTAGCCCCATTTGTACAAGCTGTAAAAAGAAATCAAATTTCGGTTGGGACCCATTATCATTCGCAGAATAATGGAAACGGAAAGGAGACGCGTTATTCACCTGATTCATCGAGCTATTCTGGCTGCTAGGTAATCCTATTCCACCATCCCAATCCAACTCTTCAAACTGTGAGCCTGAATACGCTTTAGCAAGGAATAGATCGGTAAAAAATTCGTAAGCATGAGTAACGTGCGGAAACGACAATCTGTCGCTTCCTGTTTCAACTTCCATGGTTCCCCAGGGACCAAAACTCACAGATTGTTCTTTTGTACTGATCCATTCAAAGGTTGAAGAAGCGGACATGTTGAATCGAGAATCGGCGTAATGCTTACAACTATCTTCTGCACATAAACTAGACGTTACCCAATTGAAGTTGCTCCCTGTATCAAAACATATTTTGAGCTTTTGACTGGGGGAGCCGATACCAAGTTCACAATACCAAGGTGTTGCCCCATTATTTTGGAACGGCCCTCGTTGGAGAGGAAGTTCCAAACCTGTACTTTTTGATGAGTTCACTAACACTCCCTTCTAATTCGTCACTTAGGCTTTCATTTGACCATCTTCTCTATTTTTGCATAACCATAAAATGTTTGAGGTTCATCCAGTTGATAAAAAATTATTTTTATCAATCTCAAGGGAATAAATACTGACCTTATTTCTCCCGGTATTCTTGGAGTGGTACATGGCTTTATCTGCTCTCGCCAATATATTTTTCACATCGCTATCGGTTTTAATGACCTGCGTGACACCGATACTTATCGTAAGGTTTATTTCGTACTCATCCGCCATAAACCTGCTTTTTTCCAGCTTATCTCTTAGCTTTTCAGCAATGATAGTGGCATCTTCTAAGTCAATATCATTGAGAATAATGGCAAATTCCTCACCACCAATTCGTCCAAAACAGTCCGATTCGTTTAACTCAGCTTTAAGCACTTTTACAGCATACTGAATAGCATCATCGCCATAAGAATGCCCTAATGTGTCATTAATACGTTTAAAGCGATCGATGTCTAACATGATAAGTGAAAAGCTTCGGCCACGTGATTGGTACTCATTTAAAGACGTTGTTAATGCGTTAGTAAATGATCGTCGATTGGCAATACCCGTTAAATCGTCGATCTCTGATAACACCTTTAATCGTTGCTCTAGTAGATGGCGTTTCGTGATATTTTTGGCTATCCACACAACGGTACGCTCACCGTTTTCTATTAATGGAAGAGGCTTAATAATACCTTCAAACCAGATCTCTTGTGGAGACGGGACATGCTCTGGTAGGTCAATCATATCCTGCTTATCAAACTTATAATGGGCAAGCTGAGTTTTGTTCGACTCCAAAGCCGCTACTATGTGGGAATGAAACTCTTTGGCCATGTCGGGAGGCGCAACATCATAAAGTGACCGTCCAATAAATGGCTTGCAGTCAAAACCGGTAGCATTATCATCGCCACCATAAACATCGATATAAATACCGGACTCAGAGAAAATAAATACATGATCTGGCAAAGCGTCTAGCACCGTAAAATATCGATTTTTCAAATCCATCTAACAAGCCTTCTCTATCCGTAGCAATCAATAAAATTTTAAAATACTCAAAAAAAATGCGACTACTTGATCGCATTGTTGTATAAATTACAGTCAATCATATCACTTAAGTCGCATATAGAACATTAAGCATTCGAAGCGCATTAGCTTGAAAAGTAAATAACCTTGAACGCGACAAAGCCAACAATGGATCGATAACCCGTACCAAAACAAAATCGAATACGACAGGCAATATAATAGACCAGATTAAACGACGTCGCTAAAGACAAGAAAACCATTACGGTGTGCTCGTTTTTCAAAACCAGACATCGTCCAATCTAAACGAAAAATCTGACAAAACAGACACAGTATGAACACACTTAGTTATACGCTGACTGTCTTTATTAACTTTTTCGATATTCGTGAATCTTGTATTAAGAATTTTTGGATTAACATTGTGCCTCTAACCTCTATTACAGCTCTTGAGCGTTAGGTCTACATTGTCTACAATGGCGCAACTTTTTATTTATTGCAGACCTCGAACATGAATGACACTACATCGCAACCCGCTTTACCAGACCACCTTTCGGGCAATCCTCGCAGCCCACATCATGTGGCCGAATGTTTCGAGCACAAAATTGGTATTCGACTTAACGGCAAAGAGCGCTTTGATGTTGAGGAATATTGCATCAGTGAAGGTTGGGTGAAAATCCCATCACCTAAAGCGGTAGACCGTCGTGGACAACCCATTTTGATTAAGCTAAAAGGCGTTGTCGAAGCTTTTTACAGTTAGGTCGTATTTGTACCTCATCTGAGTAATCTATAGAGCCGAAAAATTGTAGGCTCTATAGATTACGTTTTGGCGCTTACCATAACGTCAACTAATCTGTTTGTGCTGCACGATATAACATACCAATACTGTTTGAAAGAGAGTTTCTTCCGCGTTCAACCGTCATAACACCAACAAACCATCAAATCATTTTAATCTGCTAATCAAAGCAATGAGACTACTCGTACCTTGATTGTAATGGCGCGTGAAAATTGGCACTATCTGAACGAGAAACACGGCGTATGACCGTCTAAATAACGCGATAAATAGTGAAGGAAGTAGGCGCAATGGATATTCGTCAAATCGACTGGACACAAACCATTCCTGTTCGTCATCGAGTTTTATGGCCAGATAAGCCGCCCGAATTTTGTTATGTGGAAGGAGATGCAGATGGCCTTCACTTTGGGGCTTTTATAAATGAAGAGCTCGTTTGTGTTGCCTCTGTATATGTCGACGGCGATAAGGCCCGTTTACGCAAGTATGCGACGGAGTTTCAATTCCAAGGACTGGGCATCGGAACGGCAGTGTTGAAAGAAGTGATCGCTTATCTGAGAACGCACCACATCCAATATTTTTGGTGTGATGCAAGAGAGTCAGCATTAAGTTTTTACGCGCGTTTCGGTATGCTTTCGCAGGGGGAACGTTTCTATAAAAGTGACGTGGCGTATTACAAAATGGGCATGAATTTAATATAATTACCAGATATGAATTGTGTTCTTGTTCTCTATCCAACTTTATTCAAAAGCTACTCAAAGTTCAGTAGAAAGTTGTCTATGCTGCTCGAAAACTTGGTGTCCCCACAACTTATTTTTACCGATGACCATAATGAATTTGGTGCCCAGTATACAAAGCAACATAACCTCGCATACGAACAAATTGAACAACCACTAACCAAAGCGTTGCACAACATAACTCACGCCATTGTATTTAGCGATGGAGAAGAGTTTGTTGATGAAGTAAAAGCCTTACGACAAGGCTTTGTCAAAACGAGTGTGCAAAGAATTAAGATTACTCGGGTTGTCAACGTAACAAGAGATCCTGTCTATAACGGAAGGCAAAGCACCGAGCAGTTTGAATATATTGGTCGAGGATCTCCATGGGGGAATCCATACCCTATTGGTGCTGGTGGTGATGATCGTAACGAGGTTTTAAGAAAGTATAAATATGATTT
This sequence comes from Vibrio frigidus, assembly GCF_042465995.1. Classification (NCBI taxonomy): domain Bacteria; kingdom Pseudomonadati; phylum Pseudomonadota; class Gammaproteobacteria; order Vibrionales; family Vibrionaceae; genus Vibrio; species Vibrio frigidus. The sequence continues at coordinate 96,774 of NZ_JBCDMC010000007.1, read as the reverse complement.
TGATTACGACAATTTTTTGAACATCACCAAAATAAGTATGTTGACGCTTGCAGGGAAGCGACTTGGTTGTTTCTGTAAACCAGACGATTGTCACGGTGATATCATCGCTGATTATTTAAATACATATGATGATGGTCGATAGGTGTCAATGACTCAATAGATCGTCCTAAATACTGAAAAAATTATATTTATTTCGTTATCCATTTGAGTTGTTTAATGACATATAATTACGCAAATAATGACCAAAAATTACATGTAAGCAACCACCCCTACCACAAGCTTCTTTTTAACTAAATTGATGTCATTCATCACATTATCAATAAAGGTTAGTACTCAAAATGGGTGCAATCTTAAAGCTGTCAATTCAGCCTTAATAATAATCCCTACATGAATATGAGGAATAACAATGAAGTTAATCAGAACAGCAATCATCTTGGCTCTGTTTCCTTTGGCATCACATGCAAGTGATATGACGACAGGAAAAGCGGTAGAAGCACTTAACCTTAGTGAGTTAGCACTGACGTATAGCCAAGAAAAAATAGTAAAAGTAACCGGCATAAGTGATGCAACACAAGCGGATGCTTTACTCATTGATATGAGCGTAATCACCCCAAGCGATTTGGGTCAAGCAAAAACACTTTCTGACAAGCTTAATCATTTTGTTGCGGATCAAAACGATCAGTCTGAACGCTATATTGGTAATGTTTCCGACAAAAACATCGTCGAGCGCGTAAGCAAAACTTGGAACAATTCCAAGGTGATTGATGACAAAAAAACACTGAGCTTGCTGAACAGTTTCATCGATAATGGCCTGACTACCGGCTATAACGTTGTCGACACGCTAGATGAATCAAATTTTAATCAAAGTTTGATGATCCGATACGGCCACAATAATATCCAGCACGCCATCCAATTACTGTATCTAATGAAGAGTGAAGGTTTTGATCCAAAAGTACAACTCACACCAAAATCGTCTGCATTTTTATATCTTCCAGAGTGGGGCGAGCCAACCTACCCAGTAACAACACTTGAAAGTGGCAAAATGGTTTCTGTGGTTAAAGAGTATAATTTAGACTTTGAATTTCAAACACAAAAACGTAAAGAAAGCTTTATGGATTTGATCAATCAGTATGCAAAAAAAGACAGTGCTGATGAAAAAGGTCTACTTTTTGAATCATGGTGGCAGCCGTTCTATCGTTCATATACTGAAATGGCAGACTACAAAATATTAACTGAAAATCGCGTGATAATAGATCATTATCAAGCCGACCTAATGTCTCTGCCAGAGAAAGCAAAAGACCAAGAAAAACAAGTACGTGCGATGGCTGAAAACTACGATGTTGTGGCAACAAAAGTATGGGTTAACCCATCATTCTACCGTTACATGTTAGGTGAATTTAAGTAAGCACCTTAATGCTAAAAGGGTCTAGACCCCGTCTAGGCCCTAATTCAATTTATAGCCGTTTAATAGCTCACCTAAGGTCATAGGCCGGTCAAAAAAACCGAGTAACTGCGCAGGCGTTTTACCATCGCGATGCGGCCAGCAAAAATTATAGTAACCGGTAAAGACATGCAGCCAATCGTTAATCGATTGTTCGTTAAGTGTTGTCCCTAAACCTTGGAAGAAAGCCTTAGCGGCATCAAGATAGTGCTGAACCCTATCCAAACTCGTCTCTTGTAATAGCTTTTCCCACTGCTCGACTGACAAGCCTTGCCCTTTAATATGGCAAGCACCCTTGGTTTTATCCCCTTCGGACAGAAAGCCCCATTTATCTTGCCACCAGCCTATATGACGAATATTAAGTTTGTTCTCATTGAACCACGTCATTTTAGGGGCGCTTTCTCGAAAATAAAATAGGTGGTCTTCTGAACGCAATAAATCTTGCAAAGATGCATTCATAAAGGCATTTCTCAACATCGTATCTTGTTCAACAAAGTAGTAACGATGAGATTTGTGTTGCAGCTTTTTTCTTAGTACCAATGCATGTGCAAAACTGGCTAAATATGGCAAGGCTAAATGGCCTTTATAGGAGTGCATTACTGGTCGGTCATTGCTGGTTGGATCTAGGTAGTTCTTTCTCGACATGATGGCTTCATATTGCGCCGTAATGCTCATTATCAAATCGCCCTTCTCAGGGAGTTCAACAGGTGAGCGAGTCGACAGGCTAGGTTCAACGGCAAGCAAGCACTCCGGTTCCATGTCCGTTGTGAAATTCGTATCAAATGCCAAAACATAACCACTTTCTGTATGCGTTGTTGCAATGATCATGGCCGCTTGTTGCTCGCCCAAAAACTCATAGCTTGTTGATACATTGCATTTTTCTACTTTGTTATAAAACGATTCTTCTTTGACATGCGCAATATATTTGAGCCTATCGACCATGCCATGCTGCAACTTATAAAATGCTTTAGCGGTAATATTTAGCTTCTGGCAAATATTACGTACACCGAACGAATACATCATGCCGTAAAATATCGCGTTTTGCGCCTCACTATGTGGATTCATACACGAAAGTTGGTCGGTAAAAACAGTCTCACAGCATCGACATTGATAGCGCTGCTTCAGTGAATTGGTCTTGCCAAATGCTCTATAGCGTTCCGGAAACGCATGTACTGCAAGCGATTTAGAGGAACATTCACGGTTTGGGCAAGAGGTAAGAGATAATGCATGATATCGTTTTTGATGCTCAATAGTTTGGTAAACGGAACGATTATTAATAACCTGCGGATAAGCGCCACATTTTGGACAGTGATAAATATTCAGGGCTTTGGTGTTATGCACCGTTTGATACAAACTGGGGTCGCTTTGACCAAAATTCTCACACCCTGTTGAAACACAGTAGTTAACTTGAATTCCGTTGTACGGTTCGGGAAACACCATTTTGAGATCCTCTTCCACTGATTAAATTCCCCTTTGCAACCTTAATTATTACATTATACCAAGCTAAGTACGTTTGTGATCAGTATCAATGTCATCCCACCAACCACTCAAGAATTCTTATACGCTTAGCCATGGGTTACGCTGCCCATTAATGTCGGCTCCATTGCAACTATATTGTTGATCAGTTATTTGTCCAGATTGGTGTGAAAACATTATGAACAAGATACCTATCATCAACAAGGTTTGAGCTACAGAAATCATATAGTCAAAAGGGAATACTCACCTAGGTCAGTATTCCCTTTTTATAGAATTCGATTCAATCTAAGATTAAATCGTTTTGATACTTAACCTAGCCCTTGCTCAGGAAAAAAGCACACTTATATATTTGGTATAAATAATAGAACCTACATATACGCCCACAATCCCCATGACGCCGGACAACACCGGTGGAGCGGGAATGGGTAGCTTTACTGCTGTAAAAAAAATACCGACGATCAAGCCTGATGTTACGGCCAACAAAACTTCATTTAACACAATAGACTCCTATCCTTAGGGGCGAAACTGAAGACGATTAGCCAAACGTTTCTGTAATGCACCTTGTGGTAACGCAGTGCACAGAGCCGTAAGATCCTGCCAATCTTGCTCCTTCATTTCCCGATAAGTTTGCTTAATCAGCCTATCCCTAACATCATTCTCTACAAACGCCGCTTCAAGTGCACATAAGGTGACATCTAACAGCTCGACTTTTGTGAAACCAAATTGTGTTTCTGCAATATGGTATTCCTTTCCAATGTCGGTTCCAAATAACCCAGCATCATCGGTATTAATAGAAAGACGTACGCCTTTTTCATACAACTTACGCAGCGGATGATGCTCAAGAGACTGATTCAATTCAGAGACCAGTATTCGATTACTCGTAGGGGCAATTTCAAGGGTAATATTGTCACAAATAAGTGTTTCTATTAATGCCTCATCTTTGATTGCCGCGATGCCATGACCGATACGTTTTGCACCATACTTCAATGCCTGACGAATACTATCTGGCCCGCATATTTCACCAGCATGGTAGGATTTATCCAACGGGATTTGATCGACCAACTCATGTACATAGGTAAAGTCAGAAAACGTCCCCGCTAATTCGTTGCCAGCAATATTAAAGCCAGTGATGACTGTTCTTGGTTGCTGTTGGATAAAATCCGCACTCAAATTTAGGTGTTTTAGGCTCAAGTGGCGAACCCCACACGCTTGTAGTCGCGTTTCAGTACCATATAACGCTTTTACCTCGGCAATTGCACGTTCTACTGCGTCCATGATTTGATGATATTTCTCGCTATCGAGTTCACCTGAACCATCCTCTTGTTCGGTGTAACACAGATGGAATGCTGATGTAATAATCTCGCAGTAAACCAAGCCTTTCTCAGCATTACGAGACAAGTAATCCTTAACAATCAAATAGTAATCTTCTGGCGCTCGCACTAAAGCCGCGACAGTATCATAGGTGGTAACAAAGGCACCAAAATCAGATTCATTATAATTGTAACGACCATTTGGAAATTCACTACGGCTATATTTACCCTCTTGGTAAATAAAGTTCGCTGGCAGGGTAACACTGTATTTTTCCGCTAAAACAAGCGCCATTTTTGGTGTCACTGTGCCTTCAATATGTTCATGAAGCACGACTTTTGGAAGTTTCGTATCCATAATTTGACCTCTAATTTCATTTAACGTTAATCAGACAATTTCATTCTAGCTATTTATTTGGTTAACCTAGGCCAAAAAATATTCCGGCTATCGTCGCCCCCATTAGGTTCGACAAAATACCCGCAGCAAGCGCCTTAAAACCTAAAGAGGCTATTTCTGAACGACGCTCTGCGATCATTCCACCAATCCCACCAATGGCTATTGCTACCGTTCCTATGTTAGCAAAACCACATAATGCAAAGGAGATGATCACCTGGGTGCGTTCCGTCATCGGCATACCCGTTGCCCCGACGATGGCGTCACCACTCAGATATGGTGCTAAGTTAATGTAGGCAAAGAATTCATTAATCACTATCTTTTGACCAATGAATGAACCCGCTAACGTTGCTTCATTCCAAGGAACCCCCATTAACCACGCGATAGGAGAAAACAAATAACCCAAGATCAGTTGCAAGCTTAGGTTATCAAACCCAACCCAACTGCCCGCGCCGCCTAACAATCCATTAAACAACGCGACTAAGCCAACAAATGCTAACAACATACCACCCACTTCGATCGCCAACTTCACGCCGTTAGAAGCCCCTGTTGCCGCAGCATCAATGATATTTAGCGTCTGATTTTCTTCCGCTTTCTCTGGGTTTACATCATTTACTTTGTCTGTCTCAGGTATCAGTATTTTTGCAAATAGCAATCCACCCGGTGCCGCCATAAAAGAAGCAGCTAACAGATATTCCATTCTCACACCCAGCTGTGCATAGCTCGCTAACATGGTGCCTGCGATAGAGGCTAAACCACCGCACATTACCGCGAATAGCTCTGAGCGTGTCATAGTAGGCAAATAGGGTTTAATAAGAAGAGGTGCCTCTGTCACTCCTAAGAAAATGTTTGCAGTGGCAGACATTGACTCAGCTTTGCTGGTTTTAAGAAGTTTTTGCAGTGCTCCACCTATCCATTTGACGACAAACTGCATAATGCCAAGGTGGTACAGAACGGCGGATAAAGAAGAAAAGAACACGATAATTGGCAAAACCTTAAAAGCAATGACAAAACCGCCACTACCAAACAGTTCGTACATTTTGTCGCTAACAAGCCCACCAAATAAAAAACTTATCCCATCATTACTGTAACCAATCACCGCTGAAACGCCGTTGGCCATAGACAAGATGATGTCTTGCCCAATCGATGAGTACAAGATAAGACCACCAAGGGCTAATTGGATACCAAATGCGAATCCAACCGTTCTAAAGTTGATGGCCTTCTTATTTTCAGACAGCAAATAAGCGACACCAAACAAGGCGACAATTCCTACAATACTAATAACTAGTTCCATAATTTTTTCCATTAATTAGGTTCATACTGGAGATGACTTTCTCATAACTAGCATGAATAATTACGTGATGAATAGCTCATTTTACTACCCTTTAGCCTGACACCAATAGCTTGTTATCCATAAATCAACAACATCTTATATTAACGACAAAAAAATTATAATTTCAACTCATAAAGATAACGAGATACCTACCAATATCTATTCCAGTTTTAGATGTGATATATGTCACTAAACTAACCGCCACTAAATTTAACAATGGAGAAAATAACGTATATAAGGTGAAAAAATATGGCGCTAGCAATTAAAGCCAACCCTAATGATTTTGCAGAAACAGTCATCATGCCTGGCGACCCTCTACGAGCAAAGTACATTGCAGAAACCTACCTAACAGATGCTGTTGAGGTAAACAAAGTACGCAATATGTTGGGTTATACCGGCATATATAAAGGGAAACGTTTATCGATAATGTCTCATGGCATGGGTATTCCCTCAATTTCTATGTATGCCTATGAATTAATAAAAGACTTTGGTGTTAAGAACCTAATCCGCATCGGTTCTTGTGGCTCAGTTAGAGATGATATTCAATTGATGGATATTGTTATTGCGATGGGTGCAAGCACAGACTCTAAAGCTAACCGTGAACGATTCAAAGGGCACGACTTTGCTGCCATCGCTGACTATCACTTATTAGAAACCGCCGTTAACACAGCACGTAAGCAAGATCTAAACGTCAAAGTGGGTAACCTATTCACCTGTGATCTTTTCTACGGTCCAAATCCAGATATTTTCGAAGTACTTGAAACATACGGCATCATAGGTGTCGAGATGGAAGTTGCAGGACTCTATGCCGTCGCTTCGGAACTCGGTGCCAAGGCATTAGGCATATTGACCACAACCGATCACATTAAAAATGGTGGCATGCTCACAATTGAAGAACGTGAATTGTCGCTTCATCAAATGATTGAACTGGCACTCGACACGGCAGTCGAGCTTTAAGTGCGCTCATAAGCGGCACCATCTATTAATAATTCCAATGACTATTAATAGTTCCAATGGCTATTAATTCGTTCCAGAGACCACCAGAGTGAATGCCTTTGGTGACTCTACACAGATTAGGTTAAATAAATAATATGAAAATTGACGGCAAACATTATCGCTCTATTTGGCAGGCAACGGATAACAAAAACATCCATATCTTTAATCAAGAAAAATTACCTTATGAGTTTGAAATTCTGACGCTTTCCACCATGGAACAAGCCGCAGAGGCCATTATTTCAATGAAAGTACGTGGCGCACCTTTGATCGGTTGTGTGGGAGCTTACGGTATGGCCTTTGCCATGTCTGTCGATAACAGTGATAAGGCAATAGAATCCGCCTATCAAACGTTGGTAAAAACTCGCCCGACCGCGATTAATCTACAATGGGCACTGGACCGAATCTGCCAGCGTTTACGACAAACTCCGCCGCAGGATCGTGTACAAGTGGCCTATGAAGAATCCGCCATCATCTGTGATGAGGACGCGGAAATAAACCACAGCATTGGCCTACACGGTTTAGAGATCATCCGCGAACTCGCCGCAAATAAAGCCCCCGGAGAAGCCGTTAACATCCTGACCCATTGCAACGCGGGTTGGCTCGCAACCGTTGATTGGGGTACGGCACTAGCACCAATGTACTTGGCGCATGATGAAGGCATTAATATCCATGTGTGGGTTGATGAAACTCGCCCAAGAAACCAAGGTGCGTTGACCTCTTTTGAGCTGGGTGGTCACGGTGTCCCGCATACCCTAATTGCCGACAATGCCGGTGGACATCTAATGCAGCATGGTGAAGTGGATATGGTCATTGTGGGTACTGACCGTGTGACGGCTCGCGGTGATGTGTGCAATAAGATCGGTACCTATCTAAAAGCACTCGCTGCACAGGCCAATAATGTGCCTTTCTATGTGGCACTGCCATCGCCAACTATCGATCCTAGCGTATGGGACGGAGTTAAAGAAATACCGATTGAGCAGCGCAATGGTAAAGAACAATCTCATGTGCAAGGTATTGACGCAAATGGGCAACGCAGCTTTGTCAATACTGCACCGACAGGTACAGAATGTGGCAATTATGCATTCGATGTAACACCTGCAGAAATGGTCACCGGTTTGATTACCGAAAAGGGCGTATGCAAAGCTAATAACGAAGCTTTAAAGGCGATGTTTGCAGACATCATGGACCGATAACACGCCGTCCAATTCATATTTCCCTTCGGTGTTGATAAGGCATTAACCCACTTATCAACACCCATTGAATTCGTTGAATTACTACCTCATGACCTCGAAAAATCAACATACTCCAGTATAGGAAAAGAACATGCTACTTGAAAAAGAGAGAATCGACATTGTCGAAACGTGCAAAAAGCTCGTAAACCATAACCTTACCGTTGGTACCGGCGGCAATGTTTCGATATATAACAGAGAACAGAATTTAATCGCAATCAGTCCAAGTGGTGTCGATTACTTTGCAGCCAAACCGGAAGATGTCGTTATCATGGATATGGATGGAAACTGTATTGATTCGATTCGCAAACCATCAAGCGAATGGGGTATGCATAAAATATTCTATGATCGCCGAGAAGATATCAATGCTGTGGTTCACACTCACTCCACTTACTGTACCGCCATTGCAACCTTGAGACAGTCACTTCCCGCTTCAAATTATCTGGTCGCCTTTTCAGGCTATAATGTTCGTTGCGCGCAATACCAAACTTTTGGTACTCAAGAACTAGCCGAATCTGCTTTTGAAGCGATGCAAGATCGTCGAGCCGTCTTGCTGGCCAATCATGGTTTACTTACCGGATCGGGAACCTTAGACGCCGCATTCCAGATTGCTGAAGAGATTGAGCACTGCGCCAAGATTCATTGTATTGCCTCAAGCTTTGGTGCCCCTGTGATCCTAGATCGAGATGAGATGACACTGATGCAGGAAAAATTTAAAACATATGGCCAACCACCTAAAAAATAGTGACGTGTTACCTAAGGATTGTTGTTTTGACGTGATAATGTTTATTACATTTTTGAGAGAGATCACGTAGACTACGCGATTATTTTTTCGGCCAATTATCAGGTGAATCATGATACGTCTCAACCAAGTAAAATTACCGCTAGATCACAGTGAAAATGCGTTACAGGATTATGTTTTAGAGACGCTGTCACTATCTGAGCAACAGTTGGTTGATATCCATGTATTTAAACGTGGTTATGACGCCCGGAAAAAGAATCAAATCACCCTAATTTACACCTTAGATATAACGCTAAAAGAGGTGGATGAAGCACAGCTATTAGCAAGGTTTGAGCAAAATCAAAACGTGCGAATTTCTCCCGATACCGAATACAAATATGTTGCTAGCGCACCCGCTGATTTAACTGAACGTCCTATCGTGATCGGAATGGGTCCATGTGGTTTATTTGTGGCGTTAATCTTGGCTCAAATGGGCTTTAAGCCCATTGTATTGGAGCGAGGTAAATCCGTACACGAACGTGCGAAAGACACCTTCCGATTTTGGCGTACTAGCGAATTGAATACGGAATCTAATGTTCAATTTGGTGAAGGTGGCGCGGGTACGTTTTCTGACGGGAAATTATATAGCCAAGTAAAAGATCCCGGTTTTCTTGGCCTAAAAGTTAAAAACGAATTTGTTCTTGCTGGCGCACCAGAAGAAATTATTTACGTAAGCAAACCGCATATTGGTACGTACAAATTGGTGACCATGGTCGAGAAGATGCGCACGAACATCATTGAACTCGGCGGCGATATTCGCTTTGAAACACGCGTAGAAGAGATAAACATTGAAGGCACTGGTGACGATCAGCACGTTACGGGTGTAACGTTAAACGGTGGCGAAGTGATCAACAGTCAACATGTTGTTGCGGCTATCGGTCATAGTGCCCGAGATACGTTCCAGATGCTGCATGACAAAGGCGTGCATATGGAAGCGCAGTCTTTCTCAATCGGATTTCGTATCGAACACAAACAAGCAATGATTGACCAAGCTCGGTTTGGCAAAAATGCTGGGCATCCAATTCTAGGGGCCGCAGATTACAAACTTGTGCATCATTGTAAAAATGGTCGTTCGGTATATAGCTTCTGTATGTGTCCCGGTGGCGTTGTGGTCGCTGCGACGTCCGAAGAGCATGCGGTTGTCACGAATGGTATGAGTCAATACTCTCGTAGCGAGCGTAATGCAAACAGCGCGATAGTGGTCGGTATTTCGCCTGAGGACTTTAACAACGACCCTCTACAGGGCGTAGCATTGCAACGTAAGCTTGAACGTAATGCCTATGTGATGGGCGGAAGTAACTACGACGCACCAGCACAAATGGTGGGTGACTTCTTAGCGGCTGGTCAAGGCTTGCCTTTCGAAGCGATTGAGCCATCCTATAAGCCGAACGTAAAAATGACGGATCTAAGCGATGCGTTACCAGACTTTGCCATTGACGCGATTCGCGAGGCTCTGCCTGCATTTGCTAAGAAGATTCGCGGGTTTGATAGTAAAGACGCAATGCTAACCGGTGTTGAAACACGTACTTCATCACCGGTGCAAATCAAACGGGGTGCTGATTTCCAAAGCATTAATACTCAAGGTTTGTATCCTGGTGGTGAAGGCGCTGGCTACGCTGGTGGCATTCTGTCTGCTGGTATTGATGGTATCAAAATCGCAGAAGCAGTTGCACTGGATATGCTTAAGAACCGTCGAGCATAAACGCTTTATTGCCCGTAAACGGTGACAACTAAGAAGCAACCGTTCTAGTTTGAATAAGGGAAAGTACTTACGGATCGTAAAACGTCCGTGTGCCTTCCCTTATTGGTTGTCAGTCGTCTTTTTTATCAATGGTTATCTCTAACGATTTACTATTACCAGCAAACCATTTCTGAACATACAGAGAACCCAGAATAGGCGCGGTTCCTTCATCAGGAACTTCCTTATAGCGAACACTATTCTTTGTTTCTTTCTCGTATTCAAACTGCACTACTTTCTTTGTCATCGTTTTTCCCGTTGAGCTATTTTTCTTGAAAATGCATGGACTATTTGGGTAGGTTGTCTAACGCATTCGCCATGGTGATTAAACGGTCAAGGATGTTTTCACCGTCGACACCGAGACCATTGTGTTCATATTCATTGGTAATCCATACCTTAGACATCGAAATATTCTCCAATGTCTCGCGGGTGTAATCAAGCTCAACATACATATCATCTGCATAGGCAGCACAAGCGACAGGTACTCTATTTTTACTCAGCGTCTCAGCATTATACAGATCTCCCCAATCTTCTTTCTCTGCTAACATCTCGGCGGCTTCGCGTAGTGGTTCTAATGTCTTTAGCTGACGAAACATCCATGGGTATACCATCTCTCCAGTGAAGCAGAACCTTTCCCCTATTCGATAGTTAAACTGAGAATAATGTTCACGAACGCGATGCGCTGACCAGTTTGATGCAAAACCTTGGCAGTAGATAGATTCATGCAGAATAGCGTATATGGGATTGGTGAGATAGCTCTGTTCTTGCTGCATTTGGCTCAAAAAACCGTAGCTTAGTTGTTTGTCGCCGTTCACCTCAATAAAGGCACTTTCTAGCGTGAAATAGAGCGGTAGATTTGCCCCACCACGCCCAAGATTGATTCCAATTAGCTGAAACTGTTCAACGGTAAAGTGTTGACCATTCGGCAATGTCACTTGGTTTTCAAGTAAGTATTGGGCAATATCACGGCACATGTCTTGGGCTTGCGGGAACTGAGCAAAGAACGCGTTATTCTTATCCGTTACCCTCTTATAGGTCGCCATATAAACATCATCGGCATGTCGATAAATCGAAGGAATTCCGCCTGTCACATAACAGCGGAGTAAGCTTTGTGGAAATAACGATAGGTAAGACAACGTACAGAAACCACCAAAGCTCTGCCCTAATGTGGCCCATTGTTCGATACCAAACTGTTCACGAATCGCTTCTGCGTCGCGTACGATATTATCGGCTCTAAAGTGAGAAAGGTATTCGGCTTGCTTATCAGCAGACAGGTGCGCGAGAGATTCTTGATTAACCACTGAGCTGTTACCTGTACCTCGTTGATCTAACAAAAGAACGCGATAGTCTTGAAGTGCACGTTTTAACCAACCCGACTCACCGCTTACCCGTGGTGACGGAAAACCAGGACCACCTTGAAAGTAAACCAACCAAGGAAGATCGTCGTTATCTTTGGCTAAATCAACAAGCTCACGGGCGAACACCTGAATCTGTTCACCCTCATCATCTTGATAATTAAGCGGCAATGTAAAACGGTGTTGGCGATACAGGGTCGATCCATCAATAAAACGCTTTTGCACTCAGATGTCCTTATTATTGGTAACATATGTGATGTAGTGTGAGAGTGACAAATCACCCCTCAGCCACAAAAATATTAACACTATTTAAGGTTTAAACGGCACCATAATTTGATAAACCATACATCAGCGTAAAGAAAAGATAGGCAGCATAATAAACTCGGTTAACCTACTTCGCTAAACGTAAGAAAACCATTACAATGCGCTCGTTTTTAACCGTTAGTAGGTGGTTTCCTTGAAGCTCAGTAAGAGATTAATACAAATAGAACAAATGGTGGCATCGGGCTATGCCCACGTTTGGGATTGCTGCTGTGATCACGGTTTTCTTGGTGCAGCTTTATTGTCTCGACAGGTCAGATCAACGATCCATTTTGTTGATATAGTGCCCGAACTAATGGCTGAATTAAACGGTAAGCTTCATCGTTTTTACTCAAGTTCAGCATGGGAGACTCACTGTCTTGACGTCGCCGAGCTACCTTTAGAGCAATATGAAGGGAAGCCTCTAATTATCATTGCTGGCGTTGGCGGTGATTTGATGATCAAGTTCATCGATGCAATTCATCAGAAGCATTCAGGTTTAGATATTGATTTTTTACTCTGTCCTGTTCATCACCAATTTGCATTACGTCAAAAGCTAATTGAGCTTGATTATCGATTGAAACACGAAGTTCTCGTTGAAGATAACCAACGCTTCTATGAAGTTATTTTGGTTTCGTCAACGAAACAAGAAAACATGAAAATTGGTCCGGTTGGCGAAAAAATTTGGCAACCTGAATCATCGAATCAAGCTGCAATAGCTGAAAATTACTTAAATAAAACGCTTAACCATTACAGCCGAATTCAACAGGGCAACACAACCGATGTTCAGCCCATCATTGATGCGTATCGTTCGGTAAAGATCTCTTACTGATTCAGCCTTATTAGCAGAAATTCTACCGTACCGGTTACGAATCTACACAAAAAGAAATGGCAACCTATCACAATCCTCCGCAAAATACTTAGTACTCTAATTAAAATAATGTTACATCATTTAACAATTAAGATGAGCTACTAATCGCGCCCCTGTAAAGGTGGGCGAATATCGGCAAAAAGCACCTATTTTACTGGGTTAACGTCTACATTATGCACTTCGTGACACTTTACTCTTTTCTCTTATCAATTAATCATTAGTAAAGTAATTGATTGAGCTCTAAGTATATTTTATGTATTCTATCGGCCGAAACATGGACGTATTTCACTAAATGGAGAGAGAAATGAAAATCAGACTACTAGCCTTGCTATTTGTCGTGAGCCACTCGGTACAGGCCGATGAAGGGTGTGGAGAAGTAACTATTGCAGATATGAACTGGACGTCTGCGAGCTTTATGGCGAGCGTCGACCGTTTTATTCTTGAGAAAGGTTTTGGTTGCGAGGCATCATTAGTCCCGGGAGACACCACACCAACCAGTACTTCGATGCTCGAGAAAGGTGAGCCCGATATTGCCCCTGAAATGTGGACGAATGCGACTAAAAAACTGTTAGACCAAGGTGTCGCCGACAAACGGATACGTTATGGTGGTGCTTCATTGAGCGATGGTGGTGAAGAAGGCTTTTGGGTCCCTAAGTTCATGGTGGACAAATACCCAGAGATGGCGACTATTGAGGGTGTGATCAAGCACGCTAAATTATTTAAGCATCCAGAAAACCCTGATGCTTCAGCATTTTATGGCTGTCCTGCTGGTTGGAACTGCCAAATTTCGGCAACCAATCTGTTTCGAGCTCTAAAACTGGATGAAGCCGGCTTTGACCTCATTGATCCAGGGTCAAGTGCGGGACTATCAGGCTCACTTGCCAAAGCGAACATACGTGGAGAGGCATGGTTTGGTTACTACTGGGCTCCAACCGCCATCTTTGGTCGATACGATATGGTCAAGGTCGATTTCGGTTCAGGCATCGATATCGAAGAGTTTCTTAGTTGCACCACAATCGATGATTGCGAATCGCCTAAAGTTACCATGTATCCACCGTCGACAGTGGCGACGATCATCACTGAACCATTCGCCGCTCGCGAACCTCAAATAACGGATTACCTGAATAAGCGTAGCTTTACCAATAAAGAAATGAGTGCTGTACTCGCTTGGATAGAAGAAAATCAGGCCGATGGCGAAGGTGCCATGGAGTACTTCTTGGCTGAGCAGCCTGAGATTTGGCGAAAATGGGTATCTCCAGAAGTCGCCGACAAAGTGGCTAACGCTCTTTAATTGATAATATGGCCAGTTTTTACTGTCCGCTCTGTTAAGGTTCTATAGAGTGTTCTGCCCTCGCAGGACGCTCTATTTTTTGTTCAACGAGCAAAGAACGTCGAATATCTAGGTGTACATTCATGCCGATTAACTTACTTGGTAAAGGAAATAACTTCATCGTGTGTCAAATAACGCCACTGTCCAACCGGAACATCCAAACAAACATCTCCAATTTCTTCACGATGAAGCGAAACAACGCGGTTACCTACGGCGGCGAACATACGCTTAACCTGATGAAACTTACCTTCAGTGATGGTTAAAAGCACCTCTTTGGGGCCAATAACATCCAATATGGCAGGCAACGTTGATTGCTGTTCACCTTGCAGCTTCACACCTTTTTTAAACGTTAAGGCAACATCATCCGAAATCACACGCGACAAACCGACTCGATAGACTTTGTTGCACTGCTTCGTGGGCACTGTGATATTGAATGACCAACGTCCATCATCCGTAATCAAAACCAACCCTGTTGTATCCGCATCTAAGCGACCCGCAATATGCAGCTCGGTGGTTTTTTCAATATCTAAATAATTAAACAGAGATGGGTAAACTTCGTCGATATTGGAACAAATAGTACCGGCAGGTTTATGCATCATAATATAGCGAAAATCACGAGCCGTTAATTCAACACCATTAAGCATTATCGTATTTTTTTCATGCACCTGAGTCGACTCGTTCGTCGTAATACACTGATTAACCAAAACGTCACCCGCGTTTATTCGTTTTATAGCTTCAACTTTTGTTAATTCAGTACTTTTACAAACAAATTTATCAAGGCGCATTACGGGCACATTATGGAGTTGAGTGGGCTAAACATTATCCTTGCTCACCGATAATTATCAACCATTCCCTAAGGAATATAAAAAACAACCTAGGTTATACACGTTGTTTATTTACTCATTTCGGATAAATAGGTAATACCTAATGACCAGTGTTTATCTTCACAATACATCAACATAACCAATTGAATATCCTTGCTTAATACAGTCTAAAACAAAGAGTACACTTATTCATTTCGGGTTGACTAAATTAGCAAGTAGGACTAATGTTAAATGGAACAGTATGTATTTAATTTCTCATTGAAGTGAGGTACTGCTTATGCTCCAGGATGTAATCAATCGAGTCAATCAAGCCAGAAAAATGGCTCAGCAAAGTTCACACTTTCAACATTCAGCACAACAACACGCCGACGCAATCAAATCACAAGAAACGCCCCTATCAATCACAAAAAAAAGAAAGCAAAAAGCAAAAAACAAGTCATTAGCCGATGTCTATAAACCTTATTTTGAGGCTGACACACAACACTGAATTCCCCCTTAGTCAGTTCATGGGTTAGCCTTCGCTAACCCATTTTTTACGCATACTGAACGTTTAATACTAATCTGGACAAGTGATTGATTAACAATATCGAGGTAATGGTGTAGATATCAATGAACATGCTTTTTTCAAACCTAAAGCTCTTTAAAATATACTCCTTCATTTTCATCCACTATATGGAAGCCAACTTTAAGCAGATACTCTTTATGCTCGGGGGTTGTAGCGTACGCTTTTAGTACCTTGACTCCTCTTTCTTTAATCACATTAGGATTCGATACATAGTAGTAGTGGGCCAGTTTAAAATCACGATACTCAGGTGTGACATAGTCGAGTAATACTGACAGCTCGCCTTCAGGGCTTATATTGCCCACGAGCACACCAGCAATACTGTTGTTTCTCAACATGTAAAAGGCCGTATCAGCCCCTTTTAACTCCGTTGTCGACACTTGAAGCTCTATTTCACTCTTATAACTTGAAACAAAATAATCAAAGTATTCTGAACCAACCGACTCGGTAATTAAGGTAAATTGTTCTTTAGTGGTTCGGATTTTCCATAAGAAATAAATATTGATGCCCGCAATACCAATGTTCATGAACATTGTAGGATACGAGTCTATAAAGTACGCGAACATGGCAAATAAGACACAGCCAATAAAATTGATCACCCTAAGCTTAATGATGGAAGTCATAGTAAGTGAGACCAATACCACTAACGACGCTAAATACCCAAACCATTCTACCCAATCAAAACTCATATTATCGTCCCTATATAATTGTTTAATTTAAAGATAGCCCAATTTTGCGAAGACAAATAAATACATCCAATGTTCATTACCTATAATTGCAGGCGACATCATCAATCCAACACTTCTAACTCATCATTTGTACTGCAGGAAAAACCGTTGGACGCTACCTCTCAACCTTGATACCGCACAGCAACCTGCTAACCTAATCAGTACTATGTACGGTTAGGAATATAATAATGAAAAATCTCGCTTTATTCTTCTTAGTGTCTTTGCCTTTGTCTGTGGCAAATTCATCAACAAAAATAAAAAGTCCACACTGTCCTGTCGGTTGTCCAGAAATCCAAATAGATGGCAATACCATGATATTTGAACGACTTTATGCGTTATCCCAAAACCCCACCACAAAATTTGCCGACTGGGTTGCCTACGAAGTGGATGTACAAAACTTTGGTACGCACACAAATAGGGACTGGAAGAATCAACCCCTGCTTTCAGAAGATGAAACACTAGAAGAGAAAGATTACAAGAATGCTTATAAACAACTAAAAACCGACAGAGGGCATCAGGTTCCACTCGCCAGCTTTACCGGTAACAAATATTGGTACACGTTAAATTACTTAAGTAATATCACCCCCCAATCCAGTGCTTTAAATCAGAATGCATGGCAAGAACTCGAAAGCAGGGTGAGAGAGAAAGCAGAGTTTAGAGACTCGTTATATGTGATAAGTGGGCCAATTTATTCAGAAGACGCCATGGTATTACCTGCCGCCGATGAACCTCATAGAATTCCTTCTGCCTATTACAAAATCGTCTACAAACCGAATAAAAACCTTAGCAAAGGCGAAGCGGCGGTATTTATAATGTCTCAAGATATAGATAAAAATGCTGATTTTTGCAACACGTTAACGGACCTAAAAACGCTGCAACCACTGTTAGCATACGCATTGCCCCAATCCTTGACAGACAGTACTAAGATGGCAACCAGACTCGATTGTAACTAGAAAAGACCCCCTTGTTGAGATAGCGGCTCGTTCGTCGTTATCTTCAACTCTCTTTGGTAGGGCAGAGACAATAACGCATTGGCTTGCTCTACCGAGCCATATAACCAAGAGTCCACATCACTGTCTCTGAGTAACAACGGCATTCTGTGGTGAATGGCTGCACACTGTGGATTCGATTGAGTGGTTAACGTCACCAGATTCTGGATATTCGCTAATGCGATACCTGCCATATAAAACGGTCTGTCTTCACTATCAGAAAACAAATATTTCTGCTTACTTCCTTTCTCTTCTTTCCATTCATACCAACCGGAACAAGGAACAATGACTCTGTGACTTATATATGAGGAGCCAAACGTCGGTTTACTTGCCACACTCTCAGCCTGAGCATTGATGATCACACGATTGGCCCAACTCGGTTTAACCCCCCACAAAAGTTCAAACTGATGCAGTGAGTAATCCGCTTTCCCAACAACAGAGACCTGTTGAGAGGGACAAAGATCAGAGTTGGTTTTAGCAAAAAAACGGAGACCTAACGCCTCACTTACGGCTTCGGCTAACGGATCATCTATGATGTTCAATCTTCCGCACATAATTTTTACACGTTGCTAATTTTCGTGTCTAAAGTATAGAACAGTTACATATCAAACGTTGAAACCGAAGCCCTTCAGGCTAACAAGGGCTCCTTCCATTACGCTAAATGTTGATTAAAGAATTCAACCGTCCTTGCCCAAGAAAGCTCCGCTTCTTCCGGTGCATATCTACCGGTAGAATCGTTGTGGAACCCGTGATTAACACCTTTATAAATATGGGCAGTGTAATCCACTTTATTCGCCATCAATGATTTCTCATAATCCGGCCATGTGCCATTTACTCGTTTATCTAATTCACCAAATTGAAGTAAAAGCGGCCCTTTAACTTTATCTCGAATCGCTTCTGCAGCAGGAGTGCCATAGAACGGAACGCCAGCATCAAGTTGCTCAGGGATGCTCGCGGCAAGCATATTGACAATGTAACCTCCATAACAAAAACCAACCGCACCTAACTTTCCGGTGCTCATTTCATGAGACTTCAGAAACTGAGCGGCGGCGATAAAGTCTTCTTCTAATTTCACTTTATCCATGCCTTTTTGCATGGTACGTCCTTCATCATCATTACCCGGATAACCACCTAACGGATACAGCCCGTCAGGTGCAAAAGCGATAAAACCTTGCGCTGCAAGGCGTCGAGCAACATCTTTTATATAGGGATTAAGGCCCCTATTTTCATGAATAACCAATACGACAGGCGCCTTACTCTCTAATTTTGCAGGCACAACCAAATACCCCTGACATTCTCCATGCCCTTTAGGAGAATCATATTTGACATAAGAGGCTTTAATTAAAGGATCATTGAATGAAATTTGCTCAGCATTGGCGTAATTAGGTATCAACGCACTAGACAATACCGTCATAGTAAAACCTAAAGCGACAAGCCCACCTAATCGTGCCATAAATTCACGGCGGTCAATAAGACCGTGCGCGTATTCATCATACCAATCAAAAGCTTCCTGTGGGATTGGCCTTAAAGTTTGTGTATCATTTTTTAACTGACTTGATGTATCCATACTCACCTTTCTCCTTTTATAGAAATATCGATCAACTGGATATTCTACGGTTGATTAAGCCCATCGGATCATTTTCTTAATAAGTCTAGTCTGATGTATTTGGTAATGAGAGGTATTTACAATAATTTACGCTTTTATAAGAAGAAATTTGGCCTTAGCGCGAGCCAATATATTGTCATTTAGTGAAATAAAACTGGTCAATTTATACATTCCTCTTTGTTCCGCAACACAAGTTCCAACAACAACTAGCTCTTGATTAATCGGTACTGGTTTAATGAACCTAACGGTCAACTCCGCTGTCATGGCTTCTAAATGTCGAGCAAACAGGCAATGTGTCATCGCCGCATCCAATAAGGTGCTGATCACTCCACCATGTAACACGTTCGGATACCCTTGGTAGGATTCATCAAGTTTTATCTTTGTCATAACGCTATTTTCGGAGTCAGATGAAAACTGCAATTGAAGTGAGTTGGAGTTGAAGTTCGACTCACCACATGCAATACAGTTGTTGTGGCTATTTGGCTTAACATTTTTCATTTTATACCCTAGTGATTAAAGCGGCTTTCATGCATAATTTATAGCATATGCTATAAATTAACCCAACCTTTTTATTGGCATATGCCAATAACTGACGTATAGTTTAATTGAAACTCTTTTAGGAGAAATTATGGCCAGACCCAAAAAATGCCGTCGCATTTGTGGGCGACCTGCACACAGCTGCTTTAAACCCAATGGGATACCGCTCGGAAAACTAAAGAAGGTAGAGATACTAGCTGAAGAATTCGAAGCGATAAGACTCGCTGACTTTGAAAAATTGAGTCAACAGGAAGCAGCAGATCAAATGGGAGTTTCAAGGCAGACTTTTGGCAATATCGTAAATCGTGCTCGATTTAAGGTTGCTTCTTGTCTAGTAGAAGGTAATGCACTTGTTCTAGAAAATAAGGAGTCAGAACAATGATTTATGCTATCCCACACAGCCGAGAATGCGTCGCTAACCACTTTATGAAAGCCAAGCAATTCGCTTTCATAAATGCAGACAATTCATTTATTCACGACGCAATCAACCCAGCAGCAGGTGGCAATTCATCCTGTAGCGACAAAAAAGACAGCATCACGCTCATTAAAAAAATGAAGACCGATGCGGTCATCGTGCGCAACATAGGTGAACGAGCGCTCGGAAAATTACTCAGTTCCGGCATTCGTGTGTTTCAAGTTGCACAGCAAACACCGGTGGCATCAGCGATAAGTAGCTCGATGATCGAACTAACTGAATCAACTCAAGGTCGTCCTTCAAAAAAACACCTACAAAAAGGTGGATGTTCTGGACATTCATGTGGTTGCTCGGAACATTCAAACGGATGCATTGACCATCATGGAACTGGTCATCATGGTGCTGGTCATCATCGAGCGGGCCTTCATAATGCAGAAAAGCGTAGTGCCGTTAATCGTGGTCCCGGCCATGGAAAGGCGATGTTCAGACAGATGAATCCTATATCGTCCCTATCTCCATTAGATAAAAGGTAGGTTTCGACATGACAACGATGCTCATAACCTTTGGTTTTTTTCTGATCGTTATTTTATTAATGGCCATTGGCGTTATTTTTAATAAAAAAACCATACAGGGAAGCTGTGGTGGGCTAAGCAATGTCGGTGTCGATCAGGTGTGTAATTGTGAGACGGTTTGTGATGAACATAAGCTTTATCAGATTTCAGAACCAGAAGACAACAATACTAATTCCACTACATAACGGGTCAGACAGAAGATCAAAAAAGGCTTTAGTTTTCACTAAAGCCTTTTAAGTAAAGTCTATTGTTAACCGTGTGGTTTATTGCTTTTAAGCTGGTGCTTGCTCTGCAATTACTATCTCTTTTTTAGTGCGACCAATAAATGGCTTACCGACAGGCATGACTTCACGACCAAACTCGTTATTAAGAACCTGCGCCATAGCAAAGTAAATCGCACTCGCTCCGCAGAAAATACCTTCAAAACCGGCAATCGTACCAACAAATTCACTACCCGTGAAATCTCGAATGGCAAGAAGAGCGAACAGAATAGTTAGAGAACCAAAAACCACTTGCTTCGCCGTTGGATAACAAAGAGAACCGATAAACATAAAGCCAGTGAAGATACCCCAAAGAGTAAGATACCAACCCATAAACCCTTCAGGGCTTGCCGCTAGTCCCATTTTAGGCATTACGATTAAACCAACAAGCGTCAACCAAAATAAGCCGTAAGAACTAAATGCTGTGGTACCGAATGTATCACCACGCTTAAAACACATAATGCCAACGATAACTTGACCAATACCACCGTAAAAGATACCCATCGCTAGGATCATTGAATCCATCGGGAAAAATCCTGCATTGTGGATATTCAGAAGGATCGTTGTCATACCAAAGCCCATTAAACCTAATGGTGCTGGGTTAGCTAGTTGTGTCGACATCTGGTCTTAACCTTATCAAAAATAGTTGAACAAAATAAAAAATAGTTGAAGATGGCGCATACTAGATGAAATTTTGTTCAGGTTCAACTGTTATTCCACATCAAAAACAAAAAAATACATTGCATAAATTTAGATTAAAAAAACCAGCTCAAAAGCTGGTTTTTGGGGTACGAATTACGGACAAGTAATCAGACGTTTATTCCCATTCAATCGTCGCTGGCGGCTTACCAGAGATGTCATATACCACTCGAGAAATTCCATCCACTTCATTTATGATTCGGTTGGATACTCTTCCTAAGAAGTCATATGGTAAATGCGCCCAAATTGCGGTCATGAAGTCGATAGTTTCTACCGCTCTCAATGACACAACCCAATCATATTTACGACCATCGCCCATCACGCCAACAGAGCGAACAGGAAGAAAAACCGTAAATGCTTGAGAAACCTTATTATAAAGGTCGGCATTGTGAAGCTCTTCAATGAAGATTGCATCTGCACGACGAAGAAGGTCACAATACTCTTTTTTAACCTCACCCAATACGCGAACACCTAAACCCGGGCCAGGGAATGGATGGCGATATAACATGTTGTATGGAAGGCCAAGCTCTAGACCAATCTTACGAACCTCATCTTTAAACAGTTCGCGTAATGGTTCAACTAAACCCATTTCCATATCATCAGGAAGGCCACCAACATTATGGTGGGATTTGATTACGTGCGCTTTACCTGTTTTAGAAGCCGCCGACTCGATCACATCAGGGTAAATAGTACCTTGCGCAAGCCATTTGGCATTCTTAAGCTTCTTCGACTCTTCATCAAATACGTTGATGAATTGATGGCCAATAATTTTACGTTTTTTCTCTGGATCGGCTTCACCAGCTAATGCACTTAAAAAGCGCTCTTCCGCTTCAATCTTGATAATGTTCAGACCAAAATGATCACCAAACATATCCATCACTTGCTGACCTTCATCTAAACGTAGCAAACCGTTATCAACAAAAACGCAGGTTAATCTATCACCAACCGCTCGCTGCACAAGCATAGCGACAACAGAGGAATCCACGCCACCAGACAATGCTAGGATAATCTCGTCGTCCCCTACTTGCTCTTTTATGTTAGCAACCGCATTTTCAATGATGGACTGAGAAGTCCACAGCTTTTCACAGCCACAGATATTGAGAACGAAATTCTCTAGCATGCGCAGACCTTGACGGGTATGCGTTACTTCTGGGTGGAATTGAACACCATAGAATCTTTTCTCTTCATTTGCCATCGCCGCAAATGGGCAGGTATCTGTCTCTGCAACTTTAGCAAAGTCAGATGGAATACCAACCACTTTGTCTCCGTGGCTCATCCAAACATCTAGCAGTGGTGCACCATCTTCAGCAATCGCATCTTCGATGTTTTTAAACAGTTCACATTCACTAATCACTTTGACTTGCGCGTAACCGAATTCGCGTTCATCAGAACTCGCGACTTTGCCACCAAGTTGTTCTGACATTGTCTGCATGCCATAACAGACACCAAATACAGGAACGCCGGCTTCAAAAACGTATTGAGGCGCTCGTGGAGAATTATTTTGTGTCACACTCTCTGGTCCTCCAGAAAGAATAATACCGTTAGGATTAAATTCACGGATATCCGCTTCATCGACATCCCAGCTCCACAATTCACAGTAAACGCCAATTTCACGAATTCGACGTGCAATAAGCTGTGTGTACTGAGAACCAAAATCTAAAATCAAAATACGTTGATCGTGGATATCTTTTGTCATTTTCTCTTCTCAAAATAGGTTGATGATATAACTCTATAACAAGTCAATTCTCAATCGATGTGAACATAAGCCTATCGCTTTAACCTTGTTCACATCGATAACTAGATTACAAAAAATTAACCTAAACGGTAGTTTGGCGCTTCTTTCGTTATCTGCACGTCATGTACGTGGGACTCTTTCATGCCAGCGCCAGAGATACGAACAAATTCTGCTTTAGTGCGCATATCTTCAATGGTTGCCGAACCCGTTAAGCCCATGCTCGAACGTAAACCACCCATCTGCTGATGAACAATCTCTTTTAAGCGACCTTTATAAGCAATACGACCTTCGATACCTTCAGGAACAAGTTTGTCTGCGGCATTATCACTTTGGAAGTAACGGTCTGAAGATCCTTGAGACATCGCACCTAGAGACCCCATTCCACGATAAGATTTGTATGAGCGACCTTGATAAAGAATGATATCACCCGGCGCTTCTTCCGTACCGGCGAACATTGAGCCAACCATGACGCAAGATGCCCCCGCAGCGATTGCTTTGCAGACATCACCAGAAAAACGAATACCACCGTCAGCAATAACAGGAATACCATATTGTTCTGCAACATCTACTGCATCAGAAATCGCCGTTACTTGAGGTACACCAACACCCGTTACGATACGAGTAGTACAAATTGAACCCGGGCCTATACCCACTTTCACCGCACTGACACCAGCGTCGATGAGCGCTTTTGCACCGGCACCTGTTGCAACATTACCACCCACAATATCTAGATTAGGATAAGCGGCGCGGGTTTCACGAATACGAGTAAGTACGCCTTCTGAATGACCGTGTGAAGAATCGATAAGCAGTACGTCTACGCCTGCTTCTACAAGTGCAGCAATACGTTCTTCATTACCAGCACCGGCACCGACACCGGCACCAACACGCAAACGACCTTTATCATCTTTACAGGCGTTAGGTTTACGCTCTGCTTTGTGGAAGTCTTTTGCAGTAATCATACCCGTTAGTTGAAACGCATCGTTTACAACCAACACTTTTTCTACACGAGCTTTGTGCATCTCTTCTTGAACTTCTTCTGGAGATGCGCCTTCTTTAACGGAAGCTAAACGTGCTTTTGGTGTCATCACCTGATCGACTGTTTTATCAAGGTCAGTCACAAAACGGATATCACGACCAGTGATAATACCGACTAACTCATTGTTTTCAGCAACAACAGGATAACCAGCAAAACCGTTCTTTTCGGTTAGAGCGAGTACATCTGCGATCGTATTGGTTGGTTTAACGGTCACCGGATGCGAAACCACACCTGCTTCGAAGATTTTCACTAAACGAACCTGTTCAGCTTGCTCTTCAATGGACATGTTTTTATGAATAAAACCGATACCGCCTTCTTGAGCCAAAGCGATGGCAAGACGAGCATCTGTAACCGTATCCATAGAGGCCGATAACATAGGAATATTCAGCGAAATATTTTTGGTTAACTTAGTGCGAAGGTCCGCTGTATTAGGAAGAACTGTCGAATGTGCGGGGACGAGTAAAACGTCATCAAAAGTGAGCGCTTCTTTTGCTATTCGTAGCATTGCAATATCTCTCAACTATGGTTTTTTTAAAAACCGAGGTTAAATACGAAAAATTCACCCTTATCGTTTCGCATAATAAGGATGAATCAAATTTGAATCTAAATTGATATTGCAAACGGATTATACGCACGACGCAATCGTTTCGCTACTCATTTTTTAACTTTTAATTTGCATTAACCCTCTTGCTATGTATTATATTGCCGCTAATTTCCATACTCACGTCCCGTGGTATTCTCTTGTCTGTGCAAAGCAACCAAAACATATTTACCGTGTCCCGTCTCAATGCAGAAGTTCGTTTACTGCTGGAAAACGAGATGGGTATCGTTTGGTTAGTCGGCGAGATTTCTAACTTTTCTGCACCGGTTTCAGGGCATTGGTATTTATCTCTAAAAGATTCCCGCGCTCAGGTTAAGTGCGCCATGTTTCGCGGAAATAATCGCCGGGTAACATTCAGACCTGAAAACGGCAATCAAGTGTTGGTCAAGGCACGCCTGTCTCTTTATGAGCCACGCGGAGACTACCAACTAATCATTGAAAGCATGCAGCCAGAAGGCGACGGCAAGTTACAACAAGAGTTTGATAAACTCAAAATGCTATTGGCCGCGGAAGGTCTTTTTGCTCAGTCTTTAAAAAAACCGCTTCCAGAGAACCCGAAGTGCGTCGGTGTCATCACCTCTAAAACAGGCGCTGCTCTTTACGATATCTTAGATGTTCTTAAACGCAGAGACCCTAACCTGCCTGTCATTGTCTATCCAACGACGGTTCAAGGAGAAGCGGCAACGTTCGAAATCGCGCAAGCCATTGGCAGAGCAAACGCTCGTGATGAATGTGATGTATTGATCGTCGGCCGTGGCGGTGGTTCGTTAGAAGATCTCTGGTGTTTCAACCATGAAGTGGTTGCTAGAACCATTGCCGCAAGCGACATTCCCATTATCAGTGCGGTAGGTCATGAAATCGATGTTACTATCGCTGATTTTGTTGCTGACGTTCGCGCACCAACACCATCCGCAGCGGCAGAGCTAGTAAGTCGAGATCAAAGCCATAAAGAACAGGCATTGCATTCCCGAACAAATCGTTTGATAAATGCCGTTAAAGTAAACCTATCTAAACGGCATTATTTGCTACAGCAGTCCAACCACCGACTTGAAAAACAACACCCTAGCTATCGTTTAGAGCAACAGAGCCAGAGACTAGATGATCTAGAATCTCGTTTGATCCGCTCGATCGAAGAACAGACACGTTCAGGACAACATCAAATCCAGAACCTAAGCCATCGATTAGATCTTAATTCCCCTGATAAACAGTTGAATCAACATAAGCATGCGTTGATTCAAGCAGAACAAAAGTTAATCGATGCTATCCATCGCACCATGTTGATGTCGAAGCATAGCCTCGCGCTTCATGCAGAAAAGTTGGATGCGGTTAGCCCGTTAGCGACTTTAAAACGCGGTTATTCGATCAGTAAGGATGGCGCAGGAACGGTTATATCTCATGCGTCTAGATTGGAAAAGGGTGACCAAATGATCACCCAATTCGTTGATGGTGAAATTATCTCCACCGTAAACTAGCAGAATGACTCACCTTGAGTCTGAAACTCAATCCGAACGGCGGATTTAGATTTCATTTCATTACAGCTATTACAAAAGTAACTTACCGAACCGCAAGCTTGTAGTTTTTCTAACTCTGCTTCACACTTAGGACAAAACGCCACTTTAGTGTAGGAGACATCACAATCGTTACAGTGATAGGATCCTTCGTGCCATTCCAATGACCTACTGCATTTTGGGCATACATTTTCAACCGACATACTCTTCCTCAACAAACTTAATTAAACCTTAATACTCATTGCTACTAAATAACTGGTCAAAAAAAGATCTTCGTCAGATCTTCTGCTTTATCAATTTTGATCAGCGATCTACCCTATTAAGAACATAAATATACACACAACCCGAAAGCATAAGTTACATATCCTGCAGATGCATTTTACACAGGTTATTATTCTTAATTGATCAGTTTTAACTTTAGATCGCAGGATTTTTCAAAGTTGATCAATAATAAATAAATATCGAAATTCACTTGGCAGTAATCTATCGATAAACAGAGGCATGTTCATGCTTCCATAAAAATCCACGTATAAAATAAACAATGCTGATCGTTTAAGGTTATTTAAACCTGTCATCCTGACGGAAACTGACCCGTTTTCACGAAAACCGACATCATCCCCATGAAAATGGGGATCTAATATTACCAAGATTCCCGTTTTCACGGGAATGACGAAGTATTTCGCACTAACCGAACAGCATTAACCTACAAAATAGAGGCCTTTGAATGGTGACTATAAAGGGTAATGGTGTGAATTTATGAATACCTTTCTTGAAGGACAGTATTGCGCCTCTACGGAATTGACGAAAGTTTTATTTTATATTTTGTGATCCTTCGGGCGCAGACCAGAGGGACGATCGCTCATTTCTTTGAAGGTATTTTATAAGGGGAAAGAAAAAAGCGCCTTAAAGGCGCTTTCTAACTATTTTTTTCTGTTTTTCATCATACTCAATACGCGGTCTCTTTTGCGTCCTTGAGAGAGCGTCATTTTGTTAACCTTACCTTCAAATGGGTTTTCGCTGTTATGGAAATGAATACGAATTGGCGTGCCCATAATTTCTAATGAACGGCGATAGTAGTTCATTAGGTAGCGCTTGTAAGAGTCTGGAAGCGCTTTAACTTGATTTCCGTGAATAACCACAATAGGTGGGTTATAGCCACCAGCGTGAGCATATTTAAGCTTAACACGACGTCCGCGAACAAGCGGTGGTTGATGGTCATCTGTTGCCATTTTCATTACACGGGTAAGTACAGAAGTACCAACACGTGTTGTTGCCGATTTATAGGCTTCTTGAACAGATTCAAATAAGTGACCAACACCCGTACCATGTAACGCAGAGATAAAGTGAATACGAGCGAAATCGATAAAACCTAATCGACGGTCCAACTCTTTCTTAACATCAGCTTTAATATCGGTATCTAAACCATCCCACTTATTTACCGCAATAACTATGGAGCGACCTGCATTTAATGCAAAACCTAACAAACTCAAATCTTGGTCAGATATATTCTCACGTGCGTCGATAACCACCAACACGACGTTAGCATCTTCTATTGCTTTAAGCGTTTTCACCACAGAAAACTTTTCTACTGTTTCGTTGATGCGCTTGCGACGACGAACACCAGCCGTATCTATTAACACATACTCGCGTTCATCACGCTGCATTGGGATATAGATAGAATCTCGAGTGGTGCCAGGCATATCGTAAACAACCACACGTTCTTCACCGAGGATTCGGTTCGTCAGTGTCGATTTACCTACGTTTGGACGACCGATAATAGCCAATTTAATTGGCTGATCTTGCAAGCGCTTGAACTCTTCTTCCGCTTCTTCTTCTGTGTATTCCAGCTTCTCTTCATCATCGTCAACAAGATCAGTTAGGTCTTCAACGTCGCCTCTTTCTTTCTCATTCAAAGCTTCAGCAAATGGGCTCAGTGCGAGATCAATCAATACCGTGACACCGCGGCCTTGAGAGGCCGCAATTTGGTACATTTTATCCATACCAAGTTGCCAGAACTCCGCACTTGCTGCATCTGCATCAACGCCATCAACTTTATTGACTACAAGCATAGCAGGCTTTTCTATCTTTCTCAGGTGTTGCGCAATTGCTTGATCGGCGACGGTTAAACCCGCACGACCATCGACCATAAACAACACAACATCGGCTTCATCGATAGCAGCAAGTGATTGCTCCGCCATCTTGGTCTCGACACCTTCTTCTGTGCCGTCAATACCACCGGTGTCAATAACAATAAATTCATGTTCGCCAAGTTTAGCCTGACCATATTTTCGGTCACGAGTCAGCCCAGGAAAGTCTGCAACAAGTGCATCACGCGTACGTGTTAATCGGTTAAACAGCGTAGACTTGCCTACGTTTGGACGCCCTACAAGGGCAACAACAGGAATCATAACAACCTCTACAAAAAACATTCTATTATGTAGTTATAGGTAAGTTTTTGAAGACTTACCTATAACTACTCAATTCAACAACAACTCAATTCAGCAAGCGTTATTTTTTACAACAAAACGGCTCCTGACCGCAAAGTCAGGAGCCGAACGTGAATTCTATCACACTTTCATTATTTGAGTTAAGATCTAGTCGATTTTTAACTTACGGATTTTACCGTCACGTGTCGTAATCAGGTATCCGTCGTTCACTTCAATTGGACCGACAGCAAAACCACTGTCATTGATCAACTGCTGAGCAACAAATTCACCGGTATCCGTATCCAACCAATGTAAATAACCTTCCGCATCACCAAAGACCAAATAGCCATTTATCAGCGCAGGCGCAGTGAGCAAACGGTTCTCTAACAATTTATTTGTCCAGATTTCGGTACCACTACGGACATCAACAGCAGCGATATGATCGTTGTCTGAAACTAAGAACAAATCAGAGCCATCTGTTGCCATATCCAAGGTCGACGAGTAGGTACGCTTCCATGCTGGCGCACCTGAACGCAAGTCAATGGCGATTAATTGACCATTAAAGCCAACGGAATAAAGCATACCACCCAAGATAACGGGTGAGGAATCAACATCAACCAATCTATCTATTTCAGTTGCACCTTTTGGAATACCTATTGGTTGTTGCCATATTAACTGACCACGAGCGACAATTGCAGCGGCTAAACGACCATTCGCCGTTCCCCAAAAAACACCACCAGACACGGTAGATGGAGAGCTATCTCCTCTCAATGTTAGGTTGGGAACTTCTGTACTTATCGTCCACTCCTGTTCGCCTGTTTCAGAGTCAAGAGCTTCTAAAATACCGCGACTTGTATTAACAATAACAAGGTTATTCTCAGTCGCTGGTTTCGATAATACTTCACCCATGACTTGTTGACGCCAAAGCTCTTCACCTGTGTCGTTATCAAGTGCGATAACTTCACTATTCTCAGAACCAATAAACAGCTTTCCATAAGACGCCGTTATGCCACCAGATAAACGGGCAATACCTTCTTTTTGAAGGTCGATCTTCCAAATTATTTTGCCATTTTCAGGATCCAACGCCTTGACTTCACCATCACGGCTAGCGACAAATATTTTGTCGTAGGCAAATACAGGCTGCAGCTTTGAAAAGAACTGGCCAGCACCATCGCCTATTTCCGCAGACCAATCGCTGCTTGGAGTAAACTGGCTATTAACCTGTGGAACAGGCGCCATAACCACTGTGTCTTCCTCACTAGCACAACCCGCAAGTCCAACAACAATAGCGGTACTTAATAATACTCGACTGAGTGTTTTCTTCATTACTTCAGCCCTTACTTGGCAAGATCATCCAACTTAAACTGGATATCTTGGCTTGCATCTGCTGCTTGTTGAGCTTCAGTGTAGGCACTATATGCGGCATCTTTATCGCCTTTGCGCAGTAAAATATCACCTTTAAGTTCTGCGACTCTGCCTGCCCATGCTTTAGAATCTAACGCGCCAAGTGTTGCTAACGCGTCATCAAATTGTTCTTTTTGAGCTTGGATTCGAGCGATGCGGAAGCTGGCAATTGGCCCTATCGCTATATCTTTAGTATTGGCTTTTGCCCACTCTAGTTGCGCTAATGCTTCATCCCATTTAGCAGCATCAACCTGAGCTTTTGCAAGCTGGAGTGCGGCTAGAACAGAATATTCAGTGTCTTTATTCGACTCGATAAAGCTCTCCACTTGAGAAGAGGCGGCAACACCTTTGGTTGCAAGTTGCTCGATCACTTGTGAATAACTATCTGATGCAGCCTCTTTTGCTTCGATGACTGAATCTTGATAAAAACGCCAACCAAATAATCCACCAAAACCGATAACACCACCTAAAATGACGGCTTTACCGTTCTCTTTCCACCAATCTTTTATGGCTAGAACTTGATCTTCTTCGCTATCGTACAATTCCACTTTAAATCCTCTTAAACCAATTCTATTAGTTGAGCTGCAACATCGGCTTGTGCGACTGTTGTTTGCGATCCACCGATGAGGTCTTTTACCACAACCGTATTCTCGGCAACTTCATTCTCACCTAACACTAATGCAACTGCTGCACCGACTTTGTCTGCGCGCTTAAATTGTTTCTTAAAATTACCGCCACCGAAATGGGTCATAACACGTAAACTCGGTATCGTTTCACGTAATTGTTCGGCTAACTTCATACCCGCTTTCATGGTGCCTTCACCTGCGGTAACTAAGTACACATCAACATTACGACGTACATCAGTTAACCCCAATGTATCGAGTAGTAAGACTAGACGCTCTAAGCCCATAGCAAACCCGACACCAGGTGTCGCCTTTCCACCTAATTGCTCAACAAGTCCATCATAGCGACCTCCGCCACAAACCGTACCTTGAGCACCTAAGCTTTCTGTAATCCATTCAAATACGGTTCGATTGTAATAATCTAAACCGCGTACTAAACGTTCATTAACTTGGTATTCGATTCCAGCAGAGTCAAGAAGTTCACACAAGCCGGAAAAGTGTTGCACTGACTCTTCATCTAAAAATGAAGATAGCTTTGGCGCATCACCTAAAATAGCTTGTACTTCTGGGTTTTTGCTATCCAATACACGTAAAGGATTGGTATACATACGACGTTTACAATCGTCATCTAAAACATCTTCGTGCTGTTCAAGATACGTAACTAATGCATCACGATAGTTAGCACGAGCCTCTAGAGAACCGATTGAGTTCAACTCTAAACGTACATGATCCGCAATGCCTAATTCCCGCCATAAACGTGCTGTCATAATAATCAATTCTGCATCGACATCTGGACCATTAAGACCAAACACTTCGACACCCACTTGATGAAACTGACGATAGCGTCCTTTTTGAGGGCGTTCATGTCTAAACATCGGTCCCATATACCAAAGACGTTGTTCTTGGTTATACAGAAGACCATTTTCAATACCAGCACGAACACAACCTGCGGTCCCTTCAGGGCGCAGCGTTAAACTGTCCCCATTGCGGTCTTCAAAGGTATACATCTCCTTCTCGACAACGTCGGTCACTTCACCAATTGCACGGCTAAATAAATGCGTTTGCTCAACAATAGGCATACGTACTTCGCTATACCCATAAGCACTAATGACTTGTTTTACTGTGCTCTCTACTTTTTGCCAAAGTGGTGAGTCAGTTGGGAGGCAGTCGTTCATGCCTCGAATTGCTTGAATTGTTTTTGCCACTGTCTATTACCGTAAATCGTTGAGATTAATTACTTTCAATTTGGTTTATATCAATTCGTTGTTTCGCGTCCAAAATGGAGGCTTTTGCACGAATTTTCGCTTCTAAATTGTCGAGAAGATCATTGTTATCAAGGCGCTCTTTGGTTCGTTTACCATCTTCATAAAACGCACTTCTTCTTGCGCTACCAGCAAGTCCCAAATGAGAAACTTCCGCTTCACCGGGTCCGTTTACTACGCAACCAATAAGAGATACGTCCATTGGAGTGGTAATATCTTCTAACCTCTGTTCCAGAGCATTTACCGTTGCTATCACATCAAACTCTTGACGAGAACAAGTTGGGCAAGCAATAAAATTAATACCTCGAGAACGAATTCGCAGCGATTTCAGAATATCGAAACCCACTTTAATTTCTTCAATAGGATCGGCGGCTAGAGAAATTCGTAATGTGTCGCCAATACCTTCTGACAACAACAAACCGAGCCCTACCGCTGACTTAACGGAACCCGCTCTTGCTCCACCCGCTTCCGTAATACCTAAATGCAATGGTTGATCTATTTTTTGTGCCAGCAAACGGTAAGAGTCTACTGCTAGAAAAACATCCGAGGCTTTTACACTCACTTTGAATTGATCAAAATTGAGCCTATCAAGTATATCAACATGACGCATTGCTGATTCTACGAGAGCGGCGGGTGTAGGTTCACCATACTTCTCTTGGATTTCTTTTTCTAACGACCCACCATTAACGCCAATACGAATCGGTATATTATTATCGCGAGCACAATCAACTACAGAACGAATTCGACCTTCATTGCCGATATTGCCGGGATTAATTCGTAAACAGTCTACTCCGTACTCAGCCACTTTCAGGGCGATACGATAGTCAAAATGGATATCTGCGATAAGGGGAATAGAGACTTGTTGTTTGATCAGCTTAAAAGCTTCTGCTGAATCCATCGTTGGAACAGAAACTCGAACGATATCAGCGCCGACTTTTTCTAAAGCTCGTATTTGAGCGACAGTTGCAGCCACATCAGTAGTACGTGTATTGGTCATCGATTGCACAGCAATTGGTGCGCCGTCGCCAATAGGGACATCGCCGACATATATTCTGGTCGATGAGCGACGTTTAATAGGGGATTCGTGTTGCATATTAGCTTCTAAGGTAAGGTGAATCTTGCTACTTTGCCAGTATTATACCCAGAAAGGTCAACTGGTTCATTCGCAAATGTCATCGACACGCCTTCAGGCGCACCCAAAATAATTTTATACGGTGCTTTTCCAGCAAATTTAATAGTACTACCTGCTTTCTTAACACCAGTAGCAAACGTTTTGCCGGTGGCATCTTTCACTTGCACCCAACAATCGGCAGAGAAGGTCATGGCTAATTCATTACCGCTTTTTTCCAACGGTTCAGAGTTATCTTCCGTGATGACGATTTCTGTTTCTACTTCGGACATCACTGCCGCTTCGCCATTTGCTTTCTCTAGCAATGCGGCTTGCTCAGCCGCTTCTTGTTGTATCTGTTCTACCGGCTTACCCTGATCATCGTCAAGACTTGCTGGAAGTGTCACCGCTTCAGGCTGCTCAAATTGAGAACGGTCAGGAGAAGCTGGTTCATTTGATTGTGGAGGTTCAGCGGCAATAACAGGCGTCACAACATCAACCGTGCTGACTTCCGTTAAAGTATCTTGTTGGTTTTGATACCACCAGAGAGAAGAAATACCGATAATAACAACAAATATTATCCACGTTAGCTTCATTATGCGGCTATCATGTTTATCTCTCTTGGTTTTTCGAGAAAAACTTTGCATTTCATGATCTGAGTGCTGCGCTTCTTTAAAGCTATCTAAAGAGGCAAGCACTTCTTTATCATCTAAAGAAACCGCTTTTGCATAAGAACGTAAATAGCCGCGTGTAAACGTAGCGACTTGATCAAATTCATAGTTATTTGCATCGATACTTTGAATAATAGTGAGTCTCAACCTTAATCGGTCGGCGATCTCTTCTTGAGAAATACCCAGTTGCTCACGCTTAGTACGAAGCATATCCCCTGCCTGTACTCCAGCAACGGTCTCTACCACTTCTTCAGTTATAGTTGGTTCTTTTTCAGTAGTCATAGCTATGTATTTCTAATTTTTTGTAGAGCTCGGATATTTTACCTTAAGTATTTTAGCGTATTCATTTGCTAACGCTTTATTACCTGCTTTATTTTCTAACTCTATAAGCAGATGTAGACTACTCAATTGGTATCCAAACCTATCGTGAAATTTAATTAGTCTAACCCTTGCATCATTATAATCCCCATTCTCTGACTCCAATTTAGACAATTGAAGCAGTGAGAAATAACGGTGTGGGTCATAATCCAAAGAACGCGTAAAATAATGCTCTGCTTTTGCTCTGTTACCACTCTTTAATGAGCATATCGCTGCATTTTCTAAACTATCAACCACTTGATAGTTTGAAGGCTGCTTAATTGCACGGGTAAAAAACTCGTCGGCTTTTTCATATTGACCAAGTCGACATAAGAATGCACCGTAATTATTAAGCACTTCGCTGTTCTTTGGAGACTCCCGCAATGCTTTTATATACGTTTGTTCGGCAAGTATTTTCTCGCCAACTAACTGATAATAATAAGCTATTGAATTCAATGTTCGGTAGTAATTTGGTGCGTATCTTATAGCTAATTCAAGGTTCTCTCTTGCTTTTAGTCTATTTCCATCAGCAAGATAGCCTAAACCAAGCTCTATTCTTGCATCTGCCGCTTCAATATCACTATTTCTACCACTCATATCTTGCTCAGTAACTGTAACACAACCCGTCACTATGCATGCAAGAAATGTTGTTACAACCCATCTAACCATTGAATCAAAGCCTTAAATAAGCGCACGGGTCACACCCGATTCAATGATTGCAATCTTATCAGATTGATTTTACCGGAATTGGTTCCCCAAGCTGGTTCTGTTTTGTTCGTTTTGTTCTATCGATCACATCACCAACTAACTGACCACACGCTGCATCGATATCATCACCGCGTGTTTTACGTACTGTTACCGTATGTTCGTACTCCATTAGTGTTTTCTGGAAACGATCTATACGAGAGTTACTTGGCTTTTTGTATGGTGAACCAGGATAAGGATTAAATGGAATTAAATTGATCTTACAAGGTGTACCTTTCATTACTTCTGCGAGTTGTCTTGCATGTTGCATGTCGTCATTTACATGATCCAACAAAACATATTCGATCGTAACCTTGCCACGGTTGGCGTTCGACGAGTCAACATATCGATGAATGGAAGCAAGTAAATCCTGAATGCTCCAGCGATCATTGATCGGCATAATCTGGCTACGAAGTTCATCTGTCGGAGCATGTAATGACACGGCCAAAGCCACATCGATAACACCTGTCATCTGATCCAAACCAGATACCACACCCGATGTAGATACGGTCACGCGACGTTTAGATAGTCCGAAACCTAAGTCATCGAGCATAATTTCTAATGCTGGTATCAAGTTTTTCATGTTCAGAAGTGGCTCACCCATCCCCATCATTACCACATTGGTAATTGGACGTCGGCCAGTATCCTTTTGTAATCCTATTTCTTTCGCCGCTCTCCATACCTGACCAATAATTTCAGATACCCTTAGATTACGGTTAAAACCTTGTTGACCCGTCGAGCAAAACGTACATTCAAGGGCGCATCCAACTTGAGAAGATACGCACAATGTCGCGCGTTCATCATCTGGGATATAGACCGTTTCGACATCTTGATCACCAACACGCATAGCCCATTTAATAGTGCCATCAGACGAATGCTGAGCATCGGATACAAGGGGAGCGCGGATCTCAGCGACACGCAGTAATTTTTCGCGTAGCTTTTTATTGATATTCGTCATTTGTTCGAAGTCATCTACGCCAAACTGGTAGATCCATTTCATCACCTGCTCTGCTCGGAAGGCTTTCTCACCTAATTCTTCAATAAAAAAATGGCGAAGTCCTTTACGATCAAAATCCATTAAATTGACTTTTGCAGTAGTCATGTGACCTCTCGACGACAGTTGTTTTTCAAAATACTAAATAACCTGATCGCATTGTGCGTATCATCAAGTTAATTATAAATAAGGGCGCGAATTGTACAGCGTTTAATCAGGTACAACAAGGGTTGAAACACACTTGGTAGGTAAGGGATTGATTACTTAGAATATAGAATCTTGAACGTCTTTTCCCCAAAATCTAGTCTGTTTTCCCAGATTCGAGAAGTGAACAAAGTAAACGCTCAAGATTCAATTAGCAACATTATCCGACGACACTATTCTACTCGGGGACAAATCTCTGATTCAGGGAAGAAAAACTCTATCTCGCGAGCTGCTGAGGCAGGGCTATCTGAACCGTGCACCGAGTTGAAACGCATGCTCAAGGCATAGTCATTACGGATCGTGCCACATGCGGCAGTCTCAGGGTTGGTTGTTCCCATAAGCTCTCGATAGCGTTCAATGGCATTTTCGCCTTCAAGCACCTGGACCATGACTGGACCTGATATCATGAACTCTTTTAGAGGAGGGAAGAACTCTTTACCTTCATGCTCTGCGTAAAAACCACTCGCTTGCGCATCCGTTAAGCGAAGCATTTTTGCTGCCACGACACGTAAACCCGCTTTCTCGATACGGTTATATATTTCACCAATAAGATTTCGCTTCACTGCGTCAGGCTTAACAATTGAGAATGTTCTTTCAAGGGCCATATAATTTCCTTTTTACTTTTATTACCTTCACTATTCTTATTACGAAATGTGTAAGGTTTATGCTGATTGACTTTACGACGTTTATTCGGTGGTTTTATACCCATTCTATTAGGTAACCATTTAGGTTAATTGTAGAGGTATAAACCACCTTATTATTTTAATTAATGACTTTATATTATCTTTTACTTTGATTGGTCAACAAGAAAGCGCGCTAATGTGCGGACACCCATACCGGTTGCACCAGCGGACCATTTATCACTGGCCGATTTACGATAAGTGCCTGCGCAATCAAAGTGTAACCATCCTTTTTTGTGGTCTTCTACAAAATAAGATAAGAAGGCGGCGGCGGTACTCGCACCGGGTGCGAAATCACCACTGCTGATATTAGACAAATCGGCAAAACTGGAAGGTAACATACCTCTGTGAAAGTCGGCTAATGGTAATGGCCACAGACCTTCTTTCTCTTCGTTTGCACTGGTTAATACTTTATGGGACAACTCATCATCAAAAGACAACAGTGCATGGAAATCGTTACCCAATGCGTTTTTAGCGGCGCCTGTTAACGTAGCACAGTCTATAATAAGCTCTGGGTTTTGCTCACTGGCAAAGATCAGGCCATCAGCCAAAACCAAACGCCCTTCCGCATCTGTGTTCATTATTTCGACAGTTTTGCCATTTTTATAGGTAATGATATCACCGAGTTTTAGTGCTCGACCTGACACCATATTTTCTGCACAACATAGGATAAGCTTAACGCGCTTATTCAAACCGCGAAGAATTGCCAACCCTAAACCACCAGTAATAGTACCAGCACCACCCATATCAGCCTTCATCGATGTCATGCCGTTAGAAGGTTTTAAACTATAACCACCAGAATCAAAAGTGATACCTTTACCGACTAGGCAAGCAAAGACAGGAGCATCTTTATCGCCCGTTGGGTTGTAATCTAGCTGAAGCATTGCCGATGTCCTTTCAGAACCACGACCCACAGCAAAAATCCCTGTCCAACCTTCTGACAACAAATCTTTATCTTTGACAATACGGTAAGTAACGTTTTCTGGAGAGAGCGATTTTATGAACTCACCCGCCATAGAAGCAAGCTGCCTTGGCGCTACCTCTTCTGCTGGTTTATTGATTATATCGCGAACCCAATCAGTGGTTTTTATTCTTGCTTCTAACTCTTTTTGATCGGCATCATCTAATGCAGTCCAATCCACATTACCTTTGTTTTTTGGAGAACGGAATCCTTGTAAAAAAGTCCAAACTTCCTCTAGTCCCCAGCCATCTCCGACTAATTGGATTGACTTAATTCCATTGCCTTCAAGTTTTCTTGCCGCTTTTTGAATAACACCCGTATCGTGTGAACCATTTGTATGTATCTGCGCGCCATTTTCGTTAAATGAAATAACCGCTTTTTCGCCCCATTGGGCATCCGCTTGATCTTTTGATATCTGTACTTGCATCTGTGTAGACATAATTTCTCCTAGCTCTATATGCAGCTCTTTTTTTATAACTGCGTCTTTTTTCGGCGATCGTAATTACCGTCTAAGTTGTCACTATTACAAACGAAATAGAAGGGCTATGCCCTTCTATTTTTTAAATTAATTACTTTTTACTCTTCAACATTAATCTTACGATTAATCCATTTCATCCATCCAGCAGAGAATGATGGCTTCTAATATTTTCTCATTAGAACGTTGAGGATCGTCATCAAACCCTTCCAGTTCTGTGATCCATTTATGTAAATCAGTAAACCGTACCGTTTTAGGATCAGTATCTGGATACAAATCACACAATTCAATCGCAATATCTAGAGAATCAATCCATTTCATCATTTGCTCCCTTTCGTAAACTTAGTGGTCTTCTGATGCGTGGTTAACCGTATACTTTGGTATTTCAACCACGAGATCTTCATCCGCGACGATAGCTTGACAACCTAAGCGGGATTCAGGCTCAAGCCCCCACGCTTTGTCTAACATATCATCTTCTATTTCATCACTCTCATTGAGAGAATCAAACCCTTCACGAACGACGATATGGCACGTTGTACATGAGCATGATTTCTCACACGCATGCTCAATTCCAATACCATTTTTTAACGCTACATCAAGAACTGTTTCACCTGATTTTGCTTCCAACACTGCACCTTCAGGGCAAAGATCTTCATGGGGTAATACAACTATTTTGGGCATATTCTCTTCCTACTCTTAAATCAGTACAACAAACTAAATATCATCAACAGATTGACCCGAAAGTGCACGACGAATCGAAATATCCATTCGACGAGACGCAAATTCTTGGCTCGCTTTGTCCGTTTCTTTAATACCTTGCTCTATTGCATCTGCATTATTGCCATTTCGAAGCGCAATCAATGCTTCGATGGCTTTTATAAGTTCTTTACTTTCGTCATCCGTAAGCAATGCATCACCATCGGCTTTCATCGCGGCGACTAATCCTTCGATTACTCTGTCAGCTTCAACTTTTTGCTCTGATAATGCTCTCGCTTCCATATCATCTCGAGCATGCGTCATCGAGTCTCTTAGCATGTTAGCTATTTCATCATCGCTGAGTCCGTACGAAGGCTTAACCTGAATCTCGGCTTGAACCCCTGTACTTTTTTCCATCGCGGTAACAGACAACAACCCATCCGCATCAACCTGATAGGTCACACGTATATGAGCGGCACCAGCCGCCATTGGAGGAATACCTTTAAGAGAAAACTTAGCGAGGGAACGACAGTCGTCAATTAGCTCTCGTTCACCTTGTGTGACGTGCACAATCATCCCTGTTTGCCCGTCTTTAAAGGTTGTGAACTCTTGTGCTTTAGCGACAGGTATTGTGGTATTACGTGGAATGATTTTTTCGACCAGTCCACCCATGGTTTCAATGCCCAATGAAAGCGGGATAACATCTAGCAATAGCATTTCAGAGTCAGGCTTGTTGCCAACCAATATATCGGCCTGAATCGCGGCACCAATAGCGACCACTTCATCTGGATTTATTGTGGTAAGTGGCGTGCGACCAAAGAAGTCTCCGACCATCTCGCGTACAAGAAGAATACGAGTTGACCCTCCAACCATAACGACTTCTAACACCTCTTCACTCTCCACATCGGCATCTTTCAATACACGGCGACAAGAAAGCAGTGTTTTCTTAATGAGGGGTTGTATCAGGCTTTCAAATTCGTCACGTGTTAACACACACGTCTCATTGAAAAGAGAGACTTCGGCGGACGGCTCTTTTGATAGGGCAATTTTCGCTTCTGTCGCCGCATCCAATAATGCTCTGTTTTGTTGCGCAGATAATGGGGACGCTAACCCGAGCTGTTTCTGGAAATAATTCGCGATCAAATGGTCGAAATCATCACCACCTAACGCAGAGTCACCACCAGTAGCAAGTACTTCAAATATGCCTTTAGAAAGACGCAAAATGGAGATATCAAATGTACCGCCACCTAAGTCGTAAACCGCGATAACGCCTTCCTTTCCCGAGTCTAGTCCATACGCGATAGCCGCTGCGGTAGGTTCATTGAGTAACCTGAGCACCTTCATTCCTGCTAATGTTGCCGCGTCTTTTGTACCGGCTCGCTGCGCATCATCAAAATAAGCGGGAACCGTAATGACAACACCTTCTAACTCTCCGCCTAATGTATTTTCAGCTCGCTCGTTTAACGCTTTTAGGATATCAGCCGACACTTCGATAGGATTTTTAACACCGGCTTTGGTTTGCAGTAATGGCAAACCATTGTCACTTTCAAGGAAATCATATGGCAACAATGGATAACGTGTTTGGATATCAGCCAATGATCGACCAATAAGTCGTTTCACGGAGATGATGGTATTACTGGGGTCTGTTTGAGCGTAACTTCTCGCTTCAGCGCCAACTTGATGGCCTTGGTCTTGGTGTTTTTTATTTTGATAGTAGACAACTGAAGGTAGAATATGGTTTCCGTTTTCATCCGGTAAAGGTGAAGCGGTACCGCTTCGTACAGAGGCAACAAGTGAGTTTGTCGTGCCTAAATCAATACCGACAGCAAGTTTACTTTCATGTGGCGCTGGGCTTTGTCCAGGTTCAGCAATTTGCAATAACATTGAGCGTCCTTATTTGAGCCGCGAATATCTTATTCAACATGCTCAATTTTATTCTTAATTTTTACAACAAAATTGAGTTTCGTATCTGACCTGTTGATTAACCAACGAGTTTGTCTTCAACGCGCTCAACTTCATTTTTAAGTTTTACAATAAATTTTAGTTTACGTACTCGATCGGTCGCTTGTTCCCAAAGGGATTCATCGAGTTCTTTTTTAACATCGAGTAGGATTTGTTTGTACATTTTGCTGACCTTGATGTCAAAGTCAAACAGGTCATCTTCAGAAGCAATATTTTCTAACTCTTCGCGAAGCTCCATTTGCTCCATCAAAAACACCGGATCTTGCAATGTTTTTTGCTCGCCCTTAATATCAAAGCCGTTAAGCATCAGGATATATTCTGCACGAGTAATGGGTTGCTTTAATGCTTGATACGCGTCATTTATCTGCGCCGCTTTTTGCACTGACAGAAGACGATCTCTTTCTGAAGCCATTGCAAAATTATCGGGATGAAATTGACGCTGTAAGTCTCTAAACTTAGAAGAAAGAAGGCTACCATCCAATTCATATTGGATAGGTAGCCCGAATAGTTCAAAATGAGTCATTAAGATAAGTTCCAGTTTGCTAGAGAGATGAGAACTAGAAATAGCAGTTAAACGGTAAAGCTTTCACCACAACCACACTCATCTTTTACGTTCGGATTATTAAACTGAAAGCCTTCATTTAAGCCTTCTTTCACAAAATCTAGTTCAGTACCATCAAGGTAAACCAAGCTTTTTGGATCAATGATAATCTTAACCGTGTTCGTCTCGAACACTTCATCTTCTTCGTTTAACTGGTCAACAAACTCCAACACATACGCCATTCCTGAGCACCCCGTGGTTTTCACCCCAAGACGCAATCCAATACCTGAACCTCGGTTATCAAGAAATGTTTGTACTCGGCTTGCTGCCGCTTCAGTCATCGAGATGGCCATACTTAAACCTTAGAATTTCGTTCTTGTACTAGGGAGGAAAACCCTCCCTTATTTCCAGTTAATGCTAATAATTAGCTAACGGCGCTACCGTTAGCAATCGCTATTATTGATGCTTTTTTTTGTAGTCGGATACTGCTGCTTTGATCGCATCTTCAGCAAGAATAGAACAATGCACTTTTACGGGTGGAAGTTCCAGTTCCTCTGCAATTTCTGAGTTCTGGATCGCTGCGGCTTCATCAATACTTTTGCCTTTGACCCACTCTGTAACTAATGAGCTAGAAGCAATAGCGGAACCACAACCATAGGTTTTGAATTTCGCATCTTCGATAATACCTTCTGGTGACACTTTAATCTGTAGCTTCATCACGTCGCCACAAGCTGGTGCACCTACCATGCCACTACCTACGCTTGGATCTTCTTTATCAAAAGACCCTACATTGCGTGGGTTTTCATAATGGTCGATTACTTTTTCACTATAAGCCATAATTTTTTCCTCGAATCCTCTATTTCATTAAGATCAATGATGGGCCCACTCTACCGAGCTCAAATCAACCCCTTCTTTATACATATCCCATAGAGGAGACATGTCTCGTAACTTGCTTACGGCAACACGAATTTGTTGAACCGCGTAATCAATTTCTTCTTCTGTCGTAAAACGACCAAAAGAGAATCGTACCGAGCTGTGTGCCAGTTCGTCGTCAAGACCAAGAGCACGTAAAACATAAGATGGCTCTAGACTCGCTGATGTACAAGCAGAGCCTGAAGATACCGCAAGGTCTTTCAGTGCCATCAATAAAGACTCACCTTCAACAAAAGCAAAGCTGATATTTAAATTATTTGGTAAGCGTTGCTCAAGGTCACCGTTAATCGTCAATGCTTCCATGCCTTCAAGGCCCGCAAGCATTCTTTCACGCATCGCTAATCCATGGTCGAAATCTTGTTGCATTTCTTCTTTAGCGATACGGAACGCTTCACCCATACCAACAATTTGATGAGTAGCTAAAGTACCAGAACGGAATCCGCGTTCATGACCACCACCGTGCATTTGTGCCTCTAAACGGATACGGGGCTTGCGACGAACATATAACGCGCCAATCCCTTTTGGTCCGTAAACTTTATGAGCAGAGAAAGAGATAAGGTCTACTTTCATCTCTTGCACATCAATAGGTAATTTACCCGCAGACTGAGCAGCATCTACGTGGAATATAATTTTTCGTTCACGGCATAACTCGCCGATAGAGCTGATGTCTTGGATGACACCAATTTCATTGTTTACATGCATGAACGAGACCAAAACTGTGTCTTCACGCAATGCGTCTTGTAATTTATTCAGGTCGATAAGACCGTTTGTTTCCGGCGTAAGGTACGTTACTTCAAATCCTTCACGCTCCAACTGACGACAAGGGTCTAGAACCGCTTTATGCTCCGTTTTACAGGTAATAATATGCTTACCTTTTTTACCGTAAAAATGTGCAGCACCTTTAATGGCAAGGTTATCTGATTCTGTTGCGCCGGATGTGATAACTATCTCACGTGGATCCGCATTGATAAGATCGGCGATTTGCTCACGAGCGGTGTCTACCGCTTCTTCTGCCTGCCAGCCATAACGATGTGAACGCGATGCAGGGTTACCAAAATTACCGTCCATCGTCATACACTGAACCATTTTTTCTGCGACTCTTGGGTCAACAGGGCACGTAGCTGAATAATCAAAATAAATAGGCAGTTTCATTTTTTACTCCAGTGAAAAAAATTGCCGCTATGAGCGAACATTTGCACTGATGGGCTCGACAGTGCTTTTTGTTTTTTGTGTATACCCGTTATTAACCACCAGTTCAATTCCCTGGCGATCAGCGATCTCTAGTACTTCATTATCTGTCATAAGTTGACCAAGCGTGATGTTGTCTAAGAAATCACTTATTCGATCACTTAGATCCCGCCAGAGCGTATGAGTTAGACAGCGTGTGCCACCTTGGCAACCACTCTTTCCACCGCATTTTGTTGCGTCAACGGACTCATCAACGGCAGAAATAATAATGCCGATAGATATATCAAACGCTTGTCTACCTAAGCGGTAACCACCACCTGGGCCTCTTACGCTGGCCACCAAACCTGCCTTGCGCAGTTTTGAAAATAATTGCTCTAAATACGAGAGCGAAATACCTTGGCGCTCAGATATATCGGCTAGTGGCACTGGTCCCTCTTGGGAATTAAGTGCTACATCTAGCATTGCAGTTACTGCATATCTTCCTTTAGATGTAAGTCTCATATCACACTCTTTGCTATGTCTAATATAGTAAGAGTTTTTCATACCCGACTAAATTGGTCAAGTATTTATTTGACTAAATTAGTCAAGTATTTAACCTTTCAATAAAAAGGGTTATTCTTTGCTTGGTAACTG
Source organism: Vibrio frigidus (assembly GCF_042465995.1). NCBI lineage: Bacteria > Pseudomonadati > Pseudomonadota > Gammaproteobacteria > Vibrionales > Vibrionaceae > Vibrio > Vibrio frigidus. The sequence goes on along the minus strand of NZ_JBCDMC010000007.1, from coordinate 52,289 downwards.
CTTCTCAACAGAGGTTAAAATTCCTCTTAAAATGTTGATTTCTTGAGACTCTGGTCGAGCGCGATTAAATAATCGTCTCAGTTTAGTCATCACCATATTGGGTTTGTCCTGAGCAATAAATTGGGTACTCGTTATCACTTTTTCAAGGTGTTCATAGAACATCTCTAGCTCTTTGTGACGTGGATACTCTTCTACACGCGTTGGGTAACCACTTTGTAAACGATTAAGATGGGCAACTCTCACTTCATAGGAGAGCGTCTGTACTGCCATAGCAAGGTTCAAAGAACTGTATTCTGGATTCGCTGGAATGCAAACATGATAGTGACAGGCCTGCAGCTCTTCATTTGTGAGCCCGGTGCGTTCGCGACCAAAAATCAGCGCAACAGGGTGATTTTCACCTTCAATAGCAAACTTTTCACCACACTCCCTTGGTTCAAGCATTGGCCATTCTAATGTGCGAGAACGTGCACTTGAACCAACAACCAATCCACAATCGGCTACCGCTTCTTCTAAACTATTGACTATAACTGCATTTTGAGCGATATCTGCCGCCCCTGCCGCTAATGCTCGAGTTTGGGCATCGACTTCACACTCCGGCTTGACCAAAACAAGTTGGCTTAGCCCCATGACTTTCATTGCCCGTGCAGCAGAACCAATATTACCGGGATGAGATGTCCCAATGAGTATTACTTTAACGTTATCTAACATGCTCAAAATTGCCCAATTTGAAAAACCGTAGAATGGTAGCACAGCTAGGGTTTCCGGGAAACTGAGAGTGCGACTGTTCGCTCAATATAAGCAGAAAATTATTGGTTAAATATTCCGCATACAAGCCAAATTAAAACCTAAACTGATATCCATCTATCGATACCCTTCTTCACCACCTTCCATAGTGCAAAAAATAACCACTTCCATTTTTTGATAGCTCTGCTATACTCGCGGCCGCTTTCTGTTCTTTAACATCTGTTGGGTATAAATTTATGCATCCTATGCTAAATATCGCTATTCGCGCTGCGCGAAAAGCTGGCAATCATATTGCCAAATCATTAGAAAACGCTGAAAAAATCGAAGCTACACTAAAAGGTAGTAATGACTACGTAACGAACGTAGACAAAGAAGCTGAAGTTATCATCATTGATATCATCAAAGCAGCCTATCCTGATCACTGCATCCTTGCAGAAGAAGTCGGCACAATCGAAGGCAAAGATAAAGGCGTGCAATGGATCATTGACCCACTAGATGGCACTACTAACTTTGTAAAAGGTTTCCCTCAATTCTCAGTTTCAATTGCAGTTCGTATGAACGGCAGAACTGAAGTTGCCTGTGTTTATGACCCAATGTTAAATGAGCTTTTCACCGCTCAACGTGGTTCTGGCGCACAGCTAAATAACTCACGTATTCGCGTAAAACAACTTAAAGATCTGGAAGGTACTGTTCTAGGAACAGGTTTCCCATTCAAGCAGAAACAACATTCTGAAGCTTATTTTAAAATCATGACATCACTATTTACTGAGTGTTCTGACTTTCGTCGTGCGGGCTCAGCAGCGCTTGATCTATGTTATGTAGCGGCTGGCCGTGTAGACGGTTTCTTTGAGCTTGGTCTTAAACCATGGGATATGGCTGCGGGTGAACTTATCGCTCGTGAAGCTGGCGCTATCCTAACTGACTTCGCCGGTGGTACAAATTACATGGAATCTGGTAACGTCGTTGCATCAAGTGCCCGCGGAACTAAGAATATTCTAAAGCATATCCGTGAAAACGGTAACAGTGCCATTCTAAAATAGAATCCAGAATTCAATCTATCCAGCCCTCATCGAAAGATGGGGGCTTTTTTTATGCTCAGATAATTACATAAGGAATGAATATGATTGTATTAAAACAAGCAGCCACTGAATTTGATGGTATCAATGCCAGCCCTTTCTGCGCCAAGCTAGAGCTGTTCATGCACTACTACCAAGTCCCTTTCACTAAGAAGCATGCGCTACCATTTCACGGTCCTTACAAAAAAATGCCTTATATTGAATTTCAAGGTGAAACGCTTGGTGATTCTGAATTGATCATTCAGAGGCTCATCTCAGAGTATGCCATCGAAACAGGATTAGATGAGAGACAGGTGAGCCAAGGAAGAGCGTGGCAAAGGTTATTAGAGGATCACTTGTACTGGGTAATGGTGTATTGTCGTTGGATGGTTGGTTCAAGCTGGGAACGTTTTGAACCCATCATTTTTGGGTCATTAAAATGGCCATTGAGACCCATGATCTCTAGGCGTTCAAGGGCTCAGGTAAAGAAAGATCTATATTCTCAAGGTATTGGCCGATTTACACTCGACGAAATATTACTTGAGGGTCAAAAAGATATCCAAGCTCTGAATGCGCATTTAACGTATCATTTATTTATTTGTGGCGAAAAATTAGGCTATTTTGACCTGTTTGCATATGCCATAATTAAGAATATTGATTCTCAGGATATGCCAACACAACTAACAGAGGTAGTCCGACAATATCCTCAATTATCCGATTATATTTCAAGGGTTGAGAGTGAGCTTCTACTAACAAGTCACCCTTAGTTTTTTAGTTCTTAATTAGAATGAGTAGTCATATGAATTACATTGCACTGTCTACATCTACTATTGGGTCTGAACACATTTGCTGCGCCTATTCTGATAAAAAATGCCGCGATAGTTATGAAGCGAAAAAATCTTGGCTATCAAAAGAGTTTGATAACGGGTATGTATTTAGGCGCCTAAATGAAAGAGCGAAAGTATTCATTGAGTATGGTCCTGCAGAAAGTGCGTGGTTACCCATTGAAGCACCCGGCTATTTAGCGCTTGGCTGCTTTTGGGTATCGGGTAAATATAAGAATCATGGCCATGGAAAACAGCTGTTAGCACAAGCCGTAGAGGACGCTAAGCAAGCAAACATGCGTGGGCTAGTCACTGTCGTTGGGAAAAAGAAAAATCATTTTATGAGTGACACTAAATGGTTACTTAATCAGGGCTTCATAGTCACTGATAAAACTGAAAGTGATTTTGTTTTACTCTCCCTTTCATTCGAACACAACGATGAAAAACCTAAATTTTCAGACTGCGTTAGAAAAAGCGACGTCGATGTTGAAGGGTGTGTTGTCTATTATTCAAACCGGTGTCCCTATTCCGAATACCATGTTACTCACTCTTTAGTTGAGAGCTGCCATAAACGTGAAATCGCACTTAAGGTAATTAAACTTGAGACCAAAGAGATGGCTCAGAGTTGTCCATCACCCGCCACTATTTTCAGCCTTTATTATAATGGTATGTTTATAACCACAGATATTAGTGCGTGTATGGATAGCCGTTTTGATAGATTTATTCCATCTGACAAAGAATAAAGGCATCCAAGCTTATTTCATTATTAATTGTGAATGCACGTGTTGTTAAGTATGCATTGTGTATTCTATCCAATCGAAAAACTCGAAAGTCTTCACGTATTTCACACCAACTTGCTAGCGTCCAACCATTCCCCCAAAAGGCCAATCCTAATGGGCGTATAGCGCGCTGAGTTTGTGTCTCTTTTGCATCACTATATTGGATATGAAGAACCATTTGCCTATCAATAGCCATTCTACAAATAGACATTATTTTTTTCTGTTGTTCATTAATAAGTTGTGAAGGGGTATGGAGAATTATCTGGTTGATGACATGTTTTTTATGCTGAGGAATCGCAGACTGTACTTTTTGTAATAGTGACTTTGCAGCGTCACTCAAGTATTCATCTGAACATGTCTGGACTAGTTTAGCACCGAGAGACAGAGCGAGCAGCTCTTCTTCAGTAAACATCAGGCGTGGCATATCGAAACTTTTATCGAGCCGGTATCCGACACCCGTTTCACTCACTATAGGTATACCAGACAAACAAAGATCATTGATATAACGATAGATAGTACGGATGGATACATTCATTCGTTCCGCTAAGTAAGAAGCTGTTGTCACTCGCCTGCTGCGTATAATTTCAACCATCTGAAATTGTTTTTCTATACGACTCAATGTTACACCGATAGTTTGTGTTTTTATTATGAAACTTAACCGATTCAACTTAAAGATTCAAAACAAAGCAAAAAATTTGTGATTACGTTTTGAAGATGCGATAAACAAAAACCGCAGCTTTCGCTACGGTTTTTGTTTAACTTAATAAGACACTCAACATTTTCTGTTATGGCATCTCGTCAAATTCTGCACCTTCTTTCTCAATTTGAGCAGGCATCAAGTGCTCACGCTGGATACCCAGTTTCAATGCTAGCGCCGAAGCCACGTAGATTGAAGAGTATGTACCAACCGTGATACCCAATAGAAGTGCTAGTGCAAAGCCATGAATCATTGCTCCGCCCTGTGTAAACAGTGCGATAACAACAAACAACGTGGTTGCAGATGTAATTAGAGTACGGCTCAGTGTTTGAGTAATCGAATTGTTCATTACTTCAATCGATTCGCCCTTACGCATCTTACGGAAGTTCTCACGTATTCGGTCAAATACAACAATCGTATCATTGAGCGAATAACCCACAACCGTCAACAAAGCAGCGACAATGGTTAGGTCAACTTCAATCTCTAGCAATGAGAAAATACCTAGCGTAATAATGACATCATGAGTCAGTGCTAACACCGCACCTGCTGCAAGTCGCCATTCAAAACGCATGGAAACATAAAGCAGAATACAAATAAGCGACGCAATAATGGCTAAACCACCCGCTTCGGTTAGCTCATCACCAACATTAGGCCCTACGAACTCGATACGGCGCATCTCTACTTGCTCACCAGTACCTAACTTAATCGTGTCTAGTATTTGATTACCAAGCATTTCACCCGTCATATCTTCACGAGGGCGAAGGCGTACCAAAACCTCACGTGCAGAACCAAAATTCTGAACCGTAGCATCACCGAAACCTTCAGCTTGTAACGCTCCGCGAATCTTTTCTAGATTAGCAGGTTGCTCAAAACCAACTTCGATTAATGTACCGCCCGTAAAATCTAGGCCCCAATTCAACCATTTCGTTGAAAGCGCACCGATTGATGTCGCGATCATTAAGATTGATAAAACAAATGCAACTTTCGACCAACGCATAAAGTCGATCATTTTGTCTGATTTCATTATCTGAAACATAACTTTTCCTTAGATCGACAATTTCTTAATGCGCTTGCCACCATACATAAGGTTCACGACAGCGCGCGTACCAATAATGGCAGTAAACATTGAGGTCAAGATACCGATAGAAAGCGTAACTGCGAAGCCTTTTATCGCGCCAGTACCTACTGCAAATAATATAATTGCAGTAATTAACGTCGTGATGTTCGCATCGGCAATCGTACTTAATGCATTTGAATAACCTTGATGAATCGCCTGTTGCGGATTACGTCCATCCCGTAGCTCTTCACGTATACGTTCAAAAATCAGTACGTTCGCATCCACCGCCATACCAACGGTCAATACGATACCGGCAATACCCGGTAGCGTCATCGTCGCGCCTGGTATCATCGACATTACACCAATAATCAAAATCAGGTTTGCATTCAATGCCATACAAGCGATTACGCCAAACGTACGGTAATACACCAGAGTAAATAGCATTACTGCGATCATACCCCAGATACACGCCTGAATACCCATATCTATGTTTTGCTGACCCATTGATGGTCCAATGGTACGCTCTTCAACGATAGAGATTGGTGCAATCAAAGCACCGGCACGAAGTAGCAACGCTAAGTTGTGTGCTTCTGCTTGTGAATCGATACCCGTAATGCGGAAATTACGACCAAGAGCGGTTTGAATCGTCGCTTGGTTAATAACTTCTTCGTGCTTAGACAAAATAACTTTGCCTTCAGCATTCTTGCGACCACTGTCTTTATACTCTGCAAATATGGTTGCCATCAGTTTGCCGACATTCTTTTTCGAGAATGCTGACATTTTGCTGCCACCTTCGCTATCCAGTGAGATATTAACTTGAGGACGACCATATTCATCATTACTTGAACTGGCGTCTGTAATACTCTCACCACCAAGAATAATGCGCTTTTTAAGCACCACTGGACGACCATCGCGATCGGTTTTAATCTCGCTACCCGCAGGTGCACGCCCACTGGCCGCTGCTGCTAAATCCGCTTTATCGTCTACTTCACGAAATTCAAGCGTTGCCGTTGCACCAAGAATTTCTTTGGCGCGTGCAGTATCTTGCACACCCGGTAATTCAACAACAATACGGCTAGCGCCTTGGCGTTGAACAATCGGCTCAGATACGCCAAGCTCATTGACACGATTACGAAGTATCGTGATATTTTGCTCAACGGCATAATTGCGAACTTCTGCTAAGCGTGTTTCTAAAAATGTGGCTGTAAGAGAGAAATTGCCATTCGATTCAGAATCAACAAAACTCATATCCGCATGCAGTGAAGAGAGAACTTGTTTTGCCTGAGCCAGTTGCTCTGCGTCACGAAGTACGACTTCTACCGCTTCTTTACCCTGCTTACGAATAGCACGATAACGAATTTTTTCTTCACGCAGTTCAGTACGGAAAGATTCCTCTTGCTGCTCGATTAATTTAACCATAGCCGCATCCATATCCACTTCCATTAGGAAGTGAACACCACCACGTAAATCCAAACCAAGTTTCATCGGTGTAGCACCGATAGAATCAAGCCAGTCAGGCGTAGCTGGAGCAAGGTTTAACGCAACAATAATATCTTCGCCTAGTGATTCGCTAACAAGATCGCGAGCACTAATTTGAGTATTTGTGTCGTTAAAACGAACAAGAATCGATCCATTCTCTAATACTATGGATTTATTTGATAAGCTCTTTTCATCAAGAGTTTTAGTGACAGCATCCAGCGTTGACATATCAACAGAGGCGCCACGCGCCCCTGTAATTTGAATAGCCGGATCTTCACCGTAGATATTTGGAAGGGCATATAGCGCACTGATAGCAATGGCAAACACGACCATCAGGTACTTCCACAAAGGATAACGGTTCAGCACAGTAAGGACCCTTTAGCTGAATTATAAAGACTTGAGCGTACCCTTTGGCAGCACTGCAGTAACGTAATCTTTCTTAATCGTTACTTCATTGTTGTCATTTAGGGCAATCACAAGATAATCATTGTCTTCAGAGATTTTGCTAATCTTGCCAGCAAGACCACCACTAGTAAGCACTTCATCACCCTTGCCCATCGCTGACATTAGGTTTTTATGCTCTTTTGCACGCTTAGATTGCGGGCGGTAAATCATGAAGTAAAAAATGGCTGCAAACATGCCGAGCATGATTATCATCTCGAAACCACCACCGGGTGCCGCGCCTTCAGCTGCTGCGTGAGCCTGAGAAATGAATAAACTCATTCAAAAACGTCCTCTATTTTAAGGTTTTAATTGCTATAAGAAATTGGGGAGTAGTTTCCTTATTTCAAGGTCTACTCCAAAATATTGAGCTATTGTCGTTCGATTTCTATGCGTTAGCGACCTTAATTGCATCCCTGACACATAATAATCGTCTAATCAGTGCTCTTATTTATTCAATGGCGGTACGTCTCGGTCTCGACGTGCGTAGAACTCTTCTACGAACTGTTCGAAACGCTCCTCGTCAATCGCCTTACGAATACTTGCCATCAATCGCTGATAATAACGCAAATTATGGATAGTGTTCAGTCTTGCACCTAATATTTCGTTACAACGATCAAGATGATGCAAATATGACTTCGAATAATTCTGACAAGTGTAACAGTCACATTCTGAATCTAGTGATCCTGTATCCGTTTTATGTTTCGCATTACGGATCTTGATCACACCACCAGTAACAAATAGATGGCCATTACGGGCATTTCGGGTTGGCATAACACAATCAAACATGTCGATACCGCGACGAACACCTTCAACCAAGTCTTCTGGCTTACCCACACCCATCAGGTAACGGGGCTTATCTTCCGGAAGTTGAGGGCATGTATGCTCAAGCACACGATGCATATCTTCTTTAGGCTCGCCAACAGCCAAACCACCCACCGCATAACCATCAAAACCAATCTCGGTTAAGCCTTTAACAGAAACATCACGCAGGTCTTCAAATACGCCACCTTGCACAATACCAAATAATGAATTCGGATTTTCCTGCTTGTCAAAATGATCACGGCTACGTTGCGCCCAACGAAGTGGCATCTCCATCGACTTTTTGGCTTCATCGTGGGTCGCTGGGTACGGTGTACACTCATCGAATATCATCACGATATCAGAGCCTAGGTCTTTTTGAATCTCCATAGACTTTTCCGCATCCATAAAGATTCTGTCGCCGTTCACAGGGTTACGAAAATGCACACCCTCTTCGGTTATCTTACGGATATCACCAAGGCTAAATACTTGGAAACCGCCTGAATCAGTAAGGATTGGACCATGCCAATTCATGAAATCATGTAGGTCACCATGCATTTTCATTACTTCCTGACCCGGACGTAACCAAAGATGGAAAGTGTTACCTAGTAAAATTTCTGCACCCGTACCTTTCACTTCTTCAGGTGTCATGCCTTTAACCGTACCATAAGTACCTACAGGCATAAACGCAGGTGTTTCAACTGTCCCACGTTCAAATTGAAGTTGACCACGACGGGCATTGCCCTGTTTTTTAATTAGTTCGTATTTCACGAAACCTCCGATGTGCCAGAGAAACAGTCTGACTTATGTGTCGCTCTCTAGCCGTAACGTTACTGCTAGAGATAAAAATTAGATTTTTTTATTGATAAACATCGCGTCGCCGTAGCTAAAGAAGCGATATTTTTCATTCACGGCATGCTCATAGGCTGCCATTACATTGTCATATCCTGAAAACGCACTCACTAACATGATCAATGTTGACTCAGGTAAGTGGAAATTAGTGATCAAACAATCAATCAACTGATATTGGTAACCAGGATAGATAAATATTTCTGTGTCGTCGAAAAAAGGAACCAATTCTGTCCCATTTTTGACGGCACTTTGTGCTGCGCTTTCTAAAGAACGAACCGACGTAGTACCCACCGCAATCACTCGGCCACCACGGACTTTCGTTGCATTAACGGCGTCAACGACTTGTTGAGAAACTTCGACATATTCTGCATGCATATGGTGATCGAGAATATTATCAACCTTTACAGGTTGGAATGTACCCGCACCAACATGCAATGTCACAAAAGCGAATTCAACACCTTTAGCTTGAATTTTTTCTAGAAGCTCATCATCAAAATGCAATCCGGCAGTTGGTGCAGCAACGGCTCCTGGGACTTCATTGTAAACCGTCTGATAGCGCTCTTTGTCTGCATCGTCGTCTGGACGATCAATATAAGGAGGAAGTGGCATATGACCCACTTCGTTTAATATCTCTAATACCGCTTTATCCGATGTAAATCGAATTTCAAACAACGCACCATGACGGGCAACCATCTCCGCTTTAAATTGGTCATTTTCACCAAGAAATAGCTCGGTTCCTGGTTTTGGCGATTTAGACGAGCGCACATGTGCCAAGATTGAATGCTCATCGAGCATACGTTCAACGAGTACTTCTATCTTCCCACCGCTAGCCTTGCGGCCAAAAAGTCGAGCGGGTATGACGCGTGTATTGTTAAAGACTAACAAATCGCCTTCTTCAACAAGATCGAGGACATCTTTAAATGTACGATCCGTTACCTCACCAGAAATGCCGTTAAGTTGAAGTAATCGGCTTGCTGTGCGCTCTGCCATAGGATAGCGAGCAATCAGTTCATTGGGCAGCTCAAAGCTGAAATCAGAAACTTGCATTGTGTTGTCTTTAACTCTATTTAACGAATAAATTTGCAGGAGCGTAGTATAGGGGGCATACCATTAATAGCAAGGCCTGCTAGCAATAAAGTGGACAAATACTCATCACGCATTCATCCCGCTTCTATCTCCTTAAAATATCATCCATTGTTGTTTTGTAAAAGTTTGTAACTGAGGCTAAGAATACTGCTTTGGCTCTCAGTTAAATCCTATAAACCCTCCTATAGTTAAGTTTATTCGTTCACTTTATAACGCCCCCTTTGGAGGTCGAGATGATCAAAATTGAAGACATGATGACTCGCAACCCTCACACGCTTTTGCGGTCCCATTCATTATCAGATGCAAAACATTTAATGGAAGAACACGATATTCGCCATATCCCTGTAGTGGATATCGAAAATAGGTTGCTTGGCGTTGTCACCCAAAGGGATGTATTAGCGGCACAAGAGTCTAGCTTACAAAAGATACCTGAAGATCAATCTCATACCTTGACTACCCCTTTGGATATCGCTATGCGTAGAAACGTAATGAGTGTTGATCCTCATGCTGGCTTAAAAGAAAGTGCGGTTTATATGCAAAAGCACAAAGTCGGTTGTTTACCGGTTGTTTTTAATCAGGAACTAGTCGGCATTATTACTGACAGTGATTTTGTAACCATTGCTATTCACCTTCTTGAACTACAAGAAGAGATAGAACCAAGTGACGATGAATTTACAGAATTAGAAACAGAAAAATATAACAACGAGTTTTGAGCTTGAGAAAGTAACAATAGACATCATTTCTTCAATAAAAATGCTGTCTATTGTTGTGTGGTTTTACACCTATCATTTAGTAAAAAAGAACCTTTTCACTGAAATGATAGGGAGTTCGAAGTGCTTGCCTTTGACCGTATGGTATGACCCCTTCAAAGAGGTGACCTCATTGAATAAAGTATGATGAGACCCATCTCTAAAATAGTGAAACTATCGCGCTTTAAGCTTTAAACGCATTGCGTGCAACACCGGTTCGGTATACCCGCTTGGCTGTGCACATCCTTCAAAGACAAGTTCGCACGCCGCTGAAAAGGCAATACTCCCATCAAAATTAGGCGACATATTAAGGTAATTGCCATCACCCGCGTTTTGCAGGTCAACGATACCCGCCATTCTCTTCATGGTTTCCATCACTTGTTCTTTGCTGCATATTCCATGATGCAGCCAATTTGCAATATGTTGGCTAGATATTCGCAATGTTGCGCGGTCTTCCATTAAGCCGACGTCATTGATATCCGGTACTTTAGAACACCCGACACCTTGGTCTATCCAGCGAACCACATAACCCAATATACCTTGGGTATTGTTATCCAACTCTTTTTGAATATCATCCGCGGTCAGCTTTTGATCCCCCAGTAGCGGAATCGTTAAAATGTCATCCACACTCGCTTGCGCACGATGCCGCAATTCCTCTTGGCGACTAGGCACATTCACCTGATGATAATGCAAGGCATGCAGTGTTGCAGCTGTTGGAGAAGGCACCCATGCTGTGTTCGCGCCCGCTTGAGGATGACCAATCTTGGCTCCCATCATTTTGGCCATATTATCTGGTTCTGGCCACATGCCCTTACCTATCTGAGCCTTACCCTTAAGACCGCACGCTAAACCTATATCCACATTTTGGTCTTCATAAGCCCCGATCCAAGTCATGGTTTTTAATTGAACTTTTGGCGCAAATGGTCCGGCTTCCATACTGGTATGTATTTCATCACCGGTTCGATCCAAAAAGCCAGTATTAATAAAGACCACACGCTCTTTCGCGGCACGGATACACTCTTTCAGGTTAACGGATGTACGACGTTCCTCGTCCATAATCCCAACCTTAATCGTATTGCGTTCTAAACCCAGAGCGTCTTCAATACGACCAAACAACTCTGTGGTAAACACCACTTCTTCGGGGCCATGCATCTTAGGTTTAACGATGTTGATACTGTTCGCTGTTGAGTTTTGAAATGGGCTATTGCCTTTTAAATCGTGCATGGCTATCAGTGAGGTGATCATGCCATCCATAATGCCCTCTGGTACCTCGTTACCTACAGAATCCAATATCGCAGGGCTTGTCATTAGGTGACCAACATTGCGTATAAACAGCATGCTGCGGCCTTTCAACGAGATCTCACCCCCGTGCATATTAGTGTAGTAGCGATCATCGCTCATTTTGCGTACGACAGCCTTACCATTTTTATCGAATGATTCTTGCAAATCGCCTTTCATTAGGCCCAGCCAGTTTTGATAGGCTAAGGCTTTATCTTCGCCATCAACCGCGGCGACAGAATCCTCGCAATCCATAATAGTGGTCAGAGCCGATTCAATAACAACGTCTTTTACGCTTGCTTTGTCTAACTTGCCAATAGGTGTTGTTGGATCGATTTGAATCTCTAGGTGCAGGTTATTGTGCTTGAGAAGGATAGCCGTCGGCGCAGTGCTTTCGCCCTGATAACCGATCAGCTGTGAGCTGTCCATTAACGTGACTTGCTCTCCGTTGCTCAAAGTGGCATTCAGCGTATTGCTAATCGTATAACGAATGGCATCATGATGTGACGCTCCATTTAAAGGGGTCGCACTATCTAAAAAATCTCGAGCGTATGTGACAACCTTAGCACCACGAACTGGGTTAAATTGCGTGCCTTTTTCAGCTCCGCTTTCTTCACTTATAACATCGGTACCGTAAAGTGCATCATACAGGCTTCCCCAACGAGAGTTAGCCGCGTTTAAAGCAAAACGCGCATTCATAATCGGCACAACGAGCTGAGGACCTGCTTGTGTAGAAATTTCTGGTTCAACGTTACTTGTCGACACTTGGAAATCTTCACCTTCTACAACGAGATAACCAATTTTTTGTAGAAAATGCTTATATTCAATTGGATCTAGCGCCTTATCTGAACGCGCTTTGTGCCACTCGTTAATACGACGTTGTAGATCTTCTCGCTTAGCCAGCAACGCTCTATTTTTAGGTGCAAGGTCATCAAGAATTGCTTCAAACGATTGCCAAAAATCATCGGCATTAAGATCGGTACCAGGAATAATGTGTTGATTTACTAATGCGTAGAGGGTGCTATCAATCTGTAAGCCGCCCTGTTGAATGCGATTGCTCATAATATCTCTCTAGTTTTACCGATTATAGTATGTATTTTATACTAGAGAGCAGATAATAATTTAGATAATTTATAGTTTTTATATTCAGTATTTTTTACATGAATATAGGTATGTCTGTTTATTGAGCAGTAATACCGCTTTCTAATTCACTGGCTACATCCTTAATAAGACGACGCATCCATTGATGACCGGGGTTACTTTGCAACAATGGACTCCATGCCATCTTTAGTTCAAACGGTGCAACAGGGAATGGAACTGGCTTGATCATCAGCTTAGGATTGTTCATCTGTAACTGGGCGGCTTTGGTTGGAATGGTTACAATCAGGTTTGTCTCTTCCGCTAGAAGAACAGCCGCTAAATAGTGCCGAGTAAATACCGTAATATTGCGCGTTTTCCCTAGCCGAACTAATTCAGCATCGACCCACCCTAACTTTTGAGAATCGCTAGGATTCACTCCTACTCCCGTCCCCATTCCTGTTTTGCTGATCCACACATGTTGCGCTTGAAGATAAACGTCTAAATCAAATTGTTTTGCTGCTGGACTATCACAACTGAATAGGCACGAGAAGGTGTCATGCCAGATATTGGTCTGATGAAACGATTGTGGAATATGGTCGAAACGGTTAATTACAATGTCTACTGTTCCCTGTTCCACATCTTGGTAGCTCACATCACTTGGTGTCATAATATCCAAACGAACTTTGGGCGCGACGGTACCTAATCGCTTCAATAGTGCTCGAATCAGAGTCGATTCAGTATAATCACTCGCCATAATACGAAACAACCGATCGCTATCCTCAGAGCAAAATTCGGCTGTCGGTTGCACCGCCTTTTCAACGTTCGCTAAAACATTCCTGATAATTGGCTGTAGCTTCTGAGCACGTTCCGTTGGCACCATTCCTTCGCTTGTTCGTATCAATAATGGGTCACCAAATAGGTCACGCAGACGTTTAAGTCCATTGCTCATTGCCGGTTGTGTGATACCAAGTTGACTTGCAGAGCGAGTAACATTTCGCTCTCGAAGCAGAACATCTAAATATACCAATAAGTTGAGATCGATTCTGGCTACATTCATATAATAAATACCGAATATAATAGCTATAAATTAGCTAAATCATCACATGAATGGTTAAACTTTGTCCATGCCTAACCGCTAGCAATCGACCAGTTTTTTGGTCTACATCTCAACTTCATGGAACGAGGAATACCTATGTCACAAATAAATAAAGACATTGACACAATCGGAGCTGCTAAAAATGCAGCTGGTGCCCCGTGGGATGCAATTAGTCCAGAATCTGCCGCTCGTATGCGTGCTCAAAACAAATTTAAAACAGGTTTAGATATCGCCCAATATACCGCAAATATTATGCGTGCTGATATGGCGGCTTATGATGATGACCACTCCAACTACACTCAGTCATTAGGTTGCTGGCACGGTTTTATCGGCCAACAAAAAATGATTTCTGTTAAGAAACATTTTGGTGGAAAGACAGATGGACGCTACCTTTACCTTTCCGGTTGGATGGTTGCTGCACTTCGTTCTGATTTTGGCCCTCTGCCAGACCAATCAATGCATGAAAAAACCTCGGTGGCTGGCCTAGTTGAAGAGCTGTACACATTTTTACGCCAAGCCGATGCGAGAGAGCTGGGCGGATTATTCCGCGCGTTAGACAATGCCCGTGAATCTGGTGATACGGCTGCGCAAGCGTCAATTCAAGATCAAATCGATAACCATGTTACCCACGTTGTTCCAATTATTGCCGATATTGATGCAGGATTTGGTAACGCTGAAGCCACGTATCTGATGGCTAAGCAGATGATCGAAGCCGGTGCTTGTTGCTTACAGATTGAAAACCAAGTAGCGGACGAAAAACAGTGCGGCCATCAGGATGGTAAAGTAACGGTTCCTCATGCCGACTTCCATGCAAAACTTCGCGCTCTTCGTTATGCATTCCTAGAGTTAGGTATCGATAACGGTATTATCGTTGCCCGTACTGACTCACAAGGTGCTGGTCTTACGAAAGAAATCGCAGTGGTTAAAGAACCCGGTGACCAAGGTGATGTCTATAACTCATATTTGGATGCTGAAGAGATCGATGTTTCAGAGATGGCTGAAGGCGATGTTTGCTTTAATCGTGACGGAAAACTGGTTCGCCCTAAGCGCCTTCCTTCCGGTTTATATCAGTTCCGTTCAGGAACCGGTGAAGACCGTTGTGTGTTTGATTGTATCGAAGCGATTAACGCAGGGGCTGATCTCTTGTGGATTGAAACAGAGAAGCCACATATTGGCCAGATTAAAGAGATGATGGATGGGGTTCGCGCGGTTCACCCGAATGCGAAGCTTGTTTATAACAACTCACCTTCATTCAACTGGACGCTTAATTTCCGTCAACAAACCTATGATGCCATGGTAGAAGCAGGTGAAGATGTCTCTTCTTATCACAGAGATAGCTTGATGAGTGTTGAATACGATGAAACGGAATTATCTATTCGTGCGGATGATAAAATTCGCTCTTTCCAAGCAGATGCATCTCGCGATGCAGGTATCTTCCACCATTTAATTACCCTGCCAACCTACCATACCGCAGCGTTGTCTACCGACAACCTAGCTAAAGAATACTTTGGTGACCAAGGAATGCTGGGCTACGTTAAAGGCGTACAACGTAAAGAGATTCGCCAAGGTATCGCCTGTGTTAAACACCAAAACATGTCAGGTTCTGATTTGGGTGATGATCACAAAGAGTACTTCGCCGGTGAAAATGCACTTAAAGCCGGTGGTGCTTTGAATACTTCTAACCAGTTTAACTAACCCCCTGCTAAGTCCGCCATCCCCTTATGGGTGGCGGTACTAAACGCCGATATGAGGATGCCAAAAATGACTCAAATTCCTACTCACCTTCAAGATGCAAAACAAATACTCACGTCTGATGGTTTTGAAACGAATGATGTTTGGTACCACGGCACCTCTTCAGCTTTGCTCACTTCAATACAGGGACAAGGATTAAAGCGTTCAGGAGATAAAGCGTTAAACCAAGCCGCCATCAGTACCATGGCGACCATTGGTAATCGCTATACAGAATCGCAAGAACCGATTTTCTTAACTCAAAGTAAAGAGCTGGCCTTTTATTGGGCCGAGCAAGCCGTTCAAAACCGTACGGTACGCTTTGAAGGAAAGGAAGAACCTATTGTGTTAGCGGTAAACTTGTCGGAAAAACAACGTATTTTTGTGAAACCCGATGTAGGGGCAGCCAGCCTATTATTAATGAAAACTGGTGAGCACTTTATGGCGCATCTAGCAATAATCTATGAACGTTGCGGCCTCGCAGCACCCGACATTGATCTTATGAAAGCCGACCGTATGGCATTTCTCAATAAATTGGGAATGGCCTATATCGACCAAGACGTTAGCCATGCTTGCGTTGAGGTATTGCCAAGTTAAATAGACGAGATTAGGTAATATTGAACTAGCGTGTAACTGACCACGTAAGATTTCAACATTGGAAGGCCAAGCCCATCTTCCAATGTTTTTTTATTTCATATGACGATTTAAATGGTCGCTATTCCAAGTTAAGTAAGTTCATGGTTTACTCATTTTTCGATTGGTATTACATAAGTTCAGAAACCACTTCAGCTAATTTCTCAAATGTCTCGTATCGCGAGGAACTTGGCCTCCAAACAAGACCGATATCTCGATAGGCCTGTTGACCGGGAGGATCGACAACAATCAAATTTTGGTTTTCTAATAATCCATGTTCGATCGCCATCTGTGGGATAAATGTTGTCCCTAGCCCATTAGCGACCATCTGTACCAACGTATGTAAACTCGTGGCCGTAAATGGATTGATCTTATCTTTGTCCGTTAATTTACAGGCCGAAACCGCGTGTTCCGTTAAGCAGTGCTCATTTTCTAATAAAAACACGGATTCGTTTGGCAATTCATCATATTTTATCGGAACTCGAATCCCATCGGCCTGATTACGACTAATCACCATCCTGAAAGGATCCTGCCCAACAACCTTGCTATGCATATTTCCAATATCGACTGGTAGAGCCAAAATTAACACGTCCATCTGGCCATGTTTCAATGCTTCCAGTAAATTTGTCGTGGTATCTTCTCTTAGCAGAAGATTCAACTGTGGAAATCGTTGATTCACTTCTTGCACCAAATCGCACAGAAGAAAAGGAGCAATTGTCGGAATACAGCCCACTCTAAGTTGACCCTGCATTGTTCCACCTTGGCAGAGTTTGCCCAACTCGATGAGATCTTGCCCTTTAGCCAGCAATTCTTTGCCATGAGTCACTACCAGTTCGCCAGCCTGCGTAAATACAAGCGGACTTTTTTTGTCCTTTTTCTCATAAAGAGGACAGCCAATCATCTCTTCGAGGTTTTGTATTCCTTTGCTTAGAGTAGATTGACTCACAAAACATTTTTCTGCGGCGTTACTAAAGTGCCGTGTTTCATGTAGTGTTACGATATAGTGCAGCTGTTTTAGACTGGGCCATTTATTCATATTATCTATCCGTGCCAACCATTTTATTTACTGTTTAGTTTCTCAATAAGACGCAAATCAACCTAATCGCTTTTTTCGATTAAATCAATCTATTTAATTCGCTTTTTTAGATGCACAATTATGTACTATAGTTTGCTTGTAGAAACACAAACTCAAACCAAATGGTTTGAAGAAAATACTTAATTAGGAGCAAGAAAATGGTACTAGTAGGACGTCAAGCCCCAGATTTTACTTCTGCAGCTGTTTTAGGTAACGGCGAAATCGTTGATAACTTCAACTTCGCAGAATTCACTAAAGGTAAAAAGGCGGTAGTATTCTTTTACCCACTAGATTTTACTTTTGTTTGCCCATCAGAGCTAATTGCTTTTGACAAACGCTTCCAAGACTTCCAAGACAAAGGTGTTGAAGTTATCGGCGTTTCTATCGATTCTCAATTCTCTCACAACGCATGGCGTAACACAGCTATCGCAGATGGCGGTATCGGTAAAGTTCAATACCCACTCGCTGCTGACGTTAAGCACGAAATCTGCCAAGCATACGGTATCGAGCACCCAGAAGCTGGCGTTGCTTTCCGCGCCTCTTTCTTAATCGATGATGAAGGTGTTGTTCGTCACCAAGTCGTTAACGATCTTCCACTAGGTCGTAACATCGACGAAATGCTGCGTATGGTTGATGCACTAAACTTCCACCTAAAACATGGCGAAGTTTGCCCTGCACAATGGGAAGAAGGTAAAGCAGGTATGGACGCGACTCCAACTGGCGTTGCCGCTTTCCTAGCTGAGCACGAAGACGATTTAAACAAGTAATTACTGCTAAGCCTGTCCTCAACGCAGGTTTATGGTTGGACAAAATATAAAAGCGTAAAACGCTCGCCAATCAGTTATAAAGTAATCATCAGCCCAAGATCAAAGCCCAAGCGAAAGCTTGGGTTTTTTATTTAATTATTTGCCCTTTTCACGATTCTAGTATTATACCAATCTAAAAAGCTAACTAATCAAGAATAATATGCGGAATATAACGTGATAAGTCTTGAGTCACTCTTGACGTATCTTCTCGAATAGACATGCCTGCTGGCTTATCATTTATCAGCCAACTACCTATCAACGTGTAGTTATCACCAAACTTAGGTAATGGGTGGTATGCTTGATAAATAACACCTTCTTCTCCGTAAGGGCCATCCGTTTGCAGTGTTTTTTTTCCTTTCTCTACAATGGATATATTGGCACCTTCACGAGCGAAAAGCGGTTTAATGACGTAGTCACCTAGGCTGCTTATCTTCTTATCGTCGGGGAAAAAAGAAGGAATCAAGTTTGGATGATTAGGAAACATTTTCCAAAGCAAAGGCAATAATGCCTTGTTGCTAATAATAGATTTCCACATAGGTTCAAGCCAGTTAACCTTTGCTTCTTGTAAATTACTCGCGTACTGCTCCCTAAACATAAACTCCCACGGGTAGAGCTTGAACATCCAGCGAACAGCTTGGTCATTGAGATCAACAAACTCTTTTTTGTTGTTAAGACCAATATCTTCAGTAAAGACAAAAGACGTAGATAAACCCGCCTCTAGAGCACAATCTTCAATGTATTGAACGGTACCACGATCTTCGACGCTATCCTTGCAGCAACTGAAATGTAGTGTTTGCCCTGGTTGCTGTATAGCAATTTCTTGGAAGCGTTCTATCAGTAACTCTTGCAGAAGGTTAAATTGGTCTGCATCACGGCGTATCTGAGAGCTATTCACCATGTCTTCTAACCATAGCCATTGCCAAAAACCCGTTTCGTAGAGTGACGTGGGCGTGTCAGCATTGTTTTCATATAATTTTGCCGCCCCTTTTCCATCATAGGCAAAATCGAGTCGCGAATATAATGACGACTCTTTTTGCTTCCATGATGTCAGTACGTTTTCCCACATCGGTTCTGGTATTTGAAATTTTCGTAACCAATAATCATCCCCAGCCACTTTATCCACCACCTGTAGGCACATTTGGTGGATCTCTTCAGTTGGATCTTCAATATCTTTTTCTATTTGTTCAAGGGTAAACTGATAGTAAGCCGACTCATCCCAATAAGGATTTTCATACACTGAATGAAAACCAAAGCCGTACTCTTTTGCCAGCGCTTTCCAGTGCTTTCTTTCTTTCGCGTCGACCCTCAACATGACTTAACCACCCCAACTTTTACTTGATGATGATTTGCTACTTCCCCAGCTAGATTTAGCAGAAACGGTTGAACCAAAACCACCTCTAGACATGGTTTTAGTTGCCGTAGGTTTCGGCTTCATCTGATCTCGCCCGACCTTTACTGTCGATTTCTTGTAACGACTGGATCCGTAGTCCTGACCATCAGAGCTAACCCAGCGATCATGAAAAATACTACCGGGGTAGCGCGAGGAATACATAGGTTGCGAGTAGTACGGCCGATTGTTCGTCATCATGCGGGCAAACATAAAGCCCGTCATTGCGGGCATAAACCAGTTAGAACGCGGAGCTTGAACACAGGCATTCGCACCAAACTCTTGAGAGCACTCATTTTCAGTATTGTATTTTGGCCCCGTACGACCTGCTTCTTCAAGCGCGTACTCATAGGCAGCCTTACATTGCTCGGCAAAATCTGGATTATCGCCAGAGCAATCATCGACACCTTGGTAGATAGTGGCATCTTCAGTATCACCACACCCTGCTAACATGGCGGAAACAACGGCAACCGAAAGAGAACTTTGTGCAAATGGACGCCATGACTTTCGCATTCGTTGCAAAGATACTTGTTTGGTTTTTTTCATCCTCACAATCTCCTTATCAGTAAGTCATACACGCTGCGTTCAACAATCCAACCGAAACTGACGTCGCGGCCATCACTATACCAGCAGGAATCTCACCATTTTCTATTCGCTCGACAACCTTGGGCATAAAGGTAAAACGAACTAAGAAGAAAGCCACAATTTGCGCTAAAAATGCAACCACGCCCCAAACAGCAAAATCAACAATATTCACTGAATTACTTGCCGCGCCCGAAATGGCCAAACTATAACCAAGTATAGAGCCAGCGAGTGCTACTGCGGCGGAAATGTTCTTTCCATCTTTAATCAATGCCCACTCATCGTAAGGAGTAAATCGGACGTAAACCACCTTGAAGAGTAGTAAAAATGCCAATGAGAGAGAAAAATAGAGCAAGAATGCCCCTACATTTCCAATGGAGTCTATTAGTAATTGCATGCTAATCCCTTAAATAATTATTGTTTAATCTTGTCATTACCATCAACCAATAATTCTAAAATCAGTTGGTGACACATCAATACTGGTGCTAAAAACGACACTACGTTGTGTTTGATTGTTTTCAACTTTCTCTTCCGCGATGATTTGTAAACCTTCAAACAGTTCTGAGTTAACTTCTCTTTCATAAACCATCGCAAATTGGTCTGTTTCAGTCACACTGCCATCTTCAAACCATGTTTTTTCTGTCATCGCAACCGGGCGTTCATTATCCCAAGCTTTGTAAAACGTGTATTCATCAAGTTTTTTATTCGGTAAAACCAACTCTGTGGCAAGCCAATGTTCCCACTGCTTAACACTGTCTACCGGTTTTGTTTCATAAAAATAAACCAGTTTCACTTCCGTTACATCGGCGTCTGTTTTACCATTTTGCAGCACCTGAAAGTACCCATCGTCATCAGTATAAAACCGTAACAACCGCGTTTGACCGTCTAATTTTACTTCTCCAACGGCTTTAATAAGTTGAGTTCGAGCAGCACCTTCTATTGTCAGATACTCTTCTATTAAGCGAAACTTGAGATCGTCTAACTCGATAGCACCACCTAGACGCATCCCTAGAACTTCAGGAGCACTAAGCGGCTCAGGTTGTTGTTCTTTCTTTTTAAACCAATCAAACATGTTCGCTCCTATTAAGGCCAGTTAACATCTGAAATTCGCTCATCTGAGATATAGAAAAGGGTCATACCCTCTGCTATCTCTGTTTTTAGGTTTGGATTAATTTGCAGGCCATTGCCATTATCGACGGCAATTAATATGGCATCATGTTTCTGTTTGAAAGAGTGGAATAAGGTTTCAAACAACGTTGTTGAATGATTGGAAGGATAAATAACAGAATACTGAGTCATACCTGTCGTGGTGCTCAACAACTCTTGATGAAGAGAGCTAGAACCAGGATCAACCGCAGATTTAGCCAGCATTTCAACCGATACCGAAGGGATACATTCGATATTTGGACAATGCTTTTTGAGAAGGTTACTCAATTCTTCGTTATTAAAATACGCCAAAATATGTGCATGAGAATTTTGACCACTCACAAAAAGTGCTGCACTCAACGTAACGTCATCTTCGGGCGTATCAATTATAATACAGCTCGCTTCAGCGATCCCTGCTCGAGCCATTTCTACACTGTCTACGTAGCTTGGAACTGAGACAAATTCGATAACACCTGGGAGTGGGTTTTCTATCTCCGCACAGGCGCATAATACGATAGCGCGATTCTTTTTTTCTTCATGCAAAAGCATGTCTAACATATTTAATGTACGTTTCTCGTTCCAACCGAGCACCAATATATGATCTTTCATTTTAAGGCTCCGCTTCCCCATTAATCCTTTACGCCAAGATTCCACAAGAAGACTTGCCACTTGCCCTACAACGATTGCAAATAGACCGAGTCCCACTGGAATGATAAATAACGACGTTACCCATTTTCCGATATCAGTAGCAGGCGAAAAATCACCATATCCCACAGTAGACGCCGTCACGACCAAGTAGTAAATAAATACACTGAATGAATTCGTAAGATCAGACTCGCCAACAAGATGAAGAAGCAACCAACTTGTTGAAATATAACCTATAAGCAAGAAAACAAGGTTTCTTCCGGTTAACTGACCTAAGTGACGAACCGTCCATTGGCGCATCGCCAGCCATAACGACATATTCGTTCCCTCTTTTCAATAGACCACGATCTAAATGGGCGGCGCTAAACCACCCATCTAAACAAGTCTGTATAAATCAATAAAAGCACCTTGCGATGCTTTCATTTTTACTCTGTTTTTTTATTTACCCAGAATTCGAGCTAACTCATCTTCTGCTGATGATTGGCCAGAGGTTATCCCAGCTTCTGCTAGTTTCTTATCTAGAGAGCTACCCGATGCTACGTCTGCTAATTCTGCCGCGGCTTCAAGTTGTGCTGATCTCTCTTCCTGACGCTTTTTAATCCGATCCAACGATTCCACAGCGGTATGCATTTTTGCATTCGCACCCACATTTGTCGCAGAAACCGCGGACTGCGCTTTCTGCACGGCTTCATTCGCTTTCACAACATCGACCTGTTGCTCAAGTTGACGAAGCTTATCTTTCGCTTGAGCGATATTCGTACTCATGCTCTGTGCAGATGATTTAAATTGCTCTAAATACACGTTTTCTGCTTCTTGTTCATTTCTTAAGTTAGCGACTTTTTGAGCGCACTCAAGAGCAAGTTCTTGTTGGCTTTTTTCCATCGCTACACGAGTATGATTTTCATATTCAGCGATGCTTTTATCAAACGCATTGACTTTGTTTTGTGACATTTTACGCTTTGCAATAATACTCACTAGCGCCTCATCAGAACGGCGTAATTCTGTTTTCGCCTCTCTGATTTCTTGGTCCAATATACGCAAGGCTTGATTGTCAGCAACGGATTCAGCGGCTTCATTTGCGCCACCCTTTACCGCTGAGAATAGTTTTTTCCAAACACTCATTGTCCACTCTCCACTGTTTGTTCACCCGCTACTAGAAACTCTTGATATAATTCGATAAATGCTTCGACATTACGAAACAAGGTTGCCACTTCTATAATGACACTTTCTAATTTTGACTGAGACGAAAGCGAACCAAACGCAACATAATACTCATCGCCGTCAATCTCATTGATGCCTATCGTTGTTAACGGGAACATCTTATGGGTTTTCAGCACATAATCGTTAAGATCTTGTGAGTTCTTTACTTGATCTTTACTAAATAGAAGAACCTCTACAAGGATCTGCTCACCGGATATGGCAAGAAATGCGTCAATGTTATCTTCATTGGTAATGACTAATGTATTTTCATTTTCTTTAACTACCCAACCTTCATGCTCTTTAAGAGCTGAGATTAGATCTGGAGATTGACAAATCATAGTTCCACCGTATCTATTAAGAAAAACCGTATGTTATTGAAATAAAGTATATATTTTTAATGCAGCAAATCACAGTCTACGCATTGAGATTCACCCTGTCCATAGCATAGTGTTACTGCCTGTGTCATTCGAAACAGTCTACTAATTTATTAAATAACATCCAACGTGCATTAACCCTCTCAATTTCATTTGGCAAAACTTTTTCTTTTTCTGATAGTTGCTAACATTATGGCAACCACGAGGAGATCTTGTATGGCAAAAACTGATAAAAAAGTATACGAAAAAGAGCTGGAAAAACTTCAGGTTGAACTGGTTAAACTTCAAAGCTGGGTAAAACAGGAAGGTCTTAAAGTCGTCGTTATTTTTGAAGGCCGTGATGCAGCTGGTAAAGGTGGCGTCATTAAGCGAATAACAGAGAAGCTTAATCCTCGTATCTGTCGCGTGGCTGCACTCCCCGCCCCAACAGAAAAAGAAAAAACACAGTGGTATTTTCAGCGTTATGTCACTCACCTACCAGCCGCGGGTGAAATCGTTCTCTTTGATCGTAGTTGGTACAACCGCGCTGGCGTTGAAAAGGTCATGGGCTTTTGCGATGACGACCAATACCAAGAGTTTTTACGTTCCTGTCCAGAATTTGAACGTATGTTAACCCGTTCAGGCATTATCCTTCTTAAATACTGGTTCTCCGTTTCCGATGAGGAACAGGAAAAACGCTTTCTAGAAAGGATCCGCACTCCGATCAAACGCTGGAAATTTAGCCCAATGGACCTTGAGTCTCGTAGCCGATGGGCGGAATATTCCGAAGCGAAAGATAAGATGTTCAATTACACCGACACCAAGCAGTGTCCTTGGTGGGTAGTTGAATCAGACGATAAAAAACGTGCACGACTCAATTGTATTAGTCACCTATTATCGAGTATCGAATACCATGACATAGAGTTCCCTGAAATCACGCTGCCCAACATTAACAAAGACGGCTACATAAGAGCGCCGATTGAGGAACAATCTTATGTACCTGAGTATTTGGAAAAGTAGGTATTCTCACGTCACCGTAACAAAAGAAAGGCTATTTGATGTGCTCATCAATATCATCTTCATCCAGATGACGCACATCTTTACCTTTCACAAAATAGATGATGTATTCGCAGATATTCTGACAGCGGTCGCCCACTCGTTCGATCGCCCTTGCTGACCACATAACTTGCAAAATACTCGGGATATTTTTCGGGTTTTCCATCATGTTCTTGGTAAGCTGCTCTATCACCGCTCGGTACTCTGTGTCCAGCTGGTTATCAAGCTTGTATACCTCTGCTGCGGCATCAATATCCATTCGAGCAAACGCATCAAGGACTTGATGTAACATCGCAATCGCCTGACGGCTTAAGGTCTCTAATGAAACATGGTAATTTTTATGTTTTGTTGAAGGTGTTTCCAATGCAACACGTGCAATCCTAGTCGCGACATCACCAATACGCTCGAGATCCGTTATCGTTTTAATTATTGCCATCACTAAGCGTAAATCCTTCGCCGTTGGCTGACGCTTAGCGATGATCAACGTACAGGCCTCATCAATAGAGACCTCCATTGCATTCACTTTGTGGTCATCACGAACCACCTGTTGTGCAAGCTCCATATCTTCTTTGTTTAGTGCCTGCATTGAGAATGAAAGCTGCTGCTCAACCAGTCCACCCATGGTTAACACATGGGTTCGGATAGATTCGAGTTCTACATTAAACTGTCCGGATATATGACGACCAAAATGCATTTTTTGCCTATTAAATTAACGGTGGTATCAATTCGACTCAATCACTGTACAGATGAATCCTGTTCGATGGAACAAGCATAGATTACCCGTATCGGCCAGTTATGTAATCCTCGGTACGTTTTTTTGTAGGCGAGGTAAATATTGAATCTGTGTCGTTGTATTCGATGAGCTTTCCTAGGTGAATAAACGCGGTATGGTCGCTTACCCTTGCTGCTTGTTGCATGTTGTGAGTGACGATGACAACGGTGTACTTCGTTTTCAGTTCATTAACCAACTCTTCAATGGTCAATGTCGATATCGGATCGAGGGCAGAGGTCGGTTCATCGAGTAACAGCACTTCCGGTTCGATCGCGATGGCTCTCGCGATAACTAACCTTTGTTGTTGACCGCCTGAAAGGCCAAAGGCATTTTCATGTAGCCTGTCTTTTACTTCATCCCATAGCGCCGCGGCTCGCAGTGACTGCTCTACGGCGTCGTCCAATGTTCTGGCGGTTCTAATCCCTTTGAGTCGAAGGCCATAGACTACGTTTTCGTAGATAGACTTTGGGAAAGGGTTTGGCCTTTGAAATACCATGCCAACGCGACGTCGTAGTGTGGCTACATCGACATCTTCTTGATAAACATTCTTACCATGTAAATAAACTCGGCCATCCACACGACACCCTTCCACCAAGTCATTCATTCGATTAATACAACGTAATAATGTGGATTTCCCGCAACCTGACGGACCGATAAAAGCGGTCACCTTGCCTTTCGGAATTCGCATTGAGACGTCCGTAAGCGCCTGACCATTTTTATAATGCAGGTTGAGGTTTTCTATCGCGATAGCCGTATCTTTATCGGCTAAGTTTTGCACATCTAAAGGTGATTCATAACCCAGTGTTGAACTAACTGAAAACATGATTAATCTTGTCCTAATGCACGATATTTTTCTCGCAAATTATTGCGAATATTTATAGCCGTTAAGTTTAAGCCCACCACCACCATTACCAACAGGAAGGAAGTGGCGTAAACTAACGGCCTTGCTGCTTCTATATTTGGCGTCTGAAAACCTACATCGTATATATGATAACCAAGGTGCATAAATTTACGTTCAAGATGCACATACGGATAATGGCCGTCAACGGGCAAGCTCGGTGCCAACTTGGCAACACCGACCAACATAAGGGGGGCCACCTCTCCCGCAGCACGTGCTACGGCTAGGATTAACCCTGTAATAATTGCGGGGCTAGCCATTGGCAATACAATACGCCACAACGTTTCAAACTGTGTCGCCCCAAGCGCATAAGAACCATCTCTAACTGAAGAAGGGATACGACCTAAACCTTCCTCCGTAGAGACAATTACCACAGGCAGAGTGAGCAAAGCTAGGGTTAATGCCGACCAAAGTATTCCGGGCGTACCAAATGTTGGTGTCGGCAGTTTATCAGCATAAAAAAGCTCATCTATCGATCCACCAATAGTATAAACAAAAAAACCGAGCCCAAAAACACCATATACAATGGAGGGCACACCAGCAAGATTGATCACCGCAACTCGAATCGTTCGGGTAAGCGCATTGTTTTCAGCATATTCGTGTAGGTAAACAGCCGCTAACACTCCTAAAGGGGTCACAATAATCGACATCATTAGAACCAAGAAAACCGTACCAAATATGGCAGGGAAGACGCCCCCTTCTGAGTTAGCTTCTCTTGGGTCATCTAACAGAAATTTTTGGGCTTGCTTAGTCCAATGAAAAAACTGCTCCAAATACGTCATATCGTTAGGATACCAAGCATCCAGAATATCAATAAGAGGGATCTGATGTACACCACCTGACATCTCCTCTATTACCAAGTATTCACTTCTCAGTTTAGAACGGAGTTGAGCGAGTTTCGCTTCAGCCTCTGAGATAAGCGACTCTAATGCCTTTTTCTTCTCGTCATATTCATCTAAGTAAAGCGTCGTTAGCTCGCCTTCAAATTCTACTTTTCTTTTCTTGAGCCGTATCTGACTTAGCTCCCAACCAATCTCCCGCACTTCTACATTTAGAATACGATCAATTTCAACACGAATTGAATTACCAAAATCAACACCATATTTAAGGTGAGATTTTACATTCGAAGTATATCGACCATTCTCGGTGACATATGCTAGTGGCTTACCAAAAAAAGAGCCGTTTTGAGTGCGTTCTAATACCACCCAATCTTGGGGATATTCTGGCTCGGATAGATTCGGTTTCAATACGGATATAAAATCGAGTGGGTAAAGCTCTCTATTCGCAACCTTAATGCTAAGTTGTTCAACACTACCCGCTTCAATCACCTCTTTGGGTAGGCTCTCTTGCCTATGAGACAAGCGAGAAACCGGAATAGTCGAACGCTGATAAACCTGCCCTGCAATTTTATTACCGCCCTCATC
The DNA here is from genome assembly GCF_042465995.1 of Vibrio frigidus. NCBI lineage: Bacteria > Pseudomonadati > Pseudomonadota > Gammaproteobacteria > Vibrionales > Vibrionaceae > Vibrio > Vibrio frigidus. Next base: position 24,566 of record NZ_JBCDMC010000007.1, on the reverse strand, counting down.
CGTCCACACAGACAACGGCATAGGCCAAAAATAGACGAGGCCTTTCCAACCAATCAGTAATAGTAGGCCGAAAACAGATACCAGACTAACGCTGACTGCTCCTCCTGTAAGCCAAATCCAAGGCTTTCCTGATTTTATCCATTGAAAAAACACGTATCAATTCATTCCTAAAATTTGTGGTTCTTTAAAACTTACCAGCAGAATGGCTATTATTCCTCAGTGACAACACAGTAATATGGGACGACCAATTTAGGCTCAACCTACATTGAACTGTATTTATCTTTAAGTCTCTGTCTAACCAATTCGGCGAGCGAATTTACGGCAAATGTAAATATAAATAGGATCAACGCTGCCAAAAATAGAACCCTATAGTGCGTATCACCCACTTCCGTTTCTGGCATTTCAACCGCTATCGTCGCGGATAGACTTCGCATCCCCTCAAAGATACTAAAATCCATGATTGGCGTATTACCCGTAGCCATCAGAACTATCATAGTTTCACCTACCGCTCGGCCTAATCCTATCATTATCGCCGAAAATATGCCGGGGCTTGCGGTTAGTAAAACAACATAAAGCAGTGTCTGCCATTGAGTAGCACCTAATGCCAATGAGCCGTCAGAAAGGTGTTTCGGCACAGAGAAAATGGCATCTTCGGCGATGGTGAATATCGTCGGGATTACTGCAAATCCCATTGCGATACCAACCACCAGAGCATTTCGTTGATCGTAGCTAATACCATTATCAGCAAGAAAAACTCGAACATCCCCGTCAAATAACCAATGCTCAATGTCCACGGAGTAATGGATACTTGTGTAACCAACAATCAATATAACAGGGATAAGGATCACCACATGCCAACCGATAGGCAACCGACTCATTATCGCTTTGGGGATCATCGCCCACAACAGGCTCATCAATATAGCCGATACAGGCAGCATAATGAGCATCAAAACCACGCCCGTTAAGTAGGACTCGACGATTGGTGCTAACCATAACCCAGCCAAGAAACCAATAATAACGGTTGGCAGTGCTTCCATAATTTCTATCGATGGTTTAACAATTTTTCGCATCGATGAGGACATGAAATACGCCGTATACACCGCACCAAACACCGCAAGAGGGACAGAAAACAACATGGCATAGAAGGTCGCTTTAAGGGTCCCAAATGCAATGGGTACCAAGCTAAATTTCGCTTCAAAATCGTCACTAGCAGAGGTCGATTGCCACACATATTGAGGTTCAGGATAGCTTTCATACCAAACCTCTCTCCAGATGGAAGAGAAGGTGACCTCTGGGTGAGCATTTTTTAACTCATGGATATGTAGCTTTTTATTATCGAGCGCAATGAGATAGCTTTCATTGTTCGACATAGCAACGATGTTGGGCAGTTGAAGATAGATTTTTCCTGAAAATAGCTGATTTTCGCTGGTCGAATAAAAGCTCTGCATTGAGCCATTTTCTGTAAAGCTATAAAAACCTTTACGATAGGTATCCGTCAATAGAAATTGATTACCTTCGCTCAACGGAAACTCACGAATTTTAGTCAGTACCCTCTCACCGCTCTTGAGCACGTCAAACCACTGTGAAATCGTATTGTCTTGGTGTGTGACAAGAATAGAGTGCGCACCTGAGAGCAGATTGATCTGCTTGACGGATTTTTCTACCTTACCACGAGACAAATCGACAAACTCACGAGCATGGAATCGATTTTTCGTAAGCTGAGCAATCATCAAGCCATCTTCCGATAAAAGAAACAGTTGTTTACCATCTGGAGATAGATTCAGTTGATCGATACGGTCAGGAAATGTAGGTAACTCTAACTGCTTTGCTTGCCAGATTGGTTCATCAGTCCCTGCCTGATTTTTTTGACTCATTCGAACCGCGTTCACATCACCGGAAGTCGACACAGCAACAAACGTACCTATCTCATCTTGGATAGAAAACGCGAACTGCTCTATTGGGCCTTTTTTCTCATCGATAAGAATAGAATTCCCATCATTAAACACTTTTAGATCCGGTGTCAGTACGCGCCCATCATTTGTAAAAGACACATTAAAGCCGGGTTTTACTGCCAGCACTTCGCCATTATCATTTGCATAAGCATACCAACCTTGTGACTGGGCACTCTTTGCAAATGTGGCTGGATTTTCAAGAATAGTTGTCGTCAGTAATGTTTTGGCTTCCCCTTGTTCGAACCCAACATAAACCAGCTGACCAACATCATCGAATACGAACGCATTTTCGCCGTAATCTCCAACACCGATGCCTATCGCGTTGTTCTTTTGTTGATAGCTGTAGTCGGCTAATGGGTTTACTTCAGCACTAGAGAATATAGGCAGAACCATCGATACGAGGTAAAAAAAGATAAGCAATATAGCCGCAAGGATACCAATACCACCACTCTTCACGACAAAACGAGCTAAGCGATCCTTTACGTACCTCACCCTATCTCGTTCGTTTAATGAAAATTCGGCGTTTGCCATGGTGAAATTAATCCTTTTTATCAGCGCATCAATAATATTTCGTTTACGTGACAGTTACATTACAATAAAGTTGTAAACAACTGAAAAACGCCACCAAAAACAAAAGTAGGCAACATTGAAATAATTATGTAACAGAAAGGGCCTACCTTTCACTATCTATTTTTCCCTGTTTTTAGGGGATGATCGGTAAACTCCCTTATTATTTGTCGGAAGGTATCATGAGTGCAGAAAAACTTTATATCGATAAAGAGTTAAGTTGGCTATCTTTTAATGAGCGTGTATTGCAAGAAGCAGCAGACAAAACCGTTCCGCTGATTGAACGCATCCGCTTCTTAGGTATCTATTCAAATAATTTCGATGAGTTTTACAAAGTCCGTTTTTCTGATGTAAAACGACGAATTCTTATTGCCCAAGAAAGCGGTAATAAAGACGACGGAAAAAACCTTCTTGCGAAGATGCAATCCAAAGCGGCTCAATTAGAGAAAGACTTTGCCGAGCTATACAACGAACTACTCTTAGAGATGGCTCGTCGCCGTATATTTTTAGTTAATGAAACTCAATTGAGCGAGCCGCAAGAGAAATGGATCAGAAAGTACTTCAGAAAAGAAGTATTGCCCCATATTTCTCCCCTTATTATGACGGAAGATATCGACGTACTCTCTTTCTTAAAAGATGAGTACGCCTATTTAACGGTCGAAATGAGAAAGAAAAAGAAAAAAGATAAAGCTCAATACGCACTTATTGAGATCCCAACCGATCAATTGCCTCGTTTTGTTATGGTTCCAGAACAAAAAGGCAAGCGTCGAAAAACCATCATTTTGCTCGATAACATTATCCGTTACTGCTTAGATGATATCTTCCAAGGGTTCTTTGAATATGAAGAACTGCACTGCTATTCGATGAAGATGACTCGTGATGCTGAATATGATTTGGGGTTCGAGGTTGAACACAGCTTACTAGAACAAATGTCTGAAGGCGTGGCACAGCGTTTAACCGCAATGCCTGTTCGATTTGTCTATGAACGAGAGATGCCTAAAGAGATACTCTATTTTTTGTGTGAAACGCTCAAAATATCAAACTATGACAGCCTCATAGCCGGTGGCCGTTATCATAACTTCAAAGATTTTATCGGCTTCCCAAATGTCGGTCGAGACTATCTTGAAAACAAACCATTACCACCATTGACCTGTGCCGACTTTGAAGGGTATAACAACAGTTTCGACGCGATTAAAGCTAAAGATATTCTCCTTCATTACCCTTATCACACCTTCGATCATGTCGCAGAATTAGTCCGTCAGTCCTCTTTTGACCCAAAGGTTCGTGGCATTAAGATCAATATCTACCGGGTCGCTAAAAACTCTAAGCTAATGAACTCGCTGATTGATGCGGTACATAGTGGCAAAGACGTAACGGTTGTGGTTGAACTACAGGCTCGTTTTGATGAAGAAGCCAACATTGAATGGTCTAAGGTATTAACCGACGCTGGGGTACACGTTCAATTTGGCGCTCCCGGACTGAAAATCCATTCAAAATTACTGCTTATCTCCCGTCGTGAAGAGGGTGAAATCGTTCGCTATGCTCATGTCGGTACCGGTAATTTCCATGAAAAAACTGCCCGTATCTATACCGACTTTGCACTTCTAACCGCAGACAAAGAAATTGTTGAAGAAGTACGCAACGTATTTGGCTATATTGAAAACCCCTATCGGCCCGTCAAATTCAATCATCTGATTGTTTCTCCCCGCAACTCCAGAAGTCGACTTTATAAGCTAATCGACCAGGAAATTGCGAACAAAAAATTAGGTAAAAAGGCAGGCATAACCCTTAAGATCAACAACCTAGTTGATAAAGGGTTAATCAGCAAGCTATATGGTGCGAGCGCTGCTGGTGTGAAGATAAAGATGATTATTCGCGGTATGTGTTCACTTGTTCCCGGAGTAGAAGGGATTAGTGATAACATTCAAATTATCAGCATTGTAGACCGCTTCTTAGAGCATCCTAGGGTAATAATCTGTGAAAACGACGGGAATCCATCGGTGCATATTTCATCGGCGGATTGGATGACGCGTAACATCGATTATCGAATTGAAGTTACGGTACCTATACGTGATGAGCGACTTAAACAACGTATTATAGATATAATTAATATTCAATTCACGGATACGATGAAAGCTCGTGTTATTGATAGCGGCATGAACAACGATTATGTACCTCGTGGTAACCGGAAAAAAATTCGCTCGCAACTTGCTATTTACGATTACATCAAGCAAGTTGAAAAGCAGACCAGAATAGAACATGAGAATTCGATAGAAGATGAATGAAAAAATAGACCTTCAAAGACGTAAAGTCGCTGCAATCGATTTGGGTTCAAATAGCTTTCATATGGTTGTTGCACACATTGTTGGAGAAGATCTACAGATAGTGAGTCGCCACAAACAGCGTGTGCGGCTTGCTTCAGGCTTAAACCCTAAAGACAAATTACTTAATGAAGCCGCCATCGTTCGTGGTCTGGATTGTCTTACAATGTTTGCAGAGCGATTACAGGGATTTGAGCCAGAAAATGTTCGTATTGCGGCTACACACACACTAAGACAAGCTCGAAATGCGAATGCCTTTATGCGTCGCGCACGCGAGGTACTGCCTTTCCCAATTGAAATCATTCCCGGTGTAGAAGAGGCTCGCCTCATTTATGCAGGTGTCGCGCACACTCAACCAGAATCAAAAAGTAAGCTTGTCATTGATATTGGTGGCGGCAGTACCGAAATGATCATCGGCCAGGCGTTTGAGCCAGAATTAGTCAACAGCACACTGATGGGCTGTGTCAGCTTTACCGATCAGTTCTTTGCCAATGGCAAGCTCTCTAAAACCAACTTCGCTCACGCCAGTATCGCTAGCCAGCAACGATTTGAATCGCTCATAAAACCTTATCGAAAAAAAGGCTGGGAAGCAGCAATAGGCTCATCTGGTACCATCAAGGCTATTCGCGAGGTGTTAATTGGTTTGGGCTTTGAAGATGGTGTTATAACCCCTAAACGTCTCAACAAGCTTATCGACACACTGTGTGAATTTGAATCCATCGATGAGATCGACCTTCAAGGCTTGACGATTGAACGTAAACCCGTATTTGCAGCGGGTGTTGCGATTCTGGAGTCTATTGTTACTGGCCTAGGTATTAAAGAATTACATTTCTCTGATGGTGCGTTACGCGAAGGCTTACTCTACGAAATGGAGGCACGTTTCGAGCGATCAGACATTCGCATGCGTACTACCGAATACTTAGCAAGAAAGCATATTGTTGATTTAAATCATGCCGATAGAGTCAGAAAGCAAGCTATGAACTTTTTAATGCAGGTATCTAACGATACGGGCATCAAGAGAAATGGTGAACTCTCTTCATTATTGGGGTGGAGCGCATTACTGCACGAGGTTGGTCTAAGCATTAGCTATCAGGGGCTTCATCGCCACTCTAGTTATATACTTCGACACACGACCATGCCGGGCTTTAACCAAGAACAGCAAATTGTACTTGCTACCCTCGCACGCTTTCAGCGAAAATCACTAAAGCTGCAAGAAATGCAGGAGTTCAATCTATTCAAGAAAAGGCATATTATCCAACTCATTCGAATTCTACGCCTATCCATTGTATTGAATGGCCAAAGAAACGAAGAAGGTTTGCCTGAACTGAATCTCAAGATCAAGGGAGACGATCATTGGGAGATAGAGTGTGAAGATAAAGATTGGCTCAATAATAACAAACTGCTTCAAGCCGACCTAGAAACCGAAAGCGAATTTTGGCAAAAAGTAGATTGGGCGATTGATTTCTAAACGTCACAACCCAATTTTTTCTAGTTCTTTATTGGCTAAATCGGCAGAAATCGCGACATATCCATCTTTTTCGACCACTACCTGACCCTGCTTGGAATAGATAAACCGAATGAATTCCGTTTCGATCAGAGATAATTGTTTGCCCGGGTGTTTGTTGATATACACATACAGAAATCGCGATAACGGATACTCACCATTCAGAATTGTCTCTCTCGTCGCCTCTACATAATGCGTACCATCAACCGAGATAGGCAGCCGTTTTGCATTTGACACGCTATAGCCAACACCAGAATAGCCAATCGTATTAATTCCCGACGCGACAGCTTGAACAACCGAAGCTGAACCCGGAAGTTCATTGACGTTACGTTTAAAATCTCCACCGCATAACGCCGTTTTCTTAAAGTATCCATAAGTTCCTGATACTGAATTTCGACCAAATAGTTGGATTCGACGTTTCGCCCATTCGCTATTAACATCTAACTCGAACCAATATTCTAAAGGCTTATTACTACCGCAACGTAACGTGGACGAAAAAATACTGTCGATCTGAAAAAAACTTAACCCTTCGATAGGGTTATCCTTATGAACAAATATTCCAATAGCATCAATCGCTATCTTCAATTCTGTTGGTTTGTACCCATGCTCTCTTTCAAAAGCCTCAAGCTCTTTAAGTCGCATAGGCCTGCTCATTGGGCCAAATTGTGCTGTCCCTTCCGTTAATGCAGGCGAAGCAGTGGAAGAACCTGAGGCCTGAACTTGCACATTAACATTAGGATAATACGTTTTGAACGCCTCTCCCCATAGGGATAACATACTTGCGAGAGTGTCGGAGCCTACCGAGGTTAAGTTACCCGACAAACCAGATACTTTATTATAGTCCGGTAGTTCTTTTGCCAACGTCTGGGGGCTCACACTGAGTAAGCTCAAGGTGATGAAGAGTAAACAGACTATCGACAAACGGGTAACCACTCTCATTCCTAAACTACATTCCTATTTTACGATGAGTCGTTTTGGCAAAACAAAGGAAAATTGACTACCTACACCGACTTCACTACGGATATCTAAAGCCGAATCGTGATGGCTTAATGCGTGCTTCACGATTGCCAATCCTAATCCACTGCCGCCCGTTTCACGTGATCTGGCTCTATCCACACGATAAAACCGCTCCGTAAGTCGCACGATATGCTGAGGTTCTATCCCTTCACCACTATCTTCTACATCCAGATGCGCCCCCATATTGGTTTGATACCATCTGACATGTACATTCGCGCCGTCCGGTGTATATTTGACCGCATTATAAACAAGGTTAGATATTGCGCTTCGTAGTTGATCTTCGTCACCAAGGATCTTTAACAGCGGATCGATATCGAACACAAATTTATGGCCTCTATCCCCACTCAATGCCTGAGCCTCTTTTTCCAACACATCGAGCATGGATGGTACATCCACCACCTCATCAAGGTCATGCATTGGAGCTGCCTCTATCTTAGACAACGTAAGAAGCTGATTAACCAATGCATTCATGCGATTCAATTGTTCCGTCATCACGCCATGTGCCTTGGGCCACATAGGACCGACGAGCATATCTTGGTCTTCTGTCATCTCAAGATAGCCTTGAAGAACCGTCATAGGTGTACGTAACTCATGAGATACATTAGCGAAAAAGTTACGACGCATCCCTTCCAATTGATTCAATTGGGTAACATCACGTACCACCATCAAATGCTCACCTTCTGTGTAAGGCACAATACGCAACTCAAGCATACGTTCAACATTCAGGGGAGATCGCATCTCTAACGGTTCTGTAAAGTCGTTGTTACCGAGGTATTTAATAAAATCAGGGGTACGTATTAGGTTAGAAATAGGCTGTCCGGAATCATCTGGCCACCGGAAACCCAGAAGGTGTTGGGCAAGCTTATTACACCAAACAATATTGCCTTCGTCGCGAAAAACCACCACCGCATCGGGTAATGACTCAGCGCCATTTCTAAAGCGGCGGATAAGATTAGTGAGGTCTTTACGCTTCTTTCTTTGTCTTTGACCTAGACGATAGATACCATTAAACAACCCTTCCCAATGGCCAGTACCAGAGGGTGGCGTTAGACGCTTTTCATCCCACAACCAAGTCGACAATCGGATCTGATTGTGAATATGCCATAAAAGCTGAATGACCGTTGCCGCAAGAAGCAACCACGGCATATAGCCAAACAACCAGCCAATCATAATCCATGGTGTGTAAAAAAAAGCTAGTGACCAGACTAGCTTTTTCCATGTTAACTGTTCTACCATCTATTTATCCGAAAAGTTCCTTTAAGCTTTGGTTGAGAAACGATAGCCAGCTCCACGTACTGTTTGTACTAGCTTGTCGTGTCCTTCGAGTTCGAGTGCTTTACGAAGACGACGAATATGTACATCGACCGTTCTATCCTCGACATAAACATTTGTGCCCCAAACATTATTAAGTAACTGCTCTCGACTATAGACTCGTTCTTGATGCGTCATAAAGAAATGCAACATCTTAAATTCAGTTGGTCCCATATCAACCGCTTGATCACTAACGGTTACTCGGTGTGAGACTGGGTCCAATTTAAGACCTTGAACATCGATGACATCTTCTAGCGCTGTTGGCGATACTCGACGAATAACCGCCTTGAGTCTTGCGACAAGCTCTTTTGGTGAAAACGGTTTAGTGATGTAGTCGTCGGCACCTACTTCGAGCCCGCGAACTTTATCTTCTTCTTCCCCGCGAGCGGTTAACATCACAACAGGGATGTTGCGAGTAAGCTCTTCACGCTTAAGATGTTTAATTAGATTGATACCCGAACCACCCGGTAACATCCAATCAAGTAATATGAGATCTGGGTATGGTTCGCACAGTTTATTTAGAGCAGCGTCATAGTCTTCTGCTTCCACTGCTTGATAACCCTTTTGCTCAAGAACAAAACACAACATTTCACGTATTGGTGCTTCATCTTCAACAACCAGAATCCTTCTAGACATAATTGAGCAACCTTTAAGTTTTAATCAACGCTAAGCATTATCTTCGCTAAGTATGACACTTTTGTGACCTTTGCAAACTATTTTTCACATAACTGTCGCATAGTGGTCACATCTTCAAGTCGTCTAAAAATACCCTATCCTAGCGGTACTTATAGAAAGCACACTGTGCATTTTTTTCGTAGCAACAGAGATTCTTGGTATAAAGCACTCAACAAATTTTGATTATTCCCCTATTATGTGTCGCCTAAATCTAAGATAAGAGAATGACTATGTGGTTTAAGAACTGTCTGGTATATCGCTTTAACCGTGATATTGAATTTGATGTAGAGCAACTAGAGAAGCAACTAGAAGAGTTTCGCTTCACGCCATGTAGCAGCCAAGATAAAAGCAAATTTGGTTGGTGTAATGTAATGGGCAAATTCGGTGACATGCTTACTCATGTATCAGAGAACCGTATTCTTATCTGTGCGAAGAAAGAAGACAAAATGCTACCGGCCTCTGTTATCAACGAATCGATGGCCGAAAAAATAGACGCAATGGAACTCGTAGAAGGTCGCCCTCTTAAGAAAAATGAGAAAGACAATATTAAAGAAGATATCGTTATCGATCTACTTCCTCGCGCCTTCAGCAAGAGTCAGTTTACCAATGTATTGATCCTTCCTAAAGAAGAACTGATCGTGGTAGACGCAAGTAGTTTTAATAAAGCTGAAGACGTGTTGGCGCTGTTACGTAAGAGCATCGGTAGCCTACCCGTTGTTCCTGCTATTCCGGAACAACCACTCGAAGGCTTGATGACGGAGTGGGTCAAATCGGGTAACACACCGCAAGGTATCACCATGCTAAATGAAGCCGAATTGCAATCACTTAAAGAAGATGGGGGCGTTATTCGCTGTAAAAAGCTGGAGCTGAGCTCGGAAGAGATCATTAACCACATTAACGCGGATAAGATAGTGACTAAGCTAGCGCTAAACTGGCAAGAGCATATCGATTTCATTCTAGCTGATGATTGCAGTATCAAACGCTTGAAATTCAATGAAGATTTAAAAGATCAAAATGAAGATATCCCAAGAGAAGACCGAGCTGCACGATTTGATGCTGACTTCTCTTTGATGAGTTCAGAATTAGCGAGCTTCTTACCTAATCTTTTTAAAGAGTTAGGTGGGTTAACAAATAACGCCACTTAATCTTGGCCTAAATCTGTGGCTACGATGGTAGATCTAATACCATATCCATCACTCTATGATTAAGTCCAGAATAACTATCATTCTTGTAAAAACAGGAATGATAGTTTTAAAAAATGGCAATATTAGATATATGTTACCCAAACAACTTTCACTCGCATAAAATCGACACCCTCTACCTTTTTATCGCTCAATTTGTACGCAATTAAAAACCAAATTACTAGGAAACTCCCCCCTTTTCACGTAATATTCGCGCTCCCAATTATTGCGCTATTTGGTAGTGCAATTCTGACTTGCAATCAGACTAGAGAATATAAATATGTTTAAACCAGAACTACTGTCACCTGCTGGAAGTCTTAAAAATATGCGTTATGCATTCGCCTATGGAGCCGATGCCGTCTACGCAGGACAACCACGCTATAGCCTTCGTGTTCGTAACAACGAATTCAATCATGAGAACTTGCAGATCGGTATCGATGAGGCTCATGCTCAGGGGAAAAAGCTTTATGTGGTATGTAATATCCAGCCGCATAACTCTAAGCTAAAAACCTTTATTCGAGATTTGAAACCCATAGTTGAAATGGGGCCGGACGCATTAATAATGTCGGATCCTGGTTTGATCATGATGGTCCGAGAGACCTTTCCTGATGTCGCAATCCATCTTTCTGTACAAGCGAATGCTGTAAATTGGGCTACCGTTAAGTTTTGGTCTACTCAAGGTGTCGAGCGAGTTATCCTCTCAAGAGAGCTATCTTTAGAAGAAATTGAAGAGATTCGAGAGCATTGCCCAGAAACAGAGCTTGAAATTTTTGTCCATGGCGCACTTTGCATGGCGTACTCTGGCCGTTGCTTGCTTTCTGGCTACATGAATAAGCGCGACCCTAACCAAGGCACGTGCACTAATGCTTGTCGTTGGGAGTACAACGTAGAGAAGGCAGAAGAGAGTGATTCGGGCCAGATCGTAGAGATCCAAGAAGCAACAGAACGCCCAGATAATACACTTGGCCTTGGCAAACCGATTGACGATGTTGTATTGCTCTCTGAAAGCCACCGCCCTGATGAAAAAATGGCCGCATTTGAAGACGAACATGGTACTTACATCATGAACTCGAAAGATCTTCGTGCTGTGCAGCATGTTGAACGTTTGACTAAGATGGGGGTTCATTCATTAAAAATTGAAGGCCGAACGAAATCTTTTTATTACTGTGCACGTACTGCACAGGTTTATCGTAAAGCCATCGATGATGCGGTGGAAGGTAAGCCCTTTGATGAAAATCTACTCGGCACCCTTGAGAGCTTGGCTCATCGTGGCTACACAGAAGGGTTCTTACGCCGACATACTCACGATGCATACCAGAACTATGAATACGGTTATTCCATTTCTGATACGCAACAATTTGTCGGTGAGTTTACCGGTCAGCGCCGTGGTGAATTGGCAGAAATTGATGTTAAGAACAAATTTCTTGTTGGTGATCGTTTAGAGCTAATGACACCAAATGGAAACATTACTTTTACGCTTGAAACAATGGAAAATCGTAAATCAGAATCTATTGAAGATGCCAAGGGTAATGGACATTTTGTCTTCATTCCTGTTCCTGAAGAACTAAACCTAGAATACGCATTATTAATGAGAAACTTTAGTAATGGTGAAGACACGAGAAACCCTACTGGCAAGTAATTGCATATAGCATGTTCAATAAATAGGGTTTGTATTCAATAAACCCTATTTAATTGCTGAATATCAGAAGTTTTCTATTGTCTTATTGTTATGAATTATGCATATTAACAATCTAATCAACTAAGTGATTGTGTTCTATTAAATGAGTTTTGACGAATTTAATCTAGAAACTGTGAAATTGTATTATGAATGACATCTACAAAATCGAAACGTATTGTGAGAAAAGTAAAGAGCAACTTGCTGATTTGATTATTAAATCTGGAAGTCAGTGTATTGTTCGTGGATGGGCACTGATTACCGATCATGTTTTCAACGAATCACAGACTAAGCAAGCATTGCATCTTGTGGCCCGTATTACTGATAATCTAACCGATGATGACCTTTACTCTTGGTCGACTGCGAGTAAAAAAGCAGCATAATTAATTCCTAACATCACCTGTTTTTCACCTCTCTAGCCTGTGGTACACTTCGCGCCACTTTATCAATATGCTCTCGTGACTTGTTACGTATGAGCTTCTTTGTGCGTACGTATTGCTACCAAGGTATATTTCATGGCTCTGCTAATTCAAGACACCTGTATAAACTGCGACATGTGCGAACCAGAATGTCCTAACTCGGCAATCTCAATGGGTGACGAAATCTATGAGATTGACCCTGACCTCTGCACTGAATGTAAAGGCCACTACGACATACCAACCTGTCAATCTGTTTGCCCTATCACTAAATGTATCATCACTGATCCTAAGCACATAGAAAGTGAAGAAGCACTTTTAGAGAAATTTGTTGTTATACAAGGTTTAGCTTAACTAGAAAGTAATCCTTGCTTCACACCCACCATCAGCAAGATTCTCTAATACAAAACCCCATGAGAAACGGCGACAGAGATGATCGACGATAAGCAGCCCCATTCCGTGCCCGTTTTCGTCATAGGTTTCTGTTAACCCGTTACCTTCATCTCGAACAGACAAACTGTCCGGTGTCATCTCTATACTAATCTTGCCTTTGTTCGTCGCGGCAATGGCGTTTCGAATCAGGTTCCCGACCACCATATTAAGCACCGCTTCACTGGCTTGAACTTGAGGGCCATCTTTAATATTCAGTTCGAAATCTAATTTTTTATCCATGGCTTGAGCCAGATTTTGTTCTACTATTTTTTGAATTTCGCTCGCCTTTACGCGGCGTACGGGCGCATCATCTTTGCTTCTTTCATAACGCACCAAGCTGAGTAGTGCATCAACCATAGTGCTCATTTGATAGGTGGCATCGCTAATGCGGGTGATCTGCCTTTCTTGAAATTCATTCTTTTCACTGCGGAACAATAGCTTTGTAGAACCTTGCATCACCGTGAGTGGGGTTCTCAGTTCATGGCTTGCATATCGAGCGAACGCTTGTTCTCTCTTAATTAAGGACTTAATTTCCGAACGATAGCTATTAAGTTCATCGGTTAACGTTTGAAATTCAATAGCAGCGCTATCTGGTACCTCAAATTCCTGACTGAATTCGCCTCGACTCTTTTCCAATTGTTGTGTTAACTCATTAATCGGCTCAATCAGTCGTTGAGAAAGTTTATAAAGCAGAGCACCAAAGGAGAACATCATTAAAGCGATCATAGATATAACCGTGGCAATCGCATAAACCCGTTCCTCTACACTAAATTCAACTCGATCTATTTCTGATTCAAGAAGGATAGGAAACGAGACCCCACCATCGGTATACTCTCCTAAATAAAGCATACGAGATTCTGTCTCGCCTAAATAGTAGCTCTCACCGTCTATATATTGTGCAAGAACCTCTGGGACCAAAGAGAGGTCATTGTAAGCAACGGTAAGAATATCCAGTCTGATTTTTCCCTTTTCCCCGGTCAAAAATCGTTCTATCGCTTGATCTCTATCGAATAATATTCGTCTTTCACCCACTCTGTCTTCTGACCAATCTAATGCCACACTAAAAATGGCATAGCAAAAAATACCCACCATGATAGAGACACCGATAAAAAACATCGCAAGTCGTCCAGTCATGCTTTTGGTACTGATAAAAAGCGGCTTTTTCATTCTCCACTCTCCAACCTAAAACCAATCTTGGGTACGGTGATCAAAAGTGCAGATTCAAATGGTTTGTCTAATTGATTTCTAAGCTGGTAAATATGGCTACGCAAGACATCGTTATTCGGTTCATCTTCTTGCCAAAGTTGGTAAGCAATCTGGTTACGTGTCACGACATCCGGTCCTTTTAAGCAGAGCAATTCTAAAATGGTATAGGTCGTTGGATTGAGTGCCAACAGCTTGTCTCGACGGTAAGCTCGACGAGTTTTTTGATCAATAGTAATTTCACCAAATGTAAGCTTGCTGTTTGCGACTTTTCCCTTATAGCGCCTTAACAGTGCTTCCATTCGTGCGTGTAAAATATCAAGATCAAATGGTTTCGTTAGATAATCATCCGCACCATATTTAAAGCCTTTTAACTGGTCATCTCTGCTATCTAACGCGGTGAGCATTAAAATTGGGGTGTTTTTTCCACTGTCTCGAAGCTTATTACAAACGGCTAATCCATCCATACGGGGCAACATCAAATCGAGTAAAATAATGTCGAAATCATTCTCCAAAGCTAGTTTTAAACCCAATGCACCATTGTCAGCGTAATCCAGTTCCATATTCATGCTCTCAAAATAGTCAAATAGCATGCCTGCAATTTCACGATTATCCTCAACCAGTAACACTCTTTTCATCTTAATTCGCCTTGTTCCCTTCAAGAAAGGATCGCTTATTTGATGTGGAAAATATGTCGACGACATCTCTTTCACATCACTTGCTTTAAATTGCACTCTGTTGTTTATTATAGAGTAGTTAATTATGACCGCGCATTCTATCCATACCATAAAACGAACCAGTCCTAAGCGTCATTCAGATGACCATATTACACTGTCTGTTATCGTACCATTCTATAATGAACAAGATGTGTTACCTGAGTTTCATCGCCGTTTAACCGCCACATTGGATGAGATACCCATTGTGAGTGAGATTGTCTATATCGATGATGGTAGTACAGATAAAAGCCAAGCCTTGGTTGAATCCTTTTCTCTCTCTTCGAGTTTGATACGTTGTATCTCACTGAGTCGTAATTTTGGTAAAGAGTCAGCCATGAGCGCAGGATTAAAACACTGCAAGGGCGAAGCTATCATCCTAATAGATTCCGATTTGCAGGATCCCCCAGAGCTCATTCCAAACTTATTAGCTAAATGGCGAGAAGGTAATGATGTCGTTAACATGCAACGTAGCGATCGCTTAGGTGAAAGCTGGTTTAAACGCTTCTCTGCTGCTTGTTTCTATAAATTACTCAACAGTATTGCGAAACTAGAAGTGCCTGAAAACGTAGGTGACTTCCGATTGTTAAGCCGCGAAGTAGTTAATCATATCAATCAACTTCCTGAACGTAATCGCTACATGAAGGGTCTTTTTTCTTGGCCCGGTTTTAGACAGACCACAATTACGTTCCAGCGCGATGCGCGCTTTTGCGGTGAAACTAAGTGGAACTACCTTAAACTATTGGGACTAGCGGTAGATGGTATTACTTCTTTTTCCATTCGCCCATTACGCATTGCCACCATTATTGGAGCGTTAACCGCTATAGCGGCCTTTATTTATGGGTCATTCATAGTAATTAAAACCGTTTTTCTTGGTGACCCAGTTTCGGGCTACCCATCAATTATGGTGATCCAATTGGCACTTGGCGGTATTCAATTACTTTGTATCGGCTTGATGGGTGAATACATTGGTAGGATCTTCATCGAAACTAAGCAACGACCACTCTATTTAATACAATCCATTCATGAACAACCTGCAAGTAAACAAACCGTTAAACTAGGACATACCGCGTGAATATCAATAAAAATCACTTATGGCTAATGCTCGGTTTTGCGATGTTATTACGCTTAATATCCCTTTCAACTTACCCATTAATGGACACCACTGAAGCGCGTTATGGCGAAATGGCCCGGCTTATGGTGGAAACCGGAAACTGGCTTACTCCTCAGTTTGACTATGGTGTGCCATTTTGGGGAAAACCACCCCTTTTCACTTGGATGAGCGCCGTTGGGATAAACGTGTTTGGATTAAACGAATTTGCAGTGCGTTTTCCTCATTGGTTAGCGGGCTTATTCACGATTGGCTTAATTGCCTTGTTTGCGAAAAAATCCGGTTTAAATGCGTTGGTTGCCGCGACGGTTCTTGCAACCTGTGGCATTTTTTCGATTGCGGCTGGCGCGGTAATGACCGATATGGCACTAACTCTTTCCATGACAATGACCATGTTAGGGTTTTACTACTGCTGGTTAGCTCAATCAGATAAAGCAAAAAGGTGGGGATATCTATTTTTTGTCGGCCTTGCGTGTGGCTTATTAGCCAAAGGACCCGTAGCAATAGTCACTACCGGTATCGCGGTATTCCCTTGGTTAGTTTTACAGCATGGATTCATTGGGGCGTTTATAGAGTTTAAACGTCGCTTTCCATTGGTAACAGGCGTCGCGCTTATGCTTGCCATTGCGCTTCCATGGTATTTTTTGGCGGAACTCGCCACCCCAGGTTTTATCGACTACTTCATTGTCGGTGAGCACTTTAAGCGTTTCTTCGTCAGTGGATGGGAAGGCGATTTATACGGCTCCGCCCATGATCAACCAAGAGGCATGATCTGGCTATTCTGGCTAGAATCTGCACTCCCATGGTCAGTAGTATTACCCATTTTACTCTGGGTTCGTCGAAAGAACGACAGCACAATACTTGCTTCTCACAAAGGTTTAACCAGCTTTCTGTTCTTATGGTTGTTGTCCCCTCTCATCTTATTTACGATGGCAGGCAATATTCTACCAGCCTACATATTACCAGGCGTACCTGCATTAGGATTATTAGTCGCATCACTGGTTACTAATAAGGATTTCAGGTGGTTTTCAGGAATAGCGGCTGTATTGCCCGTTCTATTAATGGTGACGATGCTGGTCCTGAACTTAGGAAAAGCCGATGAAAAAAGTGACCGCGTTATCTTCAATCAGATTACAACTGACGCCCCTGTTTTCTACGTCAGTAAACGCCCATTTTCTGGACAATTCTACAGCAATGGCAAAGCTAAACAGCTCGACTCTGTTGAGATGTTGACTGGACTTAACAACTATTATCTCATTGGTAACGCGAATAGCGTAGAACCGTTAATGACCAGAGAAAACCTGAGTTGCAGTACCGATTTCATCGCAAATTCAAAGCGTACACTCTACCATTGTCAGGTCAGTCATGGACGCCACTAAATTATTGAAGTTTGTCTTGGTTGGCGGTGTCGGCTTTGTCGTCGACACCTTGGTATTTATCTTACTCTACCAAATAATTGAGCTCGACATGATGGTTGCTAGACTGTTCGCATTTATCGTTGCTGCCACCACAACCTGGTTAGGCAATCGAATCTTTACATTTTCTAGCCGCTGTATAAGCAACAAGCTTATACAGTGGCAAAAATTTATTTCTGTCGCTTGCTTCTCTGCAATACCTAATTTTTTAGTTTTCAAGCTCGTTATGAGCTTGATTGACAGCTATTTTCTAAGTGTTTATATCGCCCTTGCCCTCGGTGTATTGGCCGGTATGGTAAGTAACTTTTTGTTAAGTGAACGATGGGTATTCGCGACACGCGAACCGCATTAAAATCTGTGAATGTGAGTGCTTTTTATAACATCTAGGGCAGTTAAATTGACCGGACTAACGTGTACATATTAAAAGGGGTCAGATGTATACTTAGCAAATGAATAGAAAGAATAGAAAAAACTGGGGGACTAACTTTTAATACGTTCACAATGTAAACAAAATAGTTCTCAGAAAAATGATGACGGTGGTTATGAGAGGTCGCTTAAATTATCCCTATAAACCGTGACTTTATTTCTACCATCACCTTTTGAGTAATACATCGCTTTATCTGCTCTCGACAAAATAAACTTAATATTATCATCCGAGTTTTTCAACTGAGAAATACCAATACTCACCGTTACATTAACCATGTAACCATCGATCTCACACGGACAAGATGACACTGACTTCCTGATTCTTTCAGCAATATTGATCGCTCTATCCATTTCAGTATGCCCTAGGACAATAGCAAACTCTTCTCCTCCAATTCGACCTAAACAATCGACCTCTCGAATTCCCAATTGGCACAAATTCACGATATGTTTTATTACTTCATCCCCAGACTGATGACCAAATTGATCATTCACATTCTTGAATCGATCAATATCCAACATCAATAACGTCACATTCGTTTGATACCGGTGATACCTTTTAAGTTCTTCGGCAAGGTGAGACATGAAGGCTCTTCTATTCAAAATACCGGTCAATTCATCGGTTTCAGATAATCTTTTAAGCCGTTCCTCTAAATAATAACGATGCGTGATATTTCGAGCCATCCATACGACAGTTCTCTCACCATTTTCAGTGATAGGTAATGGTTTAATCGTACCTTCAAACCATAGATCTTTGGGAGGGGTAACATCATTAGGGAGCACAATCATATCTTGATTAGCGAAGTGGTATTGAACAAACTGCGTTGCATTCTCATCTAATGCGCGACGAATATTGGAATGAAACTTAGTGGCCATCTCCGAAGGGGCAACATCATACAAAGAGCGACCTATAAATGGCTTACAATCGAAACCCGTTCTATTATCTTCCCCACCGTATACATCAATATAGATGCCTGATTCGGAGAATATAAATACATGATCGGGAAGCGAATCCAAAACCGTATAATACCGCGTAAATAACTTATCTTTGCATTCCATGCGTCATTTAGTATCAGTAAGTAATTTCACCAGTATACATGAGCACTGTGTCAAAAGTGATATGCATTCCACAAAACACTTTCCAATTAGAGTGAAAACTTTATAAATACTTCGGAAGTTCTGATAAAACCTTTAATTATGGTAGGTGTGGAGAATTTAACTTTCTTAGCAGGTAAATTTTACCTCCTTTTACCGTCCTAAAAAATCAATGTTTAATAACAAGGGAAAGGGCTGTCTCTATTGATATATAAATCCATACATCGCATTTTTGCGCTTATAGATAAACAGCCCAAATAGAAACATTAACCGGAATAACGAAGCTCTAAAGATCTTTTTAAAATCCATATATTTAAGTGAGTTCAAGATAATCAGTGCGAGTTTTGCAACAATACGCAAACTAAGATGAACGGATAATTTCTGTCATCTATTACATTGCAATTATTGATACTATTACCAATACTGAAGTTAGCGTATATCGATATTTATTAAAACTTATCAACATAAACCAACAATATCAAATAGTTATGTTAAGGGGTTACATTTGAAATCTATATCTTCGAAACTTTTGATCGTTCCAGTTTTGTTCAGTTTAGTCATGTTGGCTATGAATTTTAATAATCGTCTAACCGCAAATGAGGTTATGCGAAGTTTTAACTCTGTTTACGAAGATAGGGTTATTCCGTTATCTAGTTTAAAAAAAATCTCAGATTTATACGCTGTCAATATTATTGATGCCGCTAATAAAAAGCACGTTGGATTGATGTCATACCAGGAGTTCAAATCTGGCGTCCAAAGTTCTTTAGATGACGCGAAGGGCATATTTGATTCATACATGGATACCAAACTCACCAAGGAAGAAGAAAGGTTGGCTCTGATACTGGAAGGGAAAATTCACGAACTGCATTCTCAATTACCAATAATTATTGATGAGTATGAGTCCAAAAAAATTGATGATTTTGTTCTAATAAAAAAAATGTATTTTCTGATAGATGATTTAGGAGAAGTCTTATCTCAACTGATCGCTCTCCAGCTAGACGAGGTTAACGTTGAACTTCAGCAATCCAAATTAGCTTTAGATAACTCGAACACCTTAGGGTGGTTATTTTTGGTACTTTCGGCATTCCTTCTGTCTTTTTTATCAGTATTTCTGGTCCGAAGAGAGTTAAAAAACCTCCCTACCCTCCTCCAATGGCTTAAAGAATTATCTGAAGGGCACCTTTATCAACTTAAAACTAAAGTGGCAAATAATGAGTTGGACTTGATTGCTGAATCATTGTTTAAATTGTCTAAAAAACTGTCTCTGGTTACGTTTGAGAGTCAACATAAAATGAAATCGCTGTCGACAAAACAGGAAGAGATAGCGGCCTCAATCGACAAAAATAAAGTCAATTCACTTGAAGAAATGTCTTCTGTAGAGCAGGTAGCTACTGCCGCTACCGAATTATCATCGACGGCAAGTGATGTAGCATTGAATGCGGCTCGTGCAGAAGAAGCAGTATCTGATGCGACAGAGATCATTTTATCAAGCCAAGAAGTGTTAATGAAATCAAACCATACGACGAAAGAGGTGAATGAATCAATCCATGACGCCCAGAAGATAGTGAATACGTTAAGAGAGCATTCGGAAAAAATCAGCTCTGTTGTTGATGTTATAAATAGTATTTCAGAACAAACCAATTTATTGGCTTTGAATGCGGCGATAGAGGCGGCAAGGGCCGGAGAACAAGGACGCGGGTTTGCTGTGGTTGCCGATGAAGTGAGAGCTTTAGCTGGCAAAACTCAGAAATCTACGGTTGATATACAAACTATTGTTTCTTTGCTTCAAGATCAATCTAAGCAAGCTGATGAATCGATGACGAGAAATGTTGAGTTAACAACTATTACACAAATAACGACGGCTGAGTTAACCGAGTCTTTTAAACATGTATCCGACAAAGTCTTGGCCATCTCAGAAGTGAATTCCATAGTGGCTACAGCTGCAGAAGAACAGAGCGCGGTAACGTTAGATATTTCAAATCAATTAGAGGATATCAGCAACCTTGTTCAAAGCAACCTTAACGGTATAGAGGACACCAACCGCGCCAATCAAGCGATAAATGAGCTAACCGAAGAATTAAACGATGAACTGTCATTCTTCAAGGTTGGCGAGAAAACAGCATCATAGAGACAGAACTCCGCAGTAAGGGCTTCAGGTAGATGAAAGGCCGCTAGATTAGAGGCCTTTCATCTACAGAATCATTTAATTGATGCCAACAATCTCCATTCACTGTTAGACAAAGCAAGTTTGGTCGCTTAATCTTGTTAGATTCATTCGCATAAGTAAGCGTGTCTTGATACCCAAAAATGTTTGATATATGCGTATCACTTTAATTGCTGTAAGACAAAATGGTTCAACTCGGTAACGGTTTTGATTACGTGAACATCTTTGCTATTCGAGTTTTCTCTTAACCTAGACATAAAGTCATTATTCCAGAACTTTGGGCATAGCCTTAATACTTTGTAACTTTCCATTGTTCCTTTCAGTACTGAACTACCATCAGGCCAACCTTCTGGCTTTACAAAGAGTCCCTTGAGAAAGCGCTTAGTAACAAACCAATAACTAACTGAATACGGGAGATCGATATAAACTAATGTATCCGCCGCCTCCAAACGTTTGTTAAATGAGCCTATAGGTCCAAAACCATCAATGATCCAACTTTCCGAGCACAAAATACTTTCGTGTACTTCATCAAATATTTTGCGTTCTACAAGTTCACCATTCTTCTTATAAATTATTGAATCTAATTGATGAAGTGGTATACCTGTCGCTAAAGCTAACGATTTACTTACCGTAGACTTTCCACTGCCCGGCTTACCAAAAACGGCTATTTTTCTCATGTGAGCTCCTAGTGAGATAATACTCATAAGGCAGATACAAAAAACCCACCTTATGGGTGGGTTCGACAAATAAAAAGCGCATCAAAAATCCCACCATTCCTATGGAATGATGATAATTCGTACTTTATGTTGCTCTAAATTTGTATTCATTCAACCACTCTCATATAAGGGGACCTGATTGTCAATGAATACATATAAAAAACATCCCCTGTCTCGTCTGCACTGAGGATTATACCTTTTGCGAGTTCTTCTCAATAATTCAATAGCGTTTCTAAGGCATACTTATCGTAGACTAGTCATTTTAGCGTATAGCATTGATTGTTATTGCTTTTAGTTCCAAAACAACAACATTGCCGTCTATTTCACCAAATAATAATTGATAACCGTCAGGTTACTTAACATCATTAGGGAAACGACTCGAATTTCTAAAGACCCTAAATATATGGGCTAAATTCTTATAAGATATAGTACTTGAACTGATAGTTTATGGTGACC
This sequence comes from Vibrio frigidus, assembly GCF_042465995.1. NCBI lineage: Bacteria > Pseudomonadati > Pseudomonadota > Gammaproteobacteria > Vibrionales > Vibrionaceae > Vibrio > Vibrio frigidus. The sequence continues at coordinate 2,219 of NZ_JBCDMC010000007.1, read as the reverse complement.
AGTTTCGACAACCTGTCTATTTACATTCAAGGCAACACGATTAGAAAGTCCGTTGGTAAACGTAACGACAGCAAAAACCGTGTTGAAAGCTTCGAGTCAATGAACATGGCGTATGTGGTCGAGCAACTAGGCAAAGCGGCCACCGTGGAATTCGATAATGTGTAGTTGAAAAAGCTCGGTTCAGACGTTTGGGCGTAACACTAGAATAATGCGCCAGATACATAAAATGCCAGGGCCATTCGGCGATGCGCTCGGCTCTGTTGCTTCGCTAGAAAAACAGGGAAACAAGCTGTATGCCGTGCTAAAGCCTAATTCAAAGCTACTGCGTACCGTTGAGCAGGGACAACTATTACATGCTGCTTGTGAGTATATAGAAGAGTTTGCAGGCACAGGTAAAGCCTATTTAACAGGTCTAGCTTTAACGGATAATCCATCCTCTCTGGGCACCACTCAAATTCACCTTTCAGCAACATCTAGCAATAGCGTTGTGAAGAAGAATTCATTCTATAAAAAAGATGATCAAATCAGCGTATTAAAAAACAAAGTAGCGAAATTATCTTCCCAAGTCGAAAGCCTAACCATACAGGCCAATGCACTCACAGGTGAGTCTGACATTAAGGAAGATGGGGAAGATATTTATCTTTAATGTGTAACTAAAGCGAACAAACACAAGGCCACTAATTCTAGTGGCCTTTCTATTATTGGTACTGCTTCTATATCAACCTATGCTATAGATTGGACGTTCTTTAGCTTGCATTAAGAACCTTTAATCGAAACGAAAAACGATCTTTTTTCAACTAAATTGATAAAGGTGGTATGAAGTAATCTAGATAGTAGCTAACTATCATTTAAATTTGGATGTACCCTTTCTTTTCCAAAGTATCTGCAATTTTATGTAAATTATAGGATTTTGGTTCGCCTTGCATAATATTTTGATGAAATGAGTCTATAAACTTTTCCAGTAATATTAGAGAAGAAATGCTAATAGCTTCATTTGTAGCGGGATCTTTAGGGCTTGTTTTATCATTTAATATGTATTGAATAGCTTCTGCACTTTCAATTAATTGACTAGCATGGTGTGCATAAAGGACATCGTAACACTGAAACCATCCGCCTTCATGACGATCATTTAATACCCCAGCGGTACACAATACAACAGCATACCAAAGAGACAATTCTTTTAACGCGGATACTAACTCCATTTCGTTTTCAACTGATAAGTCAATGTTGAGGCTCTTGAGGGTACTCAAGTATTGATCTAACGAACTAAATTGCTCTGTGTTAGCACAGTAAGCCATTGTGTATGCTCGACGTGAAATGATAATCTGACCTAACCCTCGCAGTTCTAGTCTTTGTTCTCTTAAAGAGTTTGCCTCTAATATCGGTTTTAGAACGCTTTCAATACCAGATCTAGCTTTATGATCCAATCTTGGCAGACTATCTTCAGTTGATACTTGACTAGCTAGGTTTGCATAACTTTCTTCGAATTTATTCCAAAAATTTTCATCATGTATTGCAGGGGGTTCGATCGGTACTTGGTTGTTAGATTTTGGTTTATCGAAAAGCCGTTTGAAAAATGAAAACATTTATTTTTCTTATAGTTAGAAGGTAAGGACGCTAGTTTACATATATAATTTCCATAAATTTGGATATCTCATCACATTCTAAAATTGAATTACGACGGATCAATAGGAACTTTATTTGATACGTTGAAGAAAAAGTGACAAGAGTCAAATTAAACACGTTATAGGTTAGTTACTTACTAGAAATAGAATCTGAAAAACAAAAAGGCCACTCCGAAGAGTGGCCTTTCTTTTTGCATAGATATGCAATTGTAATGGCAGGGGTGGAGAGATTCGAACTCCCAACACGCGGATTTGGAATCCGCTGCTCTGCCAATTGGAGCTACACCCCTAAAACTGTTTTTTTGTAAGAACTGGCGGAGTGGACGGGACTCGAACCCGCGACCCCCGGCGTGACAGGCCGGTATTCTAACCAACTGAACTACCACTCCACATGGTATTCTTACGACAATCGAAGTCTTATAAAACTTAGCTTTGATTGTTTTTGCCTTATCTTTTCTAAAAAAGATAAAACGATGTTAAAGCCTGGCGATGTCCTACTCTCACATGGGGAGACCCCACACTACCATCGGCGCTATTGCGTTTCACTTCTGAGTTCGGCATGGGATCAGGTGGGTCCACAATGCTATGGTCGCC
>NZ_JBCDMC010000069.1:0-255 GCF_042465995.1 Vibrio frigidus | reverse complement strand
AAGTTCCCGACATAACTCGCTGGCAATTAAGGATAAGGGTTGCGCTCGTTGCGGGACTTAACCCAACATTTCACAACACGAGCTGACGACAGCCATGCAGCACCTGTCTCAGAGCTCCCGAAGGCACGCCTGTGTCTCCACTGGCTTCTCTGGATGTCAAGAGTAGGTAAGGTTCTTCGCGTTGCATCGAATTAAACCACATGCTCCACCGCTTGTGCGGGCCCCCGTCAATTCATTTGAGTTTTAATCTTGCGA
>NZ_JBCDMC010000068.1:0-255 GCF_042465995.1 Vibrio frigidus | reverse complement strand
TCGCCTCTGACTGCCAAGGCATCCACCGTGTACGCTTAGTCACTTAACCATACAACCCCAAAGGGTTTCGCTTACGCGAAATAACAACGAATTGTTATTGTATTAGCAACCAAGGTTTCTATCGTTGTCTCATTATTTGAATGAGCGAGACAACATTTTCGATTTTGCCGGACTCAAATATTAAACAATTAACCGAAGTTAGTTGTTTCCAAGAACACTTGAATGTGTGTTGGTTTGTTATCACCGAAGTGACAA
>NZ_JBCDMC010000067.1:0-255 GCF_042465995.1 Vibrio frigidus | reverse complement strand
ACACGGTCCAGACTCCTACGGGAGGCAGCAGTGGGGAATATTGCACAATGGGCGAAAGCCTGATGCAGCCATGCCGCGTGTATGAAGAAGGCCTTCGGGTTGTAAAGTACTTTCAGTAGTGAGGAAGGCAGTAAGTTTAATACGCTTATTGTTTGACGTTAGCTACAGAAGAAGCACCGGCTAACTCCGTGCCAGCAGCCGCGGTAATACGGAGGGTGCGAGCGTTAATCGGAATTACTGGGCGTAAAGCGCATG
>NZ_JBCDMC010000066.1:0-255 GCF_042465995.1 Vibrio frigidus | reverse complement strand
GTTGATAGGCAGGGTGTGTAAGCGTTGTGAGGCGTTGAGCTAACCTGTACTAATTGCCCGTGAGGCTTAACCATACAACACCCAAGGGGTTTTGTGGACTCAATGCAAGAACATTGAATGTGTGTGAGCTTTTATTTAAGTCAGTAATCCAGATTATTAAAGTTTTCTAAATTATTAGGAAACTTTACCAAATTTGCTTGGCGACCATAGCATTGTGGACCCACCTGATCCCATGCCGAACTCAGAAGTGAAACG
>NZ_JBCDMC010000065.1:0-255 GCF_042465995.1 Vibrio frigidus | reverse complement strand
ACACGGTCCAGACTCCTACGGGAGGCAGCAGTGGGGAATATTGCACAATGGGCGAAAGCCTGATGCAGCCATGCCGCGTGTATGAAGAAGGCCTTCGGGTTGTAAAGTACTTTCAGTAGTGAGGAAGACAGTAAGTTTAATACGCTTATTGTTTGACGTTAGCTACAGAAGAAGCACCGGCTAACTCCGTGCCAGCAGCCGCGGTAATACGGAGGGTGCGAGCGTTAATCGGAATTACTGGGCGTAAAGCGCATG
>NZ_JBCDMC010000064.1:0-267 GCF_042465995.1 Vibrio frigidus | reverse complement strand
TTCAATTTAAGTTCTTTTTGGCTCAATGAATACTGACTTTAAATTGCCTTCTACTATAAATAGTAGAGTGTTCTTTAAAGTTCACATTACTCCAACAGAGTAATGTTATTTATAACTGTGTTCGAAGTTAGTCCACTTTTACTTTAAAAAAGTAAAAACAAAATAAGCATCAAATTAGGTCACTCAGTTCATTGAAACCGTTGTTGATTTCGTGCCCTAAGGCAGAGAATCATCTTCGATTGTCATCAACGAGTGCCCACACAGATT
>NZ_JBCDMC010000063.1:0-276 GCF_042465995.1 Vibrio frigidus | reverse complement strand
GATGGTCGCTGACAACACATAGCTAGCGGTGTCGTTGCTATCATTGCCCGTATAAACAAGAACGGTTTTGCCGTCATCGCTCACCTTCACTGAAGTCTGTTCGTTATTGCTGGTTAAACTGTTCCAAACCACATTATTTTCAACGGCGGTATTAAAGGTGACAGATTCAACATCGTCACTGCCTTGAACAACGGCAACGGTTAAGTCCCCGCCGGTAATCGTTTGAACGCCTTGTGTTTCAGTGAAAGTAACATTGCTATCGGTCGCGGTTGCGAG
>NZ_JBCDMC010000062.1:0-296 GCF_042465995.1 Vibrio frigidus | reverse complement strand
GCTCTTTAACAATTTAAACCTATATCAATCTGTGTGGGCACTCGTTGATGACAATCGAAGATGATTCTCTGCCTTAGGGCACGAAATCAACAACGGTTTCAATGAACTGAGTGACCTAATTTGATGCTTATTTTGTTTTTACTTTTTTTAAAGTGAAAGTGGACTAGCTTCGAACACAGTTATAAATAACATTACTCTGTTGGAGTAATGTGAACTTTAAAGAACACTCTACTATTTATAGTAGAAGGCAATTTAAAGTCAGTATTCATTGAGCCAAAAAGAACTTAAATTGAAGA
>NZ_JBCDMC010000061.1:0-297 GCF_042465995.1 Vibrio frigidus | reverse complement strand
TTTTATCGGCGGCAAACCATGTGCGTTCTACTTTCATTCCCCCAAAGCGACGGACGTTCACTTCACCGTTTTCTTTACGGCTCCATGGACAACCCCATTGCTCCATTTGGATCATTTCTCTCGTTGCGTTTTCAACAAAATATTCAACGACATTTTGTTCACATAACCAGTCACCCCCACCAACAGTATCGTTGAAGTGGTTATCGAGTGAATCTTCATCTTTGATGACGGCGGCAGAGCCGCCTTCAGCGGCGACAGTATGTGAACGCATTGGGTAGACTTTAGAAATCAGGGCTA
>NZ_JBCDMC010000060.1:0-306 GCF_042465995.1 Vibrio frigidus | reverse complement strand
GTTGATAGGCAGGGTGTGTAAGCGTTGTGAGGCGTTGAGCTAACCTGTACTAATTGCCCGTGAGGCTTAACCATACAACACCCAAGGGGTTTTGTGGACTCAATGCAAGAACATTGAATGTGTGTGAACTTTTATTTAGGTCAGCAATCCAGATTATTAAAGTTTTCTATATATTTAGAAAGCTTTACCAAATTTGCTTGGCGACCATAGCATTGTGGACCCACCTGATCCCATGCCGAACTCAGAAGTGAAACGCAATAGCGCCGATGGTAGTGTGGGGTCTCCCCATGTGAGAGTAGGACATCG
>NZ_JBCDMC010000006.1:0-358377 GCF_042465995.1 Vibrio frigidus | reverse complement strand
CTGGTTGCTGCATTTTGGAACTCTAAAATTAGGGATCGTAGATGAAGTAGTTGGTCGAGTAATCCGGCCAACATAAGTGTTACCTATGTGACCGGTTTAAAGTGTTACCTATGAGGTCGGTAGTACATTTGGCACTAACCGAACGGCATTGCAATCATAAGGTTGGCTTCTTATTTGTTATTTTTTCATCAACTTAGCAAGATCAGCAAACGGATTGTGTGTTGCACTTTCGTGCTCATCTTGTCCTGGTTTAATCTCAGTACCATATTGGTCATGGTCGGTATATTTTGAATGCTCATGATCATGACAATAAATACACAGTAACTCCCAATTGCTACCGTCATTAGGGTTATTGGTATGGTCATGGTCTTTGTGATGAACCGTTAGCTCTCGCAGATTTGAATATACAAACTCGCGCGCACAATTCCCGCACACCCACGGATACATTTTTAATGCTCTATCGCGGTAATCACTTTCTTTGCGAGCATATGCTGCACTACTACCATAAAAATCTGACGCCATGTTAACTCCTAACTTTCTACCACCTAAAAATCTGCCTTAGCGTAACACAATACGAGCCAATATATAAAAGCAAAAAGCGGATTTAAACGATGCATGCTAATATGAAAGGCGTGTATCTATAAATGAAAAAAATATCATGACAGCAACCAGTTACCTCAATAAATTGAATCAAAAATATCTCGCTATCCATAAAGAGAAAGAAGACTTTTTTTGGGAAACGTACATGGGAATCAGTGATGACCATGAAGGATCGACAAAGGCGCAAACTCAATGGACTCAATACTTAAGTAATCCACTGAAGATTAATGAGTTAAAGGCGCAAATAGATGTAGCCAGTAGTATAAAGGACCCTGAAGAAAAACGACAAACCATCGTTAGCCTGTCTGGATGGCTTGCAATGTTTCAGGCGCATTCTATCGAGTCGAGAGAAGCACAACAATTAAAAGAAAAACTGATTCAGTTTGAAGCGGATTTGTTCGAGAAAAAACAGAATCATATTATGCATTACACCGATGAAAATGGTGTAAGACTTGAAGGTTCGCTCCCGACGATAGGGGCAGTCATTCGTACTCATGATAATGAGAAAGTGAGAGAGTCGGCGCATCATGCTCTTCTCGACCTAGAGCAATGGTTACTCGAAAATGGGCTTTTGGAATTAGTGAAGCTGAGAAACCAGTTTGCTCGTTCATTGGGATATAAGACATTTTTTGACTATTCGATAGAGAAAACAGAGCAAATGACCACGGCTCAACTGTTCTCTATTTTAGATGATTTCGAACAACAAACTCAAAAAGGTCATTTAGGTAGCCTAAAGAACCTAGTTAATGAGAAAGGCGTTCAGGCACTGTCAGCGCATAACTTTGTGTTCTCTTTTGCTGGTGACGCGATGAGGGATTTAGATCAGTACGTTCCTTTTTCTCAATCTTTGCGACGTTGGATTGAATCGTTCGGTCGCTTGAATATTGACTATTCAGGGGCGGAGCTTACGCTTGATTTGTTGGACAGAAAGGGCAAATATCCAAATGGTTTCTGCCATGGCCCTATTCCTTCTTTTTATGACCAAGGAAACTGGGTAGCGGCAAAGGTTAATTTTACGAGTAACGCTAAGCCAGACCAAATGGGTAGTGGGTACGACGGTATCAATACGCTTTTCCATGAAGGCGGTCATGCCGCTCATTTTGCCAATGTTAAAATGAATGCACCTTGTTTTTCTCAGGAATTTGCACCAACCTCAATGGCCTATGCTGAAACACAATCGATGTTTTGCGACAGCCTGCTCACGGACGGAGATTGGTTAAAACAATATGCATTAAATGCAAGTGGTGAGTCGGTTACTCAAGAAGTGATAAAAGGGATGATAGATAGTAAGCAACCATTCAAAGCTTACGAAGAACGAAGCATTTTGGTGGTGCCTTATTTTGAACGGGATTTATATCTATTAAGTGATGATGAATTGTCCCCAGAGCAGGTGACTAAGCTCGCGCGTGAATCTGAGAGAAAGATACTTGGTTTAGAGTGCAGTCCTAGGCCACTTATGGCGATTCCTCATCTTCTTTCTGATGAGTCTGCTTGTGCTTATCAAGGTTATCTATTGGCACATATGGCGGTCTATCAAACGCGGGCCTATTTTACGAAAAAATTTGGCTATCTAACCGATAACCCTAGCATTGGCCCGTTAATGGCGAAACATTACTGGGCGGCAGGAAACAGTGTGTCACACACACAATCTATACAAGCTTTAACTGGGGAAGGCTTCAATGCGAAATATCTCGCTGATGAGTGTAACTTGACCTCGGATGAAGCGTGGCGAATAGAACAAGATAAAATATCTGCTCTTGCGTCGCGTGAACGCACGGCGGTAAAACCACTCAATGCGAAGATCAAAATTGTTGATGGGTCGACAATCTTAGCGTTGAATGAACAGTCGGATGATGCGATGTGTGAAGCGTTTGAGGGATATATAAGTCAAGTATACAGTAAATGAGCATTGCGGGTTGCTGTATACAAGTGCTCTAGTAGCCCGTTATTCCGGTGATAAATTGACCTGAATTGGCCTAAGGACCCAACCTTGGTGCAATGCTGTTCGGTTAGTGCTAAATACTTCGTCATTCCCGTGAAAACGGGAATTTTGGTGAGTTTAGACCCCCATTTTCATGGGGAGAATGTTGAATGCGAAAGATGTACTAACTTAACAGTGGCTTAAGCCATCGACAACGTTTCCATATTGAAACTGAAAACCTAACTGGACAATTTTCTCTGCACTGATTCTCTTTGCAGGTATATTGTTCAATTCAGGCATCTGTGATTCCTCGTCGCTGTTCAGTATCGCCTGATTGTAAAATTCGTATTTTGTCACGGTATTAGGCGATGTAACATTAACGACTTGATTGGTGATATTGCTTAAGCTAAATATCACCGCATTGATGACGTCTTCTAAGTGCACCATATTAACGGGTGCGACGTTACTAATACTGGTCATTTTACTGACAAAGCGGGCGGGGTGACGGTTTGGACCGAATAACCCCGAACATCGCAATATCACATAATCTATCCCTGAATCGATTAGCGATTGCTCGGCAGTCAACATGGTGCGTGCATTTTCAGAGAATAGGTCATTATTTTCTGCTAAAGACAAACAGGCGTCATGTTCAAACATCGTTTGGTTAGCATTAGAGTAAGCCGATGTGGAGCTGATCATAACGATTTTCTTCACTCCGGCTTTTAACGCGCTATTAACCAGGGCCTGCCATTGATTGGAATACGCTTCTCCTTGACCTTTTTTGAATCCAGGAGGGAAAGCGCCGACAAGGGTTTGCACGTTACGAGATTGCAATTGGTTTATGATCAGTGGGTTTGCTACCGAGTGTTCAGAATCAAGGTTCATCGCAAAGCAAGGAAGGGATAATTTTTCCAATTCTTCGAGCCTTTCTGATGTAGTCCTTGTGCCGAAAACGGATTGTCCTTCAGCATGTAGGCGTTGTGTTAGCGGAAGGCCAAGCCAACCTGCTCCAACGATAGCAATGCTAGTCATTAACGGCTCTCAATTACACGGAAAGGATACGTAATACTTTGTCAGCGTGCTCAGCTACTTCAATACCTTCATTCGTCAAATAACCGCCGTCTGACATGGTACATAGATTTTTTGCATATAAACGTTTCACTGCCGCTTGTAGTTCTTCTGATGCGTCATTGTGAACTTTGATCCCCTTTGCTGCGCTGCTTATATCGAACTGGAGAAGTAGATTAAGTTCGGTGATGTTTTCTTCTGTATATTTCATGTTTAATTCCTTAACGATTTATCTTTATCTGCCATCAACATTAAATTGCATTGCACTTCGGAACAAGAATCCGTGCAAAAAACTGTTAGCTATGATGGAAATGGTTAGTTTTAGAGCAATATACAGCGTTATTGTAGGGAAAGCACTTGCCTTAGGATATAGCTAAAAACAATAAAAAACATCACCTTTATAGCGTGTAGGAAGTTACATACAAAATAAGTGTAATGAAGTTTTAACTTGGTTTAAAAAATGAGCGAAATAATTGGAATATCTGCGTTTTGTCTGCAAGGTCAGTATGAGAATGCCGGCCTTTTTATGTCAAATGGATATAAAAAAATAACCAATAGAACTCAATCATACAAGTGTTTATCCACAATATCTGTGGATAAAATGTGAAACACTAATGAGAATGAGCTTTTCATAAGCGCAAGCTATTTTTAAAGAAATTTTACCCTCACTCTACCTTCTTTAGTAAGGGTCTTTTTTAAGCTTAATTGAAGCGTAATTGTTATTGAAATGGACATCATGACAAAGATAGCGATCAAAATTATCATCTGGTATTTGATGGCAATCATTGGGCTAGTGCCGCCTAATATTTGCCCTGTCATCATACCCGGTAGTGTAACTACCCCTGTTGTTGCCATAGAGGCAAGGATTGGTGCTAAGGATTTTTGCATCGCGACACGAACAAAAGGGATAGACGCGTACTGCGGTGAGGCACCTAAAGAGATAGCCGCTTCGTATTCAGATTTGCGTTGTTCAAACGCGTCATAAAGATTTTGCAGCGCGACGATATTCCCACTCAAACTATTGCCAAGTAGCATTCCAGATAGAGGGATAATGTATTGAGCACTATATAAAGGGGTCGGTTGAATGACGGCGAAAGTTAGAATGAAAAGTAGGGGGGTCAATCCTATCAATAAACCTGTTAAAACTGGTACAAATAACAGCCTCGTGGGTAGCTTGGCTTTAGAAATTATCGCGTTACTTCCGACAACAACCATGATGACCAACCATAATAAATTGAGTAATAGGTTATTGGTTTGAAAAACAAATTCCAAATAAAACCCTACTAATATAAGTTGGACAGCCATTCTAATGGTGGCGGTTATCATATCCTTCATCAGTTCCAGCTGATATCGATGATTAATATACAAAGGAACAAGAAGCACAAGCGAGAAGAGCGAAAGCTGTATCCAAGAAATATCTAAGGCTGTCTGCATGATTTTTTTTATCAAATAAGAGGTAATGATTAGCATACCGCATTTTGAAATGAACAGTGATTATTTACTGTGTGCTCCTGAAGTGATTTTACAAATCGATAACATTTTCGGCGTCAAAATAAGTGGGGCCAGACTTTTATATTACCGCCAATATCTGTCGAGATTAGGCAAAAACCACTAAAAAATGATGATTTTTCACTCGAGTTAATCTCTTTTTATCAAAAAATAAACCGATATTATTTTTACATATCCGTTTATATCTATTCACATAAAACATTAATAAAACACATCTTCGTTTCACATCAAAAAAGCCGTGAATAACTTGGTACATAAGGCCTAAGGTTATTGAAGCAAACATTTTAATGGGCTTAAAATTTACAATAACAAATGAATTGTTGTTCGATAACCTCGGACATTGATTGGCTGATATTAGTTACATAGCGAGTAAATGTATGAAAAATGTTAACAAAAGCATGGATGGCGAAACCAGATCTCTGGAATGGAAATCTTTTCTTATTATATCCGTGGTTCTGTTTCCTGTTTTAAGCGTTGCCTTAGTCGGCGGTTACGGATTTTTAATTTGGTTTATGCAAGTCTTTTTCATGGGGCCTCCGGGCATTCACGGTTAATACTTTTCTCCTTTTAAACACTCAATTTTTAGAGAACCAAATATGATTGCCTTAATTAAAAAACTTTGGACAACCATGACGCGACCAGCGTTGCATATTAGCTTGGGCGTGTTAACGCTAGGTGGTTTTATCGCCGGCGTGATTTTTTGGGGTGGTTTCAATACTGCTCTAGAAGCAACCAATACTGAAGAGTTCTGCATCAGTTGCCACACGATGGAGGAAAATGTGTACAAGGAGCTTCAAGAAACCGTTCACTGGAAAAATAACTCTGGTGTACGGGCAACCTGCCCAGATTGCCATGTTCCTCATGAGTGGACTGATAAGATTGCGCGCAAAATGCAGGCATCTAAAGAAGTATTCGCTCAGGTATTTGGTAATTATGACGAGCCTGGTGTATTTGAAGAGCGTCGTAAAGCTCTGGCACAGCATGAGTGGGACAGATTCTCAGCAAATGGCTCTCTAGAGTGTAAAAACTGCCATAACTATGACTCGATGGATTTTGACTCAATGTCTCCAGCTGCGCAAACACAGATGAAATTAGCGGCAGAAAAAGATCAAAGTTGTATTGATTGTCATAAAGGTATTGCACACAAATTGCCAGAAGGTATGAACGGCGCGGGCGATATGATGGAAGCGTTGGAAGAAATCGCAACTGAGACCAACTATGACATTGGTCAAAGTATTACCACGTTAAGACATTTGGCGCTTTTTGAAGATTCGGCAATGACCGTTGATGCAGGAAAAATCATGCCCGCATCGAGCGCTATTATCATCGACCAAGAAGGTGATGCGATTCAAATTCAATTAGAAGGTTGGCGTAAAGCTCGCGGATTTGCGCGTGTAATCCAAGAAGAGTTTGGTATGAATATTGGTGTTGCTTCATTAACGAAAGCAGCGGCAAAAAATAAGAAAATTATTAAGAAACACGAAAAGAAAGTGGATGAGTTAACGGGTCTGCCTTGGCAACGAGTCACGGCGAAACTCTGGATGAAGAAAGAAACCGCAATCAATAGCATTGATCCAATTTGGGAAAAAGCCAAAGTCGCGTATCAATCAAACTGCTCTACATGTCACTCACAACCAGAAGAGGGTCATTTCGATACGAATACTTGGCCTGGCATGTTCAACGGAATGCTGGCATTCGTAAATTTCGATACAGATACGGAAGCCCTCATCTTAAAATATTTACAAAAACACTCTTCAGATTTCTCTGAAGATAGCCATTAAGCTTTAAGGAGTAACCCTATGACTATAACAAGAAGAAGCTTTCTTAAGGGTGCAGCAGCAACGAGCGCTGTATCTGTAATTGGTCCTAGTTTGTTAATGTCAGCAAAAGCAAGCGCTGCGGATGCTGGTACATGGAAAACAACTGGGTCACACTGGGGTGCATTTCGCGCGCTAGTACAAGACGGTAAAGTGCAGGATATCAAGCCACTTGAGCTAGACAAGCACCCAACCGAAATGCTCAACGGCATAAAAGGGATCATTTATAGCCCTTCACGTGTACGTTACCCAATGATACGTTTAGATTGGCTTAAGAAACACAAATATGCAGCCGACACACGTGGTAACAACCGTTTTGTTCGTGTTAGCTGGGATGAGGCTATCGACCACTTCTACAATGAGTTAGAACGCGTTCAGAAAGACTACGGTCCTTGGGCTCTTCATGCTGGTCAAACTGGTTGGCGTCAAACTGGTCAGGTTCACTCTTCTGGTAACCACATGCAACGCGCGGTTGCAATGCACGGCAACTTTATTAAGAAAGTCGGTGACTACTCGACGGGTGCTGGTCAAACTATCTTACCGTATGTTTTAGGTTCAACAGAGGTGTACGCTCAAGGTACTTCTTGGTCAGAGATCTTAGAGAACAGTGACAACATTATTCTTTGGGCGAACGATCCAGTTAAAAATCTTCAAGTCGGTTGGAACTGTGAAACTCACGAATCATTTGAGTATCTCGATCAGCTGAAAGAGAAAGTAGCGAAGGGTGATATCAACCTGATATCGGTTGACCCAGTTAAGAACAAATCACAACGTTTCTTCAACAACGATCACATGTATATTCATCCGCAAACAGATGTTCCATTTATGTTAGCGCTTGCACATACTTTGTATAAAGAAGAGCTGTACGACGAAGATTTTGTCGACACGTACTGCTTAGGTTTTGAAGAGTTCATCGCTTATGTAAACGGCGAAACAAAAGACAAAGTAGAAAAAACGCCAGAATGGGCAGCGGAAATATGTGGTATCAGTGCAGACAAGATTCGTGAGTTCGCACGTATGCTGACAAATGGTCGCACGCAGCTTCTATTTGGTTGGTCAATCCAACGTCAGCAACACGGTGAGCAACCATATTGGATGGGCGCGGTTTTAGCGGCGATGCTTGGTCAAGTTGGTCTGCCTGGTGGTGGTGTTTCTTATGGTCACCATTATAGCTCTATTGGTGTTCCTTCAACTGAATTTGCAAGCCCGGGTAGCTTCCCTCGTAACCCAGAACAAGGCACTAAGCCAAAATGGGATAATAACGATTTTAACGGCTACAGCAATGTCATTCCGGTGGCTCGTTGGATTGATTGCTTAACCGATCCGGGTAAAGAGATTCGCCATAACGGTAATACGGTTAAACTACCGGGTTACAAGATGATGGTTATCTCAGGTTGCAACCCATGGCATCACCATCAAGACCGTAACAATATGAAGAAAGCGTTCCAAAATCTTCAAACCGTTGTAACGGTAGATTTTACGTGGACAGCAAGTTGTCGTTTCTCCGATATCGTTCTTCCCGCTTGTACGCAATGGGAACGTAATGATTTAGATGGATACGGTTCATATTCTAAGCGTGGATTAGTCGCCATGCAGAAATTGGTTGAGCCACTATTTGAATCGAAATCTGATTTCGATATTATGACTGAGCTGACCAAACGCTTTGGTCGTGATAAAGAATATACTCGCGGCATGAATGAGATGCAGTGGGTGCAACATCTATATAGCGAATGTCGTAAGGCGAATACGGGTAAATTTGAGCTGCCTGAATTTGATGCATTCTGGGAAAAAGGGTATTTCGATGCGGGTAAAGGTAAACCTTGGGTTCGCCATGCAGCATTCCGTGATGACCCTGAAACCAATGCATTAGGTACACCTTCCGGTTTCTTAGAAATTTCTAGCCGTAAGATTGGTCGTTTTGGTTATGAAGAGTGTCAAGAACACCCAATGTGGTTCGAGAAAAGTGAACGTTCACATGGTGGTCCGGGCTCAGATAAACATCCGTACTGGCTACAGTCTTGTCACCCTGATAAGCGTCTTCACTCACAAATGTGTGAGTCCGAGGAGATAAGATCAACCTACGCAGTTAATGGTCGAGAGCCTATCTACCTTAATCCTGAGGATGCAAAAGCGAAAGGCATCAAAGACGGAGATATGGTAAGGGTATTTAACGATCGTGGTCAGCTTCTTGCTGGTGCTGTGTTGATGGACTCTTATGCCCAAGGCGTGGTTCGTATCGAAGAGGGTGCATGGTATGGTCCTGCTAACGAAAAAGTGGGTTCTATCGATACCTATGGCGATCCAAATACGTTGACTCAGGATATTCCTGCATCAGAATTGTCTCAAGCGACGTCAGCGAACACCTGTTTGGTTGATTTTGAGAAATTTGTAGGTGAGTTACCGCCGGTAACCTCGTTTGGTGGGCCAATCGAGATGAAAGCGTAAGTAAGTTGTTCATTGCCTAAGTAACATAAAAATGCCGACCTTTATAGGGCGGCATTTTTTGTAAATGTGTGGTTTCATAATCAAAGTGTTTATTGATTGATATAGGCTTTAAAGCGCGCTTTGGTTTCCGGTGTCGCTTTGTCATACCAAAAATGAAGCATCTCTTCGGAGGTGTCCGCGTTCGATGAGTGAGATGACGGTGATGACGACGGTGTTATCTCTACAGCGGCTCCAGTCGCGACGGCTGTGGCTGTACCGACGGCGATCGTTGGGGAGTTCGAGGTGTGGTTAGTCACTGAAGCTCTGCTATTCGAAATCGAAGCTGGTCCACCTGAAGCGTTGTAATCTTGTGTTTCCTTTACGTAGTCTCGACCGATCTGCATGCCGTCAATTTGCAAGCTACCCTCTTTTTTTTCAATAGCTTGTTGGTTATCTGTATCGACAAGAGCCCAAGTGACATCATCGATGTTTTTTTTCGCTTCTGTGGCATTTCTGAATTCTGGGAACACGAAGGCTAGTTTGGTATTATTTGCGGTGAATTTTACGATAATAACCGGTGTATCAACGCGCGTATAGTTGTCCCCTCTGGTATAGGTATAACTGTATCTAAAGGCAATTTGGTTTTCCCCGTCAGGCAGTGTTGCTGTCTGTTTGGACGAAAAGAGGCTGCTGTTTACCTTTGCTTTCGCTCCATTTACAACCAACAAATCTAGGTTCGAGTCTGCTATCAATTCAATAGTAGAGAATGCAGGTAAACTTACACAACTCATTAACGCGGATAGAATAATGGCTATATGTTTCATTTGGTCTGTTTTCCACTGGATTAGGGTCGACGGATATACACTTAATATCGTTAATAATAGCCATAATACCGTGTGCTTGTTTCACCGGAAGTAGAATTTGTATAAAATGAGTAACAAGTAGTAAGAATTATTTACAATCAACCCAATGACAAATTCTAAAAATCAGGTAAAGTATTCGTCATTAAAGGAAGGTCAAATAAGACTTTAATCCTCATTTATAAACTTGTATAGGATATAACATGATTCAAGTTGTCGGTCATAAGAACCCAGATAGTGATAGCATTTGTAGTGCATTAGTTGCCACCGAGTTACTAAGAGCTCGTGGCCTAGAAGCAAACCCAATTCGCTTAGGTGAACTCAATCGCGAAACTCAGTACATTCTTGAGCAAGCAGGAGTAGAAGCACCAGAATTGCGTACAAGTGTCGCGGGAGAAAAAGTATGGCTAGTCGATTACACGGATGTTTCTCAAGCACCAGACGACATAAATGAAGCCGAAATTATAGGCATTGTTGACCATCACCGCTTAGGTGATGTTATGACGATAAACCCGTTGGAAGCTTGGATTTGGCCAGTAGGTTGTACCTGCACTATCTTATATAACCTTCTAAAAATGGAAGAAGTAACGATCACTCGTGAAATGGCAACGCTCATGATGTCAGCAATCTTGTCTGATACTGTGGGCTTCGCTTCTCCAACCTGTACACAGAAAGACAAAGATGCGGTTGAGGCACTTGCTGTATACGCGGAAGTGACAGATTTAGATACATTTATTAAAAACCTATTGATCGCAAAAACAGATATCAAAGGCCTTAATGCATCTCAGTTGGTTGAAAAAGATCTTAAAGCGTATCCGTTTTTAGGCAAAAATGTCGTTGTTGGTCAGATTGAACTAGCAACACTTGAGCAAGTAGATGGTATGATTACCGCAATTGAAGATGATCTTCAACGTCGTTGCGATGAAGAAGGTTTGTCATTTGCAGCGGTAATGCTTACCGACATCACTTCAGCTACGACTCGCTTATTGTTCAAAGGTGAGTGGGCGGATAAGCTAGTTAAGCATGAAAAAGATGGCATGCTAATGATGGAAAATACGTTGAGTCGTAAGAAACAAGGTTGGCCTTGGCTTCAGAACGAACTTTTATAACGACGTTAATAAAAAGCGATGTAAAAGCGAGGGTGTAAACCTTCGCTTTTTTGATCGTAAACCCTAAAAATATCTAAGGTATGTATGACTGATAAACTTGATAGCGGTAAGTTAAAAGAGATAAACAATATGGACGCTGATCAGCGAATGAAATATTGCATTAAAGAGATCGCTTCTAGTCGTTGCGTGTGGATTCTTAAAGATGAACACGGATGTGTCATGCTAAATACAGATGATGAAGATTGTGTACCTGTATGGCCAAATGAAGAGTTTGCGACAGAATGGGCGACCGGTGAATGGGAACATTGTACTGCTGAAAGTATTTCTATCAACAAGTGGCATAGTCGTTGGACGCGTGGATTAGAAGACGACGAGTTGGCTATTGTCGTCTTCCCTAATATCAATGAAGAAGGTGTTGTGCTTTATCCGGATGAGTTTGATTTTGAACTAAAGAAACAAGCACAAAAGCTGGATAAGAGATAAGTCTATAAAATAATAATAAAATCTGTCTAGTTTACGATTGAAATACAGGTTAAAAAATCTTACTCTTTTAATCATACTGATGGAAAGCATTCTATCGGTATGATTAAAAGAGTAGGAGATAGGTTATCAGCGTAGTTATGCGACATGGTTTTATTGTATTGCTTCTTTTTTGTATGCCTAAATTGTATGCAAGCACCCTACCAGTTAACCTTGTTACTCTAGAGTTTAAACCCTTTATATGGTGCGAGAAAAATGGTGCTAAAGGTATCTATTCGGACATTATCACGGAGTTATTTTCTAGAAATAATACCCCTTTTACCATCGCGTGCTACCCATGGAAACGAGCATTGTATGACGTTGAACATGGTAGAGCAGATGGTCTATTCGCTGCATTCAAAACACCGGAAAGAGAGCTGTTCGCGCATTATGTACCAACACCAATCCGCAAAGGACAGTACGTCGTATTTGTAAGAAAAGACAGTACAGTTGTATTTGAGACTCTTTCTGATTTTTACGGAAAAACCGTTGGATTATCGAGAGGTCATAGCGTATCGAATGAGTTCGATATAGCGATTAAAGCCGGCGACATTATTAAAACAGAAAATAAATTAATCGAGCAAAGTTTAAGAAAACTAATGTCCGGTCGGATTGACGCCTATATTAATGATCGAGTTGTTGGCCTGCACGCTATTCAAGAGTTGGGGTTGGGTAATGAGATAGAAGCTCTTGATGTGTCAATTATGGATGTAAACCCGTCATATATTATTATGTCTAAGCACTCACTGAGAACCGATAAAAAAGAACTTGTGAAACGTTTAGACCAGACTCTTATAGAAATGTGGAATGACGGTACTGTAGCGGACATTTACGCTAAATATATTCACCAACAACCTGAGGTATTGCGAGACTAAATTTGGTGTGTATCCATTTTCTATCTAATCTTACGTACACTTTTTGTAGTTTGGTGCTTTATAAAAGTGACTTTCAACTAGCCGTTGAGTCACCGGATGTTCTGGACGGGTTAAAACTTGACTACTTTCACCATATTCCACCACATCTCCTTCGTGCATCACCATGACTTTGTCCGTTATGTGTTTAATGATGCCAATATGCTGTGACGCATAAACAAATGAAACCCCCATTTCATCTTGAAGCTCGAGAAAAAGGTTGATGATTTGAGAACGCATTGCCATATCTAAACCATTTAGCGCCTCATCAGCGATAATAATAGAAGGTTGTAAGATTAAGGCGCGAGCAAGGCATACGCGTTGTTTTTGCCCGGCGGCCAACATCTGAGGATAGAAATAGGCGTGCTCTGGGAGCAATCCAACACGTACCAAGGTATTTTTGACTCGGCTCATACGTGCCTCTGGTGACATCTCTGTGTTACGTCGTAGCGGTCCTTCTAGAATTCTGCCAATTTGAATCCTTGGATTGAGAGAGCTATTAGGATCTTGAAATATCATACGGATAAGTTTACAGCGTGTAGAGTAGTCCCCATGTTCTAGCTTATCGCCATTCACTCTAATCTCACCACTCGTAGGTTCGCAAACCCCTGCCAGCATCTTGGCTAGAGTAGACTTACCAGAACCATTTTGGCCAATTAGTCCGAGAGTTTGTCCTGCTTCTAAAGTAAAGCTTAACGGCTTTACCGATTGCTGGATTTTTTTTGTAAATAACCCAGAACGCGTGACAAATTGTTTGGACAGACCGCTAACCTCCAGAAGGGATTCGTTCATTATTTGGTCTCCGTATTAAGCGGGAAATGGCATGAGTATTTATGGCCCTTTATTTTTCTAGAATATGGTATCTCGACACACTGCCTCTGTGCATATGGGCAACGTGGGCCGAGTCGGCAACCAATTGGAAGGTGCTGGAGTGCAGGAATAGAACCCGGTAAAGATTGAAGCTTCTGCTTGTGAGGTATCCAGTTACTAAAGTCCGGC
The DNA here is from genome assembly GCF_042465995.1 of Vibrio frigidus. Taxonomy (NCBI): domain Bacteria; kingdom Pseudomonadati; phylum Pseudomonadota; class Gammaproteobacteria; order Vibrionales; family Vibrionaceae; genus Vibrio; species Vibrio frigidus. Next base: position 344,640 of record NZ_JBCDMC010000006.1, on the reverse strand, counting down.
ATCGCTTTCAATAGTGCAATGGTATAGGGGTGCTTTGGTGCTTTGAGGATCTGCTCGGTAGCGGCGGATTCAACAGATTGTCCACAGTACATTACGGTGATTCTAGTTGCCCACTGCGTTATTGTGGTCAAATCGTGTCCAATGAGCAATATGGTCGTGTTGTGCACCTGATTCATGCGGCTCAGTAAGCGCAATATTTGCGATTGAGTAATGGGATCTAAATCATTTGTTGGCTCATCGGCAATCAACAGTCGAGGCTTCGCCGCAATAGCCATCGCTATCATTACTTTCTGGCATTCTCCATCGGTAAGCTCATATGGATAGCTACTCATAACACGCTTGTGATCCTTGATGCCGACTTTATGAAGCAAAGCTGTTGCCTGCTTCTTACGCCATTTCAAGCGCTGCCACCATCGACCCTGAAAGGTTTTAGAAGGGATCGATTCGGCGAGCTGGCTGCCTACCGCTTCTGATGGGTCAAGACAGGTAGAGGGTTCTTGAAAGATCATCGCGACATCTTTGGCAATGACTTTGCGTCGTTCTTTTGGCGTCAATTGTAGCAAGTCGACATCACCAAATCGCATTCGGTCAGCGCTTACACGCCAATTGTCCTTGCAAATACCGACGATAGCTTTCGCGACTAAACTTTTGCCAGAACCTGATTCACCGACTAGACCGCGTATATCACCTTCTTGGATTGTAAGACTCATTCTATCCACCGCCTTGACGAGCCCGTGCGGTGTTTCAATTTCTATTGTTAGGTGTCTAAAATCAAGTAATGGCATTATTCAACCCCTGCATTTAACGCTTGTCGAATGCCTTCGCCAACCAAATTAATGACAATAACTGTAAACATGATTGCAAGTCCCGGTAGTGTTACCGTCCAAGGGGCTAGATAGATCAACTCGACAGAGTCCCCTAATATTGCTCCCCACTCCGTACTAGGGGCTTGCGCACCTAAACCCAAAAACCCGAGGGCAGTGATATCCATAATGGCTAGTGTTAGCGCCATCGTCACTTCTGCAGCAATGATGGCAAGGATGTTAGGGAAGACAGAATTGAGTAATAGATATAAGTCATTGGCACCATCAAGGCGAGCCGCCATGATGTAATCTTTTTCAAGTTCAGCGTGAATCGCCGTGTAGATAGAACGGATAAATCTAGGAATCAGTGCCAAGCCAATCGCGAGCATAATATTGAACTCACCAAACCCTAAAAATGCCACGAATATAATGGCTAATAAAAGTGAAGGGATGGACATGACGGTATCAAGTAAATGGTTAAGGGTACTGGACAGCAAACCACGAGTCATACCAGCCAAAATACCGATACTGCTACCAATTAGGCCAGCAACGATTGTCACTAGAATTGAAGCGCCAAATGTATACTGAGAACCCGTCAAAATTCGGGAAAGTATGTCTCGCCCTAAATCATCGGTACCTAAGAAGTATTCAATACTGCCTTCCGTCGCCCAAGAGGGAGGGACAAGCAAATGTCCTGTTTGGAGATTTGGATCATGTGGAGCAATCCACTGTGCAGCGAGTGTAATTAACACGACTAGGATAAGGCACCATATCCCAAACATCGCTAAACTATTGCTTCGATAGCTTTTAGCAAAGCGTTCAAACTGAGTTGGAATATGCTCTTCTTGATAGATGCTATTGGTTAACATACCACTCTTTCCTTACCAATGGGTTCGATAGCGTACCAAGTAAATCAGACAATATATTGGCAGATAATACAAAGGAAGCGACCACCATTACACCCGCTTGAATGGAAGCGTAGTCTTGATTGGCTAGTGCGTTCAGCAACCACCTACCAATCCCCGGCCAGTTAAAAATCGACTCTGTGATAATGGCAAACGTAATCATACTAGAGAGCTGCACACCGAGTGTTGGAAAAATGGGGGGTAGTGCATTTCTAAAAACGTGTTCGGTGATAATTTCACGTTTCGACAAACCTTTAATTCTTGCTGCGCGAATGTAGTTTTGCATCATCACTTCCGCAACAGAGGCGCGCATTATTTGAACAATTTGCGTGGTTGGTGCGAGTGCGAGTACTAAACACGGTAACACCAGATGCTCCAATACGCTTTGTAGTGCTTCTGCTTTGTAATGATGGTCAGATAAGAAGGCATCTATGATGGCAAACCCAGTGACATGCTTGATCTCATACAGCAGGTCATATCGACCCGAGACGGGAAGTAACCCTAAGTCTAATGAGAAGAACATAATCAACAAAAGTGCGACCCAAAACAGAGGTGCGGAGTAGCCAGACATGGAAGTAAATGAAATTATCGTATCGATCATTTTGCCTTGTCGCATTCCGGCAATAGTCCCAAAAGGGATACCGATAAAAAGCGCGAGCATAAAGGAGATAAATACAAGTTCCAATGTAGCAGGAAATACCACCACGATATCGTCAATGATAGGATAACCTTGTTTGTTTAGGCCGAAGTTGAGATTCCACAGCTCCTGAACATAGTGCGACCATCCTTGCAGATAACTCAAGTGAGCCCAGGGTGATTCTGCGTCTAAGCGAAGAATACTAAAACCAACAAAGGTCAGCATAATTAAGGTTATCGCAAAGAGATTAAAGCGACGAATAGTATAACGAAACATCTACTTGACTCTCCTTACTTTGTGAAAGCTCTGAGAACTGAATGGGCTGGAACCAAATCCAGTTAACGATTGGTGATAAGCTAAAAACTGAGCACCATGTGCAAGTGGAATGACAGGCACTTCTTCATTCATCATATATTGTGCTTCTTTGTATAAGTTTAGTCTGTATCTCTCTTGATTGGTCTCTTTTGCCAAATCTAATAAAAAATCAAAGTCTGGATTACACCACATCGACACATTTAATCCTGATTCTTCTGCACGACACGACAGCAGTGGGCGTAAGAAATTATCGGGGTCACCAGTGCTGGCGTTCCATCCGGTGAGAATCAAATCAATGTCGGTATGCTCTGCCAGCTCTGTACGGTTAAAGCGGTCACTCGTGAAAAGTTTCAACTCAATTCCTATGTCGGCATAATTCGCTTGAATCAGCTCTGCTGTTTTTCTCGGACTCGGATTATATGGGCTTGCTTCTAACGGAACCCACATTGAAAGCTGAAGACCTTGTAAGTAACCGGCTTCTCTAAGCAGCCCGACAGCGTAGTTTTTGTCGTATCTTATTTGTGTCGCGTCTTTTTGATATGCCCAAGAACTGGGTGGTAATAGTGAGTAAGCTTGTTCACCCGTTCCAAAATAAACAGCATCTAGAATGCTCTTTCGGTTGATAGATAAACTTAATGCCTTTCTTACTCTCTGATCACTGAGTGCAGGATGATCGGTATTAATGGCAATAAATGAGACATTCATGGATGGCTTGGCTTCTAGTATCAAATCATTATGTTGCTTGATAATGGGGATCTGACTAGAAAGTGGTGTATAAAGAACATCACACTCTCTGCGTAATAGCTTCGCAAGAGGGCCAGTACCACGGGAAGAAATATCAAACACTACTTGCTCAAGTTCTGGTTCACCCTGCCAATACTGCTTGTGCTTTTTAAGTCGAACGAGATCACCGACTTGATACTCGGCCAAGTAAAAGGGGCCCGTTCCGACTGGGAATTCATCGATAAGGTTTTTCTCGTCTTTGATCTCTAATTGCTGAGCGTATTCACGGGAAAGAATTACGGAGTGAGTGGTCGAAATGTTAGATAGAAACGTATTGTCTGCTTTTGTTAAAGTAAACCTTACCGTTAGAGGGTCTATAGCTTCAACGCTCTTAACGAGATTACTGAAGCCAATACTTTCGAACCATGGGTAGCTTGCATTGCCAACATAATGAAATGAATGGTTTGGATCGATTAATCGATTAAAACTGAACACGACATCAGAGGCGTCTAAGGTTCTTGTTGGGGTGAACCAATCCGTATGCTGAAATTCGACACCGTCTTTGAGCTTGAACGTATATTCTGTTCCGTCATCGTTGATATGCCAAGAAGAGGCAATGTTGGCCTTCGGCTTTAGAGTGATAGGATCTAACGTCAATAACGAATCGTAGATTTGTGGACTTAGCGAGTCAGCGGTAATACCACCTTCAACGAGTTGTGGATTGAAGGAGTTTGGTGCGCTATGTCCACAAGAGACAAAACCATGTTTGCGAATTTCTTCGTGATCAATACTGTCGCTACACCCAACCAATAATCCTATACTGAAGAATCCTGCGGTGAACTTTAAAAATGCTTTCATAGAAAGAGCTATCATTGATTGAGAAAGGGCAAACAAAAAATGCCTAAAGATCTGCATAATTTAACACCTTTTCTTTAGGCAGACCAATTCTTTAGGGTACGTAAATAACAAACAGGAAAAAATTTGGATCGGTTATTTCGATAGAACGAGATGAGATTAGTTTTTATCATTAATTTGAACGCATTCTATCCAGCAGAGCGGTCATTTGATTGACCGACCATGTTGTACTTCCTCAGCATACCGCGCAGCTGATGGTAACTAAGATTGAGCAGTTCCGCTGCGGTACGTTGGTTGTGTTTAGCTTTGTCCATAACGTGGTTGAGTAACTGTATGTCTTGTTGTTCTTGCCATTCTTTATAATCAATGGGCATATTGTAATCAATGAACTCGGGAAGCAGAATTTGACGTGTTGGTTTGTTCTGTTTAGTTTCGTTGTTATTGGTCGTATTTTCACTAACCCATTCACATTTGAAGGGGTCAAGAACAAGATCATCAATAGGTAATTCAGACTTACCGTGCTGATAGACCGCGCGTTCAATGACATTCTTTAACTCACGAACATTCCCCGGCCAGGGATACTCGGACATTATGCGAAATACATTGTCTGTAAAACCAACGAAGAACGAAAGCGACAACTCGCGACACATTCTCATGGCGTAATGCTGTGCAAGTAATGGGATATCTTCTTGGCGTTCTCTTAGCGGAGGAAGATGAACAACATCGAAGGCCAGACGATCCAACAAGTCAGCTCTAAAGGTCTCATTTTTTGCCATCTTAGGCAGATTTGCGTTGGTTGCACAGATGAGTCTGACATTGGCATTAAGTGTTTTGCTGCCCCCAACCCTTTCATATTGACCGTATTCGATTACACGCAACAGTTTCTCTTGTACCGAAAGTGGTGAAGTTGCCAACTCATCTAAGAATAAGGTCCCTCCTTCTGCACGTTCGAAGCGACCTTGGTGTCGACCTTTTGAACCCGTAAATGCGCCAGCTTCATGACCGAAGAGTTCTGTATCTATTAGTCCTTCGCTTAGGCTTGAGCAATTGAGCATCACCAATGGTTGGTCCCACCGTTTTGAAAGATAATGGAGTCGTTGAGCGATCAGTTCTTTACCTGTTCCTCTCTCACCAATGATTAGAACCGGTCTCTCGATGGGCGCAAGGCGCGATACCTTGTCTAAAACGGACAAAAAAAGTGGTGATTCTCCAATCAGAGTTTGTTGTTCCATACATCTCTCACAGTCGAGTGGTTTTTTTTACCAATAGTTGGTTTAATTCATCATAACACAATGACCTTAAAAACCAACTAACACATAACTCTTTGTAATTGTAAGTAAAAAATATTGGCATGGATATTGAATTGTAACTCGTAAACCTAGAGCCATTTGTGAACGGCAATCAGGTTAAGGTTAACTACTGTTACTATTAAGGAGACATATCATGGGTATTTTTTCGCGTTTCGCTGATATCATCAATTCCAATGTGAGTTCACTTTTGGACAAAGCTGAAGATCCTGAAAAGATGATTCGACTCATTTTACAAGAGATGGAAGATACGTTAGTTGAGGTTCGCACTAATTCCGCAAAAGCTATTGCGGACAAAAAAGAACTTTTTCGTCGTGTTAGTTCGATGGAATCGCACATTGAAGAGTGGCAAAATAAAGCGACATTGGCGTTAACAAAAAGTCGAGAAGATCTTGCTAGAGCGGCATTGATAGAGAAACAAAAGCTCATTGAAATTGTTAAAAGCTTGCATCATGAGCAAACCTTAGTTGAAGATACCATTGATAAGTTAACGGGCGAAATCAGTAAGCTAGAGACAAAAATCAATGAAACTCGCGCTAAGCAACAAGCGCTTGTGATTCGTCGTGAAGCCGCGGGAAGTCGTAGAGACGTACAAAAACATCTTCATACTAGTCGCACAAATGAAGCTTTTTCAAAGTTTGAGCAGTACGAGCGTAAAATTGATCAGCTTGAAGCTGAAGCCGATACCTATGAAATGTCGGGTAAAGCGAAGTCTCTTGATCAGGAATTTGCTGAACTGCAAGCCACTGATGAGATAGAAAAAGAGCTACAAAAACTAAAAGAACAGATGAATAAAGACTAATAATTAGGAGTAATGTATATGACAGCGGCCATTGTTACCGGACCTATTATAGTATTTTTGATTTTTGTTGCGCCGCTTTGGTTGTTTCTACACTATCGCGGTAAGAGAAAGTCAGAACATGGCTTAACAACGGAAGATTACGAGCGTTTAGAGTCTTTAACGTCTAAAGCAGAATCATTACAAAAAAGGGTCGATACGTTAGAGCGGATCTTGGATTCCGAGTCACCAAGTTGGAGGCAGAATAATGAGAGATAGGCAACTTTATCGTGACCCAGTCAACGCTAAGTTATCAGGTGTTTGTGCTGGTATTGCAAACTACTTTGGTGTAGAGACTTGGCTGGTTAGAATCTTGGTGGTGTCTGCCGCGTTATTGGGTGGAAGTTTTTTAGTTGTTGTTGCTTATGTCGCATTTACTTTGATGTTGGAAAAGCAGCCATATGAGTATCAAGAGAACATCAAAACAAAACAGGATCACAAAATCAAGGATAAGGCTTGGCAGGCTGGGCAAACGCCTGAAAACCTGCTCAATAATATTGAGAATGAGCTAGGACGAGTGGATAACGGGGTGAGAGCAATGGAAGCCTATGTTACGTCCGAATCATTTAAAGTTAATCGAGAATTCAGTAAACTGTAATAATAAAGGTGATCTCGACTAGAATCACACTTAATTATCAGTGAGTTATGATTCAAATCACTGGCAAATTCCCTTTTCATCATCTATGTTAGTAGTTAGCGCTGTAAAGCTATTACATGGATGATGTTTTATGTTTAAACCCCAAGTTTTTTCTCTGTTATTTTTTGCGGTTCTGCTTGTTGGATGTAAAGAGCAGCCTCCCGTTCCTGAGCCAGAATCTCGACCAGCTAAATTATTTGCCGTTTCTGTTGGTAATAATGATCTGAGTCGTACTTTTCCTGCAATAGCCCAAGCCGGTGATAAAGCCGTCCTTGCTTTCCGTGTACCGGGTCAGCTTGAACTGCTTAATGTCAATTCTGGTGATCTTGTGAAACGTGGCGATATACTCGCAGCGCTTAATCCTGATGAGTATAAATTGCTCGAAAAACAAGCCCGTGCTAATTTTGAACTAGCCAATGTTCAATATAAACGGATGAAAAAACTGCGCAAGGATCAAGTCGTTTCTGAGCAAGACTTTGACCGAGCTCTTGCCAACTATAAATCTGCAAACGCGTCCCTTGACCAAGCCTCCTCAAACTTAAGCTACACTGGGTTAGTCGCCCCGTATGACGGTACCATCTCTATTGTTAACATTGAAAATTACGAATACATTAACGCCGGTCAGGCGGTGATGAATGTACAAACAACGGCTGTCCTGAAAATCGAATTTCAGCTTCCGGGCTATTTGCTGAACCGATTTCGCGGTGGAATGAATAAAAAAGCGACCATGACCTTTGACTCTTTTCCACAAGAGTCATTTTCTGTTCAGCTACTCGAGATAGACACCGAAGCCGATTCAAAAACAAATAGCTACAAAACGACCATGGTGATGGATAAACCCGATGATGTTGGGGCGCTCCCAGGAATGTCAGGACAGTTAAGGGTTTCTATTCCTAAAGTTGATACAACAGAGGTTCCTAAAAGCGCGTTGTTCTCAGAAAACGACAAACAGTATGTATGGAGAGTCACGGAAGAAGGATTAACCGAAAAAGTGGAATTAACTTTAAGTGAAGGTGGTAAGGTTCTGTCGGGATTGTCTGATGGTGATTTGGTGGTTATTTCTGGAGTAGCAGGTATTGAAGAGGGAATAAAAGTCAGAGAGTGGGTTAAGGAGAGAGGGCTGTAATATGAAAAAAATCATTTATATCATAGTATTAGGTTCTCTTGTTGCGATGGCAGGTTGTGGTAAAAAACCTGCCGACGTTGAAAAAGAGATCCCACGAGTTCGTATTTTAGATCTCTCAAAGCAATCTGATACGGTTTACGATGGTCGCATGTTTTTCCCTGCTATCGCGGCGGCCGCTGACCGTTCTCATCTCAGCTTTCGACTTTCTGGAGAAGTAACCAAACTTGATGTCAATGAAGGAGACCTAGTTAGTAAAGGACAGGTGATCGCTAAGATCGACCCCAACGATTTTGAGCTAGAAGTAGAAAACAAAAGAGCGTCATTCAATGTGGCGGATAGTCAATATCGACGCTCAGCACCCTTAGTTAAAAAAGGGTTGCTCGCACAATCACAGTTCGATGAACTCGCTGCTCAACGTATGATAGCAAAAGCTGAATATGATTTGGCGACACTTAGACTCTCCTTTACCCAACTGAAAGCCCCTTTCGATGGAATTATATCGCGCGTTAATGTTGAGACATTTGAAAATGTTCAAGCGGGCCAACAGATAGTTAATATCCATAATCCAGCCTATGTCGATATTGTTATTCAGGTAGCAGATAAACTGTTCGCTAATTCCCCTCAAATGGAGGAATTTGGATCAGTTGAAGCGGATGTTAAAGTCGCTAATGGACTCATTTACTCAGCGAAGCTGAAGGAATATACCACTGAACAAGATCAAGACACGGCAACCTATAACGTTACTCTAACCATGCCTATGCCCAAGGAAATATTGATCTTAGATGGTATGGCTGTAGAGGTTGCACCGAAGAAAGGCCATGTAGGCGATATACAAACCGTTGCCTTGTCGATACCGATAGAAGCAATATTTAATCCAGATGGGGACACGCTAGATAGGGCGAACAAATTTGTTTGGGTATTGCAACCAGATAATACAGTTAAGCGCACCAAAGTCATGACAGGACGAGTGAGCTATAAGGAAATTCAAGTGTTGGATGGATTAACAACTGAAGACAGGATAGTAATTGCTGGCATAACACGCTTGCGCGATGGATTAAAAGTAGAGCCAATCATGCAGGAGGAAAACTAATGAGCGACCAAAAAAATGCTCCCATATTAAATGCTGAAACGCCTGCGGAAGAAAAGGGCATTGCGGCGTACTTTATTAAGAATAAAGTAATAAGTTGGATGCTTTCGCTGATATTCTTGATTGGCGGTACATCGGCCTTTTTTGACTTAGGTCGACTTGAAGACCCTGCATTTACGATCAAAGACGCTATGGTTGTGACAAGTTATCCCGGTGCAACACCTGTCCAGGTCGAAGAAGAAGTGACCTACCCAATAGAGAAAGCGATACAACAGCTTATCTATGTTGATGAGGTTAACTCAATCTCCAGTCGAGGCTTGTCTCAGATAACCGTGACCATGAAAAATAACTATGGCCCTGATGATCTGCCACAAATATGGGATGAATTAAGGCGAAAGGTTAACGATCTAACGCCAACTCTACCACCGGGGGTATATACCCCGCAGGTTATCGATGATTTTGGTGATGTGTACGGAATATTACTGGCTATCTCCGGTGAAGGGTACAGCTATAAAGAGCTTCTGGATTATGTTGATTACCTGCGACGTGACCTAGAGTTAATCGATGGAATTGGAAAAATCAGCGTATCTGGCGAACAGCAAGAACAGGTCTTCATTGAGATATCGATGAAGCGCTTAAGTAGCTTAGGTATTGCGCCATCCACGATATTTAATCTGCTCGATACTCAGAATACAGTAAGCGACGCGGGTGCCGTGCGTATTGGTGAAGAGTACATCCGAATTCAACCGACCGGTGAGTTTAAAGACGTTTCTCAACTGGGTGACTTAATCTTAACCGAAGGTGGAGCGCAAGGACTTATCTTCCTAAAAGATGTGGCGACGATCAAACGAGGTTATGTCGAAGTCCCCTCTAATATTATTAACTTTAATGGCAAGCTCTCTCTCAACATGGGTGTGTCGTTTAACTCCGGGGTTAATGTTGTTGAAGTAGGTAAGCGATTCGATAGAAGACTGGCAGAGCTTAAATTTCAACAGCCTATTGGTATCGATATTTCTGAGATATATAGCCAACCAAAAGAAGTAGATAAATCCGTCAGTGGATTTGTTATTAGTTTAGCTCAAGCGGTTGGTATCGTTATCGTTGTTTTGCTTTTCTTTATGGGGCTGAGATCTGGCCTTCTCATTGGTTTGATACTGCTGGTGACAGTACTAGGTACCTTTATCTTTATGCAGTATATGGGCATTGAACTGCAACGTATTTCACTTGGTGCTTTGGTTATTGCACTGGGAATGTTAGTAGATAACGCTATCGTGGTGGTAGAAGGGATACTGATAGGAACCAAGCAAGGACGAACGAGGTTGCAGGCTGCTACTGATATTGTAACGCAAACAATTTGGCCACTATTTGGTGCAACCATTATTGCTGTTACAGCATTTGCACCAATCGGTTTGTCTGACGATGCAACCGGTGAATATTGCGGCACATTATTTACAGTACTGCTCATTTCGCTCATGTTGAGCTGGTTTACTGCCATCTCTTTAACCCCTTTCTTCGCGGATCTATTTTTCAAAGAAACCTCAGCTGTTAGCAAAGACGATGAAAGCTCGGACCCATATAATGGAATGATTTTCGTCATCTATCGAAACTTTTTAGAGTTTTGTATGAAACGGGCATGGACGACCGTCATTGTGTTGGTAGTGATGCTAGTTGTAAGCATTTATGGATTTACCAAAGTAAAACAATCGTTCTTTCCATCGTCCACTACACCAATGTTTATGGTTGATGTATGGATGCCAGAAGGAACTGATATTCGAGCGACGAATACCAAGTTACAGGTATTGCAAGGTTGGTTATCAGAACAAGATGGTGTCGAGCACGTTACAACAACGGCTGGTAAAGGTTTGCAACGGTTTATGCTTACCTATTCACCAGAAAAGAGTTACTCCGCCTATGGTGAGATAGCCACGCGTGTTACATCCGCAGAGGCGATGGATCCGTTAATGGTTAAGTTTCGCTCTCATATTCAACTTAACTTTCCAGAGATAAACTATAAGTTGAAGAAAATTGAGTTAGGACCAGGAGGAGGTGCGAAGATAGAAGCTCGTCTGGTGGGTTCTGATCCAACAATATTGAGGACCTTGGCTACGCAGGTTATGGATATTATGTACGCCGATAACGGGACGACGAACATAAGGCATGATTGGCGTGAAAGGACGAAGGTACTGGAACCTATATTTAATGAAAGTCAGGCTAGACGCTACGGCATCACAAAATCGGATGTAGATGAATTTCTAAGCATGTCATTTTCTGGGAAAAACGTTGGGGTCTATCGTGATGGCACAACGTTAATGCCAATTGTTGCTCGGTTACCTGAAGATGAAAGAGAGAACATAAATAACATCGAAAGTATGAAGATATGGAGTCCAGGTTTAAGCGAATATATACCACTACAACAGGTCACTCTTGGATATGAAACTCGTTGGGAAGATCCGCTTATCATTCGTAAAAATCGTAAACGTATGCTGACTATTTATGCTGACCCAGATTTACTTGGAGACGAGACGGCGGCGACGCTACAGAAGCGCTTAATGACGCAGATTGACGCAATAGAGATGCCTCCGGGATATTCGTTGGAATGGGGGGGAGAGTATGAGTCTTCGGCTGATGCTCAAGAGTCCTTGTTTACTACGATGCCACTAGGCTATCTCTTTATGTTCTTGGTGACGATGTTCTTGTTTAACTCTGTTAAAGAACCTTTGATTGTTTGGTTTACGGTGCCTTTGGCCATTATTGGTGTTTCTACAGGCCTGTTGTTGCTTGATACTCCGTTTGGTTTCATGGCGCTACTCGGGTTTCTGAGTTTGTCTGGCATGCTGTTGAAGAATGGTATTGTGTTGCTCGATCAGATCAATATTGAGATGACGTCTGGAAAAGAACCTTATCTAGCGGTAGTAGATGCGGCATTAAGTCGTGTTCGACCTGTTTGTATGGCAGCAATCACGACTATTTTAGGCATGGTGCCACTTCTACCGGATAGTTTCTTTAAACCAATGGCAGTGACGATTATGTTTGGCTTAGGATTCGCGACCATATTGACTTTAATTGTTGTGCCGGTGCTCTATCGTATTCTGCATAAAATACAGATAGTTGCCATAGAAGATTCAAAAGAGTAATTCAACTTCAATAGGGCGCTTTGTTTTTTATGTTGGAGCAGAGCGCAATCAAGGATATCGATGAACAGATGTAAGTGGGCTGATGAAACCAAACAGGATTATGTTGAATACCATGATCGCGAGTGGGGAGTACCCATCTATGAAGATAACGTATTCTTTGAGTTTCTGATTCTGGAATCAGCACAAGCGGGACTAAGTTGGTATACCATTCTAAAAAGGCGAGATGGCTATAGAAATGCATTTGCTAATTTTGACCCAATGAAAGTGTCTCAATTTGATGGTGCGATGGTTGAAGCGCTATTGCAGGACAGTCGGATAATCCGAAATAGAGCAAAGATAGAAGCGGCTATAAATAACGCACAGCGATTTCTTGAGATTCAAAAGGAGTTTGGCAGCTTCAGTGACTATGTTTGGGCGTTTGTAGGTCATCAACCGATCTCTAATCGAATGGTTGGTGACTCTGCTCCTGCGACAACATCTGAATCGGATCGGCTATTCAAAGATTTGAAGAAACGAGGATTTAAGTTTTTAGGTAGCACAACGGTTTATGCATTTATGCAAGCGACGGGCTTAGTTGATGATCATGATATAGATTGTTTTAAGAGAAAAACGTAACACATCACTGGATGTTAATGCTGTTCACTTGAGACATCAAACTTTGTCATCCTCACGAAAGTGGGGATCTAAACCCACACAGAACCCCGTTTTCACGGGACGGTGGCTACTTTTTCTTAAATGATAGGCATTACTTACTGGATGTCGGTTGTTTTTTATTATCAAAAGTGGTCATTTTTGTCTTTCTAGAACTAAAATCTAAGGGGGATGTGATTAATTTGTAAATACGTAAGTATTTTCATATGGATTAACGGAATGCTTTGTTAGGTGCTGGGTTATGAACTCGTTAAAAGAAACTAAACAGTCTGTTCATTCACGCTCTGGACATATTGATTCTTTGCGTCAGGAACTAAAAGACATTCATCAACGTATTTTGGCTGAGATACCTGATGTAGTTCGAATAGCGATAGTATCTTATGATCCTAAGAGTACACAATTATACACCTATGCTGAAAGCAGCACGGGGTTGAATAACTTCACTAACTACTCCTTCCCATTAGAATCTTGCCCTAAATTAAAAGCATGTGCGGAGCAAAGGTGCACACGTATTGTTGATGATTTACCGGGGACGATCGAAGGTAGTAACAAGCATTCTGAATGGTTGCTTCAGCAAGGTTACAACTCTTCTTATACCGTCCCTATTTACAATGGACAAAATTTTATCGGCTTCATATTTTTTGACTCTCATCGTAAAGCCGTCTTTACCGACGAAATTCAACAAAATTTGGCTCCGTTTTGTGACCTTATTAACTTTGCGGTTAACACAGAATATTCATTACTTAATGCGATTCTTACATCAGCAGAGATAACGAAAGCACTTTCTGCTGGCTATAAGAATGAATCGAAAGAACATATGGAAAGAATGAGCCGCTATGCGCATCTTATTGCCAAAGGGGTGGCCGATATCTATCATCTCGATGATGAATTGATAGAGAGTGTGCATATGTTTTCGCGCCTACATGATATTGGCAAGTCAGCGTTATCAATTGAGATATTGCTTAAACCTTCGCCATTGGCTGTCGATGAGCGTGATAAAATGAGAGATTACATTTCCAGTGGGGTTAAGGAAGTAGACAAAATTATCGAGAATCTAGGTTTTCCTTCACACCGTTGTATTGAGGTACTTAAGAGTATTGTATCTTGCCATCAGGAATTCTTAGATGGAACGGGTTATCCGAATGGATTGTCTGATGAAGAGATAGCCGTCCCTGCTCGTATAGTTACGGTGGCGAATGTTTTTGATGCATTGACCAGTCATCGCCCGTATAAACAGGCCTGCTCAGTCTCAGCCGCACTACTAGAGCTCGAAAAAATGGTATATAGTGGCAAACTCGATGGGCATTGTGTAAACGCATTGAGGGAACATCAAGATTACCTAGCGGATATCATCAAGCGATATCCGGAATCTGATCCAAGTTTATAGCCGTGTTAGTATCAATAATATCGCTGTATTTGTCGGTTCTCCACCAATCAGAATTTGTACATGTGCTTTTTCGACATAGAGCAAACTAATTGTTGTGAAAATTGATTATCCTGTAAAATAAATGAATAACAATGAGTTTCATATCTATTTATGTTTAGAAGTCTATTAATATTATGAGTAGTGAACCAACCAAAGTCACCGACCTTAAAAAATTCCTCCAGTTTGGCATGAAACTTTCTTCAGTAATTAACTTTGGGCCGACTAATCAGTATACCTTTACGGGTACTTTTATTGGTCTGAAAGAGCATAATTACCTTATTTTTGAACTTAGTACTAAAGCAACAGAAGATCTTGTCACTAGGAATATAAACGGTTCGGAGATTGTACTTAGGGGCGTAACCAATACAGATGAAGGTCACGTTATCGCCTTTCGATCGCGTATTTTAGGCGTCAAGATGATGGGCTCTTCATGGTTGATATTTCTGTCGTATCCAAATAAGTTTGAAACCAAACCAATCCGAGCGACAAAACGCTATAAAGTGAATATTGGTGCAATGGTTCAGATCTGTGGTCAAGAGTACAAAGCCCAGCTCTTAGATATTTCAGTGGCCGGTTGCGGGTTACTTATAAAACAAAGAATTATTGTCAAGCCGGGTGAAGAAGTCATTGTAACCCCTGATCTTAAGAATATTCCTAAACATTATCCCAAAGCTTATGTCGTTAATTCACGCGTACAATCTGACAGTACGATAGTTGGAGTTGAGTTAGTAGAAGACCTAGATTGGAGTGATGAGTTGAGGCTAGAGATATTGCAGTTGGTGGTATGATCTAAGTGGTGCTGCAAGCTAAATAGAAGTCGAGTATTATTGACTCGACTTCTATAGAGATAACAAACTCAGACAATGCGTCATCGGCTAATCAAGAGAGCGCTTGTTGGTATCTTTCTAAGCCTTTATCAAGGTCATCGATCAACTCATCGACGTTTTCTAACCCAATATGCAAACGTACTAGCGTTCCTTTGAAATGAGGATTGGCGACCGTTCGTAAACTATTAAATGAGCTTGGCTCATTAGCAAGAATCAAGCTTTCAAATCCACCCCACGAATACCCCATACTAAAATGTTTCATACCATCGAGTAACTCGGTTGTCGCTTTGGAATCTGCTGTTTTAAGGATAAAAGAGAACAGGCCATTACAACCCGTAAAATCTCGCTTATAAAACGCATGTCCCGGGCAAGTTTCTAATGCAGGATGACGAACATGATCGACGAGCGGATGCTTAGCTAACCAATTTGCTACCTTAATGCTGTTTTCTTCGTGTTGACGTAATCTCACGTCAAGTGTTCTTAACCCTCGAAGCGCGAGGTATGCATCGTCGGGTGAGATACATTGACCCATGAGATAACTTTGTTCACGCAATTGGTCCCAACATTTTTGATTCGACACCGCAGTACCAATCATAACGTCTGAATGACCTACGATATATTTCGTTGCTGCTTGTACCGAAATATCGACCCCGAAATCAAAGGGGGAGAAGTTAACACCCGCACCCCAGGTATTATCAAGGATGGTGATTATGTCTGCTTCTTTAGCTATTTTTGTCAAGGTTGGGACATCTTGCACTTCCATCGTGACTGAACCTGGAGACTCAAGGAACAATATTTTGGTATTGGCTCCAATGAGTTCACGGATGCCATCGCCTATCATAGGATCATAATAGGTCGTTTCAACACCCATTTTTTTTAGTATTACATCGCAAAAATTTCGGGTAGGTTCATAACAGGTATCAACCATCAGAATATGGTCACCTGTTTCTACGAAGCAGAGAATAGCGTTGGAAATTGCCGCGGTACCACAAGGATAAAGTGCACAACCCACGCCACCCTCAATTTGATTCATTGCATCTTGAAATGCAAAGTGTGTATTGGTACCACGACGACCATAAAATAAGGTTTTATTTGCCCTATCTTTCGTTGCTTGGTTTTTTTGTGCAACGGTTTCAAAAACAACGGTTGAAGCGCGTTGGACCGGTGGGTTTACTACACCATTTGTCCATTTTTTATCTCGGCCAGCAGTGACCAGTTTGGTTTGTTTATGTTCGGACATCCCATTTCCCTGCATAATGTTTCAATCTGATTTGGTTAATTTAAAACATGATAGGAGATATTAAGCAACTGAAATTCGTTAGAGATCGGTGTGAAATGGTTATAACAGTGGGCTAAACAGATAAAAAACACGTTCGAGGAATCGGTATCGCATACTTCTGCTATTCCATTGTGCTTTATCAACTCTGGTTGACAATGCTTTATAAGACTCCAATAGCTCAACCATCTCCAACGTGAAATCTCGATTATCTACCGCGAGCGTGAGCTCAAAATTAAGCCATAAACTGCGCATATCAATATTGACCGTACCGACCAAACAGTAAAGGCCATCAACAACGACCGATTTCGTGTGCAGCAGTCCTCCATCAAATTCATATATCCTTACGCCAGCATCCAGCAGTTCGTCGTAGTAGGCGCGAGACGCCCACTGAACCATAAGAGAATCGTTCTTCTTAGGGATGATGAGTTCCACGGTAACGCCTCGTTGGGCGGTCATGCGAAACTCTTCTAATAATTCATCACTAGGAACAAAATAGGGTGTTGTCATGCTGACGGATTTTGTTGCCTGGTTTATCGCTAGGGTCAGTACTTGTTGAATCAGGTTTTCTGGCATCCCAGGTCCGGATGGTACCACTTGAATTGGTAGAGCTTTGTCTTCGCTTGCAATAATACATTCTGGCAAGGTAGGCAGTTGTCTATCACCGGTTTCAACCTCCCAATCCCATGCGTGAATAGCAGACAGAATATTAACCGTCGGTCCAGTAATACGAACCATCACATCTACCCATTGACCAATGCCTGCATTCTGTTTGAAAAAAGCAGGATCGACCATATTCATAGAACCGGTATAGGCGACATTATCGTCGATCACGATAATCTTTCGGTGTTGTCGTAGATCAAGACGTCTTAAAAAGAGACGCCAAGGGCTAACACCAAGTGCTTGGATCACCCGGATACCTTCTAGCTCCATCATCTGTATCCAATGACTCTTGAAGAAGCGATAACTGCCAGCAGAGTCAAGTAAGATTTGTATTTCTACTCCCCTTTTTGCCGCTCGAATTAAGGCATTGCTTACCGCATCGACTAAACCGCCGTTGTGCCAAATGTAAAAAACGACGCGGATGTGGTGGTTAGAGTTATCGATGTCTTTAATGATGGAACGGAGTATCTCATTCGGAAAACGTTGGAGTGACAAGGTATTGCCGCAGAGTGCTGGAATACTCATGCGGTGGTTGCATAAGTCATCTATCTTCGTGATCTGTGGGCTCATCAGTTCAGGTAAATGAGCTTGGCAGTCGTGTAACTGATTGAACCATTCCCCATAAGGTGTAAACATCTGTTTGGCTCTTTCCGCCCGCTTTTTTCCTAGGTTTAGTTCGCCAAAAAGAAAATAACAGATTATGCCAAATACAGGGATGATATAGATAATCATCAACCAAGCTAAAGAAACGCTCACCGCTCGTCTTTTGAGTACGACGCGCAGCGTTACACCGGCGACAAGAACCCAGTAAAAGCCAATACTTACGAGTGTCATTATGTGATAAAACTTTTCCATCTAACCTCGTTGAAAAGAAGAATAGTTAACAAAATGATAATAAAGCCTTTTAGAAAATATTGTCGAGCTTAATTGTTAATCAGTGTCACAAGCTTGTTTTTTAATGTGTAGCCATTCTTCTAACAAACAGAATCGTACAAACTAATAGGAGTTTAGTTGAGTATGCGGGCAATGGAATAACAGGAAATAGAGAACAGTAGATAATCGGGCGGTTTGTTTACTTAATAGGAAGTTAACGAGTAATTGTACAAAATAGCAACATTTATTCGTGTAAATGGCACCTTAATCCACAATTTACACCACAAGGTCTTCCAATTCTACTCGCAAACTGTTTTACTTGCCACGCTTGATGCATTGATAGTCTATAGGTCTGACTGTTCAGATTTGTTTACACAATTTCTCTGTATTTTTACAGTACATAATTACATATTTGGTAAATACAATGGCAACGAATTCTAGAGCCCAATTTTCGTCTAAATTTGGCTTCATTATGGCCGCAGCGGGTTCTGCTGTCGGTTTAGGAAATATTTGGGGATTCCCAACACAGGCAGCAAGCAATGGTGGCGCTGTTTTTTTAATTGTCTATCTTTTGATGGTTTGCGTACTTGCATTCCCCATGTTAGTCGCAGAGTTAACCATTGGCCGGTACGGCCAATCTAACCCTGTTGGCGCAATCAAAGCGATTTGGCCAAATGGCAAAATTGGTGCTGCACTTCTAGGCTTGGCTGCGATGACGTGTGCGTCATTAATTCTTGCTTTTTACTCGATCGTTGCAGGTTGGTTGGTCGGTGGTTTTGCTGGTAGCGTGTTTGATTTGGTTGGATTGACAGCCGCGTCAGATTGGATAAATGGCTTTGGCTCAGCACGCAATCTATTACTGATGGTTGCCTTTATGGCATTAACTATGTATGTAGTAAGAAGTGGTGTAGCAGACGGTATCGAACGTTGGTCTACTCGCTTAATGCCTATGTTGTTTACTCTATTTACGGTTCTAATTATTTATATTTTGACTCAGGACGGTGCGTCTGAAGGTCTCAAAATGTACCTGATTCCAGATTTCTCACATTTCACACCCAAACTTCTCGTCAGCGCAATGGGTCAGGCATTCTTTTCTCTATCATTGGGAGTGGGTTCCATAATGGTTTATGGTTCATATCTTCAAAAAGATGTGAACATCCCTAAAACCGCAGCGCAAGTTGCGGCGATTGATACTGGCGTTGCTGTTGGTGCTGGTCTTCTTATTCTGCCAGCTATGTTTGTAGCAAAAGATCACGGTGTACAGATATTCTCTGAAACGGGTGCGTTATTAAGTTCGGATACGCTTGTATTTACAGTGCTACCCGCATTATTTGATTCAATGGGTTCTGTTGGTCTATTGGTTAGCTTGGTGTTTTTCTTGTTGATGATTATCGCGGCGCTTACGTCATCCATCTCTTTACTTGAGGTCCCGGTTGCCTGTGCAATTGAAGAACTAAAGCAGAAACGCTCTACAGCCGTACTTTGGATTGGTGGTTTGATCACGGCATTTTCGGCAGTTATTGTGTTCAATTTCGGTGCAATGTTCGGAGCGGTTATCGAAATATCGACCGTGTATGGCCAGCCAATATTGGGCCTTTGCTGGGCGTTATTAGTTGGTTGGGTTTGGAAGCGTGATAAAGTATTACAAGAGATCAAACAAGGTTTTCCTGAGGTAGAACAGGGACTGTTTTGGAAAATTTGGCCTTGGTATGTTCGTGTCGTTTGTCCCGTCTTCATGCTTTTGGTCTTCTTCGCATAAAACCGAAAATCATCTAATTTGTTCAAAGGCTCTGCAATTGCAGAGCCTTTTTGATCTCGCTACTCGCATTTTTCTATCAAAGCAGTTAATCTGCGCCAAAGTATGGAGCAACGATTATGTTTGATATTCTTCAGCTACAAGATGATTTTATTGTAATTAACAAATTCCACAATGTTAGCGTTCATAAAGATGACGGTGACACTATGCTGCTACAAGAAGTCGCAAAGGTAACCAAAGACAACCAGTTATACCTCGTTCATCGGTTGGACAAAATGACCTCAGGTATCTTGTTGTTGGCCAGAAATAAGCAGGCGGCTCGGGAGCTGTCAGCTCTATTCGCGCAGCGAAGCATTGAAAAATATTACGTTGCGATAGGCAGTAAAAAACCAAAGAAAAAGCAAGGTTTGATTAGCGGTGATATGGAACGTTCACGTCGTTCAAGTTGGAAGCTCATCAATAGCAAAAATAATCCAGCAGTAACTCAATTTTTTTCATTGGCTGGTGAAGCGGGTGAGCGTATTTTTCTGTGTAAGCCTTATACTGGTAAAACGCATCAGATACGGGTTGCCCTTAAATCAGTCGGTTCTTCTATTGTTGGTGATCGGATATATAATCCGTCTTGCATCAGTGACAGAGGTTATCTGCACGCATTTGCGATGCGGTTTAAGTTTCAAAATGAGATGGTGAGCCTAATTGCACTACCTTCTATGGGTGAGAAATGGCTATCTACGGAAATGCTGACGGCATTGGAACAATGGGGCACGCCTTGGGATCTACCATGGCCAACGATTAAATAGATTATGAATAAAGAAAATTTAGATCAATTTTTTGCGCACGTCTCAGACGAAATCACTACGGTACCGAATGAAGTTCGCCGCTTGTTTCATGGGCGGGGAAGGAAATGGCAAGGATTAGAACAACTCACTTGTGATTGGTTGCAGGGTCAGCTGATCGTCAGTTTGTTTAAAGACGTTGACCAAGAGTTTTTGCATAGCTTGCGAACAGGTTTATTACGTTTCTCTCAACAAAATCTTTGGAAAGAAAAGAAAGGAACGGCAATTTTACTGCAACATCGATACCAAAATGGTGCTCCTGCTGAAGTGATTTTAGGTCAGTTAGAGGTTCAACCCGTTGTGGTAGAAAGTGGTCTTAGATTCAAACTCGATCTTGGTAGAAATCAAAACTCTGGCTTGTTTCTAGATATGCGATATGGTCGCAATTGGGTTAAAAAAAATGCGGAAAAAAAACGCATCCTTAACCTTTTTGCGTACACCTGTGGTTTTTCTGTCGCAGCGATTGAAGGCGGTGCTGAAAAAGTGGTGAATGTTGATATGGCCAAAGCGTCTTTGAGTAAAGGGCGAGATAACCATAGACTCAATAACCATGATTTGAGCAAGGTGAGTTTCTTGGCTCATGATATATTCAAATCTTGGGGTAAGATCCGCAAAAATGGCCCTTATGACCTGATTGTCATTGACCCACCTTCGTTTCAAAAAGGAAGCTTTGCTCTTACCAAAGACTATAAAAAAATATTGAGAAGACTACCGGAGTTGCTTGCTGATAACGGTGAAGTCTTGGCCTGTGTGAACTCACCGTCTGTAACGCCGGAATTTTTGATAGAGAGCATGAGTGAAGAGGCGTCTCAGTTTGAGTTTATAGAACGCTTAGAAAACCCACCTGAATTTTCTGATGTGGATGAACTATCTAGTTTAAAAGCACTGCTATTCAAATAGAAAACAGAATGATATTGGGTTTATTACGTTGGAAATTTTAAAAAATAGAGAGTTAAAATGAATAAAGTACTAGATAGATTCTTACATTATGTTGCATTTGATACCCAGTCTAATGGCGATAACAGTGCTTGTCCAAGTACCCCAGGGCAATTGGTGCTAGCGGAACAGATCAAGCTAGAGATGGAGCAGATAGGTTTAGAGAGTGTCACCTTAGATAACAACGGTTACTTAATGGCGTCATTGCCTTCGAATGTTAGCCATGATGTGGCGCCTATTGGGTTTATCGCACACATGGATACGGCGCCTGATGAATCTGGTAAAGATGTAAAACCACAACTAATTAAAAATTATCAAGGTGGTGATATAAAACTTGGAACCAGCGGTGAAAAGCTTTCGCCGACACAATATCCAGACATGGAAAAACTTATTGGTCATGACTTTGTTACTACTGATGGAACGACATTATTAGGCGCTGATAATAAAGCTGGCATAGCTGAAATTCTTACCGCGATGGAAGTATTGATAAACCATCCTGAAATCAAACATGGTGATATTAAAATTGGTTTTACCCCAGATGAAGAGATAGGCCGTGGTGCTAATCTTTTCGATGTGGAAAAATTTGGTGCTAAATGGGCTTATACCATTGACGGCGGTTACATTGGCGAACTTGAGTATGAAAACTTTAACGCCAGCTCTGCGAAGGTTATTTGTCACGGTGTGAGCGTTCACCCAGGTACAGCAAAAGACAAACTGGTTAACTCTATGAACATCGCGGCTCAGTTCCAAATGAGTATGCCGGCGGATGAGACTCCGGAATGCACAGATGGATATGAAGGTTTCTATCATTTGGGTTCGATCAAATCTAGCATCGCACGTACCGAGTTAAAATATATCGTAAGAGATTTTGATCGAGCTGGTTTAGAGTCACGTAAAGCGTACATAAAATCTAAAGTAGAACAGATGAATAACGCCTTGCCGAAAGGTCGGGTATCCCTAGAGCTAGTGGATAGTTACTTCAATATGAAGGAGATGGTAGAGCCTCATCCTCATATTATTAATATTGCCAAGCAGTCGATGATAGAGTGTGATGTTGCCCCTCATATATGCCCTATCAGGGGTGGTACCGATGGTGCTCGTCTCTCTTTTATGGGCCTGCCTTGTCCAAATGTCTTCACAGGTGGGTATAACTTCCACGGAATTCATGAATTCGTTACCGTGCAAGGCATGAAAAAAGCAGTCGAAGTTATTGTTAAAATTGCAGAAAATACTGCAAAAAAATAGTTCTAACACCTTGTAACTTGTAGGTACTCACGAAAGTGGATACCTACAAGGTGGAAACAAAGGGTTGACTCAAAACTCAGGTCTCAAGATCTTCGTGTTTTTTTAGTGTGGTATATCCGGCCCAAATTCGGTTTGTGGTGGTAATCCAACAGAGTGTGCCAAATACATACGCTATTTGAGCAAAGTAATCTGGGAATAGACAAAAAATCACAAAGCATGCAATGGTTTCGGTGCCTTCTGTTAATCCCGCCATGTAATAAAGAGATTTATTTTTGTAAACTGGATTTTCTATATCCCTTTTTCCTGCCATTACTGCGAATGCGAGAAAACTCGACCCTGTCCCAATAAATGAGAAGATAAGAAATGCCCCTGCGATTGCGTTTTGTTCCGCGTTAGCTAATACAAACCCAAAGGGGATAAGCGAGTAAAATAGGAAATCCAAGCTGATGTCTAAGAAACCACCGGAATCGCTAATGCCTTGGATTCGAGCAAGTGCACCATCTAACCCATCACAAAGACGATTCAAAATCACGAAAACTAACGCAAGATCGTATTGCTGAAATATAAGACTAGGCAAGGCCAAACAGCCTAACATAAATCCAAATAGAGTAGTTTGGTCTGCAGTAACGTTAAACTTGTGTAACCCTTTGGCGGTTAGCTCCAACGGCATTTTTAGAATTTTGATACTAAACCTATCTAGCATGCTTATTGACTCCAGGGCCAGCGTAAACACTGACTATTTGATGGTACATCTGATTCGTCATGGGTAACGAGTAGCGCCGGTACCTTCGCATGAGCAAGTTGTTCAAACACCCAGTCTCGAAACTGCTCTCTAAGTTCTTTATCCAATTTACTAAATGGTTCATCTAGCAACACGAGCTTAGGCTTTGCAAGGAGCATACGAACGAGACTTATCCTTGCTCTCTGGCCGCCGGATATCTGTTGTGGCATTGAGTTTGCCAGTGAAAACAATCCAACATTTTCAAGCGCGGCATAAGCTTGTTGACGTCTATGTTCTGACTTAACTGAGTTTGGCAAAGCAAAAGCAAGGTTTTCCCAAACGGAAAGATGAGGGAATAGTAGGTCGTCTTGAAAGAGAATACCAACCTCTCTTTGATGAGCAGGGAGGTCGCTGATACAAATGCTATTTAGTGTGAAGTTGCCATCGAAAGAAAACTCGTCGGTTAGGTGACCAGCTATCATATTCAGTAGCGTCGACTTACCACATCCACTAGGCCCCATAAGCGTTAACACTTCACCGGGTTTTACTTCTATGTTTAAGGGGGTAAATAGAGCCACCTTATTTCTGTTAGAGATGGTGAGGTTTTTTAGACAAAGGCTCATTAAATATATGTTTCCTAATTGGTGTTAGCCCTTTTCTTTGAAGGCGATTGAGTACGAATGCAAAAGTGAAAAATAGTAGTGGCAATATTGCTTGCCACAACGCATAGATCGCCATGACTCGTCTATCCGATCCGCTTGACAGAGCAACGGCTTCCGTTGTTATCGTGATTACTCGTCCAGAACCAAGCATCAATGTAGGCAAATATTGGGCTAAACTGACACCAGCACCAACAGCCCACGCAAAACTTATTGCAGGAAATAATATGGGCATTTTAACCTTAAACCAAACCTGCCAAGGCGTCTTCCCTAGGCTCAGTGCTGTTTGACTATAGCCGTCATTATAGCTGCGCCACGGGCCATCTAATGCGAGATAAACGTATGGAAAAGCGAAAAATATGTGCGACCAGACCACCCAAAACAGTGGCATACTCACGTTGATATAAAGGGTAGAGACTTGAAGCCCAAATAGTAGCGATAACTGAGGTACGAGCATAGGTGTTGCAATAATCAGATTGGGAATGCGTAAACGGTACCTCTTTTTATATTCGTGCGCGATTAATGCAAATATCAACGCTAAAGAAGCCGATACCAACGCAATAAAAAGACTGGTATTTATTGTTGCAATCACAGCATCCCATTCTTGTTGCCAAAAACGGTGACTAAATTGAGACGGAAGAAGATCGGGGAAACGCCATCGTTGGGCAACAGACCATAGAAGCGTGATCGGCAGTATCAGTATATTAATCAACGCAACTACTAAAAATAATGTCATACCGCGCAATTGAAAACCAGCCCTACCGGAAATCTGCCATGTTCGTCGTTTCCGCACGATTAGATGCTCTAACCACTTTGTCAAAAGAATTAAAACGGTGCAAACAATAAACAAAATGACCGCACCTGCAGCGGCTCTAGGGAAAAGCGTTAAATCGGGCTCTGAGAACCACTGCCAAACCAACACCGCGAATGTAGGGGGATTCGTTGGACCCAAAATTAAACTCATATCTACCACCGAGGCACTGTAGGCGATAATAGCCAAAAGAGAGAATCGAATTTTAGTTAACCACTGAGGTAATACACACTTCCACCAGAACTGGGCTTGAGAGTAACCTAAACTGGTGGCAACCTTATAGGATTCTTCCAGCTTTAACTGCTGAGTAATTGGGATACTCATTAACAATAAGAAAGGCAGTTCTTTTAGCGCTAAAGCGAGAGCTAACCCTATACCATTTTGGTCATTAACGAGGTATGAAAAATCGCTATTGCCCAGTATAGGTGACAGAATTCGAGCGGCTATCCCTGTCGGTGAGAATAAGAACGCAAAACCAATAGCAAAAGCAATATGAGGAACCGCAAGCAGAGGGGCCAAGCTACTCGTTACCCACTTCCAAGCGCGCGTATTCCAAGTTGTTTGCAATACGGCAAAGGTTATAAAGCAAGCTAGATAACTACTGGTTAAAGAGGTGAATACCGTGAGGTATAGGGACCGTGTCACGCCACTCCATGCGAATACGTCTGCAAACCCTTTCAAAGTGACTTCAGAGAGCCCGAGCGAAGGAATATAGCTAAGTGCAGACAGAACGACTCCCAACACACCAGGTATGATGGGAGCAATACAGATAAGAATCACAAAGCTATAGAATAGGCGTAACATAATCAGTTACTGGTTTCCGTAACGTTTTAACCACTCGGCTTCAAGCGCCGTTTGCCAACTTGGGTGTGGTTCATCAATTGATTTAAAGAGCTTGGTATTTTTTGCGGAGCCTGTAAGGTATTGATTGGACAACACAGAAGGATCCCCCCAGACTTTCAAATCACCTTTACGTGACTGAGCTTCTGGGCTAAGCAAAAAGTTAATTGCAATCAGAGCACCTTCCTTCGCGGTAGCATTCCATGGAATAGCGAGAAAGTGGATATTAGATAACGCACCAGCATCCAGTGCGTACGTTTTGGTCGTTTCGGCAAGTGTACCATTCGCTTGTGCAGAAAAAACGGCATTTGGGTTAAACGTTATCGCGAGATCTAATTGTCGATCATCCAGTAGTTGCATGGTTTCAGATGAGCCTGCAGGAAACTGTTTACCTTCCCGCCAGGCCGTTTTATGAAACTCATCAAGGTATTGCCATAGTGGTTGGGTAACGATGGCAAAGTCAGCTTCGTTTACTGGTTGAGAAAGTGATTTATCCCCATTTGTTAGCTCGATAAGAAGTGCCTTTAGGAAGCTGGTTCCATGAAACGAAGGTGGTTTCGGATAGCTAACTCGATTAGGAAAAGCTTTGCTGTAGCTAAGCAGTTCGGCAAACGAGGTGGGTGGATTGTTCAACGTGGTGCTGTCGTGAATAAAGACGAGCTGCCCGACACCCCAAGGTGCTTCTAGGCCATTGGTTGGTTCGGAAAAGTCAAAATCAATAGGTAGGGATTTATCAACGAACTCCCAACTCGGCAGTGATTGAGTAAAAGGTCCATATAAAAGATCACTGTTCTTCATGGACTTAAAGTTTTCACCATTTATCCAAACCATATCAACACTGCCACCGCTATTCTTATCGGCGGTTTTTTCGGCTAACAAAAGAGAGGTAGTCTTGGATATATCGGTCACTTTTACGTGATTGAAATTAATACCGTAACGGCTTTTAAGTTCTTTTCCTGTCCATTTGAGGTAGGCATTTATTTCCTGACTGCCACCCCAAGCATGAAAGTAGACATCTTGACCTTTGGCTTTTGTTTCGATGTCTTGCCATGATGATGAAGCAGAATAAGCGGTTGAGCTTATTAAAGCAGTGGTAATAAAGAGAGCAGTAGTCTTCATTGGATTCCTTTCTTTGAGCGTCGGTCTATACGGCCATTTTACTTATTTTATTAAAATAGACGCGTTACATTAACAATATAGCTGAGTAGACCGGAGGTTTATTACTTTTCATTCATTATGAAGTAAAAAGAATGAATTCGCTAAAGAAATAAGTGGTTAAACATGGGGTTAACTGACGGTGTTGCAATAGGTTTAGGCAAGGCTACCCTCTCAGATTTCCTTTATAAAGAGGAGCTAGAGAGGGATAGATACGATGAGTTTGTTACTATTACTCTTTTGTTTCTTCAGATAAGGCAGTACAGGTATCGATTGAAATTATCTGCTCGACAAGAAGTTGACCTCGTTCGCTGCGGATTTTGATATTATAAATGACGCCATGTACTAAGTTCGCTTTTACTTCACTATTTGAGCAGTAGTAGCTAACACTCTTTTCTATAAGCTGCTGTGGTGGGACCGAGCCTTCACTGTTATAAATCATCATTAACTCAACGACGCTGCCTTTGGCTTTCGCTTGCATAACCGTCAATGGTCCATGTTCAATTGGCAGATTGTTAGAAAGAATAGAGGCTCTATGGGCGGCAATGGCTTCTACTTGACGTTCTTTATCCGCAGTAGCACTACAGGCCGCTAGGGTCATTATAAATAAGCCACTTATCACTAATTTAGAAAAATTATCTTTCATAACTAAAGTACTTTTTTGAATGGTTTGACGATGACTTTTTCATAGACACCTGCGTCGATATATGGGTCTGTATCAGCCCATTGTTGAGCGTCTTGCAATGACGGGAAGTCAGCGATAACGGTTGAACCAGTAAACCCCGCTTCTCCTGGATTCTCTGAGTCAATGGCTGGCATTGGTCCTGCAGTTAACAAACGACCCTCATCTCTAAGAGCCTGTAAGCGAGCTAAATGCATCTCCCTTGCTGACATGCGTTTTTCTAATGAATTTTCAACATCTTGAGAAAAAATAACATACCACATATAAAACGTCTCCTTGTTGACATGAATAAGGACCACTGTACTAAATCAATTGGGTCTGTGTGAAATTTAACGGAAAGAATGTGAATTAATATCTACTATTTGTCTATTTTCTTTACTGGTCTAGGGCGGCCGTTGCTGTCGATAGCAACATAGTTAAAGGTCGCTTCACAAACCTGATATCGATCACCTATACCATCGACATTGACAGGTTTTACCCAAACCTGCAGATTAATCGACATTGATGTACGGCCTATTTTCGTACACTCACCGTGGCAACAGACCACATCGCCTACCGCGACGGGGGCTTTAAATGTGATGCTAGAAACAGAGACAGTAACGACACGGCCAAACGAAATTTCTTTTGCTAATATGGCGCCGGCCAGATCAAGTTGGGACATAATCCAACCACCAAATATATCACCATTGGCGTTAGTATCTGCTGGCATCGCAAGGGTTCGAAGTAGCATCTGCCCTCGAGGGTTTTCATCAGTTTTGTTGCTCATTTATGACTTCCAATATAACGCCCTCGCATTTGAGATACGAGGGGATAATGATTTATTTCGACTCTTCTTTCGGAAGGTGCTTATAGATATAGATACCCGTTAAGAGGGTAAAGCCAAATGTGGCGGCAAGCAAACCAAATACTTTAAAATTCACCCAAACATCAAGGGGTAAACTGAAAGCCACATAGATATTTAACAGTGCACAAAGTGCGAAAAACACCATCCAAGCCCAGTTGATTTTTGCCCAAACGGCGTCAGGCAATGATATCTCTTTACCGAGCATTCCTTTGATTACTGGCTTTCCCATTAGGTGCGTGACGAGCAATCCTAGAGAAAATAAAGAGTAAACAATGGTTACCTTCCACTTGATGAAGTTGTCGTCGTGGAAAAAGAGTGTCATACCACCAAACACAGCCACTATTGCAAACGTAATTAATTGCATTTTTTCTACTTTTTTATAAAGAAAGTAGGTTAATACGATTTGAATAGCCGTAGCCACTATCAATGCACCGGTAGCGACATAGATGTCGTACATTTTGTAGAGCGCGAAAAATATAATTAATGGAATAAAATCAATAAGTTGTTTCATTTAATACTAATATGTCACATAAAGATGACTCATAGTCTACCCAATTTATTGCCAATGCTAAATAGCGACGTAAGATCTGGATACAAAAATGACCGCTAATGCGGTCATTTTACAGAACTAAATCATTGTAACGAGCTTAACGCTCGATAGGTATTACTGTTCAACCATCGCCTTTCATCTGAATTTTTAGATGAAGGCTAACTTATTGTATTGTCGCCGCTTTCATCGGCGTAATAAATGCAGCCAGTTCAGCGAGCATTTTATCCGGATTGTCTACATTGGTTTCAATGATTTTCACAACAGCAGACCCAGAAATAGCACCGGCGGCACCGGCGGCAACCGCCTCTTTAACCTGCTCTGGTTGAGAGATACCAAAACCAAGTAGAGCAGGGGGGGCATCATATTGATTAAGACGTTCCATCAGATGAGAAACGGGCATGTTTGCTTTTGTTTCAGCGCCTGTTACACCAGAACGAGACAGTAGATAGGTATATCCGCCGCCAAGCTCTGCCACAGCTTGAAGTGTCTCGTCGCTTGCTGTCGGTGGCGCGATGAAGATAGGCTTCACGCCGTATTTTCTTGCCGCTTCGGTAAACTCGGCACTTTCATTAGTTGGTACGTCTGCAATGAGAACAGAGTCTATACCCGCTTCCGAACAATGCTTGTAAAAACTGTCTATACCTCGAGCGAAAACCA
The DNA here is from genome assembly GCF_042465995.1 of Vibrio frigidus. Lineage (NCBI taxonomy): Bacteria > Pseudomonadati > Pseudomonadota > Gammaproteobacteria > Vibrionales > Vibrionaceae > Vibrio > Vibrio frigidus. The sequence goes on along the minus strand of NZ_JBCDMC010000006.1, from coordinate 314,865 downwards.
AGTTAGCGTACATCAGTAACCCGATAGGTAATTCAGGGTGTTTGGCGCGTATCTTGCCAATCAACTCAAAACAGATACTGGGTGTCACTCCAGATTCCAGTGCGCGCATATTCGCACCCTGAATGGTTGGCCCATCCGCTAAAGGATCCGAAAAGGGAATGCCTAGTTCTAACGCATCAGCGCCTGCATCTACGAGGGTTTCCATTATCTGTAGAGACAGTTCAGGGTTTGGGTCGCCTACGGTGACGAATGGGACAAAAGCCCCTTCATTCTTATCGGCTAAGCGCTGGAAAAGTAATTGATAGCGATCCATTACAAGGCTCCTTTTGATTCTAATATATCGTGAACAGTGAAGATATCTTTGTCGCCTCGACCGGACAAATTGACCACCAATAACTGTTCTTCATCTGGGTTGTTTCTCACCATTTTTAATGCGTGAGCAAGGGCGTGTGCCGATTCAAGTGCGGGGATAATACCTTCGCTTCTTGCCAGTTCTTGGAATGCTTCCAAAGCTTCGTCGTCCGTAACGGAATCATATTCAGCGCGACCGGTCGCGTGGAGATGCGCGTGCTGTGGCCCTACGGATGGGAAGTCCAAGCCTGCTGAAACGGAGTAAGATTCTTCGATTTGGCCGTTTTCATCTTGCATTAATGGCGATTTCATACCGAAGTAGATACCGGTTTTTCCATGCCTCAGAGGGGCACCGTGTTGGTTTGTATCGATGCCTTTGCCTGCGGGTTCTACACCAATCAACCTTACATTCGGTTCTTCGATGAAATCTGCAAACATACCGATAGCGTTTGAGCCACCGCCAACGCATGCGATCAGTGCATCAGGTAATCGCCCTTCACGGGCTAAAATTTGGTTCTTGGTCTCTTCACCGATAATGCGTTGGAATTCGCGCACAATAGTTGGAAATGGATGAGGTCCAGCAGCAGTACCTAACAGGTAGTGTGCATCTTCATAGGTTGCAGACCAGTCACGCAGCGCTTCATTACACGCGTCTTTTAATGTAGATGAACCTGAATGGACAGGAATGACGGTTGCCCCCATGAGTTTCATTCTGAACACATTAGGACTTTGACGTTCAATATCCTTTGCACCCATATAAACGCGACACTTTAGGTTAAGCAGGGCACAAGCCAGAGCTGTCGCGACGCCGTGTTGCCCCGCGCCCGTTTCTGCGATTATCTCTTTTTTACCCATACGCTTGGCAAGCAATGCCTGACCAAGAACTTGGTTGGTTTTATGCGCGCCACCGTGTAATAAGTCTTCACGTTTTAGGTAAAGTTTAGACTTGGTTCCTTTCGTCAAGTTACGTGTCAGAGTAAGTGCCGTTGGTCGGCCAGCATACTCCTGAAGTAACGTCATAAATTCCGCCTGAAACTCGGGGTCATTCTGTGATTTGATAAACTCGTCTTCTAGCTGATCCAGAGCGGGTACCAAGATTTGTGGTACGTATTGCCCACCATACTCACCAAAATAGGCGTCTAATTTAGCCATGATAATTCCTCACAATCTTAATAATTTTTAATTTCTGTAAATGCTTGCTTAACGAGTTCTGGATCTTTTTTCCCGGGTGCAGATTCAACGCCAGAATTAAGGTCTAAACCAAGGCAACCTAACGCGGCCGCTTGTTTAACATTTTGCGGTGAAAGTCCACCTGCTAGCATGATGTCATTGGTTGAGCTAATCAACGACCAGTCAAAGCTCTGTCCTGTGCCACCAGACTGAGTACCCACCTTGCTATCGAGTAGGTGACGTGACACGTCTGATGTTATTAGTTCTGGTATAGAGTCAGTGACACCATACGCTTTCCATATAGCACAGTCATCGGATAATTTTTCTCTAATAGCCGATATGTAGGCTTGGTTTTCGTCGCCATGTAGCTGCACGGCTGCTAGCTTGAGTGTATTCGCAATATCGACAACGAAGTCTTGCGATTGGTTTTGAAAGACACCGACGTAATTGAGCGGCGCACCACTCATGACTAACCGTGCGGCCTCCAAGTCAACCTTGCGCTTCGATTTTTCGGCAAAGATAAGCCCGCCATATACTGCTCCAGCTTGATAAACGACGGCAGCATCATTGGCATGGGTTAATCCGCACACTTTGTTATCTCCAAGCAACACGCTGCGTACGGTAAGCTCAAGATTATCTTTAGCCATCAGTGAACTGCCGATTAAAAATCCAGTAGCGTATTGTGTCAGCGCTCTAACTTGCTGGTTGGTATAGATACCAGACTCAGAAATAATCGTTGTTCCTTTTGGCAATAACGGCGCGAGTTCGCGAGTTCGATTTAAGTCGGTAGAGAGATCCCTTAGATTTCGGTTATTGATACCAACTACTTTTGCTTTTAAGGCAATAGCACGGTTTACCTCTTCCTCATTACTGGTCTCCGTTAATATTCCAAGGCCAAGAGAATGGGCGACTTCAGCAAGCTCTACATACTCTTCGTCATTAAGAACAGAAAGCATCAGCAATATGGCATCGGCATTGTAATGACGGGCGAGGTAGACCTGATAGGTGTCTATCATAAAATCTTTACACAAGATGGGTTGTGGTGCCTGTGAACGGACCTGAGGTAGAAAATCAAAGCTCCCTTGAAAATACTTCTCATCGGTCAATACTGAAATCGCACTGGCATGGTTAGCATAGACTGAGGCAATATAGTCGAGGTCAAAGTCGTTTCTAATGAGCCCTTTTGATGGCGAAGCCTTCTTACATTCAAGAATAAATGCCGTCTTGTCCTTTGACAGCGCAGCATAAAAATCACGATCAGAAGGGATAAGCTGATCCTTGAATGTCGATAATGGTTGAGATGCTTTTCTTTCTTTAACCCACACTCGTTTATCTCGAACTATGTTGGCGAGTACTTCTGCCATTTCACGATTCTGTTTAGTGATATGTTCAGACATATTTAGCCTCTTTCTGCCAATTGTTTAACAAGTTCGTAAGCCTTTCCTGAGTTCATTGCTTCGATTGCTTTTTGTGTGTTTACTTTTAAATCCTCTTGACCAAAAAGTCGGAGCAACAATGCGACATTTACGGCAACCGCAGAAACCTGTGCTTCAGTGCCTTTGCCCGTTAGTATGTCGGTAATAATGGTTCGATTCTCTTCGGGTTCGCCACCTTTGATGGCTTCGAGTGGGTGTGTATTTACACCGAAATCTGATGGTGACAACGTGTATTCAGTTATTTTTCCATCGATGATCTCTGCGACCATGGTTTCGCCATGAATGGCCACTTCGTCTAAGCCACTACCGTGCACAACTGCAGCGCGTTTCAACCCCATCTTAGCGATAGTTTCTGCGATTGGACGAACCAGCGCTGCATCGTAAACACCCATTAACTCAATGGGTGGACGGGCAGGGTTAATGAGGGGACCAAGGATATTAAATATAGTGCGTGTTTTCATCGCTTGCCTAACTGGCATCGCATGGCGGACGCCACCGTGATACTGAGGAGCAAACAAGAAGGCAACGCCTAAATCATCCACTGCTTTAGCGGTATCTTCTGCGCTCATCGCTAGATTTATGCCAAACGAGTCAAGTAAATCTGACGAACCTGATTTACTTGAGACACCGCGGTTGCCGTGTTTTGCGACCTTTACCCCACAAGCCGCGGCGACAAACGCCGCTGTCGTTGAGATATTAATGGTATTTGAACCATCACCACCGGTACCTACGATATCAGCAAAGTCGTATTCTGGACGAGGGAATGGGCTGGCATTTGCCAGTAATGCAGACGCCGCCCCAGCGATTTCGTCTGGTGTTTCCCCTTTGATTTTTAAAGCGGTCAGCACTGCGGCGAGCAACATTGGGTCCATTTCACCCTTGATGATTGAATCGAACAGGCTGTGGCTTTCGTCTTGAGTCAAGGAAACTTGATCATATAGTTTGTTAATTATTGTTTGCATGGTAATTCCTTCAAAATTCTTCAATATTATTGCCGTTGCGATGCTCTATTAATCTAATGCCCATTGGATTGAGTTGGCTAACAAAGTGGCGCCGTAAGTCGTCATAATTGATTCAGGATGAAATTGGTACCCACATAATCTGTCTTGTTCGTGAACCACCGACATAACCAAACCATTTACCTGTGCGGTAATCATAAGATCTTCTGGTACGGATGTCGCAACCAAAGAGTGGTATCGAGCGACGGCAAGTGGTGATGGTAACCCTTGATAAACCTTGTGGTTTTGGTGTTCCATCATCGATACTTTTCCATGGACAATCTCGCCAGCACCTTCAACGGTGCCTCCGTATGCTTCAACGATTGCTTGATGTCCTAGGCAAATTCCAATGATGGGCACCTTGCCTTTCATTAACTGAAGTAACTCGGGCATACTCCCTGCGTCTGAAGGCGCACCGGGGCCGGGAGACAGAATAATCACAGGGTTGTCTAATTGAGCAACGGCATTCTCTATGGTTGTTGCGGCTATATTGTTGCGATATATCGTTACATGATGTCCGAGAGAACGAAACTGATCCACTAGGTTGTAAGTGAAAGAGTCAAAGTTATCGATGAAAACTAAATTTGCCATGTCACTTACTCCGTATGTGCGAGTTGGATAGCGGAAATGACCGCTTGTGCTTTACCGCGAGTCTCATCGGCTTCAGCTTGAGGGTCTGAATCGTAGACCACGCCAGCACCTGCCTGTACTTGTGCAATGCCATCTTCTACGTAGGCGGCTCGAATAACAATACAGGTGTCTAGATCGCCTTGCCCGGTGAAATAACCGACGGCGCCTCCGTAACTGCCACGTCTCACTTGTTCAACGTCCCGGATAAGCTGCATTGCGCGAATTTTAGGTGCGCCAGTTAACGTTCCCATGTTCATACAGGCCTGATAAGCATGCAGCGCGTCTAAGTCATCGCGAAGTTGACCAACAACGCGAGAGACCAAGTGCATGACATGGCTGTATCTATCCACCTTTAAAAGGTCTGCCACGTGGCGTGAGCCTGCAGTACTTATACGAGCAACATCATTTCTCGCTAAATCTACCAACATCATATGTTCAGCGTTCTCTTTCATATCACTACGCAGGTCGAGTTCAACACGGCCATCTAGATCTAAGTTAATGGAACCATCTGGATTTTTACCGCGACGTCGAGTCCCGGCGATGGGGTATATTTCTACTTGATTGGTTTCAGAGGAATATTTTAATGCACTTTCTGGTGATGCGCCGAAAAGGGTAAATAGCTCGTCGTGCATGTAGAACATGTAAGGGCTAGGGTTGCTTTTCTTGAGCCCTTTATATGAGCCCAAAGGTGAAGGGCAGGGTAATGTGAATCTTCTCGAAGGAACGACCTGAAAAACATCACCTTTAACAACATATTGTTTTAGATCGCGAACCGTTTGACAAAAGTCTTCGTCTAATACGCTCGGGACCGCTTCGCACGCCTTTAATTTAACGGTATCTCGCAGAGGTGCGGGGTCTTCACTGTGGTCACAGATTTCAGTTAGTCGTTGTTGTATTTGGTTCGTGGATACTTCTGTACCATCAAATACAGATCCTTGAACCAAACAAGTCTGTGATTGGTGGTCAATAACCATCAGTGTTTCGGCTAAGTAAAAGACATAATCTGGACAGTTGTTCGTTTGTTCAGCACGGCCTAGAGGTTCGAAGTTCGCAACCAAATCGTACGAGAAAAGCCCGCCAATAAATAAAGCGAAGTTGTCCTTATTCTCGGTATCAAAGCTGTGTTGGATAATACGCAAAGCATCGAATGAAGAGGCCTCTTTTAAACGGCTGTCTTCATCTATATCTGTGTCAGCCTGAGGAAAGTCTAGTTGTAGGTTTTCACCCTCCTTGTTAATGGCAACATTTCCGGTGACATGTGAAGCAATTCGCGCTAAGGCGTTGATGCCATTTTGAGACAGTGGTTGCATCTCAACATGATGTCCATTACAGACCACGCGCACAGCCGCGTCTATCAACAACATGCTCTTTAGATCTTCTTTTGAATCGATATCCGCTGATTCTAAAAGGAGACTATTTGTTTTGTCTGCACACAACACTTGAAAAAGGCGAGTTGGGTCTTCGGAATAAGGAACAGATAGAGAGATAACATCTAACTTGCCCTTTTGTGTAATTTGAATCGCCTTATTCATAAGACATCCTCTGTTAATGCTAAATTTGGAGCGGTTGCATCCAGTTTCTCATAAACACTTACGCTACCCAATAATTAATGAAATCAAACTGTTGCTATTTTGTTCAGTTAACAAGTTATCTTTGAAAAATAGATCACCATTAACATTAGATTCAAAAATGAGTAAGTGGAAGCAATAAAAAAACCCGTCATATAGACGGGTTTTAAACTAAATTCTGTATATCAAACAGTCTCGTTACCCCGTCAAGTTCCTAAACCGATACGCCACCAACGAAGCTCAGACACAATGTCTGCTCTTTTATCGCTAGGCTTTTGGTTAGATTCTTGTAACATAGTGTATTATTCCCGTTTGAAAGTTGTACTAGTAAACTAGTACTAGAGGCTAAAGTCAAGTAATAAATGAAAATTGATCTACACTGCCATACAACCGCTTCTGATGGGCGATTAACTCCGACGGAAATCGTCGATAGGGCAATTGAATTTGATGTACGCGTTTTAGCGATTACTGACCATGATACGATAGATGGCTTAGCGCCTGCGTTTGAATATGTTGATAAGAACAAACTGAATATTAAACTGATTCGTGGCATTGAGATTTCAACGGTCTGGCAAAATAAAGATATCCACGTAGTCGGATTAAATATAGATGAATGCAACCTTGAACTACTGACTCTTATTCAAGAGCAAAAGCAGAGGAGAGTGGAACGCTCTGAACTGATGGCACAAAGGCTTGCAAAGGTCACTAAAGAAACGGTGCTAGCTGAGGTAAAAGACATCGCTTCAGGCGCCCCCATTACTCGATCTCACTTTGCCAAGTGGCTTGTGGATAATGGGTATGCGAAAACCATGCAACAGGTTTTTAAAAAATACTTAACGCGAGACAAGCCCGGTTATGTGCCGCCGAACTGGTGTTCTATAGCAGAGGCGGTTGCCGCTATTCATGCCGCTGGAGGTGATGCTGTTTTGGCGCATCCCGGACGATATCAGTTAACCGCAAAGTGGACCAAACGATTGATATCAGCTTTTGTGGAAGCAGATGGAAACGGAATGGAAATCGCGTTGCCTCAACAAGGTCAACAAGAAAGGCGAAACCTTGCCGATTATGCTATACAATACAACCTATTAGCGTCTCAAGGGTCCGATTTTCATTATCCATCCCCTTGGACGGAGCTGGGACGTAATCTTTGGTTACCTTCTGGTGTAGAACCAATATGGAAAGATTGGGGTATAAACCCAGCCTAAGATACCGATACGTCGGTAGTGAGGAATTATTATGAGTCAATTTTTTTATGTACACCCAGAAAATCCGCAAGCTCGGTTGATTAGCCAAGCGGTTGAGATTATTCGAACCGGTGGTGTTGTTGTCTACCCTACCGATTCTGGTTATGCACTTGGGTGTCAGCTAGAAAACAAACAAGCATTAGACACTATTTGTCGCATTCGTAAACTGGATGATAAACACAATTTTACACTTCTCTGCCGAGATCTTTCTGAATTGTCATTGTATGCGCGCGTTGATAACACCGCATTCCGTTTGCTAAAAAATAATACACCTGGTGCCTATACTTTTATTTTTAAAGGGACCAAAGAAGTGCCACGCAGACTGATGAATGCGAAACGTAAAACCATTGGTATAAGGGTTCCTGACAACCGCATTGCGCTTGATTTATTAGAAGCTTTGGGTGAACCATTAATGTCGACTACCTTGATTTTGCCAGGAAGTGACGTCGCAGAATCAGATCCAGAAGATATCAGAGACAAACTGGAGCACACGGTTGATCTGATAATGAATGGTGGTTATTTAGGAGAGCAGCCAACAACGGTCATTGATTTTAGTAATGATGAACCTGTGGTGCTGAGATTGGGGGCAGGTGACCCATCTCCATTCGAATAGAATCAAATAAAGGAGCTTCGGTTCCTTTTTCTTTATCGAAATCGGTCAAATCGCTATCTAATTCTAATGAAAATAATGTATAATCCCCGACCGCATTTTTATTGCATTTTTGTTTGTTCGATGAAAATCGTGCAAGAGATATTTTTTTAAATTACTGACGTCTGTGAAGACGACAACCACAGGTATATTGATGAGCGAAAAACTACAGAAAATTTTAGCCAGAGCCGGTCACGGTTCACGACGTGAGCTAGAAACATTAATCAAATCAGGCCGTGTAAGCGTTAACGGTAAAGTTGCGAAGCTCGGTGAGCGCCTAGAAGACGATAATTCAGTGATCCGTATGGACGGACATGTTATCTCCATTAAAGAAGATGACGATGAAGTATGTCGTGTATTAGCGTATTACAAACCTGAAGGCGAATTATGTACTCGCTCTGATCCTGAAGGTCGTAGAACTGTATTTGATCGCTTGCCTAAAATTCGTGGTGCACGCTGGATCTCTGTAGGGCGTCTGGATGCAAATACATCTGGTTTACTGTTATTTACCACAGACGGTGAGTTAGCCAACCGCTTGATGCACCCTAGCCGTCAGGTTGAGCGTGAATATCTAGTCCGCGTATTTGGTGAAATAGACGAGAAAAAGGTTCGTAATGTTGTTCAAGGTGTGAAACTTGAAGACGGCATGGCACGATTCGAAGATGTGGTTTATGCAGGTGGTGAAGGTATGAATCATACTTTCTACGTGGTGATTAACGAAGGGCGTAACCGTGAAGTCCGTCGCTTATGGGAGTCACAACACACAACAGTAAGTCGTTTAAAGCGTGTTCGTTATGGCGATATTTACCTAGAGAAAACATTACCACGTGGTGGTTGGATGGAACTCGAGCTGAAAGAAGTTAACTACTTGCGTGAGCTAGTTGAATTGAAGCCAGAAAAAAATACAGTGATCGATCTAGATAAAAATAATACATCTCGTAAACGCGAACGTTCACGTCATCAGAAAATTCGCCGCGCAGTTAGGCGTCATGAAGAAAGAGTGACAGCCCCTAAAGGTCGTGGAAATAGAAACCGTAAAGTAAGAAAATAGCGTAAACGACAAATAATAGATGAATAATAAAAAACGGGTTATACATGGTATAACCCGTTTTTGCATTCAATTAAGTTTAATCTCTTTTCCAAAATACATGACAGAACTTATGCTCTGGAGTACGACTAACGAGCATTCTAGCAAATACATCATCAAGTACATCCGATTCTTCATCCACTAAGCCAATGCGAATCTCAGCATAGACTTCTTTGTCTACTTCAAAGCCGACTTCTGCTGCCCAATCATCACCGGTCTCCACCAATTCTGCAGCGCCTCGATCTTCGAACTGTGCGGTGAATAGAATGACATCTGCAGGTTCTAGGTTATCAGGCGCCATTTCTAAGAAGATATCGTATGCAACGTCAATAACATCATCATACGAAATGAGTTCTTCCTGATCGCTTTGATTACTTTCGTTGTTATCTACCATATGATTTGCCCTAATCTGCTCTACTTGTGTATTTGCTTTCGGCGGTGTTGATTTTTACTTTGTCGCCAGACCCAATGTATTCAGGTACCTGAATAGTGAGTCCCGTCGCGAAGCGAGCAGGCTTAGAACGCGCAGAAGCAGAAGCGCCCTTGATAGAAGGGTCGGTCTCTTCGATGACCATTTCAACGGAAGCGGGTAACTCAATAGCAACAGATTTGTCATTGATCAATACAACCTGTATCCCTTGTGTCTCTTCGTTGATAAATAGTAATTCCTCTTTGATGTCATCGCCGTTGAAGTTGTACTGAGTGTAATCTTCGTTATCCATAAAGACATATTCATCACCGTCAATGTAAGAGAACATCACATTGCGTTTTGTCATATCAACGGTTTCTAAAAGCTCGTCACTTTTAAATCCTTCTTCTACCTTGCCGCCTGTCATTAAATCTTTGAAGCGAAATTTATAGATTTTCGCTCCGCCACGCCCACCGGGAGTGGTGATGTCGAAATCTTTAACAAGTAAAATTTTACCGTTTAGGCTTACAGCAAAGCCTTTTTTTATATCACTAGCCTTTGTCATCGTTCTGACCTTTAAATGTATAAGTTGACCAATAAATTGGGGCACAAGGAATAGAATACAACCTCTGGTTTTAAATCCAATATTTACAAGGCATAATTGAGCTCAAAATAAGATTTAGATTCGGTTTTTACCATTTTAGGTTTTTTTTTAATCATTAACGACCAATAGCGAGCAACTTTGTGCCATTACCAGTGATAGATCCGAGCGCCCCTTGGCAAGAAGAATATCGTAGAGTCATTCAAGAATTAATTCCAGCGCTTGAAAGTGGGTTAGGTAGTAACCTCCACAGCATCTACCTTTATGGCAGCGTGGCGAGAAAGTGCGCCGTGCCGGGTAAATCCAATCTTGATTTGGTAGTGGTCACAAGACGCCAGCCGGATGCAAGGTTTCAGACGTTATTGAGCACGATAAAATGGCGATATAAAAAAGCATTCCCGTTGATTACTGACTTATCTTTTCAGTTCCCTTTGGTCAAAGATATTTTAGCGATAGAAAGTGTTATCACTTGGGGCTTCATGTTGAAACATTGCTGTGTTTGTGTCTCCGGCGATGACTTGTCAACTCGTTACGGCGAATTCGAACCGAGTTGGGAGATCGCTAAGTTTTGGAATATGGATGTCGATGAATGGATAGCAACTTATCGGCGGAGAATCGCGCAAGCAACAAACAGAGAAGAGCAGATTAAATGCCAAGTGATCATTGCTAAAAAATTACTCAGAGCTAGTTACTCTGTGATCATGAATAAAGACAAAGGATGGTATGATGATCCGAGCGAATGTGGTGAGAAGTTTCTGAATTACTATCCGGACAAACATATAGATATTGAGCGGCTTAATATACTTCTTTCAGGTAGATATATACCTAAACGTTCAATTATTGGGATCTTAGATAGTTACGGTAGCTGGTTAGTCAAATCTTATAAAAAAACAGAGTTTAGGATTGGTTAATGCCAACCCAATGAACATGAAAATAGTTCACTTAAGTCAAAATAGGCCCAACTGTGGCGCGTTTATGCTTTCAAAGTCGAGTCCGATAAAAGGCAATATAGCATCGGCAACGGGCAATAGCTGCTTATCAATGTAATGCTGATAATCAATGGCACTCTGTCTGTATTCTTCTGGTTCCGGCCCATTTAACGTAATTATGTATTCGATACGACCTCGGTTTTGATATTGAAGAGGTCGACCTAATTTTGCATTAATTTCATCTGCCATACGAGCCGCTTTCACTTGTGGTGGTACGTTTTTTTGATACTCGCTGAGCTTACGCCTTAACCTTTTCTGGTAGGTCAGTTTATCGTCATACTCACCATTGAGCGTTGCTTCTACATAACGGCGAACATAGTCAGTCGGGTCAATATCATGAAAAATCATTTCATAGAGTTCTTGTTGGAACTGTTGAGATAATACCGTCCAGTCGGTGCGCGCACTTTCTAGCCCTTTAAACACAATATGTTCCGCCTTTCCTTCGCCAATAAGTCCTGCATAGCGTTTCTTGGAACCTGTCTCGGAACCTCTAATCGTTGGCATCAAAAATTTTCGGTAATGGGTTTCATACTCGAGCTCTAAACAAGAGGATAGACCGTATTGATGCTGTATATGGTTGGTCCACCAATCGTTTATGTGGTCGATCAATTCTTTGCCTATTTCGTCTGCTTCAGATGTTGGTAAGGCGCGGGTCAGGGAGACAAAGGTTGAATCTGTATCACCATAAATGACAATGTACCCTTTTTGTTCGATTAATTGCCTTGTGCGCTTCATTATTTCATGACCACGCATGGTTATAGAGGAGGCAAGGCGGACATCGAAAAAACGACAACCAGACGAGCCGAGTACGCCGTAAAAAGAGTTCATAATGATTTTTATCGCTTGCGAAAAGGCCTTTTCATTGTTTTTCTTAGCGTTATCTCTCGCTGACCATAAATCTTCTATCATTTTTGGGAGAAAGTGCTTGGTTCGGTGAAACTGCCCACCAACAAAACCTTCTACCGCTTGGTCTTGTTTGTTCCCTGTTGTCAGTTTCAGACCTTCTACTAACCCTAAAGGATCAATTAAGAACGAACGGATGATAGAAGGATAAAGGCTCTTAAAATCCAATACCAAAACAGAATCGTACAATCCCGGTAAAGAATCCATCACGTAGCCACCAGGACTGGCTTGCCAGTTTTTAGTCTGAAGGTTAGGGGCCACGTAACCAGCCCGGTGAAGCTGTGGCAAATATAGATTAGTGAATGCGGCGACAGATCCGCCCATGCGGTCTAGTTCTATACCAGTTAATCTTGAACGTTCAATGACAAATTCTATTAAATGAGTGTGTTGGAAAATTCGATTTACCAACACACAATCTTGCAAATTGTATTTTGCTAATGCCGGTTTGTTATGGCGGAACATGTTGTTTATTTCTGCCATTCTGTCGTGGACGTTATGTATTGCCTTACCTTCGGAAAGCAGTTCTTGAGAAACGGACTCTAGAGACCACGAACGGAACGAATAGGTGGCGGTTTTAAGTGTATCAATACCATCCAATACCACTCTACCAGGAATAGAAATGAACCCTTGTTGCGTTTGGTTGGATTGCCTGAAGTACGCATTTTGATTTCCTCTACCAATGGAAAGTTTTAGTCCATGCCATTCGGCCCTTTTGACTAATAACCTGAAATCAAAATCCACCACCATCCAACCAAGAATAAGATCTGGGTCATATTGTTTAAACCAGTCAATGAGTGCGATTAACAGCATCTTTTCATTTTGAACCCATTGAACTGGGGTTTCGCAAGGCTCTGGTGAGCCAATCATAATCACACGATTATCAAGAGGTGAAGCCAATCCGACGGAATAGAGAATGCCATTTTCTGAACATTCAATATCCAATGAGACATAGCTTAAGTTTGGATGGTACGTGCCCTTACGGCATTTCGCTTGTGTTACTTGGGTGTAGCCATTTTTTGCAGTTCTATAACCGGTAAACTCAATGCCCCCTTGAATAAATCGTTCCATTAAATATCGGTCTGCTAGGCGAACGTCGGATTCGATTGTTTCGATATCATTAGAGGTGAGTAGAGCTAAGATTTGGGTTTTTAGGTGTTGGTTTTCGCTGTAGCAGGCAACGACAGAATTTTGTTGAAAGTCTTTTAGTTCAAGCGGCCTACATTCTAGTTTCTGTCTGTGTTCCGAACAGAGGCTTTGGACTCTTGATAAATCAGTGGCTTTTATGAAAAAAAGACTTTTTTCAGATTGAATCTTTAGTTGAGTTGGCCCTTCGGGTGTATTTAGCCACAGCTCAATCAAAGTTGACCCTTTGATGTCTCTGGCGTGGCGTGTAAGGATAAACCCTTTTCCTAGATTCAATTTGTAGCCTTAGGTACTGAACATGCTTGGATAGTAGCAATTATTGTTGGCAAATAGCCAGTTGGTAGCGTAGTGTTGTATCGAATAATTAACGATTGATATAAAAATCGGCAATAAATTAATTAGTTGATAATTAGTCACTATAAAAAATAATGAAAGTTTGTGCTACGACTCATATTGTAGATAAGCATTCTTGTCTAAAATAGGTTAAAATCGTTATAGTATTGCGTTCCATTTCTCAATTTGAGATTCGGTTGGCAGAGGTTAGTAGTGTGGAGATACAAGTTTGATAAATGTTTTCCTTGTAGATGATCACGAGCTAGTTCGCACAGGGATAAGACGTATAATTGAAGACGTCCGTGGAATGAACGTAGCAGGGGAAGCTGAAAGCGGTGAAAATTCTGTAAAATGGTGTCGCAGCAATCATGCGGACGTCATACTCATGGACATGAATATGCCGGGTATTGGCGGTTTGGAAGCGACAAAAAAAATATTACGGTTTAATCCTGATGTAAAAATCATTGTATTGACGGTACATACTGAAAATCCATTTCCGACAAAGGTGATGCAAGCAGGGGCTGCTGGTTATCTTACAAAGGGGGCTGCCCCAGACGAAATGGTGAATGCAATTCGAATGGTTCATAGCGGACAACGCTATATTTCCCCGGAAATTGCTCAACAGATGGCATTAAGTCAGTTTTCTTCAGCATCTGAAAATCCATTTAAAGATCTTTCGGAGCGTGAGTTACAGATCATGCTGATGATTACGAAAGGACAAAGAGTAACGGATATTTCAGAACAACTAAATCTGAGTCCAAAAACAGTCAACAGCTATCGCTATAGATTGTTCAGTAAATTAGATATCAATGGTGATGTGGAGTTAACTCATTTGGCCATTCGTCATGGAATGCTAGATACCGAGACATTGTAGTGTCGAGTAGTTTTGATTCATCCTCTTTTCTAAATACTGTCACAAATCAGCCCGGCGTATACAGAATGTATAACGCCGAGTCTGATATTATTTATGTGGGTAAAGCAAAAGACCTTAAAAAAAGGCTTTCTAGTTACTTTCGTAAAAATGTTGACGGTGAAAAAACGCGTGCTTTAGTTAGCCATATCGTAAAAATTGACGTTACTGTTACCCATACGGAAACGGAAGCTCTGATTCTTGAGCACAACTATATTAAGCAGTATTTGCCGAAATATAATGTGTTATTACGAGATGACAAATCCTACCCTTATATTTTCATAAGCGCCCATAAGCACCCCCGTTTGTCCTCTCATCGAGGCACCAAAAAACGTAAGGGTGAGTATTTTGGTCCTTATCCCGATTCAGGTGCTGTTCGAGAAACATTACATTTGCTACAGAAGATATTCCCAGTAAGGCAGTGTGAAGATACCGTTTATGGTAACCGTACTCGGCCTTGCTTAATGTATCAAATCGGGCGTTGTGCTGCACCCTGTGTGTCTGATCTCATTAGCGATGATGAGTATTCAGAACTCGTCGGTATGGTTCGACTGTTTTTGCAAGGCAAAGACAAGCAGGTTATCTCTGAACTTGTCGACAAGATGGAGCAAGCTAGCATAGCACTTCGATTTGAAGATGCGGCAAAACTAAGAGATCAAATCCAAGCAATAAGAAGGGTGCAAGAACAACAATTTGTCTCTGAAGATAGTATGGATGACCTGGATATTTTAGGTTTCGCGCAAGAAAATGGGCTAGCGTGTATTCATATATTGATGGTTAGACAAGGTAAAATATTAGGCAGCCGAAGCCATTTTCCCAAGATACCTAATAACACGGAAAGAGAAGAAGTATTTTATAGTTTTTTGAGTCAGTATTATCTTGGACACAATGAAGCGCGTACCATACCTACTCGTATTGTGTTAAATAAAGGGCTGTTTACCGAAGGTGAACCGTTACAAGAAGCGCTCACTAAGCTAGCAGGGCGTAAAGTGTCATTCCATCAAGATCCAACAGGGACCCGTGGGCAGTACTTGAAACTCGCCAACACCAATGCGTTGACCGCAATTACAACCAAAATAAACCACAAGATGACTATTAGTCAGCGCGTATCGGCTCTGCAAGATGAGTTAGGTATAGAATCAATTCGTCGCATGGAGTGTTTTGATATAAGCCACACGATGGGCGAAAGTACCATCGCATCTTGCGTTGTATTTAACCATGAAGGGCCAGTCAAGCAAGAGTATAGACGTTACAACATAACGGGTATTACAGGTGGGGATGATTATGCGGCGATGGGGCAAGTACTCGATCGACGGTATAGCAAACAGCTGGATGTGGAGAAAATCCCTGATATTATTTTCGTCGATGGTGGTAAAGGCCAACTCAATCGCGCGCATCAAATTCTTTCTTCCCATTGGGAAGATTGGCCCAAACGGCCAAGGCTTATTGGTATTGCAAAAGGTGTAACGAGAAAGCCCGGTCTAGAAACATTGATCACGATTGCAGGCGATGAGTTTAACCTGCCTAGTGACGCGCCTGCGTTACACTTAATTCAGCATATTAGAGATGAAAGTCATAATCATGCAATTGCGGGACATAGAGCAAAACGTGCGAAGACAAGAAGAACCAGTTCTTTAGAAGGCATTGAGGGTATCGGGCCCAAAAGACGCCAATCATTGCTCAAGTTTATGGGTGGACTTCAGGAACTCAAGCGAGCAAGTGTAGAAGATATAAGCAAAATACCGGGAATTAGTCTTTCTTTGGCAGAAAAGATACATCAGTCATTGAAAGAATAGTTTTTTTCCCGCACCATTACCTCGCGGTTTACAAGAGCTAACTATAATGCGTTTTACCATACCAAATATACTTACTTTATTACGACTGGCGTTAATACCAGTTTTAGTCATTGTTTTTTATCTTCCCTACAGCTGGGCTCCTTTTGCTGCGGCAATGGTCTTTTGGTTTGCTGCTGTTACAGATTATTTCGATGGCATGCTCGCCCGTAAATTGGGTCAAACTTCTCGCTTCGGTGCTTTTCTTGATCCTGTAGCCGATAAGGTAATGGTCGCAACAGCCCTTATTTTAATTACAGAGCATTACGAGACTATCTGGATAACCATTCCAGCCGTCACCATGATTTCACGAGAGATCATTATATCTGCCTTGCGAGAATGGATGGCAGAAATTGGTAAGCGAGCTAGCGTGGCTGTTTCATGGGTTGGGAAAGTCAAAACCGTGGCGCAGATGTTTGCTTTGTGGGTGTTAATATGGCGTTATGATGATTGGATGGTTTGGGTCGGATATGCGGCGCTTTACGTTGCCACGATATTAACCTATTGGTCTATGATTCAATATCTAGCGGCAGCGAAGGGTGACCTGTTAGATAAAAAACACCAATAAGTTTGAGAATGATCTAAAGGCGAGCAGAGGCTCGCTTTTTTTATCTCTAACGAAAACAACTAGGGTATTGGGTATGAGAACGGTCAAGTTATCTTACGGATTTATAGCGAATTTATGCTACTAAAGTAATCAATCTTAGCAGAACTGATCGCAAAGTAACCAAACGATACAAAAAAATAAAAATAGTGTTGACTCACCTCGGTGAATCCGTAAAATGCCTCCCGTACTCAAGAGGAACTGAATAAGTTTCTCTGGTAAGAAGAGATACAACGGCGCGTTGGCAGAGAGGCTATGCAGCGGATTGCAAATCCGTGGACCTCGGTTCGATTCCGGGACGCGCCTCCATTTCTTGATGGAATGAATTGCGATACTAGCTCAGTTGGTAGAGCGCAACCTTGCCAAGGTTGAGGTCATCGGTTCGAACCCGATGTATCGCTCCAATTTGTAAGAAGCCTTAGCAGAAATGCTAGGGCTTTTTTACGCCTGAATATTGATGAAACAATATTAACTCCGCTGGTCGAGGGAAACGCTTGCCAAGGTTGAGGTCATCGGTTCGAACCCGATGTATCGCTCCAATTTGTAAGAAGCCTTAGCAGAAATGCTAGGGCTTTTTTACGCCTGAATATTGATGAAACAATATTAACTCCGCTGGTCGAGGGAAACGCTTGCCAAGGTTGAGGTCATCGGTTCGAACCCGATGTATCGCTCCAATTTGTAAGAAGCCTTAGCCGAAATGCTGGGGCTTTTTTACGCCTGAATATTGATGAAACAATATTAACTCCGCTCGTCGAGGGAAACGCTTGCCAAGGTTGAGGTCATCGGTTCGAACCCGATGTATCGCTCCAATTTGTAAGAAGCCTTAGCAGAAATGCTAGGGCTTTTTTACGTTTAGATTTCAATACCAATCAACGCCCGTCATTCCCGTGAAAACGGGAATCTTGTCAAAACAGCATTACTCCTCCGATGGAATGACGGGGTATAAGGAAAAAATTCGGTGCAGAGAATGGTCGAGTGAAACGCTAGCCAAGGTGTGAGCTCATTGGTTCAAACCCAAACAGTAGAATCAAAAAAGGAAGCACAAGTGCTTCCTTTTGGAATAGGATTGTTTTCGCCTACTACGCGGCTTCTACTGTCGAAATTAAGCTGTTGTCAGTGCCAAAGCTATTTCTTACATAGTCATCTGCAGCTTGATCGTTCTCCCAGCTTTCACCATCGATTAGATAGCGAAATTGGAACGTGTCACCTTTTGGCAAACGAAGCTTTAGCGTGAATGCTTTGTTCTTTTTGTTCAATTTCATTGGCGTCGCTTCCCAGCTATTGAAATCACCTGCGATTGCGACACTGGTTTCTTCACTTTGAGGCCACTCGAATGTTACTTCTACTTCGTCTTTAGTTTTAAAAAAGCGCTTCTTCAACATTTATTTTTCCTATAGATACCAAACATAATGCCTAATTTGTAGTCGATTTTGTGACGCAGTTCAAGTCTTTTTAACATTACTGTGATTTCTGATGTTGGTGATTATCGTAGTACACCGTTTGGTTTTGGGGGCGAACATCTGTTAACCCTATGCTGCGTAAGGATTAATTTATAAATAAGCAATTGATATTGTGTGTAAAAATTAAAATGAAATTTTTAGAAAGTATTTGTGTCAACAGTGTGAATTGCGTTTTCTGCTGGATAAATGATATTAGAAGGCAATGCGTTTAGGTCTGAATAAAGGAACCAATTAACACAATCATTGTTTATGTGCTGTAATTGTTAATACATTTTACAGGTATTAACCTGTTATCTTTACATATCGGAAAAATAATTGCCTAAAAAAAGTACAGCCGAACGATTATTCACGAGTAAACGGTACAACGCCGAAGCTGAGAGTGTCGCTAGAAAAATAACTGAGCAGACTCTAATACGACATGCTCAATGGCTTGTTAGTATGCGATATTTGGTGGATCAAGCTGATGTAGACACCATATTAAGCGCTCAAGGTGAGTATTGTGAATCAGTCATTTTTGAAGAAAAAGAACGCATCACGGAAAATCAAAGGGTGCTTTTACAGTGCGAAAAATTAAAAGTAATTGAAAGGCAGGAGCGATTAGAAGAGCGGCAGTTCATTTTAGATAAAGTGGTAACACGTGTAGCAATGAAAACAGAGCGGCTGATGATAGAGAAGCTTTCTACATTATCGGTTGATAGGCTTATTTGGGGCTTTCCGCAGTTTGACCATTTCAGTTCATTTGCTTATTCAGCCTCATTAAATTTTTCAAAGCTAGGTTCATTAACAGCGTTAAGCCAATCACTTAAATCCAACGTACTTGACTTGGTTGGTAATTCGAAGTTTTGTGAGTTGCTTGGTAAACTCCCTAAACACACGAACGACCCTAGCGTTGCCATTGGTTATATCGGTATCAATAACTGCCGTAGGCTATTTCCAGTACTAATGGCGAAGCCGTTGCTCAGATGGTCAGATAAAAACACCAAAATAATGTCACCCAAGCTATGGCAGCAACTGATTGTTACCGCGAACGTCACAAGACTACGCTTAGTAAAAGCAGGGTATAAGGAGCCGGACGAAGGTATTCTTCTCGGAACCATTCGATCGTTAGCGCAAATCGCCATCTGTAATTATTTTTCGCAATTCTTTGAAGACGCACTTGTCGGCGTAATGAAAGAGTGTAGAGAGAATGAAGACATGGAATCTTATTTTGCGTGCGCAGAAGTAAAACCAACATTAGCCGTGTTGCCTAATGTTATTTATAAACTAGATCGACTATTAACCGAGAGGATAATTCAGCATATAGAATGGGACCAACGAGTCTTGCACCTACGGGGCGCTTTGCTGGAAGACGTATCCGATACCCCTATATTGAAGAGAAGCTTGCATGGCGTTGCACTAGGGCAGGCTAGGGCATTTGCTATCTATGATATGTTAGATAGAAGCTCAGCGTTTGTAGATAAACACGCACCTTATTGGTTTGCAAATGTCCAATTAGATGGTGAAGCGCTTGACGCATTAAAAAACAGTAACCCCGGTAAGTTGACGCTTTCTATGTAGTTTTAATTCTAAATGACTATTTTTTCCTCTTTGAGATTAAAAAATAGTCATACGGTTAAAAAGTTAATAATTTTTGGTTGACTCATTTTCTGAATCCAGTAAAGTACAGCCCTGTTCTGGAAGCGAAGTTAAACGCTTTATAGAAACAAAATTTGCGATATTGACTTGTCAGTATCAAGATGGTGTCTAACTAAAGTCAGTTAGTAGCATAGCAAGAAAGAATTGCGTGCCCTGGTGGTGGAATTGGTAGACACAAGGGATTTAAAATCCCTCGGCGTTCGCGCTGTGCCGGTTCAAGTCCGGCCCGGGGCACCATCTAATAAAGTCTGTATTCGATGAATGCAGCACTGCGACACTAGCTCAGTTGGTAGAGCGCAACCTTGCCAAGGTTGAGGTCATCGGTTCGAACCCGATGTGTCGCTCCAATTTGTAGAAGCCTTAGCAGAAATGCTAGGGCTTTTTTACGTCTAGGCCTTAATGCTATCAACGTTCGTCATTCTCTTCCTCCGCCAAGCGAATAATGGGGTATAAGGAAGTAATGAAGTGCATAACATGGTAGAGGAGAAACGCTTGCCAAGGTTGAGGTCATCGGTTCGAACCCGATGTGTCGCTCCAATTTGTAGAAGCCTTAGCAGAAATGCTAGGGCTTTTTTACGTCTAGACTTCAATGCCAATCACGTTCGTCATTCCTATATTAAACCGCGTGGGCTTGGGTGGCTCCGGGTGAATAGTTGAAATGGCGCTTAAACTCACGGCTAAATTGCGAAGCACTATTGTAGCCAACAATGCGTGCAGCTTCAGATGCACGGCATCCATCAAGCATGATCAAATCGCGAGCCTTGCTTAATCGGACTTTCTTGAGGTATTGAAGAGGGGACTCCGCTGTAACCTGCTTAAATACACGATGGAAGGCGGGGACACTCATAAAGGCCTCGGCGGCGAGTTCATCTACCGTAAGTGGTGATGCGTAATCTGAATGCAATCGGTCCAGAACTTTTGCAAGCTTTGCATAATTTCCTTCCGTATTTGCACGTTCATATAGAATATGTCCCATTGGACCTTTAAGCACTCGATAGATGATTTCTTTTACGATGTCTTCCCCAAGAAATTCGGCTTCTGAATCATGCTGTAAAACCTGCATAAGCTTCAAAAAGGCATCTTCTAGTGGATCAGACATTGACATGCAGTTCATACCAAGACAACTGCGGTTTAAGGGGGCAACAGTTTCGGAGTCGTATTGGTCAATATGGTTTATTATCGAATGGAGTTGTTTTGGTGCTATATCGATCTTAAGGCCCATAATCGGCTTGTTATCTTCCGCTTCAGATTCACATTCAAGTGGTAGTGGGACACCGAACACAACAAAATCGCCTTGGCCATAAGTCATTTTGTGCTCACCGAGATAAATGTTCTTGATACCTTGACCGATAACGACTATTCCAGATTCATAGACAAGGGGCTCTCTTGGACGAGATCTTCCTGAGCGATAAAATTTAACACCCGGTATCACAGTGCTGACCAGACCTTCGAGCTGGCCCAATTGTTTGTTATCAACGTATGAGTCCATATAGCGGACGAACTGTTTCATGGTGAACTCCTTTATT
Organism: Vibrio frigidus; assembly: GCF_042465995.1. Classification (NCBI taxonomy): domain Bacteria; kingdom Pseudomonadati; phylum Pseudomonadota; class Gammaproteobacteria; order Vibrionales; family Vibrionaceae; genus Vibrio; species Vibrio frigidus. The sequence continues at coordinate 293,387 of NZ_JBCDMC010000006.1, read as the reverse complement.
AATATCTGTTCAAAATAGCAAAAGTGATACTTTTGGGCAAATATTTGACATAAATAGGTATTTATATACAGTTTAATTGTCAGTAATATGCAATGCAAGAGTCGAGTATTTACTCACTGCTACCTATATAATCAGAATTAAACGATGGAGAAAGTCATGGAATTTACCTATGGGAACTCAACAACCATAATGTTTGGCCAAGGTCAGATAGCCGCAATAAAACAACAGATACCAACAGATAAAAAAGTATTGGTTATCTACGGCGGTGGTTCGATTAAGAGTAATGGTGTTTATGATCAAGTTGTGGCTGCGTTGTCTGAGCACCAGTGGCAAGAGTTTTCAGGTGTTGAGCCTAACCCAACAGTAGAAACGATGGACAAAGCTGTTGCGATGATTAAAGAACAGGCAATAGATTTCGTTCTCGCTGTTGGTGGGGGTTCGGTTATTGATGGTTCTAAATACGCCGTTGCAGCGGCAAAATATGATGGTGATGGTTGGGATATCCTAATAGGTAAACATAAAGTTACAGAAGCGGTGCCTCTTGCTGCGGTATTAACCCTCCCTGCAACAGGTTCAGAATCGAACGCTGGTGCGGTATTAACTAAAGCGGCGACTAAAACGAAACTTCCGTTTGGTTCTCCAGCGGTTCAGCCTATTTTTGCCGTACTAGACCCAGATACTATGAAGTCGCTCCCTGAACGTCAGCTAAAAAATGGATTGGTAGACGCGTGGGTACATACGTGTGAGTTGTATGTATCGACGCAAAAAGAAGGTGCAATGGTTCAAGATGGTTATTCAGAAGTGCTTTTACGCAACCTAATGACCTTAGCAAAAGACTATGACAATCGTGACAATGATGGTTGGCGTAGTAACCTAATGTGGACAGCAAATCAGGCACTATCAGGTTTAATCGGTGCTGGTGTGGATCAGGATTGGGCAACGCATATGATTGGCCATGAACTAACCGCGTTATATGGCGTTGATCACGCTCGTTCGCTTGCTATCATTCAACCTGCATTGTACCGCAATCAAATTGAAGTAAAACGAGCAAAACTGGAGCAAATGGGCACAAATGTGTTCGCTCTTGAATCAGGCAGCGATTTAGCGGAAAGAACGATAGAAGCAATTGAAGCGTTCTACCACAGCTTAGATGTCGCGACACAACTGTCTGAGCATGGATCAGACAAAGCAACCACTATTCAAAGTGTTCTTGCGAACCTTGAAGCACACGGTATGGTTGCACTTGGTGAACATAAAGCAATTACGCTTGAAGAAAGCCGTATAATACTCGAAGCATCGGTTGCCTAATCGTCTAGATTCCAAATAAAAAACCTCTTGAGAGCATATCTCAGGAGGTTTTTTTGTTAATACTGGGAATATAAGTGGATAGATAGGTGCAGACACGCCTTCGACACTTTTCGCAATGAACTCAAAATGAATGAATCACTCAGCCTCGGTTCAATATCAACGTGTTTTAATAACACCATCAAAACAGACAGTGAACTGAGGAAATAAAATGAAAAAGACAATTGTAACCGTAGCGGCTTCGCTAATTCTAATGCCAGCAATCGTAATGGCAGGTAACGATCATCAGAATAAAATGATTAACTTCAACGGTCCGGTCGACCTAACATCGGTAAAATCCCTATTAAGTGATTCAAGTATGTTCACAGAAAAAGATGTGATTGTTGAAGGCTACTTGATACGACAGACTCGAAAAGATACGTATATTTTTTCAGATGGAGAAGCAGAGATAGAAGTGGAACTGGATGATGACATTAATCTAGCTGCACCTATTACTGCTGAAACTAAATTGCGAATATATGGCGAATTCGAAGGTGGAAGTACGCCAGAGATTGAAGCTGAACAGATTCAAATACTATAATATTATTGTTAAAGGTAACAAAATGCCTGCTGCTGGAGTGACCTTATAAAGTTTGGCGCTCTATTTGCAGGCGTATTGTTATCCCTTTCTTCTAAGAGAAAGAGGTTATTGTGGGTATTTTGTCGGTGGCTTTGACCTTTTTATGGGGCAAGGACTAACTTGAGTATGACCCTTAACCCACCAAGATTACTTCTATCAAATGACAGATCCCCGCGGTAACTATGGACCATTTCAGACACAATGTTGAGGCCTAATCCGGACCCTGGCGTTGATTCATCTAACCTATAACCCCTTTTTACAATGTCATTGAGTTGATCATGAGCAATGCCTATTCCGTCATCATCAATAAAAAGTGTCAGCGAGTCTTGCTCTACTACCGCATGAATACGTATAAGCGTAGTGGCCCATTTGTACGCATTCTCGACCACGTTTCCTAATATCTCATCGAGATCGGTTTGCTCAATAGCCACCTCGAAGTCATGGTCTAGTTCATTCACGAGTACTAGATTGCGAGACGAATATACTTTATCAAATGCGCTCGATATTGCGTCTATGCGTTCAGAAGGATTTGATTTAACGGATAAGATGTTCATCGAACCAGCCATTCGAGCCTTACTGAGATGATAATCGATCTGCGATTGAACCTGCTTTATCGAATGCATTAAATCTTCACGTGACGGATCGGATAACTCGGCAACTTGATTATTTAATACCGATAGAGGTGTTTTGATCGAATGAGAAAGATTACCGGCATGGTTTCGCGCTCTATGCAGTAACTCTTGGTAGTGAAAGAGCAGTGCATTAAGGTCAGCAATTAATGGTGAAACTTCGGCAGGATAGTCACCTGTAATGGTGTCGATCTTACCTTTTTCTAGAGACTTCAGCTCGTTTTGGAGTGTGTTTAATGGTCGTAACGACCAAGAAACCTGAAGTAAAATAAAAATAAGAATGCCAATAAAAAGAAGCAACAAAATTAACCAAAGCTGGCCGATAACCATTTCTAGCGTATCATCAAGTGGATTTTGATCTACCCCAACAATTACGTTCAATGGCTCGGTTATGTCAGGTATATAGATTGTTTTAGAAATAAAGAGTAATTTTTCGCCTTTGGCGCCAAACAGTTCAAAAGAGTGTTGATTGTCTCTTGATTCTATATTTTTGTCCCACAGAGATCGAGAACGTAGCGTATGACTAAAACCCGTTACATTCCAATAGACGCCACTGTACGGTTGCTTAAATCTAGGGTCCGATAAACTGTCTGTAAGTGTGAGTTGGCCACTGCTGTTTACTATCAGATTGCCGGCAATCTCGTCCATAGCCAAATCTAGCTGAGAAATCACCTCAGTACGGAGGTAGTCATTAATCAATTTGGGTATTACAACACCAGCGGATCCAATCATTCCACCTAGCCAAAAGCAGGCCGCTAAAACGAGCCGGCCTCGAATGCTTAAGCGTTTAAAGCTGAACAACTTACTTTGCATTGAGTTGATATCCCAATCCACGAACCGTTTTGATTATATCTGGTGCAATCTTTTTGCGTATACGTCCGACAAACACCTCAATAGTATTGGAGTCGCGGTCAAAATCTTGTTTGTAGATATGCTCAACGAGTTCGGTACGAGAGATTACTTTTTCACTATTGTGCATAAAATAGGCAACAACCTTGTACTCAAGGGCCGTTAATTCGACAGCCTGACTGAGCCACATAACCTTTGATGATCGGGTATCCAGACTCAGATCACCGATCTGAAGAATAGGTGAGGCTTGGCCTGAAGAGCGACGAAACTGAGCTCGAACCCTAGCCACGAGCTCAACCATCTCGAACGGCTTTGTTAAGTAGTCATCTGCGCCAGCGTTAAGGCCTTCAACACGGTGCGATAAGCTGTTTCTTGCGCTGAGGATGATGATAGGGGTGTTGATATTTTCATCTCGTATCCCTTTTAAAACAGTGAGACCATCTAATTTGGGCAATCCTAGGTCTAGTACTATTGCGTCCCAATCTTCTGACGTACCTCTATACAGTGCATCAATGCCATCTTGCGCCAACTCTGCTACCCATCCTGCGCATTCGAGAGTTGAAACAATTTGTTCACCTAACTGTGGATTATCTTCGACAACTAAAATTTTCATATGATGGCTCTATTTCTTTATGACGTTCAGTAAGTTACGGCCTTTTATCTCTATTACTTCAAGTGTTGTCGCATTGTACTCGACCTTAATGACATTACCTTCGTGAATTATTTTTAATTCGTAAACCCATTCATCGTCGTCTTCATCGAGTTCAACCTTTATCAATCTGCCGTTTAACTGTTGATCGACAGCGCTATATAACTCGGAAAAAGGCTTAATCAATCCTCTCTTAACCGCATCATATACCTCATCTTGATCCTCATCGAATTCGATACTGGTGCCATTACGAAATTCATCTTGAAGCAACATATGGCCGTTCTCCTCTGAATTAGAGGCGGAAACAGAGCAAGAAAGTAGCGATATTAAGAGTAAGTTGAATACTTTAGGTTTGGGCATAACGTCATCGGCTCAGAAAATTTCTTTAAGTATATCTGAGACTAAATGAATAGAAAGTGAATGGAGTCATAACTAAAAAATGAGAAGAGAAATAGCACGATTGAAATTTGCGGTCAAAACGTTATTTAAGATAACAAATCATGCGGAAAACTGACCAAGATTTGGACCTAAATAGACCTCTATTTTTCTACTACCTTAGGATTACAGATGCACTTTACTAGCATATGCCAATAACAATACTGTAATTATAACTAGTTGTTATTAATAGACAAATAGAAAATTATTGATAGGGATCAATTTCTGGAAATGAGAATTATCGCCACAGTATGTGATCTAGTTATAAGGTTTCGCTGAACTTTTAAAAAACCATGGATAAGTTATGGACTTTAGTATTATATTAGTAATACGTATATAAGCTTTAAGTGTTTTAGTTTCTTCTTATTGTTTGGTGTTCAATTTATTTATTTTGGTCATTAGTTGTTTCAAGCGATAGTTTTAAATTATAAATATGAGCATTACATATAACACTACATTAGTTTTAAAGGATTGAAGCCCAAGCTGTTCTATTAAATGGGAATATGCAGACCAAGAGGTAACGTTTTAAATGAAAAAATTAATCATGCTGGTGGTCGTACTCTATTCTTGGGCTGGTTTATCCATGGCATCAGGAGTAGCGGAGAACACGACGCAAAAACGAGAAATAAGCTCGATAACGAGTACGGCAGATCACTCTACGTTTGAGGTGCTGAAGCAAGAGTTTGATTACGCTCCTGATGTGACTGAGGCGTGCTTAGAATGTCATACCGAAGCGTCTAAACAACTACACCAGACATTCCACTGGACTTGGTCCAAAGAGGTTGACGGTGTAAAAGTCGGTAAGGCTCAGAATGGCTTTAATAACTATTGCGTATCGGCAAAAGGAAACGAAAGTTGTACGCAATGTCACATCGGTTTTGGATGGCGTAATGAAGATTTTGATTTAGAAGCAGAAGAGAACGTTGATTGCCTTGTATGCCATGATACAACCGGTACCTACAAAAAATCAGCGGCATCATCGGGTCATCCATATTATGAAGACCAGATAATTGGTGGCAAGTTGCAAAAAGCGGTAGACCTATCTTATGTGGCGACACATGTGGGTAATCCAGAGCGGGAAAATTGCTTAGCATGTCATGCGAACGGTGGCGGTGGTAACGGCGTTAAACACGGCGATACTGATATGTCTCTCGTTCAACCTGAGTTTGCATTAGATGTACATATGAGCCCAGAGAAACTCGACTTTGCATGTCAGGACTGCCATACCACAAGCGACCATAAGATTTCAGGTCGCTACAATGACCGCAAAGCCTTTGTTGATCATGACCTCAATATGGGGCGCGACGACCGAGACGGAAATAACGTCTCTTGTGAATCATGTCATAGCGCAACGCCACACCAAGATAGAGATATTGACAATCATACAGCGAAAGTGGCGTGTACGTCGTGTCATATACCAGAGATGGCTCGTGGGGCTTACTTAACCAAACTTTCGTGGGATTGGTCAACAGCAGGAAAAACAAAAGACGGTAAACCATATGTAGAAGATCAGGTTTTTGATGGCGTGGAAAACCACTCTTATATGAGTAAAAAAGGAACATTTACATGGGGTAAAAATGTCGTTCCTGAATACCGTTGGTACAAAGGTGAGCTTAAGCAGATGACGCTGCTCGATACCATCGACCCTAATAATGCACCCATCGATATCAATCCTCCCTCTGGTAGTTATGACGATCCTGAAGCGCGTATCTGGCCATTTAAAATCCACAAAGGTAACCAACCTTACGACACTGAACTGAACAGAATCTTGCCGATTAAACTTTACGGTAAAGCATCATCGGGAGCACTTTGGACAACATTGGATTGGGGTAAGGCACTCGAGGCTGGCGCAAAACTGAACCACGTCGAATTCAGCGGCAATTACGACTTCGTTGAAACCAACGGCTATTGGCCTATCAAACACATGGTTGCACCAGCGGATCAAGCCGTGAAATGTTCAGCTTGCCATAGCAATGAAAGTCGACTGAACGGACTGAATGATTTTTATCTTGTCGGCCGTGACAGCAATACTCTAGTCGAATGGTTTGGAGCTATCGCAATTTGGGGTGGACTAGCCGGTGTGATTTTACACGCGCTAGGAAGAATACTCACTATTCGTCGCCGTAAACAACAGACTAACCAGAAGTAACTATTACAGGAATTTATGATGAACAAAACAGTTGTAATATTTAAACGGTTTGAACGCTTCTGGCATTGGGGTCAAGCGGCATTAGTATTGTTGCTGATTGTGACCGGTCTAGAGCTTCACGGAACTATCGACCTATTAGGGTTTGGAAAGAGTTCGCATTTTCACCATTTTGCGGGATTTATTTGGGCAGCACTCGTCGTGCTTATCTTTACTTGGGTATTTACTACTGGCGAGTGGAAGCAATTTGTACCGGATATGAAAGGAATCGACGGAGTCTTGCGATTCTACTTATATGGTGTGTTTGTTGGTGAACCCCATCCTCATCATATGTCACCAGAAAACAAATTTAATCCACTACAAAGAATGGCCTATCTTGGCGTGCTATTTGTCCTGATACCGTTGCAAATAGTGACTGGACTGATTTTCTTTTTCTTCCCGGAACTGCGTGCCGCAGGTTTTATTGATCACATAGGCACAGTGGCGATAATCCACACGTTTTGTGCTTATTCGGTTATCGCTTTCCTCGTTGTGCATTTGTATTTAATTACACTTGGCCAAAAGCTATCAAGCCATATGAAAGCGATGTTGTCGGGTAAAGAGTAAATAGAGTAATAAAGAATTTTAAAATAAAAAAGCAGAGGGTTTTACCATGAAAAAAATAATTTTGGGTCTGTTAGTCTCAATGATGTCATTTGGTGCATTTGCTGATGCAGCCAAGGGACAACAATATTACTTAAAATATTTGCGTCCCTATTTTAGCTATAACGGACAGGATTTTGCGGAGCAACATCTAAAAGTGGAATGGAAGCGTTATTTCAAAAAAGATGCAAAGAGGTTTATCAAGACATATAGCAAAAAACATCCAGAATCCGCTGAGTTTTTAGCCAGCGAAGATTTTCAAAAAATCGCACCGCATATTGCTGATTTTGCTATCAAATACGCGGCAGATAGTGGAGAACTCGCTAGCTGCAACTAATTAGATTAGTAATCAGGAAAGAGATAACGATATAAATTTATTCATAATTTGTCATTGAATGCGCTTTATGGTGGAGAACGACTTAACAAAATAATCTTAGTGCATTCAGTTCCTACCAAATAGATATGAGAATATTATTATGAAACTATTACCACTTTCAGCTGCGGTGATGCTGGTTCTTGCACCCTCCGTTCAGGCTGAAGAGGACCTTCAGGTACAAATTGATGAGCTAAAAGCTCAAGTACGAGAAATGAAAATTGAGAATGCGGGTCAAAATCTCAAATTTGGTGTTGATTATCGCGTCACTATGGACTCAATTGAGTACAAAATGGCTGATGGGAGCACCGCAAAAAACAGCGATCTTCTGACCAACAGGTTATGGATCAATATGGGCTACCAATACAACGATAATCTATCGTTCATTGGTCAATTATCCTATAACAAAGCGTTTGGCGAATCCTTTACACAAAGTGGTTACGCTGATTTTGACTGGGTCGTTAATGAAAACCCGACGAATGATAATTCATTAAATGTGCGTCAAGCTTACTTCCTCTATTTAGGTGAACAGTTTATGGGAGTGGACGACATGGGATGGTCATTTAGTTTAGGGAGAAGGCCTTCAACAGATGGTTTTCTAGTGAATCGTCGCGAAGGGTTTGATGAAGCACAATCTCCGTTGGGCCATTCTATAAATGTTGAATTTGACGGACTTAGTTTAAATACTAAATGGGACGAGCTAACTGGTATCCCGGGAGCGGCAATCAAGTTATGTGCGGGACGAGGCTTATCTAATACCACAACACGTTTCACAATGTCTGGCACCGATTACGCCACGAGCGAAGATGCAACAGATAACATCGATTTCGTCGGTTTCATTTTCACCCCATACGATGACGGCCAATATGATCTAAAAGCGATGGTCTATACGGCGTCCAACTTGATAGGCTATGACGCTCAAAAAATTGGAATGGGTGAGGCGCCAACGTTTTACGATTTCGGTAATCTAAATAACGCGACAGTTTCCTTTGAAATGAACGGTATCGGCGAATTGATTAATGATTTCCTAGACAATACTCGTATTTTTGCTTCTTACGCGGTATCTCAGACAGATCCTTCTACAGGCATGGCAATGTTAGGTTCTACAGAGAAAGAGACAGGTTACTCGTATTGGTTAGGCGTTAACGTTCCCGGCTTTATGGAAGATGACTCCTTCGGAGTCGAGTTCAACCACGGGTCTGAGTACTGGCGTTCATTCACCTATGGTGAAGACACAGTTATTGGGTCAAAGCTTGCTGCAAGAGGGGATGCAATAGAGTTCTATTACAATCTGCCTATTATTGACGATGCTTGGGTAGCGCAAGTCAGGTATACCAAGATCAAATATGATTACAGTGGAAGCAACGGATTTTTTGGCAGCGCGTCTGCACCATACGACATGCAGACTGCCATGTCTTACGGAATGAACCCGGTAGAAGAGGCTGAAGATATTAGGCTGTTGCTAAGATACAAATATTAAAAATAAGGGCCGTTTAGTGATAAACGGCCCTTATTTCTTCAGATAAACCATATTAAGTGTGTGGCCTATCAAAAATACAGAATTTAGCTAATAAGAATATTAGAATATAGTGATCTATTGCACACCACAATCGCCATTTTTCTTTGATTATTATTGATAGAAGTCCAAGTTAAGAAAGACACGTCTTTTCTTTTAAACCGCTAGATTACAGATGACAATTTGGAGGAACCAAATGTTTAAACATTCCCTGATTATAACATCCTTGCTGTTAGCGCCAATGTCGCTAATGGCCGAAGAAGTGGTCGGTAAAATTCAGTCCATTTCTACCAATGCGAAAGTTATTCAATACCTAAATCCTAAAACGAAAGAAGTCACGGTCATTAAATTTACCGATCAAACTAAGCTAGTCGATGCTGAATCGTTTAAAGATCTTACCAAAAATACAAAATTTAAAGCGACAGTAGACGAAAACGGTATTGCTACCAAGATTAAGAGAATACTGGTTAAGTTACCGCCAGAACAGGTAATTGATACCGACACTTTGTCTGAGTTGCTTGATGAAGGATCACCGGTATTTATCGGTGATGCTCGCCCACCGAATGTCTATAATGTAGGCCATCTTCCTACGTCTAAATCGACGCCTTCTAATAAGCTTAAGGGAAACCTTAATTGGCTACCTAAAAATAAGGACGCATTGATTGTGTTCTACTGTGGTGGTGTTACTTGTCCGTTAAGTCCTGCGGCTCTTAAGATTGCTATGGAAAATGGCTACACCAACGTAAAAGCCTATGTAGAAGGTTTTCCTGCATGGAAAGGTGAAGTTTATCCTTCTCACGTGAACGCTGACTGGGTTAAAAAGAACCTAGATAAGCACCATGTTATTTTAGACGTACGCGCTAACCCCACATCTTCGATTAAAGGAGCGGTTACGCTTCCTTCTGAAGAACTCGCCGCATTGCACGATAAAATGAACAAAGAAAAGGTGGCAACAAACAAGCGTACTATCTTTAATCTTAGGGACAAAAAAGCGCCGATCATCATAGTTGCAGATACAGCGGATGCAGATGAAGCCATTGAAGCCTATGAGATATTAACGTTCTGGAAATTTAAAAATGTTGTGATCTTAAAAGAAGGCATGGAAGGTTGGACGGCTGCGAATCTACCACAAGATAAAGCCGTGACAGAATTGGTTTATGAGAAAAAGCTTGCTAAAGGTGCAATAGAAGAAACGGCATTCGTGATGGCGGCCAAGGAAGGTACAGCCATGATTATTGATGTCCGTGATGCTGCTGAAGTTAGCCACGGTGCTGTGAAAGGTTCTATTAATATTCCTTTGGGTGAACTTGATCAAAACTTAGCGAAGATCCCAAAAGACAAGCTGGTTATTCTGCATTGTGTTGGTGGAGCACGTGCGTCACTTGGTTACACATTGTTAACGAAAAAAGGCTATACAAACGTTAAGTTTCTCAATGACACCTTTGCCGATGTTGCAAAAGACAATGGCATCGAATTGATATAATACCAATGTCATTTTTGGCCCCTTAATTAATGTGAATGGTAACGTAGGGCATAAAACTGATCGATTAATCTAATAAAGCCCACTAGAAAGTGGGCTTTATACTATAATTTTTATAATGTGAGAAAGTAGTTTAAGAGGTCGCGAAGAGTATCTAAAACACATGGATAATTGAGTGGTATTTATCTCTAATGTGCTCGATGAGTAATTGTATTTTTTTGGGTACCTGTTTGGTGTAAGGATATACGGCATAGATGCCTAGTTTTTTTGCAACTAAGTCAGGAAAGATATCGACCAAGTTTCCAGCAACGATGTCGTCATAGACTAGTACCGATGGCATGTAAGCAATGCCTCGTCCACCTAACGTGGCCCTGCGAAGTGCTGAAGCATCATCGGTTGAAAAGTTACCGGTAATGGTAACAATATAATCGCCATCTTTGCCTTTGAATTCCCACTCGGTCGCACCACTTGTTTGATAGGTATATTTAAGACAGTTATGCTTAACAAGATCATTTGGAATAAAAGGACGGCCTTTAGCTTGAATGTATTCAGGAGAGGCACAAACGACCCATTGCGAGTCAGTAATGTGCCGTGCTATTAAGCTCGAGTCTTCCAAATGACCAGTGCGTATGACCAAATCGTAACCTTCTCCAACAAGGTCAACAAACCGATTGTTGAGGTTCATCTCAATGTTAATGCCGGGATAAAGATTACAAAATTCTGCGATGGTGTCGGCTAAAACAAGTCGACCGGAAATAGTAGGAACAGACATTTTTATATTACCGCTGATTTTTTCGCCATAACCTGAAAGTGCATCTTGGCCGTCGAACACCGCTTGTTTCACAGTTTGCGCATGTTCTAACAAGGTTGACCCCGCTTCAGTTAGAGTCAGTTTCCTAGTGGTACGGTATAACAAAGCGACGCCAAGCTCTTTCTCCAACCGGGTGATTCTTTTACTAACTACCGAGTTTGTAAGGTTATTTTTCTCTGCGGCTTTGCTAAAACTGTTGAGTTCAACGACTTGGGCAAAGAGTAATAAATCGTCTGCATTCATACATTACGTTCAATTTAGAAATAATTATTTTCATTATTTCTCTATATCGCAAAAAAGGAAAGCGTTATCGTAGAAAAAGTGAACACAACAATAATTAAATCAAGACAAATGCAATGAGGTATTAGTACATGCGTATCTACCCGATGAAGCCAAATAAAGTCTATTTTTACGCCACTTGCCTAGTGGATATGTTTGACCCAGATGCAGGATTAGATGCGATACGCCTTATGGAAAAAGAGGGGCTAGAGGTTATCTTTGTTGAAAAGCAGACGTGTTGCGGACAGCCAGCTTATACCTCTGGTTATGATGAAGAAGCTAAGCGCGTTGCGTTGAGTCAAATAGCGTTGTTTCCAGAGCAGTATCCAGTCGTGGTTTTGTCCGGCTCTTGTGGTGGAATGATGCATCATCACTATAGCCGTCTGTTTAAGGGGGACGAACAAGAACAGCAGGTAAATCAGTTTTGTGAACGTGTATTTGAACTGACAGAGTTTTTAGTCAATGTATGCAGGACAAAGTTGACTGATCGAGGAGAGCCGAGTAGCGTCGTGATGCACACCTCTTGTGCGGCAAGACGGGAAATGAACGTGCATGTCACATCGACTCAACTTTTAGATCAGTTAGAGAATGTTGAGTTAAAGATGCAAGACTATGAAGAAGAATGTTGTGGATTTGGTGGCACCTTTTCAGTTAGGCATCCGGATATAAGTCAATCCATGGTTGAGGATAAAACCAAGCACATAGAAGCGACAAACTCAGATAGATTGGTGAGCGCTGATTGGGGTTGTTTGCTCAATATTAATGGAGCGTATGAGTATCAAGGGAAAGCGATTAGAGGACAACATATCGCGAGTTTCTTGATAGAAAGAATAGGGGGGGCGCATTAATGTCACAAACTCCTCAGAATTTTCATCTGCAAGCACACACCGCACTTCAAGATAAACAACTGCGTGCTAACTTTCGTGGCGCGATGGATTACCTGCGAGATAAGCGAAAAACGGCTTTTTCGGATTTAGATGAAGAGAAAGCAATTCGTGATCTTTCAGAGGCGATAAGGCAGCGCTGCTTAAGTAAACTGCCAATATTGCTTGAACAATTGGAACGCAATTGCATCAGCAATGGAATACAAGTTCATTGGGCAGAAGACGCAGAACAAGCTAACGATATTATTGCAGACATTGCCAATAGTGTGCAGGGGAAATTCATCATCAAGGGTAAGTCGATGGTGAGTGAGGAGATAGAACTCAACCATGAGATGGCAAAGCTGGGTATAGAGTGTTTAGAAAGCGATATGGGAGAATATATCGTACAACTTGATGGCGATAAGCCTTCTCATATTATCATGCCAGCGATACATAAAAATAAGCAGGAAGTCAGCGATACCTTCGAACAAAACCTAGATGATTTTACACCTACTGTTGATGTTGACGAGCTGATTCAAACGGGGCGGACTCGATTGCGTCGTAAGTTTCATGATGCGGATATTGGACTTTCAGGTGTTAATTTTGCTGTGGCAGAAACGGGAACCTTGTGTTTGGTCGAGAATGAAGGTAACGGACGGATGACGACGACAGTGCCCAATGTCCATATCGCCATAACAGGCATAGAAAAGGTTGTTGAGTTTTTATCTGATGTGCCTCCGCTTTATAGCGCATTAACCCGTTCGGCGACTGGGCAGGCAATTAGCACCTATTTTAATATGATTACGTCCCCGAGAAAGCAGGGTGAAAAAGATGGCCCAGAACAGGTTCATCTTGTGCTGTTAGATAATGGGAGAACTCAGGCTTATCGAGACGAAGAATTAAGAAAAACGCTTCAATGTATTCGTTGTGGCGCTTGTATGAATCATTGCCCTGTCTACACTAAAATAGGCGGCCATGCTTATGGTACCGTTTACCCGGGGCCGATCGGAAAAATCATTTCGCCACATCTATTAGGTTTAGATAAAACCAAGGATCTTGTGACCGCATCTAGTCTTTGTGGAGCCTGTGGTGAGGTGTGTCCAGTCCGAATTCCTATTCCTGAAATGCTACAACGTTTAAGGCGAGAAGCGAAGAATCCGGAACAAGAAGGAGCGCTTCCACTTAAAGGACAACAATCGGCTAGAAGCAAAACAGAAGCACTGGCCATAAAAAGCTTTGCTTATGCGGCGACGCATCCAACCATGTATCATTTTGGTACTCGAACGGCGACGACATTTCGCTTTCTGATGCCGAAGAAATTAGGTCCGTGGACGCAATGTAGGACGGCACCTAAACCAGCTGAAAAAACATTACATCAAAGAATGAAAGAGCATAAAAGGGACCAAAAATGAACAGTGATAACGTGAAAATGAGTTCCCAGTTGGCGAGAAACCGTATCTTGGAAAAGCTAAAACAAGCGCAGGTAACACCAATGAATAAAGAAGCGTTGGAATATCAGCCTTGGGGCCATGTAGAACAACCTACTCAGGTTGAAAAAACAGAACGCTTTATTGCCTGCATGGAAGCAAATCATACAGAGATCAAGAAAATCCTAAAAAGTGAACTAGACGTTACAATTCAAACCATTGTTAAAGACAAGGCGTTTAAAACGGCCGCTATCGGTACAACGGGAGAATATCATCAGAGTTTTGTACATGGTTTAGAAGAATTGGAGACAACGTTGTTCGATAAGGCTATCGAAGAGTGGAAGACCGAGTTATTTGAAAACGTCGACGTAGGAGTAACGCACGTTTTAGCGGGAATTGCGGATACGGGTGCATTGGTATTGTGGCCAAGCATTGAAGAACCGAGAACCTTGTCTCTTGTGCCGCCATGTCATATTGCGGTGATTAAAGAATCGATGATAATGAGCAACTTCTCTGAAGTAATGGCCGCGCAGAACTGGACGAATTCAATACCAACCAATGCACTATTGATCTCTGGTCCTTCGAAAACGGCAGACATTCAACAAACACTCGCCTATGGGGCTCATGGGCCAAGTGAGCTTGTGGTGTTAATTATAAAAGATGTGTTGTAATGACAAAATAGTGTGAAAATGAAGCGAACGAGTCAATTTTTGTTCGGTTGAACACCTAATCAAAGAATTATACTTGACGTAATTCTAAAAGTGGGTAAATTAGCCGCCACACGAGAGAACAATCTCGTATAGAAACAAGTTTTAGTTATTGAATTTGCTTCAATAACATAGATGGTGTCAACTCAATACAGTTAGACGCATCGCAATCCAGAATTGCGTGCCCTGGTGGTGGAATTGGTAGACACAAGGGATTTAAAATCCCTCGGCGTTCGCGCTGTGCCGGTTCAAGTCCGGCCCGGGGCACCATCTTTTAAAGCCTCCGCAGAAATGCGGGGGCTTTTTTACGAATAGAAACGAATGATTTGATGTTGTCTATTTACGAATGAACAAGCATACGCATTGACGTATGCTTGTTCATGTCTTTATTGGTGGGTAGCGAGTTTTCTCGCTCGGCAGTCATTCAGTCTTACTTGTCCTCAGGCTTCCATTCCTGTAACGCTATCTGATATTCTTTCATCATTTGGTCGCAAGGCTTCTCAGAAAGCTCCAACGAATCGATGATGTCTTGGTCCAGATTTTGTCGGACATCAATCGTCGCTTGATAGCTTTCGAGACGATAGCTATTATTGAGCACTAATGCTTTAAACTGCGTGAGTTCGTCTTCACTAAAACCACTGTTGTACCAACACTGAATAGCATGATTTTCTTCGTGGAAGATAGAATATTGCCTTGAAATCCTTCCTCTACCTCTTTCTTTCGCCATTTTGTCTACAATGCTTACCATCTGTATGTAGACCGCTCTCTTTTTCGGTTGGTAAGGAAACTTGTATCCAATATAGACTTCAAGGTCATCGCGTATACCATTACCGTTGCTGTCCACTTCAGCAGGGTCTTTGGGTAGAGCCTGAATAAAAGCAGGCAAAATAGTAATCTGTTCAGGGGTTAATGCCGCTTTAATTTCATCTGGTTTGATTGTCTCTAGAACGACAGCATTTGGTTCGGTCGGTTCTGCAACAATGCTAGCGTTTGAATTAGAGGTGTTAACTTTGGGTTGCGAATCGGGTCTTAATGCCTGAGATTGTTCTGGTTGAATGATCAACACAATCAGGCTTACCACGATAATGGCGATAAATGCGTAAATTATATATTTAAATAGCTTCATGTTTTACAGCCTGAATACTTATTATCTAATTCTTCTCGTTTGATTTTATAGTACGTAGGAGAATTATTCTAGTTGATAAAATTATAGGTAATAACATAAATGTGACGAAACCTTAAGTCTGCAAAAAGATAATTCAAAATAGATGATTGCCTAATTTATTCTTCTTCAGATGATGGAGTGAAACCTGAGCAATAGACATATAAGAACAAAATAAAAAGCTGCTAAAAGTAGCAGCTTTGTCGAATGCGAGCTTAGTCATTAATGATAGGCGAAGGCTGTTATTTACCTAACCAAGCTACCATACCTAATCTTAATTCGTCTGACGACTTACCAAAGATAGCCTGCACATTTTTATCCAGTACAACGACGCCTTTTGCACCTAAGTCTTTGAGTTTTTTCTGATCAACAGCAGAGAGCGTATTCACAGAAACTCTTAGGCGAGTTAAGCAGGCATCGATATCAGTTATGTTCTCTTTGCCTCCGAATGCGGAAACAAGTTCATTAGAGATACCTTCTTCTGGGTGCGCGTCAATCCATGTTTGCATATCAACTTTATATTTGTCAGCGTTCTTACCAAAGATAGCTTGTGCCACTCGACCAACCGTCACTACTCCCATTGCCCCAAGTTCTTTGAGTTTCGCTTGATCGACCTCAGAGAAGGCCTTAACGGTAATACGTAACCTAGTAAGGCAGGCGTCCAACTTAACGATGTTTTGTTTGCCACCATAGGCTGCAACAAGGGCCCTTGCCATCTCTGAGTCTGAAAAATTAGTCGACATAAAATACTCCTGATACCTAAAAATAGTGTTCAATTATCACTCAATACTGCATAGTATATAATGAAATTATGGAAACGTTTACAACAATATTAAGTTTTGTCTATATTAACCTCAATGAGTTGATATCAACAATTTAACGGAGAATTTATGATTTTAATAACTGGTGCGAGTAGTGGGTTAGGGGCCGCTTTGGCAAAGTTGCATAGTGTTGAAGGCGAATCGTTGACTATCATTGGTCGAGACAAGGCAAAGCTCGCCAGTGTATGCCACGGTTTACCTTCCAGTGTAAAATCCTTATCTGTGGATCTCGCTGATGCAGCCCAAGTCTCATCGCTGTTTGATTCTATTCAACGGCCTAATATGGTTATTCATTGCGCTGGTAGCGGTTATTTTGGGCCAATTGAACGTCAAGAATCCGATCAAATACGCCATTTAATAGATAATAACTTGTTAACTACCATTCATCTGCTTCAAGAATTGGTAAAGCGTTACAAAGATCAAAGTGTTCGAGTGGTCATTATTATGTCTACTGCTGCGCAAGCGGCGAAAGCAGGTGAGTCAACCTACTGTGCGGTGAAATGGGGAGTGAAAGGTTTAGTTGAATCTGTCCGACTGGAACTAAAAGGTAAAAAGATGAAGTTGATTGGTGTTTATCCAGGAGGAATGGCGACGGAGTTTTGGCAAACAAGTGGAAAAGAACTTGATACTTCTTCATTTATGTCAGCTGAGGAAGCGGCGAGTATGATCAAAGATGCCCTGCAATCTACAACGAACGGTTACATTTCGGACATTACGGTTAATCGAACATAGTGGCAATCGATTACCTATGGGTAAGAAGTCTTAATTTTGCGAAAACAGATCGGGTTATCGGCAAAAATTATTCGTTATCTACTATTGAGTCTTATGTTTATTGTTAAAACTGTTAACATGCCACAATCGTTAAATATAAATTTAGTAATATTGTTTAGAGTCGTATAAATACTCTAATCATAATTGGGTTAATAATTTAAAATGCCGCACCACGAAAATAGCCGCTTCATCAGCATGTTTGACTCTGCAGTTGAAGGTCTTTGGATTATGGCCACAGATGGAAACGTCTCTTTTTACAACCATACTTTTTATCAGCAATTTGAGCTTAATCTAGATGACACTCATCTTGATGATTGGCTTGCGTTGATCCACCCTATGGATAAAAAAGAATTCTCCAGCCGTGTAGATCATCATGTTGAAAATGAGTCGTCGAATGAGCGAGTTAAAACTCAATATCGAGTTCGTAAAAAAGACGGCAGTTACTGCTGGATAGAAGCGACCGGTGTAATGAAGCAAGATGATTCGGGTAGCTATATGGTGGGGAATCATAGAGATATCTCTGAACAAAAATTATTGGAATCCTATATTCGTCAATTGGCTTATTTTGACAAAATGTCAGGCCTACCTAATAGCGATAAGTTAAAGCAGGATATCTCAGAAATACCCCATAATTATATATTGGTTCATATCCATTTGGATAAGATTAAATCCTACATCAATCAGTATGGTGAAGAGCTAATAGTGGAAATGCTGGAGAGAGTTATCTCTTGTATGAAAACGTTTAAGAGGCAGCGCTGTGAATTCTACAGAAACTCTCTCGATACATTTTCAATCTTGATACACAGCGCCATTATGGAACAAGATTTGGCCAAAATGTGTCAGCAATTCGTCACTGATTTTCGTAATATGTCGAGGGCTGACGGTAAGCTATTTGCGGGGGAGGTTTTTGTTGGTGCTTATCCATGCATTGATAAGAGTAAACCTGCAGAAGAAGTGATTAGCTGGGCAGCACAAACCTGTGAGTATGCGCAGAGACACGAACCTGCTCATTGGGCTATCTGTAATCCACAGGTACAGAAAAAAGTTGAGCGTTTCTTCTATATTGAAAGCCAGATAAAAAGTGTAATAGAAAATGGTGATATATCCATCCGTTTGCAACCCATTGTCAGTGCGAAAACCTACCAACTAATCAGTTTTGAGGCGTTAGCAAGATGGGAGAATGGTGAGAAAGGCGAGATATACCCAGGCGAGTTTATACCTGTTGCCGAACGCAAAGGCTTCATAGAAACGCTGGGTGAAGCGGTTTTAGAACAAGCTTGCATGTTTATAAATAACTACAATGTAAAATGGAATAGCAACCTAACTATCAATGTAAATGTGTCGGTATTGCAGCTTTTAGATGGAAACTTCCCTCAGCGGGCATCAGAGATTGTGCTACGTTGTGGTGTAAATGCGTCCAATGTCATGCTCGAGCTTACAGAATCAGTGCTGCTGGATGATAAGTATCAGGCGATGGGTCAAATTAGGCAATTAAAGGCGTTTGGTTTTAATCTTGCCATGGATGATTTTGGTTCGGGCCATAGCTCTTTAACGGGCTTTTTCCGCCTTCCTTTTAAACAGTTAAAGATCGATAGAGAGTTTGCACTTGAAGCGACCAAATCTGAAGAAGCTTTCTCTTATCTCAAATTTCTAAATGAGATGAATCAGGAGCGAGGCGTCGCGGTGACCGTTGAAGGTATTGAGTCTAAAGAAATGTTGACGATATTTGAGTCGGCAAATGTGAGCTCTTATCAAGGCTATCTTTTTGCAAGGCCAATGAAGCCGAACGATGCTTTGATGTTGGATGATAAATGGAACCTGCTTAAGTTTGAATAAATGTACCCATCCCCACTGTCGTGGGGATGGGTACATTTACCCTAACACTGTCATCTTACTATTAACGAAGTTTAAACTTGCTCACTATACCCACTAATTGTTGATTTGAATCGGTAAGTTGATGGGTACTGTTTGCGGTTTCGCTTCCGTTACTGTTTAGTGTTTCTATCATTTGTTGAATCGCAACCATGTTGCGGTTTATCTCTTCGGTTACGGAACTCTGTTCTTCGGCAGAGGTTGCTATCTGCGCTGCGAGATCGTTTATTTCGACGACGGAATCGGTCATTAGGTCAAGAGAGGTCATTACCTGAGACGTCGTATCAGCAGTTTGTTGACAGCTTTCTTTGGTTGAGTTCATGCTCGAAACGACGGCGGAAGAGCCACTACTGAGTTTATCAAGCATTTCATTTATTTCGGTCGTACTTTGTCGAGTTCTGGCGGCCAATGCACGCACCTCGTCAGCGACGACAGCAAATCCACGACCATGCTCTCCAGCTCGCGCGGCTTCAATGGCAGCGTTAAGTGCTAAGAGGTTAGTCTGTTCCGCGATTTCACCAATCACATTCAACACCTGGCCAATCTGAGCGGTATCTTCATTCATCAATATAATTGTTTGAGACGTATGTTCAACTTCATCAACCAACGCAGTCACGCTATTGACGGCTTGTTGAACGATAACCTTAGACTGTTCAGCTTCTTTATTGGTTGACTCTGTCTGTTTGGCTGCTGTCGCGGCGCTTTCTGCAACGGCGTCTGCGGTTGAACTCATCTCGTTAATCGAAGTGACCGCCATTTCCATTTCTGCAGTATGCGCTTTGAGTAGATTTTGATTAGAGTCGGCTTGTCCTTCTAATAGTTCGATTTCCTCGTTAATTTTTTCACTTGAAGAGGAAACATCTATCATCATTCGTTGCAGGTTTTCAATGAACTTATTAATACCATCCGCAATCTTGCCGAGGTCGTCTTTGGTGTAAACTTGTAACCTGTGGGTTAAGTCGCCACTACCATTTGCCAAATCTGTAATAACATCTCTGAGCGCAACAATCGGTTTGAAGGCAATATTAAGGGCTACAATACTTAAAGGGATAATGATGGCTGCCGCGATGAGTAACGCAATAGTAATGGATCCATTTAGACTGTCGGTATTGGTTTGAATAAACCCTTTGTCTATATAGCCCGTGAGTGTCCAATTCTTTCCGCCCACATCAAAGATATTTTCTACAGGAATTAAATCACCATCCACTTTGTTTGAGAACAAAATGTTACCAACAGAATCTTTTAGTTCAACGTAGCTACCTTTGACTGAAGAAGAAGCAAGTAACTCTTGGATACTGGTGAGATCGATGATGAATAGATCTCGTCCTTCGCCACCGCGTGGGACTAGAATGGAAAGATGAGGGACGTTGTTCTCAAAGTAGATATCACTAATAACGGCTTCATTGCCTGTTGTCGTCATCTGACTTTTGTATTTTTCAACCAATTCCGGCGCGTCAATGCTACCGCTTTTATTAAACATCAAGTCATAAGATAACTTGATGATGTCTTTGAAACCTGTCGCGTCCAAAGTGCTTGAAATTTCCATAATGCTGAAATTAGAACTTTTTGCTAATTTCACATCATTCGCTATATCGCCGACTAACTTGTCCTTTACCAAAACGAGTTGTGTTTGGATATTCTTGGTATCAGATTGAGCGATATATTGGCTAATATAGTAATTCGCACTTAGGAAAGAAGTGAGCACCGATATTGAAATTATCGAAATGAGCAAAGCGAGTACTTTTGCTTTAAAGGATAGATTTTTCATAATAATTTTTTTCGTCTTCTTAGTTGGCAACAATTCTAGATAGAGTTTATTGATATTATGATTATAGGTCGGAAAATATCTTGAAAACTTGAGTGCAATGTTAGCTTACCGCTTGTTTATACGTAATAAAGTGTGTTTGTTCGATCAATCTCACACTATCATGAGAACTGAATGATATATTGCATTGCCAATCAGGTTGATATTTCTCGTGATTATTCTAAATAAACGCTTGTCTGGTTTGCATGAGTTGGGTAGACTCGCGCGCAATCTCGGTAGTACCTTACTGGGGGATACTCGAAACATCCTCTTAAATTGGTGATGTTTTGTAGGGTAGGTATTAGTTAGCCATAGCTAATAGACGGGATACTGTAGAAAGGAAACCCAACAATGTTATCTAATTTAAACCAGTTCAAATTCAGCCTAGTTCTACCAAACTGCAGTGTAATAACTGAACCTTGATCCACTCGTAAACAACATTTTCTATCGGCTAATTTGCCGAGTTTGTTGCTGCACGCAAAGTCGTGCAGTGGGTAGTGATCCATAAGGTATTTGGTAATGAGTACAGTTATAAATTTAGATTCGTATCAATCTAACTCCCCATTTGGAATTGAAATACCAGAGGTCTGTGGTATTTATAGTTTAGCGTTAGATCAACTGCTGATCGATCAACAAGAGAACGAATCCGATGTTCGCTCTTATCCACGACGTTTGCCTTTAGCAATCAAGCGCGCCTATGGCGTATTGGTTGAAGATACACGTGGACAAATTTTCTTAGATTGCCTTGCGGGAGCAGGAACGCTGGCGCTTGGTTACAATCATGCAGAAATCAATCAATCTCTAAAGGACCAGCTCGATTCTGGTTTGCCCTATCAAACGCTTGATATTACCACTGAAGTTAAAGATAACTTTATTAAACAGGTCAAAAGTTTTCTCCCAGAATACTTTTCGAAGGACTCAGTAATACAGTTTTGTGGCCCGTCAGGTGCGGATGCAGTAGAGGCCGCCATTAAACTGGTTAAGCAGACGACAGGTAGAAATACCATGTTTGCTTTCCGAGGCGCATACCATGGCATGACAAATGGGACGATGGGGTTGATGGGCAATTTAGGTACAAAAGCACGACGTACTGGATTGATGTCGGATGTTCACTTTATGCCATTCCCATACAGCCTACGCTGTCCGTTTGGTCTAGGAGGAGATGCAGGTGCAAAACAGAGCATTCGTTATATAGAGCGGCTACTTAATGATGATGAAGCCGGTATCCAAAAACCTGCTGCGATTATTGTCGAACCAGTACAAGGTGAAGGGGGCGTTATCCCCGCGCCAGTTGAGTGGTTAAGAGAGTTACGTCGACTCACCACAGAACACGGAATTTTACTCATTTTAGATGAGATCCAGTGTGGGGTAGGGAAGACGGGCTATCGGTTTGCGTTTGAAGAATCGGGGATCACCCCAGATATCCTGTGTCTGTCTAAAGCGATTGGAGGTGGGCTCCCTATGTCTATTCTCGTCTTCAATAAGCAGATCGATACTTGGAAAGCCGGTGAACATACCGGCACATTCCGTGGAAACCAACTCGCGATGGTATCTGGTGCTAAGACGATGGAAATTATCGAGCGCGATAATCTCGTCGAGCACGCCAGTATTGCGGGTAATTATTTTCGACTTGGACTTGAAGAGATTCAGACGCGTGTCGATTGTATCGCAGAGGTTCGTGGTAAAGGTTTGATGCTCGGTATAGAGGTAGTGACACCGAGCGGCAGTACAAATAAATTTGACGAGCGTGAAGCTGATTCCGAGCT
Organism: Vibrio frigidus; assembly: GCF_042465995.1. Classification (NCBI taxonomy): domain Bacteria; kingdom Pseudomonadati; phylum Pseudomonadota; class Gammaproteobacteria; order Vibrionales; family Vibrionaceae; genus Vibrio; species Vibrio frigidus. The sequence goes on along the minus strand of NZ_JBCDMC010000006.1, from coordinate 270,461 downwards.
AACGTTATCTATTCAAAGGGCGTCCTTAGAGCGTGGATTGATTGTGGAAAAAGGAGGACGCGATGGTTCAGTTATTCGTTTCCTTCCGCCTCTAATCATCACATTTGAACAGATTGATTTTGTCCTAAGGACTTTAGAAGCGGCAATTATCGCCTCTGGTGGTCAACTGACTAAAAAGGAGGTGAGTTAATGTCATTAAATTCGTCTCAGGTGAGCTGGAAGAAGCATTTTGTTCATACAGGAGAGAAGGGAGCGCAAGAGTTTGCTCTCATCCTCGCAAATACCAATAATCACTTGAAGACCATGTTCGAGACTGCGAGCAAACCGTATTCGGGGCTCTCGCCTGATCTTTTATTAGAGCAGATTAATCGAGTTGATCTTACTAATGGTGGAGAGGACCTATCGGATATTGTAGCGAAATCTGTAGAATTGATTGGTAAAAACTCAATCTTGGTTCAGCACCCCAATTGTATCGCTCATTTGCACACGCCCCCATTGATCTCATCTATCGCAGCGGAGTCGATTATCGCAGCGTTAAATCAGTCGATGGATTCGTGGGATCAGGCTTCTGCAGCTACATTTGTTGAGCAAAAAGTTGTTGATTGGTTGTGTGGTATCTACCAACTTGGTCACGAATCTGATGGTGTATTCACCAGTGGCGGAACTCAATCTAATCAGATGGGATTGTTACTTGCGCGCGATTGGATTGCAGAAAAGATAAGCAATCATTCAATTCAGAAGATGGGTCTGCCAGATTACTGGAATAAGTTACGTATCATCTGTTCTAAGAATACGCACTTTACTGTTCAAAAATCGGCTTCAATGATGGGAATGGGTGAGCAAGCGGTTATTGCTGTCGATACGAATAGTGCTGGTGAGTTAGATATTGCTGCATTGAAAATCGTGATTAAGGAATCAAAGCAAGCTGGTTTGATTCCTTTCGCTGTTGTTGCAACGGCGGGTACTACGGATCACGGTGCTATTGATGACATCGAAGCCATTTCTACTATTGCCCAAAACGAATCGCTTTGGCTTCATGTCGATGGTGCCTATGGTGGTGCTCTGATTTTAAGTGGTCATAAAGAAAGACTGAATGGAATAGAAAAAGCCGACTCGGTCAGCGTGGATTTCCACAAGCTTTTTTACCAAACTATTAGTTGTGGTGCGATTTTACTAAAGGACCGTCGCCACTTTAAGTATCTACTTCATCATGCCGATTATCTGAACCGTGAACACGATGAACTGCCAAACTTGGTGGATAAAACTATCGCAACGACCAAGCGTTTTGACGCGTTAAAAGTGTTTGTTTCCATGCAGAGCGTTGGTGCGAAGACCTTAGGTCAGATGGTCGATCATCTATTAGTCCAGACGCAACAAGTGGCCGATAAAGTCGCACAAACAACAAACCTGCAATTACTGGCAACGCCGTCTTTATCTACCGTGCTATTCAGGCTGAACTATCATGGGGTGGAGAACTTAGATGCATTGAATCAAAAGGTACGTATCGAAGCATTGACAAGAGGCGTTGCCGTATTAGGTGAGACGACCATTGACGGTCAATCTGCCCTGAAGTTCACGATACTGAATCCGTGTCTGTCGATGTCAGATTTCGACAACTTACTAAATCAAATTAACCAATTAGCTCAAGAGCTGATTGATACCAGTTCACTGGTATAAGAAGGAAACAATATGTCTATATTACAAATTGGTGCGGGTGGCGTGGGTTGGGTAGTTGCACACAAAGCGGCGCAAAATAATGACGTGTTAGGTGATATTACCTTAGCATCGAGAACCATCGCAAAATGCGACAAAATTATTGACTCTATCAAGGGTAAAAATAATCTAAAGGATGTGACGAGAAAACTAGAATCCAAAGCGGTCGATGCTGACGATGTAGATGCTCTAGTTGCGCTAATCAAAGAAGTGAAGCCAACGCTGGTGATTAACGCGGGTCCTCCATGGATAAATATCGCCATTATGGAAGCTTGCCTACAAGCTAAGGTCTCTTATCTAGACACCTCCGTTGCTGTCGATCTCTGTTCTGAAGGACAGCAAGTACCTCAAGCCTATGACGGGCAATGGGCGTTCAGAGACAAATTCAAACAAGCCGGCATCACTGGCATATTGGGTGCGGGCTTTGATCCAGGTGTGGTCAGTGTCTTTGCAGCTTACGCTGTTAAGCATCTATTTGATGATATCGATACCATCGATGTTATGGACGTGAACGATGGCGATCATGGCAAAAAGTTTGCAACTAACTTTGATCCAGAAACCAATATGTTAGAGATTCAAGGCGACTCATTTTATTGGGAAGAAGGTAATTGGAAGCAGGTACCTTGTCACACGCGTATGTTTGAGTTTGAATTTCCGCTAGTAGGAAAACATAAAGTTTATTCAATGGCTCACGATGAAGTGCGTTCTATGCAGGAGTTTATCCCGGCAAAACGAATAGAATTCTGGATGGGTTTTGGTGACGCCTATTTAAATTACTTCAACTGCATGCGGGATATTGGCCTACTTAGCCCGGATCCTGTCACGCTGCAAGATGGGACGGTTGTTGAGCCGCTTAAGGTATTGAAAGCGATATTACCAGACCCAACCTCTTTAGCTCCTGGGTATACAGGAAAAACCTGCATAGGCACTTGGGTGCAAGGTAATAAGGATGGCAAGCCACGTAGCGTGTTTATCTATAACAATGCTGACCATGAAGTAGCGTATGAAGATGTAGAACATCAGGCCATTTCATATACGACGGGTGTACCAGCCATTACGGCTGCATTGCAATATTTTCGTGGTCATTGGGCAGAAGCGGGTGTATTTAATATGGAGCAACTCGACCCAGACCCATTCTTAGAAACCATGCCAGAACTTGGGTTAGATTGGCATGTGCAGGAACTTGAGGTTAAGCAACCTAATATCCAGATTCTAAAATAAGAGCAGAGAGTCTTAAAGCGAATCGGATTTATTGAGTTTTCGTGGTTTAAATCTGATGGAACAAAGACGCCACACCCACTTACTGAAAATATTGACTAAAGCTGGAACGAATGAAGACAGAACAACTTCCGACACCGTATTTCATGATCAATGAAGAAGCGTTGATAGAGAATCTAGAGAAAGCTCGTTATTTAAAAGAGCAGTCCGACGTAAAACTGGTCTTGGCACTTAAGTGTTTCTCTACGTGGGGGGTGTTCGACCTAATCAAGCCTTATCTCGATGGGACGACGAGCAGTGGACCTTATGAGGTAAAGCTTGGTTACGAGACCTTCGGTGGTGAAACCCACGCCTATAGTGTTGGTTATAGCGAAGAAGATATTAAAGCCGTGGTGCCGATATGCGACAAATTAATATTTAACTCTCAATCCCAGTTAGCGGCTTATCGTCATATGGCTGAAGGTAAAGTGTCAATAGGGCTTAGACTAAACCCAGGCGTGAGTTATGCAGGACAAGATTTGGCTAACCCCTCACGCCGTTATTCCCGTTTAGGGGTTCAGGTCGATCAGTTAACCGAAGAGGTTTTCGATTGTCTCGATGGGGCAATGTTCCATATGAACTGCGAAAACAAAAACGTTGATGCCTTTATTAAATTGTTGGATGTAATATCTTCTCGATTTGGTCACTATCTCGATAAACTGGCGTGGGTGAGTTTAGGTGGCGGTGTCTTTTTTACATGGCCGGGTTATGACATCGATAAATTGGCCAAAGCGCTGAAGCAATTTTCAGACAGGCATGCGGTTCAGCTTTATCTGGAACCGGGCGAAGCCATTATTACCAAAACGACCGATTTGGTGGTATCAGTAGTGGATATTATTGAGAATGAAAAGCAGACAGCCATTGTCGACTCTGCTACAGAAGCGCATAGACTCGATACGTTAATTTATGATGAACCTGCGTCGATATTCGAAGCAGACAAAAATGGTCAGCATGAATACATTATTGGTTCTTGCTCTTGCCTTGCTGGTGACCAATTCTGTGAAGCTACATTTTCGCAGCCGTTAAAGATAGGTCAAAGGTTGCGTATTATGGACAGTGCTGGCTACACCATGGTGAAACTAAATTGGTTTAATGGACTAAAAATGCCATCAATTTACTGCCAACGCTTAAATGGTAATATTGATAAATTGAATGAATTCAATTATGCCGATTTCAAGCGTTCTCTTTCACAATGGAATATTAACTAGTATTTAAATGTTCGCTTTGTGGAAGATGACAAGTACAGCGTCTATTGAGCAAAAAAACACCCTAAAAGAGGGTGTTTTTTCATCGTCATTTATTCAGATGTGGAATCAGATAATCACGTACTAAGAATAACCCTTGTATCCTCGCTCAATGATTCAAGCTCATGAGTCACATCCTTAATGGCCATCTCTTTTGGTAAACGAATAGATAAGTTTGCGGTAAATAAGCTAGAGCTTACACCGCCGCCGCCAGCAATAAAGACGCGTTGACAGTCCATATCTAGGATGTTGATACCTTGCCCGTCGAGTACATTGGTAATCTCATTTACAATACCAGCTCGATCGTTAGAATCTAACCGCAGTTGGAAGATCTCCTCTGCATTGTGTGATGCCGTATCACTATCGGTAAATTTCACGAGCAAATTAGGGTCTTTCCTAATGGCGTCTTTAACTTTGTCTTCATTTTCTTCTGGCAAGTCAATTTTAATGACCGCAGCAACTTGGTCTTCTATAAAATTAACTTTACTGATTAGCCATTTCCCCCCATTTTCATGAGTAGCGGCCGCAAACGATTTAATAGTAGACGGTGTCGCTTTACCGACGAAATTGACAATAAACGTTTTATTCATAGAAAACCCTCCATGTATGACGCAGACCTAACTATATGAATTGAAATGTTATATTTAGTGTAGGCCTAATCTGCTGAGAAAGCTTGACTGGGGTCTATATTTCAAGCTTGAATTCGGAGGAATATCATGTTTTGTAATTAAAATTTTATTTTTAATTCTGCACCAACAAACTGATAGTCGTACGAAGCTCCAGCGTCCATCGCGAAACTGGCGGCATCTTGATTACCGAACCAAGGTGTAGAGACAAAATTGAATTCTGCTTCTCCACCCCATGCATCCGTCACCCAATAATGAATGTGTCCTACAGGGTTTAGGAAAAAGAGAGAAAAGCTACCCATTGACTCCGAGCCCATGACTTCGCCACCGTTAGCAACGATGTCCTGTTCGGCTTCAAACATTATTTCGCCGACCATAGCGCCGAAAAATGGAGTAATAAACAGATCCTGCCAAGATGGGATTTCTGCAAATGCCTCTACACCATATTCCCAGAAAAATGTCGACATGGTCCAAGAATAGATAAACGATTCAAACTCATCGAAACCAGAATGGCGTGCAGCAGTATAGTAAACACCACCAAAATAGGGGTGCATAATGTAGTTTAATATATGTTCATCTTTATCCCAGACAGGACCAGCCTTTACATTGTCTTTCCATTTTTGGCCTAGGTTGCTTGCGCTCTTGGAGTCATCATCCCATTTGGTGATTGATTCTGGTAAAAGAGTCATTAAACCAACGGTAGCAACACTTAGCCCCAATATGGTGTATGTCTGTTCTTTTAGGTATTGCCAGTCTTTTTCTTGACTGATAGTAAGGTAAAGAGGCCGTTCTTCATTTTCTGCTATCGTTGAAGACTTTGCCGGGTCGGCATCTAATGAAAAGATCGAATGAGCAACAAAAGGGTCTTTTTCTATACAGTAGTTAAGTTGACTGTCACAATCTATCGTGTAAGAAAATTCGATATGCTGATTGGTATCATATTGAGCTGAGTATGCACTAGAGACCATAAGAAGCGCAGAAGATGAAGCAAATAGACGGCTCATTGATGACGTTGTACTCTTCATTGTGGTTTCTGGTTTCAATGTGCGTTCCTTGAAAATATGAATGTCCATATACATAGATTGTCTATGAGGCTAGTTTGTAATAATACCTAATGTTGTAGAGTAAGTGGAGCCACAGACGAGACAACATTATTTAGATTAGCTGAAAATCTTTGAATTCTCATACTTTTATAATCATTTCTCGACATCACATCATAATCTGACGTAACTTATACTCTGTATAATCACAAATAATTACTTAACATCGCTTTAATTATAAAATAGGTCAATACAATGCTTAATATTGCTATGCTTAGCACCGGTGAAGAGGTTCTTCACGGTGATATCGTTGACACCAATGCTGCTTGGTTGTCGCGCCGGTTTTATGAAGAGGGCTTTTCCCTTTCAAAAAGAAGCACCGTTGGTGACCAAAAAAAAGCGCTTGTTAATGAACTTATTTCTCTTAGCCTCAATCACGATATCGTTATTGTAAATGGAGGACTTGGGCCCACGACCGATGATCTTACCGCAGAAGCAGTGGCAGTTGCTGCGGAACAAGAATTGAGGTTATTCCCTGAATGGGTCGAGGTAATGCAAACGATGTTCGCCCGTCTTGGTAGAAAGATGCACGACAGTAATCTAAAACAAGCGATGTTGCCTGAAAAAGCGGAGATTGTGGATAATCCGGTTGGTACTGCTTGTGGTTTTACCCTGATGATCAATGACGCTCGATTTTTCTTTACGCCAGGGGTTCCAAGCGAATTAAAACATATGGTTGATGGTGAAATATTGCCGTATTTAAAAACAACCTATCCAGATACGTCACCGTTCGAAGTAAGCCGTATGTATACATTTGGTTTAGGTGAATCAGGAATTGCAACAAATTTGGATAAAATAGTGTTACCTGCGGGGTTTGAGTTGGGTTATCGCTCTTATATTCCCTATATTGAAGTTAAATTATTCGGGCCTACGAATCAGCCAGAAGTCCGATTGAGCTTATTAAAAATAATCTATGCTCACCTTGGAGAGAATGTGGTGAGTGTTGATGAAACAATGCTGGATAACATTGGAGACCTTTTGGCTGAGTCTCAACGACGAGTCTCTGTAGCTGAGTCTGCAACCGGCGGCTACCTATCTAGTTCGTTACAGATGAACATAAAAACGCATGACTATTTTAAACAGGCATGGGTACTAAATAAAATGGATTCTTTTGATAACCACGAACAAGATCCCATTGCCGCTGCGTTAGCTTTAGCCGCTTCAATTCGTGAGAAAACAGGGAGTGAGATTGGATTGGCCGTCGGGAAAATTAGCGAAAATAAAGTGGCTGTTTCGCTGTCTACGTCTTCTGGAGAGTGGGGCCAATGGGTAGAACTGAGTCGAAACTATAACCCTCAAGATCAAGCGAAAGTGATCGCTGCGATCTTGCTTGATATGCTTCGTAGACATGAAGAAAATAAACCAATCTTCGGCAATTATGGGTTTATTCATCGCATACGGGAGCTGTTTGTACCCGCTGCATTGCTTTAATTTTCAAGTAAAATAGCGAGCAATATTCATTGAGACAAACGGGTAAAAGTTTATAAGACGGTGGCTTTTATTATTGTTTTAGGAAAAACATTAATTTTTCGACATTACCTTATAACAATAAAATCTAAGTGTTATATTATTTTAAAACAATGGGTTGTTAATGACTAAGGGTTTGTCTCAATAATGTATCTAGCTTAAAATTTGAAATGTCGTAAACTCAATTATGATGTTCGAGAATGAACACCGTTCGTTGTGACATAAGCGAACTCCCCATGGATGGCAGGAGGTTTGAGCAATGTTGAGTCAATCAAAAATCGAAGTGTGGTATAAAGTTTCTGGCCAGAGAATTCTACTAGGTGAGACGTGCAGCACGCGACAAAAAGATGTCATTTCTCTCTGGGTGGATCTTCCATATGATCAAAGATCGTCAAAAAACGAGGGCTATCGTCTATCCTTGTTTGACGATGATGGGAGGCACATTGCAGATAAAAGAGTCAGTCAATCGTATGCGGAGAATATCCTAAGTCATCGGCCGATTTTAGATGTTTGCCAAGCGGTAAATCAACTCTGTTTCTCTGTCGATAATCATCTAGAGTCAGACAGGAAATCTAAAGATGATCAGGCTGATTTAGCCTTTATCTGATAGTTTACTTTGGTTAATACAAGATTAGATTTTGCCTTGCTTATGCAGGGCAAAATTTCTTTAGAACTCGTATAAGCCATCTTAAATCCAACTTCTTCTACTTCCCCTTCCATTAATTCACATCGGCATGCGCCACAGTGCCCATCTCGGCAATGGTACTCGGGTTGCAAACCTGCAGATTCCATCGCTTCCAGAACGGTTTGGTCTGTTGTGGACAAGATAGGGGATAGAGAGTTGATATTAAGTTTAAACATTTTGACACTTATCGGTGATAGTAAATTTGCGTTGAGCCTTTAACTCGCTTCCGTAAACAAGTTAAAGGTTTATTTGAACAATTTTTCAGTAACATCTTACAGTTCAAAATCTCCGAAATCGTCCGCATCGACTTCATTATCAATTTGTCCGACCAGATAGGAGCTGATTTCAGCTTCTTGCGGTGCGACCTGCACATTGTCAGACGATAACCAAGCGTTGATCCAAGGAATAGGATTGGATGTTGCTTCTGGGTACGCAATATCAAGGCCGACGGCTTGCATACGGGTATTGGTAATGTATTCCACGTATTGTGACAAAATATCCTTGTTTAGACCAATCATCGATCCATCTTTAAATAGATATTCCGCCCACTCTTTTTCTTGTTCCGCTGCCGCTTTAAATAGGTCGAAACAATCTTGTTTACACTCTTCTGCAATTTGAACGAAGGCAAAATCATCTTGACCATTTCGAAGCAGGTTAATCATATACTGAGTACCAGTAAGATGGAGTGCTTCATCCCGTGCAATTAATTTGATGATCTTGGCATTACCTTCCATTAATTCACGTTCGGCGAATGCAAAAGAGCAGGCAAAACTTACGTAAAAGCGAATCGCTTCTAGTGCGTTAACCGACATCAAACAAAGGTACAGTTTTGTCTTTAAGGTGTGTAAATCAACCACAACAGTTTCGCCGTTGATGGTGTGCTTACCTTCTCCGTAGCGGTGATAATCGTTGGTCAAGACGATGAGGTCATCGTAATAACGTGAGATATCTTTGGCTCGATTTTGAATGTATTCATTTTCAACGATGTCATCAAAAACCTCACTAGGATTATTGACGATATTGCGAATGATATGCGTATACGAACGAGAGTGAATCGTTTCTGAAAACGACCATGTTTCAATCCATGTCTCAACTTCTGGTAGTGATACAAGAGGTAACAATGCCACATTAGGGCTACGACCTTGTATTGAATCAAGTAATGTCTGATATTTTAGGTTACTGATGAATATGTGTTTTTCATGTTCAGGTAACTTGTTGTAATCGATACGATCGCTGGATACATCAACTTCTTCAGGACGCCAGAAAAACGAAAGTTGCTTTTCAATCAACTTTTCGAAAATTTCAAATTTTTGTTGATCGTAACGAGCAACATTTACCGGTTGACCCAGAAACATAGGTTCCTTTAATTGGTCATTCTTAATTTGCGTAAAAGTACTGTAAGCCATGGTCGCTTGTTTCCCTTCTTGCCCTAATTCGTTAGAAACTTAGAGCATAGTATTTTTCTGATTTAGTCTCGACACACTGATTTAGTCTCGAGACATCTTAATTGAGACTTTAATAAGGTAATAGCGTTAAATCTTGCAACCGCCGCCTTCGCAATCTTCATCTTCTTTTACGATCACGTCTTTGCCTTGGTCGTCACTCGCACCGTCTCGGGTGTTGTGATAATACAGTGTTTTCACACCGAATTTATAGGCAGTGAGTAGATCTTTAAGCAGAAGTTTCATCGGTACTTTGCCACTGGAGTGTGCGGCCGGATCGTAGTTCGTGTTGGCAGAAATTGCTTGGTCGACAAATTTTTGCATGATACCAACTAGATGAAGATATCCGTCATTTTGGGGGATAGTCCACAACAGTTCATAGTTGTTTTTGAGCGCTTGATACTCAGGTACAACTTGCTTAAGAATACCATCCTTCGACGCCTTGACTGAAACGTAACCACGTGGTGGTTCTATACCGTTGGTTGCGTTTGAGATTTGTGAAGAAGTCTCAGATGGCATCAATGCAGTCAATGTTGAGTTACGAAGACCGTGAGTTTTTATCTCTTCTCGTAGCGTTTCCCAGTCGTAATGAAGTACTTCATCACAGATCTGATCGATATCTTTTTTATAGGTATCAATTGGGAGAATACCTTGCGAATAGCGTGTCTCATTAAAAGAAGGACAAGGGCCTTGTTCTTTTGCCAACTTAACCGATGCTTTTAATAAGTAATATTGAATAGCTTCAAAGGTTTTGTGGGTTAGGCTGTTCGCACTGCCGTCGGAATAACGTACACCATTTTTTGCAAGGTAGTAGGCGTAGTTGATCACGCCAACACCTAAGGTGCGACGATTCATTGTCGATTTGTATGCAGCTGGCAACGGATAGTCTTGATAGTCGAGCAGAGCGTCTAACGCCCTTACTACAAGTTCGGATAACTCTTCGAAGTCGTCTAATGATTTGATGGCGCCCAAGTTGAATGCAGACAAGGTACAGAGTGCTATCTCGCCGCTGTCATCTTCAACGTTGTTAAGTGGTTTGGTTGGCAGCGCAATCTCAAGGCATAGGTTTGACTGGCGTATAGGTGCAACACTTGGATCAAATGGACTGTGAGTATTACAGTGATCGACGTTTTGAACGTAGATACGACCCGTTGACGCTCTTTCCTGCATGAGCAGTGAGAACAGATCAAGTGCCTTCACTGTTTCACGTTTAATGCTCTTGTCCGCTTCGTATTGAACATAGAGTTGTTCAAACTTGTCTTGGTCTTCGAAGAACGCATCGTATAAACCGGGAACATCAGAGGGAGAGAATAAGCTAATGTTGGCGCCTTTAATCAATCGCGAATACATTGTTTTATTGATTTGTACTCCGTAATCCATGTGGCGGACACGGTTTTCTTCCACTCCTCGGTTGTTCTTCAAAACTAATAGAGACTGTACTTCGCCGTGCCATATCGGATAGAAGACTGTTGCAGCACCACCACGGACGCCGCCTTGAGAACAACATTTTACAGCAGTTTGGAAATATTTGTAGAATGGGATACAACCAGTGTGGAAGGCTTCTCCGCCACGGATCTCGGAACCCAAGGCTCGAATTCTACCAGCGTTAATACCAATACCTGCGCGCTGGGACACATAACGTACAATTGAGCTTGACGTCGCGTTGATTGAATTAAGACTATCGTCACATTCAATAAGAACGCAAGAGCTAAATTGACGGGTAGGCGTACGGACACCAGACATAATCGGTGTAGGCAAAGAAATTTTAAAAGTAGAGACCGCGTCGTAGAAACGCTTTACGTAATCAAGTCGTGTATCTCGTGGATACTTGGCGAATAGGCAAGCTGCAACAAGAATATATAGAAACTGAGCACTCTCATATATCTCTTTTGTTACACGATTTTGTACAAAATACTTACCTTCGAGTTGTTTTACTGCGGCGTATGAGAAGTCCAAATCACGCTTGTGGTCAATAAATTCGTCCATTTGAACGAACTCTTGCTCTGAGTAATCTTCTAGAAGGTGTTTGTCGTATTTACCGTTACCAACGAGCTTAGAAACTTGATTGTAAAGAGTGGGTGGCTCGTATTGACCATAAGCTTTTTTGCGCAAGTGAAAGACAGAAAGTCGTGCGGCCAGATATTGATAATCTGGCGTCTCTTCTGAGATAAGGTCAGCAGCCGACTTTATGATGGTTTCGTGAATATCACTAGTGGTAATGCCATCATAGAACTGGATGTGAGATTTGATTTCAACTTGAGAGACGGAAACATTGTCTAGACCCTCTGCGGCCCATGTGATCACGCGATGGATCTTTTCTAGATCAATGATTTCTTTACGGCCATTACGTTTAGTAACGGTGAGTTGCTGGTTCATTATTGTCGATATCCCTAATAAGACTGACTAAAGCCCTTTTTTTGTAATTTTTGTAAAAGCAATAGGGGCTTGTGTGATCAATACCCCCTAAATGAAAAATGGAAAAACACTACATGTAGGGGTGTTGTGTGGAGCGACTTACAAGATAGTGCGTTTTTAAGAAATTTTCAAGATTCAGGTTGTGGGTTAGTTTGTGGATAACTTAGAAAATGTAGGTAATCAGTTAGTAGGCACTTACTGAGCAAATAAGACGAGGATTAGTAGCAATAAAAAGGAAGCTAATTGAATACTGTTTTGAAAAGAAAATAAAAATATTTTCCTTGATCTTTGACGAGTTTTACATTTAAAGATCTTGATCCAATTATTATGCAAAACCCGTCTAATTTGTCGTCAAATTAGCAGACGCTAAACGGGAAGTTGAGTATGAACAATATAATTTACATCGACTCGTGGGCCCAAGCGATAAGAATCAAATAATGGGTTGTAATGTAGCCCTGTAATCCCTAATTCTAACAGGTTGGTTTTGTCTACCATCGTCAACAACTCTGAAGGTTTGATGAATTTATCATGGTGATGCGTACCTTGAGGAACAATCTTTAAAATCTTCTCTGCACCTACGATGGCAAACAGGTAAGATTTGAAATTTCGGTTCAGTGTTGAAAAGAATACATGGCCACCTGGCTTAATTAGCTTTTCACACGCACGGATAATAGAAAGTGGGTCAGGCACGTGCTCCAGCATCTCCATGCAAGTGATGACCTCATAGCTATTTGGATTCTGTTCTGCGTGTTCTTCTATTGTGCTTTGGATGTAGGTTAGGTTGGTTTTTGTCTCCAATGCATGCAACCTCGCGACTTCCAATGGCTCTTTGCCCATATCTAACCCTGTCACTTGTGCACCTTGCTTAGCCATGCTTTCAGATAAAATACCACCACCACAGCCAACGTCTAATACCTTTTTATCAAATAAACCATTGGCTTTATCTAATACATAGTTTAACCGTAGCGGATTGATTTGATGTAACGGCTTAAATTCCCCATCAAGGTCCCACCATCTTGATGCCATTTCTTCAAATTTTCTGATCTCTTCTGGATCGACGTTCACTGTTGGTGACATTACTTATTCTTCATTGATGGTATTCATAATGGATTATAAACAGATATTGCCGCGACTTGAAAGGAACGGCCTCAATAAAGCGGTTCGCTAATGCAGATTTTTGATTAGTGAGGAAGATAGAATGTTGCAACCAGTATGAAATTTATCTGTGCCAAAGGAGGTCTCATTATTAGGCTCAAAATAAGGAGTAGAGTATGAACAAGATCACTTTCTTTACTGTTATGTTAATGATCACATCTGTTTCTCATTCATCGCTAACATTCGCTAGCGATCAGATTTGGTCACATGAAGGGCAACCAGCGCAATTAATCGAGCTGTTTACATCTGAAGGATGTTCGAGCTGTCCGCCTGCTGATAAGTATTTGAGTCAATTCCAACAACATTCTGGTTTATGGACTGAAGTTATTCCGCTCGCTTTTCATGTGGATTATTGGAACTACCTTGGTTGGAAAGACGAATTTTCACATCCTTCTTTTACTCAACGACAACGCTTGTATAAAAGCTATGGTGCTTCATCTTCCGTTTACACACCGGGTTTTTTTGTTGATGGCCGAGAATGGAGAGGTTATTTTTCGAGAGACCAATTGCCTTTTAATTCGGCTTCTGTTGCCGGAAAACTCATGGTTACGCGTTCAGGGAATCAATTTGATCTTTCGTATAGCGCAAAAGGTGAATATATCGCGCACCTTGTCTTGCTCGCCATGGATGAGACCACAGAAATTAAAGCAGGCGAAAACAGAGGTAAAAAATTGGAGCACGATTTTGTTGTTTTAGATAAACAACAATTACTAGCAGAACAGAACTGGCGCTTTGAGTTATCAGCGTGGCCTGAAAAAGCAGACGCAATGGCGGTATGGTTAACGAAACGAGATGACTTTCAACCTATACAAACGGTAAGTGGCTTGTTGGTTTCATCACAATAAAGCGATTAACTTTGAGCTCAGATCGATAAATTAAGCCTTGTGGGAGAAGGTAAACGCATAACACCAATATAATACCGCATTGAGAGAAAACCAGCGCGGCTCTATCGTGCCTTTTAGCAACAAATAGATAATGTTATCTCTTCGTTGTCTATTTCTTGCTACGAGCTTTACCTACGCCTTATTTTCTCAACAACAAATGCGAATAGCGTATTTTTTCTGCTCACAAAATCATCACTATTCAATAAATTAGCACACAGAAACGCGTCTTTCATAGGATTTGCAACTTTTTGATGCCACAACATCATAAAAGGTGATGGAAAGTGGTGCGGATACGATAAGTTTTGTGTTATATTTTGCGACCTTGTACGTATCGAATATACGATCAAAATATAGAGGGAAAATGGCTCTATGAGCGATCTAGCTAAAGAAATCACGCCCATAAACATTGAAGATGAGCTGAAAAGTTCTTATTTAGACTACGCGATGTCTGTCATCGTTGGTCGTGCTCTTCCTGATGTGCGTGATGGCCTAAAACCAGTACACCGCCGCGTTTTATTCGCGATGAATGTGCTTGGTAATGATTGGAACAAAGCATATAAAAAATCTGCCCGTGTTGTGGGTGATGTAATCGGTAAATATCACCCTCACGGTGATAGTGCGGTATACGACACGATAGTTCGTATGGCACAACCGTTTTCTTTACGTTACATGTTGGTCGATGGCCAGGGTAACTTTGGTTCTATTGATGGGGACTCAGCAGCAGCGATGCGTTATACGGAAGTCCGTATGTCGAAGATCGCTCATGAACTTCTTGCTGACCTTGATAAAGAAACAGTAGATTACGTCCCTAACTACGACGGAACAGAATTTATTCCAGCAGTTCTACCGACGAAGGTACCAACATTGTTGGTTAATGGTTCGTCTGGTATCGCGGTTGGTATGGCAACAAATATCCCTCCTCATAACTTGAATGAGGTTATTGCTGGTTGCCTAGCGTTTATCGATAATGAAGAAATCACTATCGAAGAACTTATGGACTTTATTCCAGGTCCTGACTTCCCAACGGCTGCTTTAATCAGCGGGCGTAAAGGGATTGTTGAAGCCTATAATACCGGACGCGGTAAAGTTTACATGCGTTCAAAAGCGCATATCGAATCTGAAAAGAACGGTAAAGAAACGATCATTGTTACTGAAATACCTTATCAGGTTAATAAGGCACGCGTAATCGAAAAGATTGCCGAGCTTGTTAAAGATAAAAAGGTAGAAGGTATCAGTGCCCTACGTGATGAGTCTGATAAAGATGGCATGCGTATTGTTATCGAATGTAAGCGTGATGCGGTTGCGGAAGTGGTTCTAAATAACCTCTATTCATTGACTCAGCTTCAAACAACGTTCGGTATCAACATGGTTGCGCTAGATAACGGCCAGCCTAAACTATTCAATCTTAAAGAAATGTTGAAGTGTTTTGTTGATCACCGTCGTGAGGTTGTTACACGCCGTACTATCTTCGAACTTCGTAAAGCGCGTGATCGTGCACATATCTTAGAGAGTCTTGCGCTAGCACTGGCGAATATCGATGAAATCATCGAATTGATTCGTAACGCATCGACGCCTGCGGAAGCGAAAGCTGGCTTAGTTGCTCGCGGTTGGGACCTTGGTAATGTTGCGGGAATGCTTGAACGAGCTGGTACCGATGCTGCTCGTCCAGAGTGGCTAGAAGACCAGTTTGGTATTCGTGATGGCCAATACTATCTAACAGAACAACAAGCTCAAGCTATCCTAGAGCTTCGTTTACACAGACTGACTGGTTTAGAACACGAGAAAATTGTTGAAGAGTATAAAGCACTTCTTGAAGAAATTGCTGAGTTGATGCTTATTCTTTCCGATACTGATCGTTTGATGGAAGTGATTCGTGAAGAGCTAGAAATTGTCAGGGACAATTTTGGTGATGAGCGTCGCACCGAAATTATTGCCGCTGTCCATGATATGGATATGGAAGAACTCATTGCTCAAGAAGATGTTGTGGTTACTTTGTCTCATGCAGGTTACGTTAAGTATCAAATCCTGAATGACTACGAGGCACAGCGTCGAGGTGGTAAGGGTAAGAGTGCGACTAAGATGAAAGACGAAGATTATATCGAACGTCTACTCGTCGCCAATACTCACGACAACATTCTCTGTTTCTCTACGAGAGGCAAGGCGTATCGCTTGAAAGTATTCCAACTTCCTCAAGCAAGTCGAAATGCACGTGGTAAACCTATTGTTAATATTCTACCTCTAGAAGAAAACGAAAGAATCACGGCTATTTTACCAGTAACTGAATACTCTGAAGATAAGTTTATCTTTATGGCGACTGGTGATGGTACTGTGAAGAAAACGTCACTAGCAAGCTTTGCTAATGTACGTTCAAACGGTCTTATTGCTGTGAATCTGAGAGATGATGATTCTCTCATTGGTGTTGATATTACCGATGGTAATAGCGATATCATGCTGTTCTCGAAAACGGGTAAAGTGGTTCGCTTTAAAGAAGAGCTTGTTCGAGGAATGGGCCGTACAGCGGCTGGTGTTCGTGGTATGAAGCTGGTTAATGGTGACCAAGTTGTTTCGCTAATTGTTCCTGCTAATGAAGGGAATATATTAACGGTGACACAAAATGGTTACGGTAAACAAACTTCATTAGAAGAGTACCCAACGAAAGGTCGTGCTACACAAGGTGTGGTTTCGATTAAGGTCTCTGAGCGTAACGGACAAGTTGTCGGTGCTGTGCAAGTTGTAGATGGTGATGAGTTTATGATGATCACCGACGCTGGCACATTGGTACGTACTCGTGTTTCTGAAGTTAATCAGGTTGGACGTAATACACTAGGTGTTACGCTAATCAGAACATCTGAAGATGAGAATGTTGTTGCATTGCAAAGAATTGATGAAATAGAGGAAGCTGAAATAGAGGAATTAGAAGGGGAAGAAATTGACCCGACTAATGAATCTGAATCAGTGACTGATACTCAAGATTCTGAAACGAGCGATGATGACATCGAAGGTGATGCTGACGTTGACTCTGAAGAGTAATTAACGGCTAAAATTAATAAAAAAACCGGGCCGAAAGCCCGGTTTTTTTATGCTTGAAATGCTATCGTATTGCGACAATTCTTATTTTCTATATCAATTCATATGCCTGTTTTAATTCTCTGTTTGTTACTCACGCTCATCATTTTTCTGTTTCATTTTAGATATCAAAAAAAGAGCAGCTTATTAACTCCACTGGTCGTATCTATCACTTTATCTTCTATTTGCACGCTTTCTTGGTTTTATATCGTGTCTCCAGATAAGGAGCAAACCAAGGTTGTAAAACTTGCCGTTCCATTAACTATCGATGAAATCATTGTCGAGATTCAAGACAAACTAAGGGAAGACAAAAATAATGCGGATCTGTGGTTTCAATTGGGTCAAGGATATTTTGCAAATGGAGAATTTACCAATGCAGACACGTGCTTTGGTTACGTGTTGCGATTGACTGATGAACCATCATCGACCATTTACGCCGCAAAAGCCACGGCCTTATATTATTTAAGCTCACAGCGCATGACTCAAGAAGTAAATAAATTACTGGATATCGCTTTGTCTAAGGATCAACTAAACGATACGGCCTTAATGCTCATCGCTAATGACCATTTCATTAGTTTTAGATATGATGACGCGATTGAGACTTGGCAAAAAGTGTTAGATTCAGAACGCCAAGGCATAGACAGAGTAGCAATTATTAACTCTATAAACAGAACCCAAGCACTACAAACTAAGTAGTTCTTAGTTTCTTGATATTGAGTGCTTGCTCTGCATGTTGGCTGTTGTTTTGGCAGGCTAGTTGGCTTGCTCTCATCTTTTTAATTGAACAGGTTGCTTGCAACTAACTAATGGGTGATATTTTTAAGCTATTCGTTTCATTTTAGGCCATTTCCTTTCTATCTATACAAGAGTGTGCAGTGTATATCCGTTTCGACGCTTAGCCTTATTGTGTATATTACTCAAATCGATTAGTCCGATTGCAACCAACAGTTTAACCCTGGTGGGAGTAATCTGCACTTATGTTTGGATTGAATAGCGTGGTCAATCTTAAGTCCTCTGCAATCAACCATAGCCAAGATTGAATCGTTTAATTCTTTTAAAACCAATCAATCTTGGTGAAGAGATGACGCCAGAGCGCAACTAAATCGGTGGTTTGTTTGATGGTCGAAGAGTGGGCAAGTTTATTGCCTAGCCAATCTAGAGCCAATTGGGGCGACTCGTTATTCAAAGATCAACGAAACACACCAACACAATTAGACAATATTTTATATTCAGGTTGTATACTTGAACAACTAATTGATATTGAGTGCTTCTCTATTACATACGCATATACGCCAACGAAATATACTAACACACCGGAACCATTCGTTTCCAAGTTGATGTTTGAAGAAAAATTAGGATTGCAAAAATGAAAAATGCCAGCAAAAGCTGGCATTTAATTTGAAGTCAACGGAGAGGTGTTGACCTCACTTCTCTATTAATAAGTGTACTTGTCTTGACGGGCTTTGGCTTTCGCTTCCCACTCAGGAACGAGAGTCTTGAGGAACTCCTGTTTCTCAGCATTCATCTTATCCATATCCATACCTAGTGCTTTTTGTGCAGCAGCTTTAGTAGAGATGTCTGGGATTTGAATTGGGTCAGTAATGCCTTTCTTAGCAAGTAGACGAATAATCTTAGTACGAGCGTCTGCCGCTCTGTCTACTGCAGTACCTAGAATTTCTAGTGCAACTTCAGGAGCATGCATATGGACACCGTGAGATGCAATTGCATAGTCCCAACGCCATTGTGCGTGACGGATATCCATTAAGATATCTTTCATTTCTTCTTCTGTCGCGCCAGCTTTCCAAGCTTCACCCGCTTCGAAGTGAGCCGCAACAATTTGTTTCTCAGCGATAAGCTTCATGTTAGTAACTTGAGCTTTACGTGTAGAAACAACGCCTTGGAAGTATTCTTTTTCTTGTGTGTGACACTGTGCACAAGTGTTGTCAAATGCGTCAAGTGGGTTACCCACTTTATGGTCTGTATAAACAGTACCATCGTCTTTTTCAACTTTAGGCATGTGACAATCAGCACAAACTACACCGTTCTTACCGTGTATGCCCACTCTCCAAGTTTCGAAACCTGGGTGTTGAGCTTTCAGCATCGGTGCTTTAGATACTTTATGAGTCCAGTCTTTGAAGTTAAGAGCATCGTAATACTGCTCCATGTCATCGACGGTAGTACCTTGGTCCCAAGGGAATTTAACAGACTTATTTGGACCAGTGAAATAGTATTCAACGTGACACTGAGCACAAACTGTTGCTTGTTTTTCGATATCAGATTGTTGATCAAATGGCATACCAATAGATTCAAACGCGCGCTCAACATATGGACGAGTGATCATTAGATCAGGTTCGCCATTTTTGAATGCTTCGCTCTTAGTATTGTGACAATCAGAACAACCGATAGGGTTAACTATCTCGTGGCCTAAACGTGCCCATTTACCTTCAAAATAACCGTCTTCACCTTTTTCTTCAATAACACGAGCCACGTCAGGGCCTTTACAGCTCCAACATGCCATAGGCATAGGCCCAGTCTTTTCGTCTTTAGGTGCGCCAGTACGAAGTGTTGCTCGTAAATCGTCTATAGCGTAAAAGTGACCACGTGCCTTGTTATAGTCTTTAGAGAAACCGTAACCAGCCCACATAATGACCATGTTCGGATCGCCAGCTAAAGCATCCGTTTTTTCAGTGCTCTCAGAAGTTGCTTTCCAAGTTTCGTATTGTTGTGAATGACTGCTCTCGAATGATTCGTTACGAGGGTCGCCAATCTTTCCGTCTGCAGCTACAACAACAGAAGCGCTTAACAAGCCCGCCGCTAGAATTGCTACTGACTTAGATACCCAGTGCTTACTCATGGTGTTATCTCCATGTTTATATGATTATTCAATTTATTACTCCGTTTATTTTTATACCTAGCGTTGTGGACTGGTATCCTAAATAAGAATAGGAGGTACCCGTATATATTAGACGTAAAAAATAAATAAGGTATATAGCGGGCTTATTAATTTGTTTTAGATCAATTAAATAAGGTGATCACGGACACGCTTTGTTTCATATACCTATAAAGGGGTAGGCGCTATAGTCAATAATTCTTCCTATTCAAGAAGTTACGTCGCCAAACCTCAGAAAAAATAAGGTGAAATTGGTCACTATGTGATATTAAAATTAGGTAATATTAATATAGTTATTTATAATACTTTTAATAGCGTTGTGGCTGTTCCATAATAAGAATTATTATCGTTTAGGGTTATTGTAAATTAATCCTGTAGAGTTTTTATACTTATTCAGAAATATCATTCATTAATACATTAGAGTATTCTGAATTAAGGAAAGGAAAAAAATGGCCAATATCAAGTTGACCATAGCCATAATGCTGAAGTCACTTCTTATATTATGTCTCTATGGTTTCTCTATAAATGTTTATGCGGAAACTGCAAGTGATACCACCGCTACCGCAGAACCAGAAAGAAAAAAACTGGTGATCTCACGTAAAGATAAGCAATGTGCGAAGTGTCACAAGGAATCTTATTCTTCTTTGCATGAGTCTCATGGTTACAATGCGGTTGATATACTTGGTAAGCAAGTCAAGTGTGCTGATTGTCATAATAAGATTGGCTCGAAGCATCGTAATGGCGCTCCAAAGGTGACCAAGTATTTCGAAGCTCAATCTCAGCCAGGTACCGAAAAGCAAGTGCTGACGCAAAGCGAAATATTGAAAGCGAATAAAGAGTGCACCGACTGTCATAAGCCAGACGATTTGCGCGAAAAGTTTTGGACACACGATGTCCATGCAAAAAACCTGACCTGCACCAATTGTCATAACGTCCACGCTAGTAAAGCAAAAGTACTCAGCTTTGATCATAAACAAAGAGTACAGTTATGTGTCGATTGCCACTCAGACTTCACGAAAATGAAGAGAGCTAAGCTAAACAAAGAAGACAATGAGTAGGAGAGATGACATGAGTTGTTCTAGACGAAATTTTTTGACTGGCGCAGGCGCCGTTATCTTCACTACCGGGGTTGCAAGTACTGGTGCTCTTAGCACTAAGACCCTTGCTAATACGATGGAAGATGGCGAGAAGCGTTATGGCATGGTACATGACGAAACAGCTTGTATTGGCTGTACGGCTTGTATGGATGCATGTAGAGAAGTAAATAATGTTCCTGAAGGTGTAGCAAGGCTTGAGATTATTAGAAGTGAGCCGAAAGGTGAATATCCTGATGTTGATTACCGTTTTACACGAAAATCTTGTCAACATTGTGAGAATGCACCCTGTGTAATGGTTTGCCCTACAGGCGCGGCTTATACAGATGAAGAGACTGGCATTGTCGACGTCCATCAAGATAAGTGCGTCGGTTGTGGTTATTGTTTAGCGGCTTGTCCGTACCAAGTCCGTTTTTTCCACCCTGAGCATAAGTCTGCAGATAAATGTAACTTCTGTCGTGATACCAACCTAGCGGCAGGGAAATTACCTGCATGCGTAGAGTCGTGTCCAACGAAAGCGTTGACGTTCGGTGATTTAAATGACCCGAAATCAGAAATCAATGCGGTATTAAACAATAACGTTTTTTATAGAGATAAACTGGATTTAGGCACTAAACCTAAACTGTACAAAATTCCGCACCAAAAAGGGGAGATTTAGAAATGGAAGCTGCATTTAATTTCGATACCCTCGTATGGGATTGGATAATCGCTATATATTTGTTTTTAGCCGGTATGTCTGCTGGCGCTGTGATGATATCTATTTACCTGAAGCGTAAAGTCATAGAAGGTGACCCCGCTAAAGATGGCATCTTAAAAGCAACTGCATGGATAGCGCCGTTCGGTATTATTTCTGGACTTACTATCCTGATTTTTCACTTGACCAAACCTTTGGCATTTTGGAAAATCATGATCTACTTTAACACCACTTCGGTTATGTCGATGGGTGTTATTCTGTTCCAAGTCTATCTAATGGTTCTATTTGTCTGGATTGCAATTATCTTTAAAGACACCATTATGAAATACATGCCGAAGCAACTCTCTTTTGTTGATGGCATTATTGTTAAGCTCGCTAAGATCGAAAATTTCTGGGAACTGTTCTTAGGGTTTATGGCGATCATGTTGGCAGCTTATACTGGGTTTTTACTATCGGCTCTACAAACGTACCCGATGCTCAATAATCCAGTTTTACCAATCCTATTCTTGTTCTCAAGCTTATCCTCTGGTGCTGCGGCCTGTATGCTTGGCGGTATTGTTGTGTTTAAACAGTCACCAACAAGTGCAACGGCGAAGTGGGTCCATAGCTTTGAACGTCCCGTCGTGATGTTTGAATTGTTTGTTATGCTCTGCTTCTTTACGGGACTTATCTTTAGTGGTGGTCAAGGTGAAGTTGCTGCATACAATGCGATTGGTAGTGGGTTCTGGGCAACTTGGTTCTGGTGGGGAGTTATCATTTTTGGTATGTTAACGCCATTAGCACTTAACTTCTTCATGCCAGCGGCGGTTCGACATAAAAACGGATTCATTGTTATTGTAACGGTACTAAGTTTGGTTGGTGTACTAATGTTACGTACGTTCGTTCTTTATGCTGGTCAAATGACAGTAGTATAGGAAATATAGGCTTGACCTTGTTATTACAGGTCAAGCCTAATTAAAATTATATGTATTCAGAAATCGGTCAGTTTTCTCTTCTCATCGTTGCTATTAGTTCTCTTTTTTCTTTGTGTTATGTTCCCCATCAGTGGTTAATGAAAAAAGAAGTTCCACTTGGAACATTGCTTTCATTGGTTCATGTCGGCCTTTTTTTCTCACTAATCTCAATTATTGCGTTAGCGGTGGCCTTCGTTACTGATGATTTCTCACTAGTCTATGTGGCTTCCCATTCCAATACACAGTTACCTGTTTTCTTCAAGGGAGCAGCTGTATGGGGTGGTCACGAAGGATCACTTTTATTTTGGGTCGTTACGTTGGCACTTTGGAATTCAGCCATTGCACTCAATTATAAAAAACTACCGGATGATTACTTAGCTAAAGCCCTGCTCGTATCCTCTACTCTTGTGTGTGTGTTTGCATTTTTCACACTGCTTGCATCTAATCCATTTGAAGTAAATTCTGTTTTCCCCGAAGAGGGCAGAGATCTCAATCCAATGCTTCAGGATGTTGCGTTAATCTTCCACCCGCCTTTGTTGTATATCGGTTATATCGGTTTTTCGTCTAGTTTCGCACTCGCTTTAGCAGCATTATGGCAGAAAGAGATTCCCTTTTATTGGTTGGCAATTAGCCGTCGATTTAGTTTAATTGCGTGGACTTTTTTGACCAGTGGTGTCTTGTTGGGCGCATGGTGGGCTTATTATGAATTAGGTTGGGGCGGTTGGTGGTTCTGGGACCCGGTTGAAAATGCTTCACTTTTACCGTGGTTAACAGGGACGGCGCTGGTGCATAGTTTGATCATTAGCCAGCAAGAAAAGCGTTTAATGAAATGGAGCTATGGCCTCTCTTTTATTACTTTTTCGCTCAGTATTCTTGGCACATTTGTTGTACGTTCAGGCATTATTACTTCTGTGCATGCTTTTGCCGTCGATCCCACCCGTGGTGTTGTACTCATCGCTATTTTAATTACCCTCGTGTTAGTCGGTTTTGGTAGCCAAATTTTTAGAGGTGACGACATAAAATCGAAGGCTATACAAAGTTATAAAAGCAGAAGCTTTTTGTTTTTACTTAGTAATGGTCTGTTTACTATTGCCATGATTACCGTATTGCTTGGAACTTTTTACCCAATGATCTTCCAAATATTTGGGCTGGGTAAAATTTCTGTTGGTGCACCATACTTTAACACGCTGTTCGCCCCGCTTACTTTTATGGCTTTGTTACTCATGAGTGCCGCTCTCATTGTTAAAAATAAACGGAAAACGGTAAAGTTGCTGGTTATATTCAGTATTGTGGCTCTATTAACAGGTACCGTATTATATCGAATCCAATATCAGACTATGCAGCCGATGGTGTTAGTTACATGGATTCTGTGTTCTTTTGTTTGTATTAGTATGCTTCATCGATTGTATAGTGTGGGAACGGCGAGAAGTCGGATCGCTATGTTGCCGATGTGTTTTGCTCACGGGGGGATAGTCCTTGCGTGTATTGGTGCAAGTATGAACGCATATCATTCAGTAGAAACAAGTGCGAAGCTTGGTATTGGTGACCGAGTAAGTTTCGAACGATTCCAGCTAACCTTTGAAAGCCAGAACCTGTTCATTGGTCCCAATTATACTGCTGAGCAGGTTCTGCTCAGGATTAATGGCAAACAAGAATTGGTTCCTGAAAGAAGACATTATCAAGTTAGAGTGATGAATATGACTGAACCTGGTATTAAAAGTTACTGGCATGGGGATCTGTATATCACGCTAGGTGAGAAATTATATGATGGTTCTTTCGCCGTGCGAATACAATATAAAGCGTACATACAGTGGATCTGGTTTGGTGGTTTGTTGATGGTATTTGGTGGTGTTGGTTCTCTAATATTAAACCGAAGGGTTGTGAACATTACAATGAAGGAGAAGAGTGATGAAACTGGTTAAGTTATCGGTATTGCTGGTTATCTTGCTCTCAGTATTTGGGACCCTATATTATGGCCTAAATAACGCGAATACAGAATTAAATGACTCCATGATGAATGAGCCAGTTCCAAGCTTTAACTTGGCTACGTTAAAGGGTGATAAAATCGTAGATGAGACTATTTTTGTTAGTGATGAATATACGCTATTGAATATTTGGGCGTCATGGTGTGCTGCATGTAAAATTGAACACCCTTTCCTTGTAGAACTCGCTGAATCTGGCATTACGATTGTTGGGCTCAATTATCGAGATAATCGAAAAGATGCACAAAAGGTTATTGCAGCAGAAGGAAACCCTTATGTTGAAATAGTGTATGACCCAAATGGAACGTTAGCGCTAGATTTAGGTGTATTGGGTGCACCTGAAACCTTTGTTATAGATGGTAACGGCAAGATTATTACTAGAGTGAGTGGTGTTGTTGACTCAGATGTTTGGCAAAATCAACTTGCTTCCTATTTTTAACCAGAACGAATTCTAGTAGGAAAAATGATAAAAGTATTGGTATCCATGGCCTCAGCGCTATCGCTAATGATGATTATTTTTACCGCCACAGCAGCTAACAAAAATGATCCCGTTATTTTTTATGACAACAATAAAGATGTCGCGATACAAGCAGAATTATTTGAATTTGATTCAGAACAACAAAGACAAGAGGCGGTAAGTTTAGCTAAAAGCCTTCGTTGTCCGCTATGTCAGAACCAAAATCTAGTTGAATCTAATTCTCCTGTCGCCAAGGACCTGCGACTAAAAGTGTATCAAATGGTAAAGGACGGCCAGAGTGATGACCAAATAGTAGAGTTTATGACTCATCGTTTTGGTGATTTTGTACTTTATGATCCTGCATTATCAAATAGAACATTGGTATTGTGGTTTTTTCCTATTCTTCTATTCATTCTTGGGTTATTTTTCGCTTTTAGATTGGTTAAACCAAAGCGTAACGACGATAGAAATATAGATTAAGGTTTGAAAGGTTCGGTTATTGTTATAATATAACAGTTATCCTTCGTATGGATAACGACAGTTCACTGCTATGTCGCGATATTTCATTGAAATCCTTCACTTCAATCCCAATATTGTTGTTATCATCTAGAATATCAGTAGTTCATTAATGTATTTGATGCATTAATGAATGATTAAGCGAGAATAAATATGGCTGAAGTCCGCGCCAGAGTGGCTTTAAAGGTTGGTTTGAAAAGTAATATCGATGCAGAGATTCTCTCTTTTCGTGGCTTGGAAACCGATAAAGAACATATAGCACTTGTGTTTCAAGATGCCGACCAAAAAGAAAACACCCCATTAGTGAGAATCCATTCCGAGTGTTTGACCGGAGATGTATTTCATTCGTCGCGTTGTGATTGTGGTGAGCAACTCGAAGAAACGATTAATAAAATGGGTGAACAAGGTGGGGTCATACTTTACCTTCGACAAGAAGGTAGGGGAATCGGGTTGTACAATAAGATCGACGCTTATCGATTGCAAAGTGAAGGAATGAATACCTACGAAGCGAATAATCACCTAGGGTTTGGTGACGATTTAAGAGACTTTACCGAAGCCGCACAAATGCTTAACGCCTTAGGCATTAATAAAGTTAAGCTGATTACGAATAATCCTAAAAAAATAAATGAACTGCAAAGTTTAGGCATTGAACTTGAAGAGGTGATAAATACCTTTGCCCATGTCAAGCAAGGCAATGAAAGTTACCTAAAAGCGAAGGTTTCTCACGGTAAACACAACTTAGATATTTAGTTTAAAAGATATAGCGTAGATAATGGCAATAAACCCTGCTGAATGTAGGGTTTTTTAATGTATTATTTGTAGTGTTTCTCAATAATGCTAATCTCAATCCCCACATCTGGTGATATATTGCCCTATTCTATATATAACGCTTTAATATGGCTGTCTTTTTTATGAATAATCGGTTTTTACTGATATTAGCATTGTGTTTTACTCCTCCATCGCTAGCACTAGAAGATTTGTACCAAATGAACTGGTTGCAAGTTGACAAAAAAGTCGCTTCGGAAGTCACTTATCCCGAAATTTTAAACGAAATCTATACTTCTCGTAATTTTCAACTCATTTGGCATGAACCAGAGACATCTCAAGAGTTAGAGTCATTGCTAATGATTGTGCATTACGCCCAGTTAAGTGATTTTTTCTCTGCTCGATTGTTAAGGTTGCAAAATTTACGAGATGAAGGGCAGTGGTATGAGTACGATGTTATTGCGACCGACACGATATTGAATTTTAATAACTATACCAAGCTAGTAAAAGATAACGGTTTTAAGTGGTATTACGGGAGTCGCGTGGAGCTCCCAGAAATGGTACTGACCAATGACGCTATCAATCAGTTCGTGCAAAATGTGAATAAAGGGACACTTATTGATTACGTTAGGGCTTTGAATGGCACACCAGATCAAATGGACTACGTGCATCAGGCGGTAAGTTTGCTGACAGAAGGTATAGACTCTGGAGTCAGGCGCTATGCACAAGTGGGTATTATCAAAAAAGGTGACGGCATATATAACAAACGTCCTCTCGTAGATCGTTTGAAGGTTGTTGGTATTAACACTGAAAATATCGATGTCAATACGATGAAATATGACCAGCCTCTAATTAAGGCTGTGGAACAGTTTCAAAGAATGCATGGCTTAAAAGTTGACGGGGTTATAGGAAAAGAGACGTTATACTGGATTAATAGGCCACTTGAAGACCGTTTATATTCTGTCGCGCTAAATACTGAACGTTCTAGATTGATGCCAAAGGACCTCCAAAACACTATCATCGTCAATCTCCCTAGTTTTCATTTAAATTACTGGTATCTAGGGGAAAATCAGTTTTCTTCAAAAGTTATCGTAGGAAAAAAGAAAAGAAAAACACCGCTGCTAAGAGTGAAAATGGATACATTAATCATGAATCCTTCATGGAAAATCCCTAAAAAACTAGTGCGTGAAGATATCATTCCTTTAATTAAAAAAGATGATAGTTATCTTGAAAGAATGAATATGAAAATCGTAAAGTACTGGGGTTCGAAAGAGGTTATTGACCCTTCGACGATTGATTGGCAGACAGTCGATCCAGACACTTTTTCATACAATATGATACAGGCGCCCGGGAAACGAAATGCGTTAGGTGCATTTAAGTTTAATACACCAAATGCTAGAGCTATTTACCTACATGATACGCCGTCAAAATATCTGTTTAACAATACAACGCGTGCTTATAGTTCAGGATGTATCAGGGTTCAATATGCAGATAAATTTGCTCAAACCTTGATGAAAGTGCAGGGGATTGAACCACCGAAGCAATCCATTGAAGACCCGATAATGCATCGCGTAGCGCTGAAACGGCATATACCTGTTCATATACTCTATCAAACTGCTTGGGTTAAAAATGGGCAGATCCAATACAGAAAAGATATCTACGGTTATGACAACAGAACATCCTCTTTAAATTTGACTAAAAATTGACAAATTGAGCTCTTCGAAAAAAACTGCAATTAATTCAATATTCAAACCGACAATTGTTGGCTTGAATATTGTATGTGTATTCCAGTAACAAAAAATACGCCCGTACATTATTTGACTGATCAATTAATGTACGTTAATTTGCACAGCGTTTATTTAATGAAGAGAACTTTATGCCAATTAATACAGTAGACCGTCGACAATTTTTACGTCTAAGCGCTGGAGGTGTTGCCCTTGCTACCTTTTTCCCTACCAGTGTACTGGCCTCATTGGCAGAACAGAATAGTCAATTGACTAAGAACAAAGTGGTTTCGTTTAAAAATCTCCATACCGGAGAAAAACTACAAACGCAGTTTGATTCAAATAATAGAATCTTTTCGGCCGAAATAAATAAGATAAATCATATCTTTAGAGATTTTCGTAGAAATGAAGTACATGAAATCGATAAGCATTTACTGAGTCAACTTAATGCTATTCAAACGCTCTTAAACTCCAGTGCTGAAGTGCAATTAATATCCGGTTACCGGTCACCTTTAACCAACGAGTTGTTGCGGTCTAAGTCTGGTGCAGTGGCAAAAAAGAGTTTTCACATGTTAGGTAAGGCAATGGATTTCCGCTTGGAAGGGGTTCCGCTTGACGAAGTCCGAGATGCGGCAAAAACATTAAAAGCAGGTGGCGTTGGTTATTATCCAAACAGTAATTTCGTTCATATCGATTCTGGTCCAGTACGTTCTTGGTAACTAGCTTGTATTGTGCGTCCTCAAATGTCATAGTTTTGCCATAAACATAAACCAACCTGAGCAAAACTATGAGCCTTAAATATCAAATTGTCCCAGTCACTTCTTTTGCACAAAACTGTTCAATTGTTTGGTGTGACGAAACCATGAAAGGTATCGTTATTGATCCCGGTGGGGACGTAAAGCAGCTCACAATGCTAATTCAAGAACTGCGTGTAGATATCGTCAATATATTGCTGACTCATGGTCACTTAGACCATGTCGGTGGGACGCAGCCATTGGCTCAAGAGTTCGGTGTTGAGGTAATAGGTCCTCACAAAGCGGACAATTTTTGGTTGCAAGGGTTGGAAGGTCAGAGCAAGATGTTCGGTTTTCCATTAACAGAATCTTTTGAGCCTCAGCATTGGTTGCTTGACGGTGATGAAGTTACTTTTGGCAATCAAACATTCGCGGTCTACCATACTCCGGGACATACGCCTGGGCACGTTGTGTTTTACAGCAAAGAAGCTCAACTTGTTTTTGTCGGTGATGTGTTGTTTGCAGGAGGAATAGGCAGAACCGATTTCCCGCAGGGTGATCACGAAACATTGATTCGATCTATAAAGACCAAGTTGTGGCCTTTAGGCAACGACGTAGGATTTGTTCCCGGGCACGGACCTATTTCAACTATCGGTAGAGAGCGAAGAACAAACCCATTCGTAGCTGACGAAATGCCTCTGTATTAATCATCATTTGATGGTCATATTTTTAATTAAAGTCCGCTAAATATCGGTTTTTGTTCAATTATTATTCAACCTATCGTCCAAAACTGTAAATCGTCTCGAATTTTTGGTATAAAAGCGCTCTTTAGTTTTTACCGCTGCGGATTTTAGGAAAATATAATGAGACTCGCTCATAAACGTAAAGTGCAAATGAAGTTGCAAAAACGCGTAAAAGTCGTTTTAACAGCACCTTCAACAGAGCCAAAACAGAAAAATACAGTTCAAAATGACGTGATTAAAGTAACAGAAGAGAAAGTTGTTACGTCTATTGCCTTAACACCAAAACAACAACAAGTTCTTGATATTGTTTTGAATAGTCCTGAAGGAATCAATAGTAAACAAATTGGTTTAGAAGCAGGGCAAGAAGAAGGCAAAGCTGCCTCTTGGGCGACGGGTGCACTGAAAAAGTTACTAGAAGAAAATCTTGTACTAAAAGTGCAGCTTGAAGGTAACAAGGTTCAGTATAAAGCGAACTAAGACCTTATTTAATTAGGCTCATAAAAACGAAGCTCCTTATTAGGAGCTTTTTTGGTTTTACTCTGCTGTTTTTCGTCGGTGAGCTATAGGTCACAAAATTATAACATTTATCCGATCGGGTTTAATGTTAACTACGTAGGTACTATATACGAGCCTACGTTTCTTTCAAGCCAATAAGTCATTGTAATATGGTGATATAAACTCACGATAATTTTCTCATTGCGTATTAATACGTAATACTAAAGTCGAACTTAAATGTGTAAATGTTAATTGGATGCGTGTTCACGCCGATTTCATTATGTGTCGAATATGTCCATTGTTACCCCGTGTGCTTACTGGCGTAAGTATCGATAAAATAACAAAGGACGTAAAAAAATGAGTCTAATTTCGAAATCAGTGAAACGAGTCTTTACAGGGACGATGGTTGTCGCTGCAGTATGTACATCGCTAATGGCGACGAGTGCGACTGCTGCTGACAAAGTGTATCGATTAAAATTAGCAGAAACATGGGGACCGAACTTCCCAGTATTTGGTGATGCAACGAAGAATATGGCGGCAATGGCAGAGAAAATGTCAAATGGTCGGCTAGTGATTCGCATCGACTCTGCCAACAAACACAAAGCACCGCTTGGTGTATTTGATATGGTTAAATCTGGACAATACGATATGGGGCACTCGGGCTCATATTATTGGAAGGGCAAAGTACCCAATACATTGTATTTTACGTCGATGCCATTTGGTATGACGCCTGCAGAGCAGTACGCGTGGTTTTATCACGGCGGTGGTATGGAGTTAATGGATAAGGTTTACGCACCTCACAACCTGCTTTCATTTCCTGGTGGTAACACGGATATACAGATGGGTGGTTGGTTTCAAAAAGAGATCAATAGCGTTGATGACCTAAAAGGGTTGAAAATGCGTATACCTGGATTCGCAGGTGAAGTATTGGCTGAACTGGGTGCAAAACCAACTAATATTGCGCCTGGAGAGCTATATACATCGTTAGAGCGCCGCACCATTGATGCATTAGAGTGGGTTGGTCCTTCGTTAGATCTTCGTATGGGGTTCCACAAAATTGCACCTTATTACTATACAGGTTGGCATGAGCCGGGTTCTGAACTGCAGTTCTTAGTGAATAAGCGTACTTATGAGAAGTTACCAGAAGATTTACGCGAAATTTTAAGAATAGCAATGCGCACCGCTGCTTATGACATGTACACACAAGCAACGCATGAAAGTGGTAAGAATTGGGTATCAATGAAGACTGAATATCCAAACGTTCAAGTTAAGGATTTTCCACCTGCAGTAATGAAAGCATTACGCGAAGCAAATGATAAATTACTTGCCGAGCATGCAGCTAAAGACCCACTAACGAAAGAGATTCAAGATTCTCAAGCGTCTTACCTAAAACAAGTACGTTCATGGACCAATATTTCCCATCGAGCCTACCTAAATAGCCAAGCAGAGTCTGAATAAAGGCCAAATAGCAAAAAGGGCAAGAAAAATAACAACTTGCTCTAGAACCCTAAGAAGAAATCCATAATAATAACAAGCGCTGCCATAAGGCAGCGCAATAATTAAATTATAAATTCCACGGAGTTCGGAATGAGAAGTCTTATCAAGATGGAACAGTTGTTCAATCGTATAGGCGATCTATTAGGCTGGTTAGCCAGTATTTTATTTATCCTGCTTGTTATAAATGTTGTTTACGATGTTGTTATGCGTTATGCGTTCAACGATGTATCTATTGGTTTCCAAGAACTGGAGTGGCACCTTTTTTCTGCCGTATTTTTACTTGGTGTCCCTTACGCAATTCGTACTGCGGGACATGTAAGAGTTGATATTTTTTACGAAAGACTATCCACAAGAGCACAATCTATTATTGATCTGATAGGCACCCTTGTTTTTTTACTCCCATTTTGTCTTTTAGTTGCTTGGTATGGTATCGATTTTGCCAAAGAAAGCTATGCGCTCGGTGAAACATCCGGTGACCCAGGTGGTCTAGCTTACCGTTGGATTATTAAAGCACTCATACCACTTTCTTTTATGTTTATGGCACTCAGTGGCGTTGGTCTTTTACTCAATTCTATCAATAATATTATCAGTCCTAAAAGAGCTATATTAGAGACAAAGAGGAACGAATCATGATCGGTATAGTGATGTTTTTTGTTGCTCTCTTGGCTTTGTTACTTGGTTTTCCTGTTGCCTTTACATTTGGTGGTATCGCTTTCCTATTCGGCACTTGGGCCGAGGGAATCGAGATGTTTGCCTTCATGCCTTATCGAATACAGTCGATAATGGAGAATACCGTTCTAATGGCGGTCCCGTTGTTTGTATTCATGGGCTTAGTATTGCAAAAGACCAAATTGGCAGAGCAGTTATTGGAGTCTATGGGACGCCTGTTTGGGAATGTTCGTGGTGGTATAGCAATATCAACCGTTTTAGTAGGTGCATTGTTAGCCGCATCTACTGGAGTGGTAGGTGCATCTGTTGTGGCGATGGGGCTTATTTCTCTGCCAGTAATGCTTAAATATAATTATGACAAGGGCCTAGCGTGCGGAACGATTTGTGCTTCAGGTACCTTAGGTCAGATTATTCCGCCTTCTATCGTTTTGATTCTATTGGGGGATGTGCTCGGTGTACCGGTCGGAGACCTTTTCCAAGCGGCAATATGGCCAGGTTTCGTACTAGTCGGTGCCTACATTATCTATATCCTTATATACGCTAAGCTTAATCCAGAAGCGACACAAACGATAGAAAGGGATGAGTCGATATCACGCCAAGAAGAGGTCATTACTGCCCTTAAAGCGGTTATTCCTCCTCTTGCCCTCATTATTGTTGTTTTGGGGTCGATATTTGCAGGTATTGCAACACCAACAGAATCGGCGGCGTTGGGTGGTACAGGGGCGATTGTTCTTGCGATTATTTATAAGCAATTTAGCTTCCGCATGGTTTATGAGGCATCGAAAGAGACCGTAAAAGTAACCGCGATGGTGTTTGCTATTTTGCTTGGTGCAACGGCCTTTTCCATGGCCTTCACCTATACCGGTGGCGACATACTTGTCGAAGAGTGGATGCTTGATTTGCCGGGAGAAAAATGGGGATTTTTAATCATTGTAATGCTCGTGATATTGGTTCTCGGGTTCTTTATCGATTTCGTTGAAATCTGCTTTATTATTGTCCCAATTATTGCACCTGTAGCGGAGCTTATGGGGATCAATATGGTTTGGTTTGCTATCTTGGTTGCGATGAACCTACAAACCTCCTTCCTTACACCACCATTTGGTTTTAGCCTATTTTACCTGAAAGGGGTCGCCCCCAAAGGGGTGACGACAGCCGATATTTACCGAGGTGTATTGCCCTTTATTCTGATTCAAGTGGCGGTTTTAGTTAGCTTATTGGTGTTCCCTGGTTTTTATGGAATGTGATCGAATCCGAGGTTAATCCGTATTAATTACAAACTATTAACATAAGTTGTTATGATAAAACCGTTCGTTTTTGCGAACGGTTTTTTTATTTGGTTCAAGCTCAGGTTATTTAGGGAAAAGAAATGCCACTTAAAGCAAAATTAATCCTATTGACCCTCATTCCTTTGATTATAGTGAGTGCCAGTATTAGCTGGATATCTATCTATCAAGCCAAATCACTTGGTCAAAAAGAGATCGAGATATTTCGTGATAACTTGATACAGGCTCGAGAGTCTGCTTTAAAAGACAGTATCGATATGGCAATCAGCGCTATTCTGCCAATATACGAAAATGCATCATCTAGTGACCTCGCTGCACAAGAGCAGGTAAAAACAATTTTAGGTCAACTGAGTTACGGAAACGATGGTTATTTTTTTGTTTACGATAGGGATGGAGTGAATTTAGTCCATCCTATGTTGCCAGAACTTGTTGGTAAAAACTTGATGGAGTTCCAAGACAACAACGGTGATTATCTTATTGAAGCGTTGTTGTTTCAAGCGCAAGCTGGTGGTGGTTTCCATCGATATCTATGGCAAAAACCATCAACCAATGAAGTGGTTCAGAAACTAAGTTATGCCGCCTGGCTCGACAAGTGGGGATGGATGGTCGGCACCGGGCTCTATATTGAAGACATCAGCAATGAAGTGATGCAAATGCAAGATACGGTAAACAAGAATATCGAAACCACGTTTTTTTCGGTTATCTCTATATTGGCGGTTACGGTTGCCGTCATAATTGTACTGACCTTGGCTATCAATTTACATGAACATAGGTTAGCGGATAGAAACCTAAAAGAACTGGCTCATAAAACAGTCATGTTTCAAGAGGATGAAAAGAAACACTTAGCACGGGAATTACATGATGGCATTAATCAATTACTGGTATCGAGTAAGTGTCACCTTGAGATTCTAGATAACAAACTGGATCATAGTGAAATGAGTGATGTGCTTAACCAACACATTGAGAAATCGCAAAGCTCATTATCGATGGCGATTAATGAAGTTCGTAGAATTTCACATAACCTTAGACCAAGTGCACTAGATGATATTGGCTTAGAGGCGGCTTTAATGACGTTGTTAAAGGATTTTAAATCACATTCTGAGATCGAAATAGAAACGCTCTTTGATACTCAAGACGGCAAGCTTAATTCTGAAATTGCGACGACGCTTTACCGAGTGACCCAAGAGTCGCTAACTAATATTGAAAAACATGCAAATGCTTCAAAAATCACAGTTATTTTGCATCAGATGGGTAACATGTTACAACTGATGATTCGAGATGATGGAGTTGGATTTGACGAAGTTGATGGTTTAGTTAAAAAAGGTATTGGTCTGCGAAATATGAGAGAAAGGGTAGAATTTATTGGCGGGGAGTTTGAGCTTTCAAGTGAACCGCATTTAGGCACGGAGATCACTGTGTTGCTTAACTTGGATGGGTTGATGGTATGGAAAAACCGATAAGAATTATCATTGTAGATGATCATCAAGTTGTATTAGAAGGCTTTATGGCCAGACTAGAGATTGAGCCTGAAATCCAAGTTGTGGCAACAGCATCAAATGGATTGGAAGCGATAGATACAGTTAAACAGCATCAACCTGATGTGGTTCTAATGGATGTGAGTATGCCAATTATGAATGGTATTGACGCGACCAAATTAATCAAAGAAGAATTCCCCGATGTGAAAGTGTTGATGTTAACCATGCACGACAACCGTGAATATATAATCAATGTCATGCAAGCCGGCGCGGTTGGATACATGCTTAAAGAAATATCAGCTGAAAAAATGGTACAGGCTATCAAAACGGTTAACTTGGGCTCAACCTACTTCTGTGAATCGACAACGCAAACTCTGTTTGCTGAAGCGGTTATACCCGCCGCTAAAAAGGCAAACCCTTTAAGTCGTCGAGAAGAAGCGGTATTAAAACTCGTTGCGCAGGGCAGTAGTAGTAAAAAGATAGCGAGTCTTTTAAATATTAGTTACCGAACCGTCGAAACTCACAGGCAAAACATAAAACACAAATTGAATGTGCATTCTACTGCTGAACTCGCTAAATACGCCGTTGAAACTGGATTGCTAGATTGATGAACCGCCCCTGAACGGGGCCGGTTCATTCGAAGTCTGAGGTCAATGCGGCGTTATAGAACTGCGGCAATACCTTTACAAAGCGGTCCCATATTCGCTTTGGTCATGCCTGCAACACTCACACGACCAGAACCTACAATATAGATAGAGAACTCTTGCTTTAAACGTTCTACCTGACCTTTATTTAGACCAGAGAAAGAGAACATGCCATTTTGACGTTCGATAAAACTGAAATCGCTCGTCACGCCTTCTGCTTTGAGTGTTTCTACAAACAACGTGCGCATCTCTTGAATACGATCGCGCATTTCTGCGACTTCTAATTCCCATTCTGCTCGTAGCTCAGGATTGTTCAAAATATAGGTAACAACCGCTGAACCGTGGGCCGGTGGGTTAGAATAAATCGAACGAATAATGGCTTTAATTTGAGAGAATGCAGTTGCTGCCACTTCATCAGATTCGGCAACAATCGTAAACGCACCAACCCGTTCGTTATATAGCCCAAAGTTTTTAGAAAAAGAGCTCGCGACTAGCATTTCTTTATTAAATTTAGCAAATGTACGTAGACCAGATGCATCCTCTTCCACGCCTTTTGCAAAGCCTTGGTAAGCGAAGTCAAATAAAGGAACCAGTTTTTTGTCAGCACACAGTTTAGCAAGTTGCTCCCACTCTTCTGCGGTTGGGTCGATACCTGTAGGGTTATGACAACAGCCGTGTAGTAGAACAATATCCCCTTCGCTAGCATGAGAGAGATCAGCGACCATTGCAGAGAAATCTTTCTCTTTTAACGTCGCGTTGTAATAACTGTATTGTACGGTTTCTAAACCTGCAGCGGTAAACACGCTATTGTGATTCGCCCAAGTAGGGTTGCTTATCCATATCTTAGGTGAACCTAATTGACGCTTAATGAATTCGCCTGCCAGACGTAGTGCTCCAGTACCACCAGGGGCCTGTGCCGTTTTCGCTCGTTTAGTAGAGACTATCTCTGCGTCAACACCGAACAGGAGTTTTTGTACGGCTAGGCCGTATTCTGCAGTACCTTCAATGGTGAGGTAAGATTTTGTTTTTTCAGATTCTAGGATGGCCGCTTCAGCTTTCTTCACGGTAGCAAGTACAGGAGTAGTTCCTTGCTCATCCTTATAAATACCAGCACCTAAGTTGATTTTTTTAGGGTTGGTGTCTTTTTTAAATAGCTCTGTTAGGCCAAGAATAGGGTCGGCCGGAGCCGCAGCAACTTTCTCAAACATAATCTTCATCCGTGTTAATTAGTAGTGGGTTATTTTATTTATACCTGTATGAATGAAAACTGACAACAGTAAAAAAGAAGAAAAACCTAAATAAAGTTAATTTGGATGAATTTAATGATTTAAGTCAGCCTATTTAGCACTTTAAACAGCAAAAATTCCAAATTCAGCTGAACTTGTTGAATGTTGTTGTTCATAAATTGCGCATAAAAACGTTATTGATTTTTATCTTTAAAACGTGCAGCAATCTCTACGAACTCAGATTCTACCGACAAGAAGGCTTCCACTATTAGCGGGTCAAAGTGACTACCTGAACCTTCCAGTATGATAGATTTCGCTTTTTCATGACTAAAAGCTGGTTTATAGACTCTTTTCGATATTAACGCGTCATAAACATCAGCCAGAGCCATTAACCGTCCAGAAATTGGGATGTTGTTGCCTGATAGCTGCTTTGGATACCCAGAACCGTCCCATTTTTCATGGTGGGTCAATGATATCTCTTTGGCCACATTTAGGAATGAGCATGGCCCTAATTGCTCTTCGGCAAAGGAGAGGGCATCCGCACCAATCTGAGGATGTTGTTTCATTATTTCAAACTCTTCTTCGGTGAGTTTTCCGGGTTTGAGCAATACGTTGTCAGGAATACCAACTTTACCCATGTCGTGCAGCGGTGCTGATTTGTGAAGAATGTCGATATACGAAGCAGACAATGTCTCAGAATACAAAGGGTGTGAAGATAGGTTTTGGGCCAATGCTTTCACGTACTGCTGTGTTCTGAGGATATGAGCGCCAGTTTCATTGTCACGCGTTTCAGCCAATGCGGATAAACTTACAATGGCGATGTCGCGGGTGTTTTCTACTTCTGCTCTAGAAGAGTGAAGAGAGTCGAGCATGTCATTGGTCAATGATGCGACTGATCCTAACTCGTCGTTATCAAATATAGGAACACGAATATCGACTTCTCCAGCGCTTACTTTCTCTAACGCGAGTTCCTGAGAGTCGAATAATTGTTTCAGCAGTTTTGTCCATAAGACGATTATGGTTGCGCCATATGCTATAAGAACGAACGAAACATAGATAAACTCCTTCAATACGCTAATTCGACCAGAGCCATCTAAAAGCCGTTCAGGGTTATGTTCAAGCCAATAGATATCTTTAACTTCAATCATGGTCAGAGACGCGATTATTGCAATAATAAGCAATGAAAATAGAGAGATCATCTGCGTGATGATGGAGCGACGTTCGCCAGTTAAAGAGGTTAGAAATTGGTCACTTGCCACGTGTCTATTTTTTTCTAGAAGTTCCAATATAGTGCCAGATAGAAAACCAAACAGTGTTATACCAAAGATGACTTTCAAATTGCTGTCATAAGGGAATTCATAGTTCAGGTTGTAGAACCCTGCCAGCGGGAGACTGAATGCAAAAAAGAGTAGTGTGTCTAATTTGGAGAGCTGCCCATTGAATGGAAAAAAACCACGTGTAGACAATATATGACGAGTGACGAACATGGCAAAAAAGGTTATTGCGACATGAGATCCTATCTCGACAGCTGATAATGTTTCTAGCATCGGACAAACTCGGCCACCGTACGTACCGAAAATGATGCCAGCGATTAAATAATTCATTAAGGTATTAATGAATTGATACTTCGGTTGATACATGGCCTGTCCCTAGAATGTCGCTGGTAGTTATCTCAATTGATAAGACCTAATGGCCAACCAGTTTATTTCATGCTGATAAAAATGGAACGAAAATCATAAAAAAAGCCGCCTAAATTGGGCGGCTCTTAGCATTTTTCAAATAACGCTTTGCTGATTTAACGAAGCAAAAGACAGCGTTTAGAAATTTGCGCTTCTCGGTGTTCTTGGGAATGGAATAACATCACGCACGTTTGCCATGCCAGTAACGTAGGTTACAAGACGTTCGAAGCCCAAACCAAATCCAGAATGAGGCACCGTCCCATAGCGACGAAGATCGCGATACCAGCCCATGTGTTCAGGGTCGATGTTCATCTCACGCATGCGGTTGTCAAGAACATCTAGGCGTTCTTCACGTTGAGCGCCACCAATAATCTCACCGATACCTGGTGCGAGAACATCCATTGCTGCGACTGTTTTGCCGTCGTCATTCATACGCATATAGAATGCTTTGATATCTTTTGGATAGTTTTTAACTATCACTGGTGCTTTGAAATGCTCTTCCGCTAAGAAACGCTCATGTTCCGATGACATGTCGATACCCCATTCAACAGGGAACTCAAATTCTTTACCAGAATCAATAAGAATTTGGATAGCATCTGTGTAATCGACCTGTGCAAAGTCAGCGTCTACAAATTGTTCTAATCGAGTAATCGCTTCTTTGTTGATACGTTGAGCAAAAAACTCTAAGTCATCACGATTCTCATCTAATACCGCTTTGAATACGTACTTGAGCATGTCTTCGGCTAGCGATGCGATGTCATTAAGGTCAGCAAATGCTACCTCAGGTTCCACCATCCAAAATTCGGCTAAGTGACGACTCGTATTTGAATTTTCTGCACGGAACGTAGGACCAAATGTATAGACCTTACTCAGTGCACAAGCATAAGCTTCAGCATTAAGTTGACCCGATACCGTTAGGAATGTTTCTTTACCGAAGAAGTCTTCGTTATAATCGATATCACCTTTCTCAGTACGAGGGAGATTAGTCATATCTAATGTAGAAACTCGGAACATCTCACCCGCGCCTTCAGCATCGGAAGAAGTGATGAGAGGTGCAGACATCCAATAGTAACCATTCTCATGGTAGAAACGATGTATTGCTTGTGATAAGCAGTTACGTACGCGAGCAACAGCCCCAATGACGTTAGTACGTGGACGTAGGTGCGCAACCTCGCGCAAATACTCGATAGAATGGCGAGTCTTTGCCATTGGGTAAGTGTCCGCATCTTCAACCCAACCGACAACGTTAACGTCTGTAGCTGCAAGTTCAAAGTCTTGCCCTTTCGCTGGTGACTCAACAATGGTACCTGTTACTTCGACAGAACAGCCTGCGGTGAGTTTTAATACTTCATTAGAATAATTATCTAAATTATTAGGGACCACGGCCTGAATCGGGTCGAAACAAGAGCCGTCATAAATGGCGAGGAAAGAGATACCGGCTTTGGAATCTCGACGTGTACGGATCCAGCCACGAACAGTTACTTCACTGTCTACCGCTAGCTTTCCGCCTAAAACGTCTTTTACAGGCGCGTAAGTCATTTTATTTTTATTCTCCATAAAGAATGAACAGTAAAACATGTCGCTTTTCTGCAACGATGTTAACCAAATCTAGAAATTGTTATATTCAACCTGCGATATTACCTGTCAAATAAATAGCTTCAAGCACAAATGACAAATAAACATAGAAAAAGTACAAAATGAAGACGAGTGAGGCTAAATTCCGGTCTGACGGGCAATGTTTTATTTAAAATGGGCTCTTTGTTGTTGATAGATTAGCCAATTTGTTTCCTCAAAATATGTTGCGGACCGGCGTCACCACCAAAATAAAGAACCCCAGTATCGATAAAGCCCGCTTTTTCATAACAGCGATAAGCCGCAAGGTTTTTTTTGTTTACAGTTAAGCAGATAGAACGGCTATCGGCATAAGCACCATAAGCATAAATGAGTATACGCTGCATGGCTAATGTGCCATAGCCTTTGCCTTGATATTGTTTTCCAATCACGAAATTTCGAAGACCTAACTCGTTCTTCTCTGCAAAGGTGTATTTTTTTGAAAAGGCGGTATCTAATAGGAAAAAACCGAGTAATTCTTTACCTTCGTTAACAACGTAAAATTCGTATTCTGGTAATCTATTTTTATACAATTCTCCAAACATCGATACAAACGGTTGTTGCTCGGAACTTATTTCCAGTTCCATCAGTGTCGAATAATCTCTCAGTTTGGCTTTTCTTATGGTAATCATTGGTTGAACAAATCCAAATTGTCGTTACGAGTACAATGCGTAGAATAACTCAATTTAATTGAAGTTGCAGTGCTTGAATTATCTGCGCTGTCACCCCCCAAATGAAATGTTCTTTATAAGGGATCGCGAAGATTCGATGAGAATATGTCTTGAATTGGAAAACTTGACTATAGAGTTGATCTATATCGAATAGGTGTGCGGCTGGTACCTCAAAAACCGTATCAACTTCGTTGGCATCGATGGTGATCTGATAATCCTTATTCACCAAGGCAATAACAGGTGTCACCATAAATCGGCTGAATGTCATTAATGGAGGCAATTGTCCGAGAATAGTAACCAATTTAGGGTCAAGTCCAATCTCTTCGTTGGCTTCACGAATTGCGGTTTGTTGCAGTGAATTATCAAACGATTCTAGTTTGCCTCCGGGAAAGCTGATCTGCCCGGGATGGTGGCGTAGATGGTTAGCTCGTTTGGTCAGAATAATATGCAGACCATCATGTCGCTCAACGCAAGCAATGAGCACCGCCGCTTTGCGTAATGAAGATGGTTCCAATTTTTGCAAACGCTCTAATGATTCTGCATGATATTCGACAGGGATATTTAAACAGAAATTTTGTAGCAACGTTTGGTAATTCATCTATAAATATTCCCTCAATAATCCGTGAGTATCGGTAAAATTTGACTCAATTTGTCTAACGTTTCTTGGTATTCTGATGCCACTTGACTATCGGCGACTAAGCCACCGCCAGCCCATGCATATAAGCGCTGCTCTGTTGCAATTAACGTTCTAATAGTAATACTACTGTCCATCTGACCAGAGCGGCTAATATAGCCAATACTGCCACAATAAATACTTCTTCGATGGGGCTCTAACTCTTCAATAATCTCCATCGCACGAACTTTTGGCGCACCTGTAATCGAGCCTCCTGGGAAACATGCCCGTAAGCAGTCAGTTACGTTGTACTCTGTGGCTAACTCAGCAGTCACTGTGCTAACAAGGTGATGTACCGCAGGGAAGCTTTCAACTTCAAATAATCGTGGTACCTTTACTGTCCCAGGCTTTGCGACCCGACCGATATCATTGCGTAGCAGGTCAACGATCATCAGATTTTCGGCTTGGTCTTTTTCAGTATTGACGAGATCGTGGGCGTTTTCCATATCCTTTACTGGATTATTAGACCGTGGACGTGTGCCCTTAATTGGCTTGGTCTCAATGTTTTGCCCTTTTATTTGTAAAAATCGCTCAGGGGAGATACTTAAAATCGCGCTATTTCCCAGTTTTATAAAGGCAGAGAAGGGGGCTTGGTTTGCCTGTTCTAGTATTTGATAAGCCTGCCAAATGCTACCTTGATAATCGGCGCAAAACCTTTGTGCGAGGTTAATTTGGTAGCAGTCACCAGAGTGTAAGTATCTATATACAGCATTAAACTTTGATGTGTAGTCAGCCTTGGACATGTTTGATTGCCATTGAGAAGAAAGGGCAAAACGGGTCTGCATGGTCTCTTTTAGATTGAGTAACCAAGTGTGGTGCTTTTCAATGTCGTTTCCAACTATACAGGCGGTTTGTTCGAGATGGTCGATGACCACTGCCCATTCATAAATACCCATCGCCATGTCTGGAGCGTCGATATCTTTTGTTGCGATATTAGGGATTGTTTCTACGCGTCTACCCAAGTCATACCCAAAATAACCCAATGCGCCACCTATAAAAGGTAGATCGATGTCGATGTCGGTATTAGGGAGAAGCGATTCCTGAATTTCTTGAAGTAAGGCAAATGGGTCACGGTTGGATTCTTGTGCTTCATTGCCATGCGTTATTAAGGTTTTTTCTCCGCGCGTCACGAGTGTCGCGATAGGTTGTGTAACCAATATATCGTAACGGCTGTCCGGATGATGTTTAGAAGCAGAACGAAGCAGCATCGACCAGGGAAGTTCCGAGATTGGTGAGAAAAGCGTTAACGCAAGGCTAGGGCTGTAGTCGAGTGGAATAGTACTGATGTGTTGAAATTTATTGGTATTCATTTGTTTGATTTGTGACAAAGGGTTCAATCACTGAATGGCGCTAGGTTGCGAGCAAGGGTATCATAATTTAAAAATTAAATAATATTCACTTGGGTGTCATGGCACATTCTTTTGAATCTAAAAATGAAATATAGAGAGGCAAGCAATGAACGTCATCCGTAAAGAAGATCTAATCAGTAGTGTTGCTGACGCACTTCAATACATCTCCTACTATCACCCACTCGATTTTATCAAGGCGCTAGAGAGTGCTTACGAAAAAGAGCAGAGTAAAGCAGCCAAAGATGCGATGGCTCAAATTCTTATTAATTCTCGAATGTCTGCGGAAGGTCGTCGACCTATCTGTCAGGACACGGGTATCGTCACTTGCTTCGTAAACATTGGTATGCAAGTCCAGTGGGAAAGTGACCTGACCGTTCAAGAAATGGTCGATGAAGGGGTCCGTCAAGCATACACCAATCCTGACAACCCGTTGCGTGCGTCGGTTTTGTCTGATCCTGCGGGCAAACGCATTAATACTAAAGACAATACGCCAGCGGTTGTTCATATCAATATGGTGCCGGGTGATAAGGTCGAAGTGCAGATCGCGGCTAAGGGTGGCGGTTCAGAAAACAAGACCAAGATGGTAATGTTAAATCCATCAGATGACATTGCAGAATGGGTAGAAAAAACATTGCCGTTGATGGGTGCTGGTTGGTGTCCACCAGGTATGCTCGGTATTGGTATCGGTGGTACTGCGGAAAAAGCCGCGGTACTGGCTAAAGAGTCGTTGATGGAACACATAGATATCCAAGACTTGATCGACAGAGGGCCATCAAATGCAGAGGAAGAACTGCGCTTAGATATCTTTGAACGTGTAAATAAGCTCGGTATAGGAGCTCAAGGTCTTGGTGGATTAACCACTGTTGTTGACGTCAAGATTAAAACGGCTCCGACTCATGCGGCTTCTAAACCTGTTTGTATGATTCCGAACTGCGCCGCTACGCGTCACACACATTTTACACTTGATGGGTCTGGGCCTGCCGAACTAACGCCACCAAAACTAGAAGATTGGCCA
Source organism: Vibrio frigidus (assembly GCF_042465995.1). NCBI lineage: Bacteria > Pseudomonadati > Pseudomonadota > Gammaproteobacteria > Vibrionales > Vibrionaceae > Vibrio > Vibrio frigidus. The sequence goes on along the minus strand of NZ_JBCDMC010000006.1, from coordinate 226,568 downwards.
GAAATTACCTGGGAAGCGGATAAAGATACTCGTCGAGTAAACCTTAATGAAGTGACTAAAGAGGACGTTAAAGAGTGGAAGACAGGTGAAACGGTTTTACTGTCAGGTAAAATCTTAACTGGCCGTGATGCTGCACATAAACGTATTCAGAGTATGCTTGAAAGTGGTGAGGGTTTGCCTGAAGGAGTCGACTTTAAAGGTAAGTTTATTTACTACGTCGGCCCCGTTGATGCAGTAGGTGATGAAGTTGTGGGTCCTGCAGGTCCAACAACGTCAACTCGTATGGATAAATTCACTGATATGATGCTTGAAGAAACGGGCTTAATGGGAATGATAGGTAAGGCAGAACGAGGCCCTGAGGCTATTGAATCTATTAAAAAGAACCAAGCGGTTTATCTAATGGCCGTTGGTGGTGCAGCCTATTTAGTTGCGAAAGCAATTAAGAAAGCTCGCGTCGTTGCTTTCGAAGAATTGGGGATGGAAGCTATCTATGAATTCGATGTGGAAGACATGCCTGTTACCGTAGCAGTGGATTCGCGAGGTGCTAATGCGCACCAAATTGGTCCTGATACTTGGAAAGTAAAAATAGCAGAAGCAGCAAAATAATAACGTAATGTCGACAAAACGCAGGAAAATTTGCGCTTTTTCTTGATTTATCAATGGTATGGTATTTAATGAAAAGTAATCGTATTTTTTACAAATATTATGAATTAGGGTATGCCAGATATTGTGTTATCAGTATTTAACGTATTCTATATCGATCTCAAAATTAGATATATCGACCAAAAAATAAAAACAAGGATGGAATTTAAAATGGCTCGTTTTGTACAAGTACTTCAGCTCATCATTGCCGTTATCGTTGGTTTTTTCGTTGTAAAAGATATGATTTTGCAAGGTATTGGTGTTTTTAATCAACAGTGGGTAATGATTAGTATCGTCACTACATTGCTACTAGAGCTTGCTCTCTTTGTCATATACAAATTAGTAGAAGAAGACTAACAACGTCATAGATAATCTAACAAAGATTGATTAGTAATAGTGCTAACCAATCTTTGTTCCTTTTTCTTTCACATCTCCTCCCGTATTATCTCGCTAACCTATTCAGTGCTTAAAGCTCGTAGAGGATGCATAAATTAATGAAAAAAATCCGCCAAGAAGTTAATGACTTGTTCCATCGAGGGATGGATAGCCACATGCGATTAGCAGTCACAGGGCTTTCTAAGGCAGGTAAAACGGCGTTTATAACCTCATTGAGTAATCAGCTTTTGTACTCGTCTATTGATGACAATCTACCGTTACTAAGTGCCGCAAGAGATAAGCGGCTAATCGGCGCAAAAAGAGTGCCGCAAACCAACATGATGGTTCCACGTTTTTCATACGATGAAGCCATGGACTCTTTACAAAACGTGCCCGCTCAGTGGCCAGAGCCAACAAAGGATGTCAGTGAGATCCGCCTTGCTTTACGCTATAAGCCTAAAAAAGGGGCTAAGCGTCTATTGGCTGATTCATCAACCTTGTATCTTGATATCATCGATTATCCCGGAGAATGGCTACTTGACCTACCCTTATTGGAAATGAGTTTTGAACAGTGGAGTGAAACGCAGTTTTCATCGCTGAAAGGGATTCGGTCGGAACTCGCTAAACCGTGGTTAGAGAGTTTAAAAGGTCTAGATCCCCTAGCGGAAGCGAATGAAAAAGAGATTGAAAGAATTTCGTTAATTTATACAGAATACCTATATCGCTGCAAAGAGGAAGGGCTGCATTGGGTGCAACCGGGCCGCTTTGTATTGCCAGGAGAGTTGAAGGGGGCGCCTGTTCTTCAGTTCTTCCCATACTCTGATACTGAGAATCCAGAACAACTTAAGAAAGCAAGTAAGCATTGCGTTTATGGAATGCTGCGTGCTCGTTATCAAGAGTACCAAACGAAAGTGATTAAGCGTTTTTATAAAGAGTACTTCGCCACCTTTGACCGACAAATTGTATTAGTCGATTGCTTGCAACCATTGAATGCAGGTTATGAATCTTTCCATGATATGAAAAGTGCATTAGAGCAGATCATGAAAAGCTTTCGTTACGGTAGAAGCTCTCTACTAAAGCGGTTATTTTCTCCACGAATCGATAAGATACTTTTTGCCAGTACAAAAGCAGACCATGTAACACCAGAACAACACACTTCGTTGCTTTCTCTGTTGCAACAGATGGTACATCCGTCATGGCAACACGCCGCATTTGAGAACATCGATATGGAATGTATAACCATTGCGTCAATCCGCGCTACGACGACAGGGTTTGTTTCAAATGGTGATGAGAATGTACCTGCATTGCAAGGGACGACGAACGATGGTGTGCCGTTGACAATCTACCCCGGAGAAGTACCGGAAAAACTGCCAAAAAAAGAGTTTTGGGATAACAATCGGTTTGACTTTAATAGCTTTCGGCCGATGGAGTCGAATAGTGATAGCGCTTTGAATCACATCAGAATCGATAAAGCACTGCAATATTTAATTGGGGATAAACTTAAATGACAGAGTATAAATCTAAGCATATCTTTTCTGAGAACATCGATACGCGAACACAAGATAATATCGAACTGACTACCCATAAAACATTTGAAGAGCAGGTTAAATTTGTTCCTGCTGAGAGAGAAGAAGAATCAGCAGAGTTGGCAGAAGAACAACTAGAGTCGATTATCAGACCGAGTAAAAAGCGCAAATGGCTAGGTGCGGGTTTGTTGGCGGCATTTACAGGTTTGATCGGTTGGCAAGCCGCAGACACTGTTATCACAGCGGTACAATCTTCGAATTGGTTATCGGTAGGATGGTCTTTGTTTATGGCATCAATCGCTGGGTTGGGAATTTTGGCAATTGGTAAAGAACTATTAAAGCTAAGAAGATTACGCCATCATTTTTCTGTACATGAACAGAGTGAAGAGTTGCTAAAAAGCTCAAGGCTTGGTAAAGGAAAACCTTTTTGTGAGCAATTGGCGAAAGAGAGCGGGATTAGCGATGTCAACCCGAGCTATAGCCGTTGGCAAAGCGCAATAAACGATACGCACAACGACGCCGAAATATTGCAGATGTATGAAGGTATGGTCATCACCAAGCAAGATCAGCAAGCGAAAGCGATTGTGGCGAAACTATCAACAGAAGCGGCGGTACTTGTTGCAGTGAGCCCATTGGCTATTGTCGATATTTTGTTAGTTGCATGGCGAAACTTCAAACTAATTGATGAGCTAGCTCAAGTATATGGAGTCGAACTTGGTTACTGGTCAAGGTTGAAGCTGTTTAAGCTGGTGTTGGTTAACATGGCGGTAGCAGGAGCAACAGAGGTGGCCACTGATGCTGGTATGGATCTGCTTTCTATGGATCTTGCGGGTAAAGTATCCACTCGTGTCGCACAAGGGTTTGGTGTTGGCATCTTAACGGCAAGGCTGGGTCTTAGAGCGATGTCCTTGTTGCGACCGATCCCATGGAATCAAGAGAACAAGGTCCGATTAGGTGAAATTCGTAAAATTTTGCTAGTGAAACTCAAAAATACGTTATAAAAATTTGGTAATAACTGCATCGTTTTATATGACGAAATACAATCTTTAACGCCTATTTATCCATCAGTTGAGGACCATTTTGAGTCGATCGCCTCAGAATCTGTTTATGATCTTGACGCCGTAAATTCCTTAATACAAACTGGTGTCAACTTTTCCTGACACCTTGAAGGATTTTTTCGTGCGTCTTGAAGTATTATGTGAAGACAGAGTGGGGCTTACCCGCGAATTACTTGAGTTACTCGCCTCTCGAAATATTGACTTGCGTGGTATAGAGATCGATGTTGTCGGTATCATATACCTATGCTGTCGAGAGATAGAATTTGAGGCTTTCAGTGAGTTAATGGCTCAAATAAGGCGTATATCTGGCGTAACTGATGTGCGAAAAATTCGATTTATGCCAAGTGAAAGACACAATACGGAATTGGTGTCTTTACTGGCGAACCTACCAGACCCAGTATTATCTGTCAGTCTTACGGGCTGCATCGATATGGCAAACCACGCTGCGTGCGAATTACTTTGCAAGGATGTGGATGCGATTATCGGAGAGCAAATTGCGACGTATGTACCTAGTTTCAATTTTGCTGACTGGATAGAAGGTGATGTAAATAGAAAACGAGAGTCGGTAGTCATTGATGGTCTCGATTATGTTCTAGAGGTTACGCCTGTCTATATTAGCGGAGAGAATCAAGACGAATCCGTCCTTGCAAGTGCAGTAGTGACACTCAAATCAATCCTTCAAGATCAGTTAAAGACGAATTTTCTCCCGGAGTCGAGCTCGGTCGGGTTTGAACATTTTGTTGGTATTTCCAATAGACATAAGTTTTTAATTTCCCATGCAAAAAAATTGGCGATGCTGGACCAACCTCTGCTTGTTGAAGGCGAAACGGGGACCGGTAAAGAGATGATAGCCCGCGCATGTCATTCTCGTTCAGAAAGAGCAACAAAGCCTTTCTTGGTGCTCAATTGTGCATCCATGCCTGATGATGTCGCTGAGACAGAACTATTTGGGCATGCTCCAGGGGCTTTTAATCAAGGCATTGGACATAAAGGTATCTTCGAACAAGCCGATGGCGGAATTGTTTTCTTAGATGAAATAGGCGAAATGAGCCCACATCTTCAGATTAAACTGCTTCGTTTCTTGCAAGACGGCACCTATAGACGAGTTGGCGCGGAAGACGAAATACATGTGGATGTAAGAATTATTGCCTCGACTAAACAGAATCTGGCGACATTGACCGAGTTAGGTAAGTTTAGAGAAGATCTTTATTATCGACTTAACGTTTTAACGCTATCTATTCCCTCTCTTCGAGAGCGTTCAAGCGATGTATCACCGCTACTCGACTTATTTATTCATCGATACTCGCTTCAATTGGGTATAAACAAGCCAAGCATCAGCCTTGAGGTAGCTGAAGAGCTATCTAATTATCAATGGCCGGGGAATATCAGAGAACTTGATAACATGGTATTAAGAGCGATAACGCAGCTTAATGGACATTCGTTAACCATTGACGATTTTCAATTGCCTAAGGTGGAGTCGAGTATGGTTAACCATATCGGCGTCAGTTTGGATGGGTCATTAGATGAGATTATGAAAGAGTATGAATCTCAAATTCTAGATAGGTTATATCAATCATTTCCATCGAGTCGAAAATTGGCGAAACGCTTAGGTGTATCACATACATCAATTGCAAATAAACTTAGAGAATATGGAATTAAGAAACTGTAATGTGGAAAGAATTTAAATTTTGTCGACTGGACGAAAGAGTTGGCGAACTGCAGGTCAGATTGGCCACAAAAGACGACGCTAAACTTATCAGTGATTACTTTATTAAAAACAAAGAATACCTACGCCCTTGGGAGCCAGTCAGAGAAGATGCTTTCTTTACAGAAGCTGGATGGGCGAAAAAACTGATTAAACTAAACGAATTGCATTTGCTCGAACTGGGTTTTTACTGTTTGATCATTAATCGTATTTCTGGTGACATGCTGGGTACTATCTCGTTTAGTAATTTAACCCGTTTTCCTGTGCATTCTTGTAGCGTTGGTTATTCTCTAGACGAAGATATGCAAGGTAAAGGTATTATGAGTCAAGCGCTTAATCTCGCTTGCGGTTGGATGTTTAAGGTGCAAAATATGCACAGAATATCAGCAAGTTATATGCCTATAAATTTGAAAAGTGCCGCGGTCCTAAAATCAAAGGGATTCGAAAAAGTCGGTTTTGCAAAAGACTATTTATTGATTAACGGCAATTGGGAAGACCATCACCTTACCGCTTTGCTTAATAAAGAATGGCGAGAGAAAAAATGATAAGCGATAGACTAAGTAAACAGCTCGAATTAATCATGGAGCTAGATAAATTGAAATCGGTTTTGCGCAGAACGCGGGTTGAAAGTGCAGACAAAAGATTGGAAAACACGGCAGAACATAGCTGGCAAGTGGCATTGATGGCTATTATTTTACAAGAGCATTCGAACCAGCCAGTCGATATTACTAAGGTTGTAAAGATGTTATTGCTGCATGATATCGTTGAAATTGACGCAGGTGATACCTTTGTTTACGATGCAGTAGCATCAGAAAATCAAGCGGAAAAAGAACAGCAAGCGGCGGACAGGCTGTTTGGCATGCTTCCAGATGACCAAGCGATGGAGCTGAAAGGCGTATGGTTAGAGTTTGAAGAAGCTCAATCAGACGAGGCACTATTTGCCAAGGCATTGGATAGAGTTATCCCAATATTAATGAACCATAAGAATCAGGGACAAAGTTGGGTTGAGTATGGCATTGCGAGACAACAGGTTATTGATATCAACGGCCGAATAGAGAAGGGCTCCAATGCCTTGTGGGAAAAAGCGTTAGAGATGATAGATGATTCAGTGGTTAAAGGCTGGCTTAGGCCGTAGATTATGTGGGAATTGCAATGTCGTACCTAAATTTAGATGAATACAGTCGTAAGTGGATTTTTACTCACCAGTCGATGCCTATTGAAGAGAAATTATTTCCACTAATAAAGCCAATGACTCAAGCTCGTTCGGCTCAGTTTTGGAAAGAGAACATCAGCAACCAGAGCCCTGATGCAGAGCGATTTTCTAACCAAGATTGGCCAAGTAAGACCAACAGCTGGTTTAACGAAATCAATTGGATGAAAGAGTGGGAGAGCGATGACGCGGCGTTACCCGCAGATGTACTTGAACATATCGATTGGCAAGATGACGTTACCGTCTATTTTTGCTATGAAAAATATAATGTTATCGAGACCAAATGGTCTGTGTTTAAAGAGAATTGGAAAAACTTCTTATTTTACGATGATGGTCCAATATTATTGGGTAGAAGGCGAAAAGAAGCACTTTGGTTTGCCAGTGATGGCAGCGTAAAACTAGGTGAAAAGCAATAAAGAACAGGGTTTAACATGAATTACAATAGGGTCGTCTGTTTCGACTTAGAGATGTGTTGTTGGAACAATGATGGCGTAGGTACAACGGGTGAGATCATTGAGATTGGTTTGGCTGAAATAGATCTGTCTACTCAGAAGATAGTGAGACGAGCACAATACTATGTAAAGCCAGAGCGTGATCAAATCTCAGAGTTTTGTGTTGAGCTCACCGGTATCACCTCAAAAACAATTCAAAAGCAAGGTCGCCCTTTAGAAGACGTATTTAAATCCATGGTTAAATACTTCGGTGGTCCAAATAAGATCTACGCTGCATGGGGTCGTGATGATCTCATTCTTAAGGGGGAATGTATGGAAAAGGGGCTAGACGTCCCTTTTCATGAGTATCTTAATTTAGCGACAATATATCGAATTCAAAACCGAGTTAAGGATCAACGAATCGGTCATCGAGCGGCGCAAGAATCAAAAGGAATCGAGTGGGAAGGACGACAGCATTCCGGCTATGTGGACGCGTATAATTTAGCGAAACTAGCGTTTACCTTGTTATAAATTGCTCATTTTATGGTGGGTTGATTTGGGTGTCGATGATGGACACCCAAATACTTACAATCTCGTTCTATTTACCTTACCACTATCTTTAGCTTACTTAGGTATAACACTGAGCTTGGCGCGAATAAACTCGCTATGATCCACGTATAAGAGCTCCGCGACCTTTCTGATAACGGCGTCTTCCTGAGGGTCTATATATCCATCAGCGTTTGCCACTTCCCACATTGCCTTCACAAGGTCAAAGCGCGCGGGTTGCTCTAACTCTCTTAGCTGAGTCGTGAAGTCGTAAAGAGAGACCGCTTGCTTAATGCTTTCTTTAGCCTCTTCGATTAAAGACTTGGCTTTTTGCTCATCAATATCGAGCAAATGCATGAGCAACACGAGTTTGGCTTTTTCTTCATCATCTGCCACTTGAGAGTCTGCGGCAGCCACTTCACAAAGCAAAGCGGCGATCGCGAGATCGGGATCACTGATGGTATTGCCAGATAAGTCATTTCCTTCCAATAACTCTTTGAATATCGACTTTATAGATTTAAACATAATGGAACCTTATTCGTTTCTCTTTATTCAAAGATATAGGCACAAAATATATTTACAACCCTTGCTTACGATAGTTTACAAAACTTGAATAAAAAAAGTTAAGATGCGGTTTTGTTTTCGTAGTTTACTTTAATGATAGATTTAGACTCTTCCGTTCTTATCGCAATGGGAATTATATTCCTCGGCGCTTTTGTTCAAACGGCGATAGGTTTTGGCTTAGCCATTGTCTCCGCACCATTACTTTTTCATGTTTCTCCAGAATATGTACCTGCTCCAATCATTATTGCCGCGTTTTTTATCACGCTATTAAGTACCTTTAGAAACCGCTCCAATATAGAAATGGGAGGGTTAAAAAGTGCAATAATCGGACGGATACCAGGTTCTGTTGCCGGTGGTTTTTTGCTGGTTTACGTGTCAGTCGATTCTTTGTCGCTTTGGTTAGGTATTGCCGTCATCATCTCATTGGTTTTGAGTTTGCTACCAATTCGGCTCGAACCAACACGAAATAAAATGGCAGTAGCAGGCTTTTTGTCAGGATTTATGGGAACAAGTTCAGGTATTGGTGGGCCGCCAATGGCAATATTGTTACAGCATCAAGATGCTAATAAGTTTCGTGGCAATCTGGCGGCATTTTTCTTATTTAGTTCGTTGATGTCTCTTCTGGTACAGTATTTTGTGGGTTATTTAACGTTAAACCATTTTTACTTAAGTCTGCCTTTAATCCCTGCGGCATGGCTTGGGTATAAAACGGCGACGTTAATTGTACATCGTTTATCAAAGCAGTGGATTCGATGGGCTGCGTTACTGCTCTGTTTTGTTAGCGGTGCAGGGGCAATATTGGAAAGCGTTATTTGGTAGTTGAAATCCACGCCAACGGGTCTTCTAATATTTCTATCACTTCGGTACTGCTTTTCTCGTGGGAAAGGATAAAAAGCGATAAGAAAAGTTCTGCCTTCGCTTTTTGGTCAATTGTTTGATCGAACATTAGCTTCACTATTTGATCTTTTAACATAATGATTTCGTGCTCAACAAAGCCTCTGCCTTCGAGATCTCCCGCATCTTCTTCTGGTGCATTGTCAAACCGTAGATTAACAAGATCACCATCAAAACTGGCGTCGATCAACGATTCAGGTAGCCACTCTTCACCCGTTACTACATCAGGGTCTTGGCCTTTTGGAAGAGTAGAGAGGAACTGAACTAATTGAGAGGTTTTCACTTTTTACCACTGGGTCTGTTTAGAGAAGCCTATTGTAACGATAACCTAAGTAAATGAATAACAAATCTTTACTAATAAGTCGGGTTAACAATGTTACGGCTTCTAGATATTGCTGTGATACAATCGGCGCAATTTCAAGTTAGGTAGGTTATCTCGTTGACATCGTCACAATCGAAATCTCAATCGCACGGCGTTGAGAACGAAAAAAACAGACACAACAGTGCAGCGCAACTAAGAAATGCACTGAAAGATTGTTTGATAAAGGATAGATTTAGATTATCTAAGCGGATACATGGTGCTAGCCGCATTAAAAATGCACATTCAATGAATGCGGTTTTTGATGAGATAACACTCGATATTGCTAAGTCTATGATGAAGGTGCAAGAGCGCCAGTCAAACAGTGCAACCATCGATTTTCCAGAACAACTCCCTGTTAGCCAAAAAAGAGCCGATATTGCTAAAGCCATCGCTGAGAATCAGGTTGTTATTGTCGCTGGGGAAACAGGCTCGGGCAAAACCACACAGCTTCCAAAGATATGCAGTGAGTTAGGTCGGGGAAAATTCGGTTTAATAGGTCATACGCAACCGCGTCGTTTAGCGGCTCGTTCAGTCGCCAACCGAATAGCCGAAGAGATGGAAACCGAACTCGGCGAATTTGTTGGTTATAAAGTTCGATTTAACGATCAGATTTCCGACAATACCCAGATAAAATTAATGACTGACGGTATTCTGTTAGCGGAAATTCAGCATGATCGATTTCTTAATCAATACGACACTATTATTATCGATGAGGCGCATGAACGCAGTCTTAATATCGATTTTATACTCGGTTATCTTCGAGAGTTGCTCCCACGGCGCCCCGATTTAAAAGTTATTATCACGTCAGCAACCATCGACCCAGAACGCTTTTCTAAACACTTTTTTAATGCACCGATCATTGAAGTGTCAGGTAGAACTTTCCCGGTGGAAACTCGATATCGACCGCTAAATAGCGATGACGCGGATGATCGAGATCAGCTTGAGGGCATTTTTGAAGCAGTAGATGAACTCGTGGACGAAGGTTTAGGGGATATTCTTATCTTCATGAACGGTGAACGAGAGATAAGGGATACCGCCGATGCTTTATCTAAAAGAAACCTCCGTGATACGGAAATCGTGCCACTCTATGCGAGGCTATCGTCTGGCGAACAAAACAAGATATTTCAACCTCATGCAGGGCGCAGGATCGTTCTTGCGACCAACGTGGCAGAGACCTCTTTAACCGTACCGGGTATAAAATGCGTTATTGATCCTGGTACGGCACGTATCAGTCGATATAGCTATAGAACAAAGGTTCAGCGTTTACCGATAGAAGCGATTTCTCAAGCAAGTGCTAATCAACGTAAAGGACGTTGCGGGCGTGTAGAGGAAGGGATCTGTATTCGACTTTACTCAGAAGAAGATTTCGAATCTCGGCCTGAGTTTACCGACCCAGAGATTCTGCGTACTAACCTTGCTTCCGTTATCTTGCAAATGACCGCTTTAGGGCTAGGTGATATTCAAGCATTCCCGTTTGTGGAAGTACCGGACAATCGCAACATTTTGGATGGTGTGCGTCTGCTTGAAGAACTAGGCGCGATGAACGCAAGCAGCAGTGATACCAAAAAACAGTTAACCGCAATAGGTCGCCAAGTCGCCCGCCTTCCTATTGACCCTCGCTTAGCGCGAATGGTGATAGAAGCGCCAATGTTTGGTTGCCTGAAAGAGGTGATGATTATCGCTTCCGCGCTCTCAATCCAAGACCCAAGAGAGCGTCCATCTGACAATAAACAATCGTCAGATGAAAAACATCGTCGTTTCTTTGATAAAGAGTCTGATTTTGTCACGTTGATCAACCTGTGGAATTATATTCAGGAGCAGCAGAAAGAACTCTCTTCGAATCAATTCAGAAAGCAGTGTAAACAAGACTATTTAAACTATCTTCGAATCCGAGAGTGGCAAGATGTTTATTTTCAGCTTCATCAATCCATGCGGGAAATGGATACCAAACTAAATGACAAACCGGGCGACTATCAGGGAATCCATAGTGCATTGCTTGTTGGTTTGCTTTCTCATATTGGTGTGAAGGATCAGGAAAAGAATGAGTATCAAGGTGCTCGTAATGCGCGATTCCATATTTTCCCTGCTTCTGGTTTATTTAAGAAACAGCCAAAGTGGGTGATATCGGCAGAGCTCGTTGAGACGTCTAAGTTGTGGGGACGGGTTGTTGCGAAAATTCAACCTGAATGGATAGAGCCTTTAGCAAAACACCTGATAAAACGCACCTATAGCGAACCGCACTGGTCCAAAAAACAAGGTGCTGTAATGGCATCGGAAAAAGTGATGCTTTATGGCATTCCTATCGTGCCTAAAAGGCTGGTGAACTACGATTCTATCGACCCAGTGGTATGTAGAGAGATATTTATACGTAGCGCTTTAGTCGAAGGTGAATGGGAAACCAGACATGCCTTTTTCAAAAACAACCGCAAGTTGTTACTCGAAGTTGAAGAGCTGGAACACAAATCCCGTCGTAGAGATATCCTAGTTGATGATGACGAACTGTTTGAATTCTATGACCAACGCGTTGAAACGGATGTCGTATCTGCAAGGCATTTTGACAGTTGGTGGAAAAAAACCAGCAAAACGAATCCAGAATTACTCAACTTTGAAAGAGAGATGTTGTTTAGAGGTGATGCTAGCCACATAACCGATCTGGATTACCCGAATTTCTGGCATCACAACAACATCAAGTTGAAACTGAGTTATCAATTTGAACCGGGTGACGATACGGATGGAGTTACGGTGCACATACCGTTGCCTATACTCAACCAAATCGACAACTCCGGATATGATTGGCAGATTCCAGGCTTACGAAAAGAATTGGTCATTAGTTTAATCAAATCGCTGCCTAAAACGCTGCGACGCAATTTTGTGCCAGCGCCAAACTACGCGGATGCATTTTTAGCTCGTGTCACGCCTTTTGAGGCTCCGTTGCTAGACTCTCTAGAAAAAGAGCTACGTCGTATTACCGGTGTAGAAGTATTAAGAGATGATTGGAAGCTAGATCAAATTCCGGAACATCTAAAAGTAACGTTTCGAGCGGTAGACCAACATCGACGTAAACTGAAAGAACATAAAGATTTGCACGAACTTAAAGAGAGCCTTAAAGAACAAGTGCAGAAGACCCTCTCGCAGGTTGCTGATGACGATATTGAACAACAAGGTTTGCATACTTGGAGTTTTGGTGAGCTTCCGAAAGTATATCAGCAAAAAAGAGGGGGTTTTGAAGTAAAAGCCTTTCCTGCAATCGTTGATGGAAAAGATAGTGTAGAAATTAAGCTTTTTGAAACGGAACATGAACAAGAGTCTGCAATGAAAGCAGGCCAGCGACGATTGATACTGTTAAACGTGCCATCCCCTATTAAGTATTTGCACGCAAACCTCCCGAACAAGTCCAAACTAGGGTTGTATTTCAATCCCTACGGTAAAGTAATGGATTTGATTGATGACTGTATTGCTTGTGGGATAGACAAGCTTATCGAGCAAAAAGGTGGGTTGGTTTGGGATAACGATCAATTTGAGCTTCAGAAAGAGTTTGTTCGCGCTGAGCTCGGTGATACGGTTGTGGATATTGCGAAACAAGTTGAAACAATCTTGACGACAGCATTTAATATCAATAAGAAGCTGAAAGGTAAGATTGATTTTACGATGGCGTTTGCATTATCGGACATAAAGTCTCAGGTTGAAGGGTTGATATTCAAGGGGTTTGCCACAGAATGTGGGTGGAAAAAACTGCCGGATATTCTTCGCTACTTAAAAGCGATTGAGAGACGAATGGAAAAACTGCCTATTGACCCTAATCGGGATCGTCTGCAGATGTTAAAAGTAGAAGCGGTTTATAATGATTATCGTGAACTTCTCAATAAAATACCGAAAGGTGTGGTGATTCCTGATAATGTAAAAGAGATCCGTTGGATGCTGGAAGAGTTACGGGTGAGTTTCTTCGCTCAGCAACTCGGTACACCTTATCCTGTGTCTGATAAGAGAATAAAAAATGCGATAGGGTCATGTTAGGCAAGAAAATTGCAAAGTATGAAACTATTCAAGAATTGAACGTATGAGCGGCAATATTATGCCACCTGCGGATTACAACAAAGAAGGTAAGGTATGAAAAAGACTTTATTAGTCCTAGCATTAGCTAGTTTTGCAACATCAGTGTCTGCTGATTCACTGATTTATGGTGGAGCGATGGTAGGTCAGTCTGATTATAGTGGTGAAACGGCGACATCGGCCGAGATTCATATAGGTACAGGTTTACTACCATTCATTGGTGTTGAAGCTGGTTATATTGACCATGGGACATTCGACATTGGCGCAGACGAGTTCTCTGCGGATTCAATATACGCGGCTATTCGACCAAGTATTGATTTCGGACCACTTCATGTTTATGGACGTGTTGGTGCTCATTCTTGGAATTCAGAACTCGGTGCGGTGAAAGATGATGGTGTCGATCCAATGTACGGTGTTGGTCTTGAATACTTTGTATTTGGTCCTCTTGCCGTTGGTGCGGCATACCATGTTTATAAGATGGACAACGACGATGTTAAAAACCTATCATTGACCGCGACGTTCCATTTTTTATAAGCGCCTTGTGAGAGCTATCTAGTTCGTAAAAAAAAGCCTAACAGAATATTGTTAGGCTTTTTTATTATTTATTATCGACGTTAATCTTACTTAAGAAGACCTGCTTCTTTGTAGTACTTTATAGCGCCTGGGTGAAGAGGAGCAGAAAGACCGTCTTTGATCATTTCTTCTTTCTTCAAGTTTGCAAATGCAGGGTGAAGCTTCTTAAAGGTACTGAAGTTTTCAAATACTGCTTTCACAATAGCATACACAACATCGTCAGAAACAGACGTTGAAGAAACAAAGGTAGCACCAACACCGAAAGTCTCTACGTCAGCAGCGTTACCTGTATACATACCACCTGGTACTGTTGCAGTGCGGTAGAAGCTGTTGTCTGCTAGTAGGCCATCTACTTCTTTACCATTTACGGAAACGATAACGCTATCACAAGATGTTGTTGCTTCTTTGATTGCACCACTCGGATGACCAACTACGTATACCATGGCATCGATTTTGTTGTCACAAAGTGCTTTAGATTGTTCCGAAGCTTTTAGCTCTGAAGCCAACTTAAAGTCATCTTTTGTCCAACCGTATCTTTCCATCAATACTTCTACTGTACCGCGTTGACCTGAACCTGGATTACCAATGTTAACTCGCTTACCTTTTAGGTCTGCGAATGTTTTGATGCCGGAATCAGCACGGGCAACAACAGTAAACGGTTCTGGGTGAATCGAGAATACAGCACGAAGTTCCTTAAATGGACCTGCATCAGCAAACTTGCTTGTGCCATTGTATGCATGATACTGCCAATCAGATTGAGCAATACCAAGATCTAGTTCACCAGCACGGATAGTGTTGACGTTATAGATTGAACCACCAGTACTCTCTACAGAACAGCGAATACCATGTTCTTTCTTAGATTTGTTAACGAGGCGACAAATTGCGCCACCTGTTGGGTAGTAAACCCCAGTTACGCCACCAGTACCGATTGTGACGAACTGATCAGCTGCACTGACAGCAAAAGAGGCACCCATAAGAACGGTTGTGGTTGTAGCGGTTAATAGGGTCTTAATTCGAGACATAGTAATTCCTTTTATGTGTTTAAATTATCCATCTAACTAAGTTAACAAGCCGCTAAGACGGCAATTAATTTGTTAACGCATTGCGATAACTGTGCGCATTATGCCTATTTATTCCAAGTAAATCTGTTAGCTCCTTAATGTTATCAACTTGTGAAGCATTATTTTTTGCGATAAGCCCCAGATTATTAAGATGATTATTTTCGAATCCTACTCGAACATCGGCGCCTAAAAGCATAGCAGTTATCAAACATTTTTGCTCTTGTACGCCAAAAGCGCATACGGCCCATCGATGGGAGTTATCTAACCATTCGTCGGTAAGAAATGGAACTAGATCTCTTGGTGAAGACTGCAATGCCTTGTGGTATCGACCTAAGACAAGGAGTGTATGGTGATTTTTATTGGGCAAAACACCGCTTTTGAGCAATGAAAAATAAAGGGCGATATCGTCAACGCTATAGAGTATGTATTGCGCAATCATGCCGACGTCAGCCACCCATTGAAAAAACGACTTAGCTTTATCTAAATGAGCGTCATTTGGGATCAGCTCTTTCAAACCAAATGATGCCGCTTCAGGTTGAGTGTGCCTTATTAATTCCATTTGTTGTTTTGGTGTATACATACCAATAGCTTCTGTCGTGAGTTGAACAATGATGCTGTCACCTACCGCTGTAGTAACGGCGTTCATTACCTCAATGTTGTCGTCGATGGCTAATGAATGCTTACCACTACTGTCTCGTGCATGTAAATGAACCATTGCGGCGCCTGCGTCTCGACAGGCGATCACCTCTGTAACGATTTGATCTACAGTGATAGGAAGAGCGGGGTGATCTTGTCGAGTTTTTCTCGCGCCATTGGGAGCGACAATAATGGCGATTTTATTGTTGTCATTTTCCATAACTAGTTCCATGTCGACGATGCTTCTTGTAGGGACAATTTTAGTTTGTCTACAAGTTCGTCTAGTTGTGTATCTTCGATGATAAATGGAGGGGCGATCAGTATATGATGGCCATGTTTCCCGTCTATTGTTCCTGCCATCGGATAACACATTAATCCATTTTTCATTGCAGCTTGTTTGATTGCCTTATTCGCTTGGGTAGACACGGTTAAAGGGCTTTTATCTTCTTTGTTGGCAACCAACTCAATAGCCAAAAATAGCCCTCGACCTCGTATGTCTCCTACGTAGGGTAAGGGTAGTAAAGCATCCTCAAGTTTTTGTTTAAGTCTAATACCTAAATCAGATACCTTAGCGAGCAATTTGTCGTTGATGATGGTTTTTATGGTAGCTAACGCTGAGGCGCAAGCCATGGGATGCCCCATAAAAGTGTGCCCGTGTTGAAAAAAACCACTTCCATTGGCAATCGTGTCATAGATTTCATCGCTTGCCACGACAGCGCCAATAGGCTGATACCCAGCACCTAGGCCTTTCGCCATAGTCACAAGATCTGGAATGATGTCGTCTTGTTCAAAAGCAAAAAAGGTTCCGGTACGACCAACACCACACATTACTTCGTCAAGGATCAGCAATACGTCATATTTATCGCATATCTGTCGAATTCTCTTGAAGTAACCATCTGTCGCAGGCACCGCTCCTGATGTGGCACCTACCACGGGTTCCGCAACAAAAGCCATAATGTTCTCTGGCCCAACGTCTAGAATTGTAGCCTCAAGTTCATTAGCAACGCGAATGGAGTAATCGTGCTCTGTTTCTTCTCTTGTTTGGTCACGGTAGGCGTAACAAGGACTAATGTGATGTACATTATTGAGCAATGGTCTAAATGGTTCTCGTCGCCATTCATTACCCCCCACAGATAACGCGCCTAATGTATTGCCGTGATAGCTTTGACGCCTTGCGATAAACTGGCTTTTATCGGTTTGGCCTTTCTCGACAAAGTATTGCCGAGCCATTTTTAAGGCAGATTCGACGGCTTCAGAACCTCCGCTGACAAAATAGACATGGTTGAGAGATACAGGGGCAAGGTCAGAAATTAAGGTGGCGAGCTCTTCACACACGTCACTCGTAAAAAATCCTGTATGAGCATAAGGAATAGTATCGAGTTGATGTTTAATTGCCTCTTTGATAGCGGGGTGGCTGTGGCCTAAATTAGATACTGCGGCACCACCGCAACCATCGAGATATTGCTTTCCCTCGGTATCATAGAGGTAGGCACCAGCACCATGGGAGACATGTGGCAGTTTTGTATGGCAATGCCTGTGGAATACGTGACTCATTTTCTAATCCCTTGCGATTCGAACATTGATGATTATTTAATCATAGTGCCGTATATTCAGTTCTGTTCAACTGAATAATAGTCCCCCCCCATTACAAAATGGAATAACTAGAATTAGTAGGGTGTTTATCCGACAAATTCGTGGAGTATTGTTGGTTGTTAAATGAGGTGTTTATTACAGCAGATAATTATTTTTGAGCAGGGATCTAAGCCAAAGTGCCAATGTGACGTATTAAACTATATTAAAAATAATCACATAGAGGTTGGGCTATAACCGTTAGATAACATTATTAAACAGATTCAATATGATAGAAGAGGTGCTTCATTGGGCGGTATGCAAATATGAAATTTCTGCACATTATCAACCACAAATTGACGTAATGACTGAAACATTAGTTAGCGTATAGGCTCTGGCACGTTGGAGTAATGAAAGGTTAGGTATGGTTTCTCCCGTAAAATTCGTCGCTAAGCTGTCTCTTTCAAGTTGTTGAGGTGATTTAGGAGACTGAAGCAAAAAATTTTCCGAAGAGGAAGGGAATAGTTAGATACAAAAAGCACTGAGACATTCAATGCTTTTTGTATGAAGCTTATCGGGAACGCCTTTATAGCTAGTCGGATTTTTTATTCTTTTTGAACTGATTGCTGCTAAAGCGGGTTAACCCTGGGTTACTTTTACCCCGTGACTTATTATCGCCTCGTTTTTGGCCAAATGACGTTTTGTGGCCATTCGTATTGTTCTTACCTTTTCGGTTGTTACTGTTCTTTTCACCACGAGTCTCATGCGGTACAAGGCATTCAGGGCCGCTACCAATGAGTTTGTTAGCCAATCCAAGTTTACTAAGTGCTTCTCTGATCAGCCCCCAGTTATTTTGATCATGGTAACGTAAGATAGCCTTGTGCAAGCGTCGCTGTATCGTCCCTTTGGGGACTGGAACCGCCGAGTTTTCTTTACGAATTTTATTTAAGGAGTCTATCTCAGTGTGGTATATCGTTGTCGCGTTTGCTAAAGGAGACGGATAGAAATTTTGTACTTGGTCTAACTTGAAATCATTCTGTTTTAACCATAGTGCTAAGTTAACCATATCCAAATCCGTCGTTCCTGGGTGTGCAGATATGAAGTACGGAATTAAAAATTGTTTCTTGCCGGCAAGTTTTGAGTAATGCTCAAACATTTGCTTAAACTCGTTGTATGAACCCATTCCAGGTTTCATCATTTTAGCTAGTGGCGCGTCCTCAGTATGCTCAGGCGCGATTTTTAAATAACCGCCGACATGATGAGTCGCCAGTTCTTTTACATATTCCGGATCTTTGATGGCGAGGTCGTACCGTACACCGGAAGCGATTAAAATTTTCTTTATACCTTTTACTTTACGTGCTCTACGATACAAATCGATGGTTGGCTTATGGTCAGTGTCCATATGCCCACAGATAGTAGGCCAAACGCAGCTAGGACGACGACATGTCGCTTCCGCTTTCGCGCTCTTACAACGCAGCTGATACATATTTGCCGTAGGTCCACCCAGATCTGAAATGACACCAGTAAAGCCAGGCACTTTGTCACGAATGTCTTCTATTTCATCAATGATCGACTGCTCAGAACGTGACTGAATTATTCGACCTTCATGTTCTGTGATACTACAAAATGAGCAACCTCCAAAACACCCTCTCATAATATTGATTGATGTTTTGATCATGTCATAAGCCGGGATTTTCGCATCACCATAGCTTGGATGAGGAACGCGGGCGTAAGGCAGTGCGAAAACACCATCCATTTCTTTTTCAGATAATGGAAGCGCCGGTGGGTTCAACCAGATCATTCGATCTCCGTGAGTTTGAACCAATGCACGAGCACTTGCAGGGTTTACTTCTTGGTGAAAAATCCGAGAGGCGTGGGCATACAGCGTTTTGTTATTACTCACTTGTTCATATGAGGGAAGTTTAACGTAAGTCATTTCCCACGGCTTAATCTTATTCTCCCAAGATTTATTCTGGTACTGACTGATTTGTATTGGTACGGCTTCTTTTGTAACATCCGTCGAATTGACAGTTGTAGGCTTGGTAACAACTGTCGCACCTGACGCTGTTACTTCATCCGGCTTATCACAATTTGATGGCGTCAGGTCTTGATATGGACTAGGAATAGGATCAATTTTACCCGGTCTATCAATGTCACGAGAATCAATACCACGCCAGCCTGGTAAGGCTGTTTTGACAGCAAATGCAGTACCACGAACGTCGGTAATGCTATTTACACTTTCACCCTGAGCGATACGATGAGCGACTTCTACTAACGGACGCTCGGCATTACCATAAATTAAAATGTCTGCTTTAGAGTCAAATAAAACACTACGACGTACTTTATCGGACCAGTAATCGTAGTGGGCGATACGGCGTAAACTTCCTTCAATACCCCCAATGACAACGGGAATTTCTTTAAAAGCTTCTTTGCATCGTTGAGTATAAACGGTCACCGCTCTATCAGGACGTTTTCCACCTTCGTTATTTGGTGTGTAGGCGTCGTCATGTCGCATACGTCGTTCAGCCGTATAGCGATTTATCATTGAATCCATGTTACCAGCGGTAACACCAAAAAATAGATTTGGTCTACCTAATGTCATAAAGTCGATTTTCGAATGCCAATCTGGTTGGGCAATGATACCAACCCTAAAGCCCTGAGCTTCAAGCATTCGGCCAATAATCGCCATACCAAAAGAGGGATGGTCAACATAGGCATCACCAGTGACTAAAATGATATCGCAGCTATCCCAGCCTAAGTCGTCCATTTCTTTTTGTGACATAGGGAAAAATGGTGCAGTGCCGTAGCATTCAGCCCAGTATTTGGGATATTCGAACAGCTCTGTTTTTGGTAATGGGATCATGAAATGACGTAACCTTCATTTGAGAATGCAATGGTTTTAAGTTAACCGAAAAATAATCGGCGGATTATAGCAGAATTTAAAATGTTTGGTTGGTTGAATTTCGAACGGTTCTTTTCTCTATTATGTACCACCTAATATGGCTTATGTTTGTGGAGGGGAGCGATATCTATGTTAATATCCGCGGCTCTGTAAAATAGATGAATAAATCATGATTGAACCTTTATTGTCACTTTTCGCCCCTATGTTATTGGGTGCTCAGATTATACTTACTTTGGTTCTCACTAAAGGTGAGATATGTCCAGGTCAAAGAGGACGTGTGCACAAGCTATTACCCATAATAGGTGTGCTTTGGTTAGCGATTGCTTTTGTCAATCTAACCTCTTTAGTGGTCGCCGCACCTATCTTCTATTTCTTTTCTAAAGTCCAGATTAAGAAAACGCGTGATAAAGGTCCAACGTGGGTACTTTACATCGCCGATGCATTAGCGCTGGTATTTGTCATCAAACAATTATCTCTGTTCTCCTCTATTTTTGCATCCATAGGTTGGGTCTGCTTTGTGAGTTTACTTGGGGCAATATTCGCTAACCTATTGCTGCTGATCGCACGTTCTCGTTTAGATGCTTTCCATAAAATATTGCCGGTCGTTGGCATTATTAGCGGCATGATTTTGGCGATTCTCGTTGCTCTGCAAGTGGTCGCTTTAAGTGACCACTTAATGTCCATGCTGCAAAGTAATGTGTTACTGGGCTTGGCACTTTTGGTTGTGGGGTTGTTGATTTGGCCGTTACATATGATGACACGTCAATCTATTAGCAAGATTCAACTATCAATGGCCTTGATGGCTTTGCTCCTATCAGGTGCAGAATTGTACCCGTTATTTTTGTTATCTAGCGTTTAAACGGGTCAGGTTTTCTCAACTAGGCGTTAATTTCTATGACCAATCTCTTGTCACAACTCGTTCTATCGTACTACGCTTAATTTTAGGTGATGGGGAATGGGAGTAGGGCGATGGATTTGAGTAAAGTTAACCATATAGACAGTAACATTCTGTTGGGAATTGTTAACGAGAAGCTGAGATTGGAGTGTGATAGTTTTGAAGATTTGGTCGTTATGTACGAGATGGATGTTCAAAACCTGATTGGTAAACTTGACGTCCTTGGCTATCAATATGACCCGCTCACGAATCAGTTTAAGTCCTATGAGCGATAGAACCGACATGACGTTGCCATAAAAAAGGATAAACCTAGGTTTATCCTTTTTTATGGCATTTTAATCCCTTCGAGGTGGTTTTTACACTGTGATCTAGCGGTATTAAAAAAAGCTTGCAGGTACGCTTTGTCGTATTCTGCTTGACGAGTCGCGGCAAAGAGCCGTCGCCACAATCCCTTACCTAAAGGCTTACTTGTGATTAATCCTTGTCTAGAAAATTCGTGAATGGCCCAATTTGGTATCGCCGCCACACCTAGACCTGCGGAGACCATCTGAATAAGCATCAACGTATTATCTGCTTGTTTCCACTTGAGAGGGTCAACGCCAGCAGGTTGCATGAAATGCTTATACACGTCTAAGCGAGATTTATGTACGGGGTAGGTGATAACGGTTTGATCAATAAAATCTTCAGGTTGAATATTATCTTGACCGGCTAACGGATGATGGACTGAGGTCACCAAACACATTTCAAAATCGAATAAGGGTTCGTAGTGTACGTCTGAACTCGGCACAATATCTGAGGTTATCACGAGGTCGAGTTCACCAGATAACAGCGCTGGAATCGGTTCAAAATCAAACCCTGAAATAAAATCCAATCCTACGCTCGGCCAACTTAACTGATACTCACGTAATGCTGGCATTAACCACTGAAAGCAAGAGTGACAATCAATAGCCATATGCAAACGTCCATTGACATCTTCCTTCAGGTTGGCAATTTTGCCTTCTGCAATCGCTATCTTATGTAGAATTTCATCGGCGAGTTGTAACAAGATTTCTCCTTCGGCTGTGAATTTTACCGGACGAGTTTTACGCAGAAACAGCTGCCCTCCTAATCGAAGTTCGAGATCCTTAATCTGATGGGAAAGTGCTGACTGGGTTAAGTGTAATGACGTTGCGGTCGCAGTGAGTGACCCTGAGCCCCTCAAGGATACGAGAGTGCGTAAATGCTTAAGTTCTATCATGAGTTCTCTTCATATCATGTGGGATATCAATAATCGAACTCATAAACTAACGTAACTTCTTGTCATTGTAAACGTCTAGACGGCTAAAATATTTATTGATGTGTACATTCGTAAGGTATCGTTCGATCCACCGAGAGCAAGATTCCCGTCTTCTTGGTTAAAACGGGAATCTGCGTAGTTTTCTCTACTTCCAATCACTTAACTTGAACGTTAGCGTATGATTGTCGCTCGTTAGCGTCATTGTTTCTTTCGTTAATTCCATCTTGTTCCACTTAGGCAGAGTTTGTGAGAGTACCATTTCGGTCCCCATCACGTCATTGACACACATTTTCATCGTCATGCCCATCTGTAGGATACGGAAATTGTTTCCGTCGAGCTCGCCTTGTCCAAAGAAGTTGTTACAGCCAGCATTCCCATTTGCTGTCATCTTCTCACCGATTTCCAGACGAGGAGCTTGCATGTTATCTGGAGTGGTGACGACTTTTCCATCAATCTGAGTGAGCTCCCAATTATGGTGCTGTAGGTCTTGAACAGAGATCGTTTTTGCCATGTTATTTTCATCCCCGGTACTTTGGCATGCAGTAAGTATTAGAGGTAATGTAACGATAGCAATCAGTTTTTTCATAACGGGCTCCAGTATAAGAAATTTTAATTATTTGAAGTATAGACCCAATATTGGGCTTGGTGTCAGGGAAAAGTAATGGATTAAAATAGAATGTAAATTGTTATCAAGGCGTTATGGAACTAATATAGAATTAGTAATAGTAAATAAGACGTTTTATCTTCTATGGAACAACTTGAATTTTTTAACGTACCTAGCCCTTGTATTGGGGTGTGCTCAGTAGATGAAAAAGGCTACTGCAATGGCTGTATGCGTAAAAGAAATGAGCGTTTTAATTGGCAAAAGTTCACCCCTACACAACAACTTCACGTGATAAAACTGTGTAAACAAAGGTACCGAAGAAAGATCCTTCAAGGCAAGAAGAAGCCACAAGAATCAATTGATTTGCTCAGTCCTCAGAGAGATCTATTTGATGAAGAATAAAAAGCCCCGCTCTATGTAATACTAGTGCGAGGCTTGTTGGTTATGTGATTATGTCGTTACAAGCGACGTTATTTAATGGCCGGTATCTGTTGAGTAATACAGTGAATATTTCCTCCGCCCAGTAGAATTTCACGTGCGTTCACACCCGTCACTTTGTAACCAGGATAAAGGTTGCTAAGAATAGCCTCAACGTCAGCATCGAGTGTTTTGTCTAGTAATGGGTAAACTATTTGGTCATTAGTCACCAAGTAATTGGCGTATGAACCCGCTAATCTTTCTCCAGGTACTCGTTCCATTCCATCAGACATATCGACACCGCTCGCCTCGTCTTCAGTGATATATAGTGGCCCTGGCATTGGGATTTTGTGAACGTTAAGCTCTCTTCCTTTTGCATCTTTTTGTGTGAGTAACGCATCGAGTGCAGTACGAGACAATGCATACTGCGGGTCGGATTCATCGTCACACCATGTAAGTACGACCTCACCAGGACGAACCACGTGGATTAGGTTATCTACGTGTCCGTTGGTTTCATCATTAAACAAGCCAGATGGTATCCAGATGACCTTGTCGACAGACAAATGTTCGCAAAGCACATCTTCGATTTCTTCGCGTGATAAGTCAGGATTTCGACTTTCGTGTAGCAAACACTCTTCGGTGGTAAAGAGAGTTCCTTCACCGTCAACATGGATGGAACCACCTTCTAAAACGATAGGCGCTCTATAGCTGTCGTCCCCTAGTATCTCGCACACTTTTTGAGCGACAGCGTCGTCATTGTGCCAAGGATAATACAGACCATCAACTAAACCACCCCACGCGTTAAAGTGCCAATCAATCCCGCGGCGTTCGCCTTCATCATTAACCACATAAGATGGACCAATATCTCGCATCCAAGCGTCATCGGTACTCATTTCTACAAGCCTGACTTCCGCGGGTAACATACCGCGAGCATTCTCAAACTGAGTAGCACTCACAATCATAGTTACGGGTGTCGTTTGTGCAATCGCTTTTGCTACTTCAGCAAATGTCTTCTGCGCGGGTTTACCGCCGTACCGCCAATTGTCTGTACGCTCAGGCCAAGCCATCCAGATAGACTCTTGTGGTTCATGTTCACCTGGCATTCTAAAGCCATCGTTTCTTGGAATTGAATGAATTCTATTGCTCATGATCATATGTCCTAATTAATGGCTTTGAGAAAGGGTGTCAGTTGACTCTTTATTGACTTCGTCAACTTTCTTGGCGACGGCTAACTTCAACAAATACTCGCCGATAGCGACGGTAAGGAATACACCGATAAGAACAGGTGCGCTGTAAACCCAGTCGACGCTGAATGTGATTAAGTCTGGGAAGATGAAAAGCACGACGGCTTGAGCAATAACTAAAAAGCAGATGATGCTCAACACCCATTGCACGCCAATACCACCAGGCACTCGGAAAGGACGCTCAGTTTCTGCATCGCTTACACGAAGTTTGATGTAAGAAGGGAACATGAATAGGTAAGGAAGTAAGAAAACACAGCTAGAGAAGGCAAATACAGACCAAAACAGTTCATCGCTACCTTGGGCAAATGCCGCATAAGCTAAGATAACAACGGTAGAAACCATCCCTGTTATGTTGTTCGCACCGACAGGCGTGTCGTGTTTTTCAGACATCTTGCCAACGATTTCAGGAAGTTCACCTTCGCTCGCGGCTTCTGCTGCTGCACGGCTAGCGCCCATCGTCCATGTCACCATATTTCCGATGAAAGTCAGTAGTGCCATAATGCCGATCGCATACACCATGAAGTGACCTATTGCGCTTTCACCAAACAGCTTGCGAAGTGTGTCTATGATGCCCGCTACGAGGCCAATATCTTCTACAGGCAACGCCAGCAAAATACCCACGGTACCAAACACGTATAAGAATGCGGTAATCCCCGCCGCTAAGAAGATAGATTTTGGCATGTCTCGAACATCTTTCATCTCTTTAGTCATGGTCGCAACAAGTTCGAAACCCATGAGATTGAAGACGAGAGCAGGAAGGAAAGCGACGCCAGTATCTAAACTTGGTAACATTGCAGAGAAAGAGAATTCGTTAGCAACCCCATTTTTTAACGCATAGAAAAAGCCACCAAAACCAAGGACAGAGATAACAATTATTTTAAGAATGGCACCTGCGCTGGTCACCCACACGCCAACATCTACTGAGACATTACAGACCCAAATAGTTAACCAAGTTAAGACGATACAGATAGCGATTTGCCAAACCATCGCCAGTTCTGGATAGAATAATTCGGCAAACATTCCCGCAAACATGATGTAAACAGCAGGCATCCACAAGCCCACATTAATCCAGTAAAACCACGTTGTTCTTACGGCCCATTTGTATCCAAATGCTTTTTTTACCCAATCGTAAATACCGCCATCTCCGGGATAAGTCGTACCCAGCTCTGATGTTATAAGTCCGTAGGGGATGACAAAGACAACTAAGGTAACTAACCACCAACCGATAGCACTTACGCCTATTGACGCCGATGCAGTCAATGTATCGACGACAATAACGGCACATAGGCTAAATAGGGCAAGGCTACCGACCCCCATTTTGCCACCAGAACTTTGAGTATCCATTTTATTTCTCCGTTTTAATGTTTATTCACACGATTTATTTAACGTATGAATATGATTCAAATTTTGACGTTATAAATATAGTGTCTTTATTCTTTATAATTTGTTAGGAGAATCACTTATCGGTGATAGTTGAATATTTAGTAATAAAGTCGTGACGCCCAGCATAATTATTAGTTGGGTAATTAACTTAGTCGATAAAATTGATTCTGATCAAGTTTATCGGATGGGAAAAAAAGATAAATTGAATGCATAAAATGAACAGTGTGGAACAACCGGTGAATATTATGAATAATAAAAATCCTATTATCGTTGTAGCAGTGGGCGGAAACGCTTTGTTACAACGTGGTGAATTAATGAGTTACGAAAACCAAGTTAAAAATATTGATGTTGCAACAAGGGCATTGGCAAAATTGAGCGAAAGTTATAGAGTCGTTATCGTTCATGGTAATGGTCCTCAAGTCGGCTTATTGGCATTGCAAAATCTAGCGTACGCCGATGTACCGCCTTATCCATTAGATGTGTTGGGTGCAGAAACACAGGGGATGATCGGTTATCTTATGGCTCAGGGTTTACAAAAATATATGCTTAATGGCAAGGTGAGCACATTGTTGACGCAGATTGCCGTCGACAAAGATGACCCTGCATTTTCTGACCCAAGTAAGTTTATCGGCCCAGTCTACGACAAGAAAGTAGCCCAAGAAAAATCAGGCGAATACGGTTGGAGTATTAAACCTGATGGTGATTATTGGCGTCGGGTCGTGCCATCGCCTTATCCTCAAAAAATTGTTGAGATTGATAGCATTCGCACACTATTAGATGCCGATCATACTGTAATATGCTGCGGTGGCGGTGGCTGTCCAATCATAGAGACCAACACGGGTGTTATTGGGGTTGAAGCCGTAATAGATAAAGATCTTTCCGCTGCAACGTTAGCCAAGCAATTAAATGCAGAACATCTTTTAATTCTGACGGATGGTGAAAATGTGTGTATCGATTGGGGTAAATCAACAGAGGTTGCACTCTATGATGTGACCGTTGAAGAGTTGCAGAAAACTACTTTTGCCGCGGGATCAATGGCGCCTAAGGTAGACGCATGTTGTGAATTTGTACAAGAGACAAAAGGGACAGGACATATCGGTTCTTTACACAAAGCTTACGAGATAATGGATGGAGAATCAGGTACACACATCCGCCTCTAATGCTAACCATAAGGCTTAATTGGAAATGAAAAAAGAGTCAACAGAACAAAGGCTTGAAAGAATACATTCGGCGGCGATTGTTTTAGCATCAAAGCGTAGTGTTGATTCAATATCGATTTATGATGTCGCAAAAGAAGCCTCGATCGCCGCCTCTACTGTGTATCATCATTATCCAAATATTGAGTCGTTAATTTGCGAATTGATGAAAGGGATCTTTGAGGATTTCATCACGGTTTTGGACGAGTCCATTGTCGAAGATGAAGTCGTTCATTGGTCTGATATTAATCGCATGATTGAGCAAGGTTTTGTCAGTTATTACCGACAATCGCCATTGGCGCAACATACGCTGCTAGGTCAGCATACCTATGCCTCCGTCCGCAACGAAGATGCGCAAAACGACCTGTTACTTGGAAGCAAGGTAGAGGATATTTATCGTCGACATTTTGTTTTACCAGAGCTACCGAAAGACGTAAACATCTTTGCTATTGCGCTGCAAGTAGCCGATAAAGTGTACTCGCTTAACTATCGACAGAATGGCGAGATAGAGCCAGAAATGGCTCGAGAGGCGTTGGTGATTACAGAAGCGTATTTAGGTGCGTATTTACCGAAGATATTGCCAAAAACCTAACCGAAAAAATTGTTCGTTAAGTAGCCAGATATTTGAGTGATATCAAATGCCGGGCTATTTTTTTTGCAACAAAGCCGTTATTAAAATCAAATATCGAAAATTAAATTCGTTTAAAATAATATATGTGATTCTTGTCATGCAATTTTAGGCCCCTAGTCACACCTTACCGATTAGTGATTCTAGTTTTAGAATTTGTTTATTTAATAGTGGATAATCAATTTATCGAAAATAATGAGTGAAGAATAAATTGTGATTATTTACGCTCGTTATATGTTTAAGTAATACTTATTTAGTAATTTCTCATTTAATTAAATATCATTCAATGATGTAAAAAAGGATCCCGTAATGAAACTTCCATCTTCAAGTGCGACTGACTTAAATAAAACAAATATCGAACACATGGTTTCAATGAAAGACTTCTCAGTAAAAGAGATGGATAACATGATGGAGCTGATGAGCTATTTAAAAGAGGCAAGAAAAGATAACGCAGTACCTCAGTTATTCAAAGGCAAGTCTGTTGGTATGATTTTCGAAGCAGGTTCAACTCGTACTCGTGTTTCGTTTGAGGTAGCGGCAACATTATTGGGCGGTCATGCTCTGTTTTTATCCCCTAAAGATATTCATTTAGGTGGTAAAGAGTCCATTGATGATACATCACGCGTGTTATCCCGTATGTGTGACATTATCATGGCAAGAACCAACAGTCCGGAAACACTTGATGGGCTGATTAGAATGTCGACTGTACCCGTCATCAATGGACTAGATACTCGTTTCCATCCTACTCAGATGTTAGCCGACTTATTCACAGTGAAAGAACACATCACGGATGGTCGCACATTGTCAGATTTGACGTTGGCGTTCATGGGTGATGCGACTGACGTATGCCGTTCTTTGATGTTAACTTGCGCTAAATACGGTATGGGTTTCAAGCAAATTGGTCCTAAGAAATACCAAATGGAGCAAGAGTGGATTGATCTAGCAGAGACGTACTGCAAAGAATCTGGTGGCCACATTGAAATTACTGATGATGTAGAAAGAATCAGTGATTGTGATGTTGTTTATGGCGACAGTTTTTATTGGGTCACTCAAATGGATGAGAAAGCGGAACGATTAGCCGCATTTATGCCTGATTATGTCATTACGGAAGAGCTAATGGCGAAAGCGAAACCAGGGGCGATGCTATTGCATTGTTTACCAGCTAACGATAAAGAAGAAGTGACTCGTGGTGCGCTTGAAAGTGAATATTCTGTTGCGTTTGATGAAGCGGAAAACCGTCTAACGGCTCAAATGGCGATTCTTGTGTACTTCTCACATAAAAATACTCAAGCGGTTAGTGAAGCAACTCGAATTGCTCACGAAGAAAAAATTACAGGCTTCTTAGCTGGATTATAGTCTTGTCGTTCGTAACGTTGAATTAACTCGAAAGCAGCAATTGAATTGCTGCTTTTTTAATTGTCTAAATGAAGGATTTTTTGCGCTTCTCCAGATTGATACATGCGTTTTAGTTTCGCCTCGAGTTTAGTAAGTTCGGATTCTGGTGTATCGATATTACAGGCCATAAAACTGATACTGGTAAAGAAAATAAGTTCCGGGTCTAGAAGGCTAATGTCTGTTTTTTCAGCCAACAATTTTGCCGAGTTGGTGTCAGCAACCCATAGTTGGACTCGATTACTGTGCAACATTTGCAAACCGTGTTCTAGGCTTTTGGTTTCATACATTTCGAAATCACGTTCATTCAAATAGTTAGCGATGCCAGTTCCGGCGTAAGCAGCAAGAATATAGGGTTTTGCGTCGGCTAACGTTGTTAGTTTAACCTCTGCGTTAGGGGCACTGTATAGTGCATATCGATTAATGGCGACGGGCCCTATCCATCTGTATTTTGATTCTCGGTCTTGCGTTCGGTCAATCGGAAAGGTACACGTATTTGATTTCTGGCTGGTTTCATAAAGTGCTCGTTTTATCGGTTTACTCTGCATCGAGTACTTGATATCGCTCTCGGCAAATACTTTGTCGATTAAATCGACGGAAAATCCGGTAAAATGATAACTAGTATGAGAATGATTGTTATTATGAAAATTGACTAATGGGGGCGAAGCAAACGTCAATATTCGGATATCCGCACAGGCTTGGTAGGCGAAGAAAAAGCCCAAAAGTAAAGTTAGTATTTTTGCCATAACAACAGCGCTTCTTTGTAAGGGAGAGTAATTGGTTTATCATCCATTGCTTTCTGTTTCCAGGGGGCTCCATCTCGATTTATCCAGCGACTTTCAATCTGTTTATTTGCTATCTTTGGTTCGCATATCATATCTGCATTCGTGCTTATTATTGCCATTCTATCATCCATTTCTGTTGCTAGATCCGTCATCGCCTCTGTTACTGTGCGCTGCTTCTTCAGCGCAGCGCCAATATGTTGCCACCATGCGCTGGATAGAAAAGCATAGTCCGGTACGCTTAATCCAGTAGGCGTCCAAGAATTTCTTGCGTTACTTTGATAAAACTCGAGTAGACCTCCCCATTCAGAGGATCGGGACTTTAGGTAATTGGAATCCAAATCAGATTGTCGTATGGGCGTAAAACCGACCAAAAATTTACTCATTGAAACGGTTTTAGAGGTGACAAATTGTGCGTAGAGCCATGCGGCTTGTGCTTTATTCTCTGGTGTTGAGCGTAAGAACGTCCAACCACTGATATCTTGATAACCAGATTTCATTCCAGGCTTCCAGTACTTTCCTCTAGGAGACGGAGCGAGTCGCCATACAGGTTTCCCTTCGTCGTCGATGAGTTTTTTGTTTAATAAGGTAGGGACAAAAGCGGTATACCAAAAAATTTGTTGAGCGGTATTCCCTTGCGCGAGAGTAATACTCGACGATGAGAAATTTTGCTTGATAGCTTCAGGTGGTGCGTAATCATGTAACCAGTGTATATATTTTTCTACTGCATATATTGCCGCAGGGCTGTTTAATGCGCCTCCTCGTGAAACCGATGCCCCAACCGGATGGCAGTTTTCTACCCTGATGCCCCAGTCCCCAACGAAGCTTGAGTTTTTATACGAAGTGTTGTCTACAGGCTGGTCATTCACGCCCGCTAAACTTAGCCAGGAATCCGAGATTCGCCAACCAAGTGATGGGTCATAGAGTCCATAGTCCATATGGCCCCAAACTGGTTCTCCGTCAACGTGTTTTACCTTATTAGTGAAAAAATCAGCTATATCTTCATACGCTGCCCAGTTCTGTGGAACCCCGAGTTGGTATCCGTAGAGTTGTCGAAATTCATCCCGCAGATCTGGACGTTCAAACCAATCCTTTCGATACCAGTAAAGGTTTGCGAATTGTTGCGTTGGAAGTTGATATATTTCGTTATCAAGCCCTTTAACGCTTTGTATTCCAATAAAGTCTTCAATATCGAGTGTTGGTGACGTAATGGTTTGCCAGTCTCCATCCATTTTTGCAGAGATAGAAATGGTTTTGTTGTATCGATAGTGGGTCCCAATAAAATCGGCGTCATTAACGTACGAGTCGTACAGGTTGATACCAGTATCGAGTTGCAGCTGCATTTTCTTAACCAAGTCGTCTTCTTCCGTGATCTCGTGGACGACGTGTATGCCTGTTATTTCGCTGAATGCTTTGGCAAGTACATTGGATTCGTATGCGTGTGTCGCAATGTTTTCAGACACCACTCTAATTGAAAGCCCATCATATGGTTTGGCGGCATTAGATAGCCAAAGAAGCTCATCGATCTGTTCTTTTTTTGAAAGAGTAGAATGTAAGAACTCATTATCCACCCAACGTTTAATCGTCGTGAGCTTTGTACTGTCAGCATGGCTTGGATGGCTTAACAGTAAAGTCAACGTTAAAGCCAAGTAAGAGGGTCGAATCATCATAGTCCTTTAATTTACGCGCAACTTAAACGTAGCCTATTTTAAGAAATTATTTACGAATACTGCTGAACACTTTGAGTTAAGTTGACTTAATTTAGTAAACTAGATAAAAGCTAGCCAATTTAAGTGATTACAGAAGCATTGTCATCAAACTCTGGTCTATCCATACTCATACTACGTGTGTCGTTGGTTCTATAATTCCGCCCATAGCATTTGAATTCAATAAAATAGACGTTAGACTGGTTCACAACAGCTGAATTAGAAACCATGGGCTAGCCAATTGAAACCAACCGCTTTGACAGCAGAGAAGCAAAATGAGTGATTCAGAGCAAAAAAAGGAGAAGTCTATTGAATCAGAAAACCTCTGTTCACCTTGCATTCGTCACTGTTGTTTAGACGCAGAAGATATCTGTTTGGGCTGCCATCGAAGCCTTTCTGAAATTATGCAATGGTCAGAATCTTCAAACGAATCAAAACGTCAAATCCTCAATCTAGCGAATGCCAGAGAGTTGTCTCGAATTAAAAACGAAAAGTTAAGGTATAAATAAAACATCGTCGATCTATAAAGGGTAACATTACCTCAGTTAGCCGTCATCTGTGTCACATAGCATCTCATCGATGAACAAAAGGGCTTGTTCAAAATCATACCGTTCGAGCGATTTTCTGATATTTCCAGCTATCTCTGATTGATCACTATTGCTTTGTATCGCTTGTTCTAACAATGTCATCGCCTCGCCATCATAGCTCAATATTTTTTCTTTGATTGCGAGCAAATCTGAATAAGCGATGGTTTTAGATGAACACTCTATTGAATCACTTGTGAGCGGAGTATCGGAATTTAGGTGATTTTCTACCTCTACGGTTAACTGATGCAGTTGGTCAGTGGCGTTTGTAATAGCGATAGATATCTCAGGAGTGTCTACTTGTCTAGAGCATAATATTTCAATGTTTTGCATTGTTTCTGCAAGTTGTTGACCTCCGATACTTGCAGACATGCTTTTTAACGTGTGTGCTGTGAGTTCTACGTTGGTTAAATCTCCTTCAGCATAGCTATGTTCAATGACGCCAAGTTGAATTGGTGCCTGTTCGATAAACTTATTGATCAATCGCATGAGTAGCGCTTCATCGTTATTAGTGAAAATTTTAGCGGTGTGAAGTGAGAATATACTCTGTCTAGATGAATCCTCATTTTCTGGGTGAGGAGTAGACTCTGGTTCTATATAGTCAAACTCTAGCCATTTGCTTAAGGTTTGCGCAAGCGAGTTCAGATCGATGGGTTTCTCTATGAAACCGTCCATCCCTGCAAGGCTAGCTCGTTCTTTTACATCGGACAAAACGTTGGCTGACATTGCAATAATAGGAATCTCTGTGCCGATTTTTCTTAAGGAAGTAGTGGCTTGATAGCCGTCCATTATTGGCATTTGCAAATCCATGAGTATTAATGGGTAATTTTGTCTACCCGCCATATCAATCGATTGTTTGCCGTCGTTGGCGATATCAACCTTAAGATTGATTTTGTTTAACATTGCTACTGCTAATTCTTGATTGAATTCATTGTCTTCGACCAATAGAAGTTGTTGCCCTCTAAATGAAATTTCTTTTTTGTTCTCGTGTTTTAACTTTGCATGTGCATCGATCTGTTCTTGATTAGCAAGTGGTAGTGTTAAGTCGAATGAAAACTGGCTGCCAATCCCGAGTTCACTTGTTACTTTCATATTGCTTCCCATGCCATGAAGTAGTTTTTGGCTGATGTTTAAGCCTAGTCCTGTCCCTCCATATTTTCGGGTTGTCGAAGTGTCCGCCTGTGAAAAGGCGTCGAATAGATTTTTTATGTTCGCTTCTGAGATGCCAATACCACTGTCTGTCACGGAAACGGTCACGTTAGCCGTATTTCTACTGCCTTCAGTCACTTGAGCGAATAAGGTAACGCTGCCGTGATCGGTAAATTTGACCGCATTGCTTACTAGGTTCAGTATCACTTGAAACAGCCTTAAAGGGTCACCAATGAGTAAACTGTCGCAACCGTTGTCCTTTTTAATACTAAAATGGATGCCTTTTTCTTGCGCTCTAATCTGCATCAGTTGTTCTACGTCTTTCATCGGTTTAGACAGAACAAAAGGGATTGATTCGAACTCAAGATGACCAGACTCTATTTTGGACAAATCTAATATATCGTTGATTATAGTGAGTAAGGACTGAGCTGAGTAGTGGACTTTTTCGACATAGTCTTTTGCAACCTTGCTTTTTATCTCTGGGATCGCCAGATAAGACATTCCGATGATGGCATTCATCGGTGTTCTTATCTCGTGGCTCATGTTGGCAAGAAAGTCAGACTTTGCTTTGTTGGCACTGTCCGCTTCGATTTTTGCCTCTTCTAGTTGCTGATTAAGCCGCTTTAACTCAGAGATATCATAGGCCCAGAATAGGGTCGCAGTTTCACCGTTTATGTCTAATTGATAGTAACTGGCAAGTGCGGTGAAATGTTCACCATCCACTTTTATCAAGGGAATTTCGACGCTTTCTATTTTTCCGTTGGTAACGATTCGTTCATACATATCTTGGCGTGTAGTGGGGTCTTGATAGATTTTAGTTACGTCGAAATCTATGATTTGTTCATCGCTTAGGCGAAATAATCGTTTCGCTGTATCGTTGACGTAATTGATCCGGTTGTTCATGATGACACTCGCGGCAATAGGTGAAGTATTGAGTATGGCATAGAGTTGTTGTTGTGCCTGTTCTAGCTGTATCTTGGCTTCAGTAGCAATGGAAATTTGTTTTTTAAGTTGTCGGTTCCAGGCAAAAATGAGCAGTAGAATGAATATGGAGAATCCACCAATGGTATACACCAACTGGTAGTTCACTCGTTCTATCGACTTCGGTGCGCTCCATTTTGTTTCGATCTGTTTGTGTTCAACCGCACTTATGGATCGAATGGCTTTATTCAGTATGGCTAACATTTCCGGTTTACTTCTTAGCACATGAAAGCTGGGTGTGACGTAATAATCTATCCGGCTAACTATTTTCAAGTCGTCATAACCGAGTGTGTTGATCAGATAGTTGAGCACATGTAGTGTGTCCACCATACCGACTAATTCGTCGGTTTTAATCTTTTCTAATCCTTCTTCAGTATTGTTTATTAATTGCCAATTTACGTTAGGGAATTCAGCCATGATAGAGGCTGTGTTTGCTGCATTCTCTAACAATCCGATGGCGAGCCCATCAGCATTATCTAGATCTAAATCTGCATTTTTTAGCTCGGACGCAATCGCGAGCCGGCTAGAAAAAAGAGGCTCAGTGTGGCGATAGTTTTCTTGTAATGATCTGTTCTCTATTGCGGCAGAGACGAGGTCAACCATACTATTATCGGCAAGAGCGACGGTTTCGCTCCAACGACTTACCGGAGTAATATCGATATTAAGGCCTGTTTTGGTTTTAATGAGTTGGAGATAATCATTGATCATTCCAGAGTACTCATTGTCGACATTTAGGGTTTCGTATGGGAGGGCATTGGGGTCAATGCCAATATCGACTTGACGATTTTTGGTGAGCCAGTCCCGTTCTTGTCTACTCAGATTGAGCACTTCGCTACTTAGGCCAGCGGAGTGATAGAGTTCAGAGATGTAATTGTATACCTCACTGTCAATGTCAGTTAATGCGCCTAACGCGGGGAAGTATGCATGGTCATTGAGCTGTTTCTTTACGTCGAAGTAAACCTTAATGTATCCCGCTTTTCTATCGCCGTTTGTTGTTCGATAAAAGGCTTGTTGGGTGACAGAAGTGTGGTAAGACGTGTCGATGTTGCTGGTGGTTAAGGCCATCTGATTATTCTGTACTTGCCAAGTACTAAACGGAGGAAGTGACATATCACTGTACAGTTCTATATAGTCGGCTTCTGACGACAGATCGAACAAGTTTAATATGGTGGTAAATTCGTTAATTTCCTTATCAACGATGAACATGCCGGCGATATAAGCCAGTGTTTTTGCCTTTTTAATATGCTCTCGCAAGTCCTTTTTAAGGCTAAGAGAAATCAACTCTTGTAGTTCGGAGGTATCATCTCTGAGGGTTTGAAATGCGGCGTCAAATTGGTCCCGTATTCCTTCGTTTTTAAACTCTATTGGGATCAAGAATTCGCTTGATAAGGCGTGATGTAGATTTAAGGTACTCGGATCGATTTTGCCGCTATGCATGATGAACCAATCGAGGATACGTTGTTCTATGATTAAGACATCAATATCTTGGTCTCTGAGTTGCTCTACGGATTGGTATATATCGTGTTCAAATTGAAATGTAGCTATATTGAGTTCACCAGTCATTTTTTCGACAGCGTATCGGCCGATTGATTTCTCTTCGTAGACAGTGGCGGAAACATGCAGAGCCTGACCGTTTTTATTTAAGCTTAATTGCCGAGCCGCTAATGTAACCGGAACGTACTTTAACTTTAATATGGATTGACTGTATATTCGTTTATCTATTTTGGAGTGTTCTAGTACGAGAGCAAAGTCGATAGACGATTTTTGTTTGATTATGTTTTGTCTTGCAGTACTTGGCAAGGCATCCACCTTACCAAATTGATACCCCATTTCCATAAAGATACGTTGTATTAAAGAATACTGTAAGCCCATTGAAGTGCTATCCGAGTATACATAAGGTGCCAGTCCATAGCTCAGGACACCGGATAAGCTAGGTCGATAGGGTGATGGTGAAATCCATTTTTTTAACAATCTATTTTTTTCTGTATTGCTGAGTGTAGACACGAAATGATCCACAACGGATATGAGTTCGGGGTTATTACGATGGATTAATGCACCTGCTTCGCGTCGTCGCCATTTATTTATAGGGATAGTGACTGCCAACTCCTTGACGTCGAAGCGTTTCGCGTGTTCCATCGCCGTAATCGGTTCGGCAATAAAGGCGTCGACCTCTCCCTTTTTTAATGCGTGAAGAGCATCAATGATGGTTTCAAATCTGACCGGATTAAAACGAACGGCAAGGTCTGGGATGCTTAAGAATGCGTCACTACCGTTTATAAATGCGAGCTTCTTGTTTTCTAGTTGTTGGATTTGGCTAGCGATGCCATGAGATTTTGATGAGATAATCGCTAACTGATAAGGCACGATCGGTTTTGATACAGTGAATGGCGCTCGTGATTCAGTGATGGCGCTTGAAAAGAGGTAAAGATCAGCATGGCCCATTTTTATCGCTTCACGCACCTCGAGTTCGGTATCTACGACTAAAAACTTAACCTTAATGCTGTAGGCCTGTTCGAGCAAACGGCTGTAATCTTTGCTTAGCCCTGATACTTGACCATTTTCATCCAAGAAGGAGTAGGGTGCAGCATCAGATAAAACAACCACCGTAATTGTTGGGTTCTGTTTTAGCCATTCTTTCTGTTGACTAGAAAGTGTATCGTATTGTTCGTTGGCACATACTGCCGTACTGACAAGCAACAGAGTCATCGATAAGCGGACGAAATAACGCCAAAAAGTTAGCATAGGTTTAGTCTTTAAATTGGGATTTAATGGTCAACATCTCATCAAGATGCTTTATAAATAGATCGACTATTTGTGGGTCAAAGTGTTTACCACTCTCTTCAGATAACAGGTTTATCGCTTTATCAACTGGCCACGCTTCTTTGTATGGTCGTTCGGACGTGAGTGCATCGAAGACATCGGCGACGGCTGCTATTCTTCCTGTCATTGGAATGCTCTGTTCTTTAATTCCGTTGGGGTAACCGCTACCATCCCATTTTTCATGGTGGTGTTGGGCGACATCTCTTGCTACAGACATCAATGTAGAGTCATTGTAGTGGCCGAGAATGTTTACGCCGAGAGCAACATGGGTTTGCATAATAGCCCACTCTTCTCTATCCAGTTTTCCCGGTTTGAGCAACACTCTGTCAGGGATACCGATTTTCCCAATATCATGCATTGGGGCGGCGTCACGTAATGTGTCGGCTTCTTCTTGACTCAATCCGACAGCAAGTGCCAATACGTGACAGTAATGACTCATGCGCATTACATGCATGCCCGTCTCGTTGTCTTTGTATTCTGCTGCTCTGCCTAGGCTGTGGATGGTTTCTAACTTGCTTTGATTTATCTCTTTGGTCTGTTCCAAAACCTTTTCATACAGCGACCTTTTTTGGTCATATAATGCAAGTTGAGTCTTAATCCTTTGCAGTGCAATAGCGGGTGTTATTGGCTTTGTTAAATAATCGACGGCGCCTAGTTCTAAACCTTTTATTTCGTCTGCTGGGGATATTTTGGCCGTGACAAATATGATGGGTATTTGAGCGGTGCTTGAACTGGCTTTGAGAAGCTCACACACTTGGTAACCGTCCATTTCTGGCATCATTATATCGAGTAAAATAATATCTGGTTGGGGCCACATTTGAGCAAGCTTTATAGCGAGAGGTCCATTAATTGCTATGCGTGTTTGATAGTGTTGGTTCAGTACGCCGATTAATACATCCAAATTTCCGGGTGTATCATCTACCAAAAGTACAATAGGTTTCTCTGTCATTGTCTATTCCCATACAGAATCTGCGATAAGTGACGGTATAATGATATTCATTTTAATTTCTATGTTAATAAAATGAATAACTTAAGCATATAACCAGAAAGGATAATCGCAAGGTGAAGCGGCAATAATTTTCTTTATAATAAGGGATGATAGCCTAGCCTTACTGATCCCCAATGCTGTCCGTTGACTAGTATAGGCACCGATAAATCATGCATGACCTCTCCGGTGTCTCTTTTATAGGTTTGAAGCAACATGGTTTTGGTATGGCCTCCACAGCGTATACCGACTCGATCATTAAAGAGTCTTTTTGTGCGGTTTTTTAGCATGTCGATTTCTGGGTCTCCCGTTAACGGTTCGCAAAACTGATTGTTATGAGTTGGCACGTAACCTTTGTTGTCATTAGCGATGGCATAAACCAAGCGGTCATGCTCGGCAAGAATAGGCTCTTGCAGTGCAGGAAGTAAATTGTCGCAATAACGATCATATTGAGAGTGATATTTATTAGGATTCGAGCCAGCGATTAGCTTGTACTGTCGGTCAAACAGCGCCGCGAGAGATATCGTCCCTGAGGCAACATCTTTCTCAAATGCGCAAGAAATATCTTGGGCGAGTTTTTCCGCCAGTTTGTATATAGGCCAATGTACGCTTTGTTGATAATGTTCTACCAACACGGCGTTACTATGTTCAGCCATCTCCATGAGTTTCTGTGCTTCAGCTTGCAGCTTTAGTAGTTGTTCATCGCTTTCCAGCAATTCACCCTGAACAAAATCTATTGCTGTTGAGATTTGCTGGATACCTTCTTCGTTGGTCTCGACGCCTGAGGTAATATCGGAGACTTGGTTTTCAACATTATGTGCCAGAGAGGCGATGGTTGACAATTGACCCTCGACCTTTTGTAAACTCAACGAGCCGGCGCTTACTTTGTTTGATAAGCTTTGAATAGAACTCGTCACCTCATGAGTCTCGGTAAGCACTTGGTTTACAATTTTGGATACCTCATCGGTACTCTTTGAGGTTCGTTCAGCTAACCCTCGCACTTCGTCAGCGACGACAGCAAAGCCACGACCATATTCACCTGCCCGAGCAGCCTCTATAGCGGCGTTAAGCGCGAGTAAATTGGTTTGAGAGGCAATATCTTCAATGACTTGAGCTACTTTTTTAATTCGTTTTACTTGTTCATCTAATAGAGCGACTTTGTCTACCGAGGTGGTGGTTTCATTGACTATCTCACCCATTTCCTTAAGCGTTGAGTTGAGTTCTGTTAGACCCGAACTGCTGTGTTGGTGCATCTCTTGAGCCGCTAATAATGTCTGTTGGGCTGAAGATGATGTTGTCTTGATGGTCGACGCGATGGACCGAGATGAATGGGTGATCTGTTCGATAGAAGAGACTTGAGCGCTGACCTTATCTTTAAGTAAATCAATTGCAAAAGAGACTTCGGCGGCACCCACTGCTTTGTAGTTCATCTCAGAGGCGATAAGAGGGGCAATTGAGTCTACGACTTTCTCGTTTTTCGCTGAATCGGTGTCTGAGGGCTTAGTCATCCGTTCCAGTATTGTGGTGATAAGAAGAGCAAACCAGATCAAAATCGCTGAGGTGATCCCGAAAAGATACAAGCTGATAAGTGAAACAATGAGCCATAATAGGCTAGGTATCCATTTATATAGAACATTGATTGACATAGATTATTCTCAAAAAGTGATTTGGTTGATAATTGTCGGCTTTTTACTTTTTTGCCTACTGATTATTATTCTTAGTAACGATGAGTTTGGTTGATTTGACCTAAGCCTCAATTATGCTTTCGTCTAGGTGTGACCTATAACGATGTAATTGAAGGAAAAACTGGCTTATCGCTATCATTTTGAACAAATGTTGACTATTGTCAGCTGAATAAGTTGGGGCTATCGGGTACCAATTGTCGTTGATTTTATGGAGTGGGGCTTAAGTGAGAAGGTTATTTGTTGGTGTTATATGCCTGTTTTTATTGTCTTGCGTTCAAACGACTCAAGATGAGGCACAGCCTGAGTATGGTGTGATTGTTGTCGGTCTACCTTCCTATTTCTCTAATGTAAAAACGTTTTCTTGGCATCCTGTTGCCGCTAAGGCTTTTTTGGATAGCAATAACGTTGGACGTAAAGCGTTACGTGTCTATAAGGAGGCAATAGAGAACGAGTTGATGGATAAAGGATATCAGTACATTGATACACTCAATACAGATGTGGTTGTGAGTTTTGGTCTTGCACAAGAATCCCAGTTAAGCGATGAAACCCTATACCGAGGAACATCGCTATCCACCGGCGTTGAAACCTTTTATTACGATAACAAAGAAGCGGACAAAGGTTCAGTGTATATTGTCTTCTTTGGCAGAAACCTGAATATGCCTGATTGGCGAGTGCTTGCCCAAGGAGCGATGGCACCAAAGCTTAGCGAAGATGAGAGAGAAGATCGCGCAAAGCAAACCGTATCCATGATGCTACGTAAAGTGCCTAACGCGAACTGAGCTTCTTGATTTAAAGGGCCATAACCGGCCGATTTTGTGTTTTGATAATGATTTAGGGACAAACATGTTCGAACAGGTAGTCGGGATACTGTTCCCCGTTTTCGCGCTTGTCGCAGTCGGTTTCTCTGTGGGGCGTTGGTTAAAGCCTGATTTTCGGCCGATTAACCGAATAAATATGGATGCCTTTACACCTGCTTTGGTATTTTCTTCACTTGTTGCCATGCCTCTTGACGCCACGCAGATCCCTTTGCTTAGCGCTTCATTTATCACCGTACTGTTGCCTGGGCTGTTAATGTGGCCTATATGCAGATTTGCGAAGCTGAATTATAAAACGTGGACGCCTCCGCAAATGTTCCGTAACGGTGGCAACTTGGCGATTCCTCTGTTTGCTTATACTTTTGGTGACAGTGCAATGGCACCTGCGGTACTTCTTTTTGTGGTGTCTGCGTGTCTGCATATTAGCTTAGGGTTAACACTGCTGACTGGTGGCAATCCGTTTAAACAGGTTGTACGCTTACCCATTTTTCTAGCGTCTATGCTGGCTTTGGTACTTAACCTGTCTGGAATCGGTGTTTGGGAGCCTCTCTATGATGCAACTGCATTGCTAGGACAGGCGGCAGTACCCGTTATGCTGTTATCGCTTGGCGCTCAAATGTGCCATATGCGTTTGAGTGGCTTAAAAGTAGGTGTGCTTTGTACTCTATTGTCACTCATAACAGGCGTCGCCTCATTCTCGGTTATCTATTTCTTTATCCCACTGCCTATTATGCAATTGCAAATGATGGTTCTGTTCACCATGTTGCCTCCGGCTGTTATGAACTTCTTGTTTGCTGAACGTTTTGATATTGAACCCACAAAGGTGGCGTCCATGGTCTTGTTTAGCAACTTCTTCAGTATATTGACATTACCCGTGCTGCTTACGTTTGCCCTGTCTCTTGCCTGATGACGGCATTTGTTCAGAAAAAAGAACGATTAGGGCAATTGGTTTAATAGAAGATCAATTTCACTGACGACCTCGGGTACGTTTTGCCACAGGATCAAATGCCCCTCACCTTTTACGTAACGCAAGGTCGCTTTATTTTGCTTAAGTTTCTCATACGCGAACTTTGAATTGTCTGGGTCGGCGAGGTCATCGTCCTCGCCGTGTAGAACTCGAATCGGCATCGTTAGGTCTGACCAATCTTGTTGGCTTAAATTAGTCAGTTGTTCAGACAGTACCATCATCTCTAGGTTAGAGTTGTTCATATCCCTAGGAAGTAGCCATTGGGCAAGCAGTGTATTGGCTGCATGGTTATACCATTTAGGGTGTTCTAATTCGGGGTCAAAGGCAGAGGCGACTAAAACCATCCCAGCAATCTTATTGGATTCTATTAATGCGAGCTGAAGCGCGATGGGGCTTCCAAGTGAATGACCGATTAATATGTTTTGCTTATCGTGGGATAAAAAAGGGGTGATGGCTTGTGCTTGTGTGAGCAAGGAGGTTTCGACCTGTTTGCCTGAATCACCATAACCAAGTCTATCAATGGCAATAAGCTCGGCTTTTTCCTGAAGACGAGAATGATGTAAATAGTCGTCATAGGCTTCTTTCTCTCCCGGAGAACCATGGATGAATATTATTCTATAGAGGGCGGTAGGGGAGCCGGTCCGAGTAAAGCTTAATGTAGAATCGAAATTGTGACTTATTTGGTTGCCCTCATGGACAGGCATAGGATTCTGAGCGTTGATAGCGGTGCTTACAACAAGCAAAGTCGATAGCAAAGTAGAGCGAATCAATGTGTTCTTCATTGGTTACACGTATTAATAATCAGCTGATAAAAAGTAGAGGGGATAAACGTGCGAGAACTTTCACCTTTCCGACATTTATTTTATTTTTAGCTATTTTTATACTTAATGGCCCTATCATTATGAGGTAATTAATCCGGAGAGTTGCGGCGTCTGAGTTCCGATAATAAAACAGAACGTCGAGCGTGTTTTTTGGTGTTGTGAATTCTCATCATATGGAATGTTCGCTCCAGAATGCTTTCCTGTCTGTTTAACGTGTTAAGACGAGTTGCCTCATCATATGCTCGTTAAATATAGTTTACTTAAATGTTACCATTTAGTTAATGCTGTATTGGTGGATATGATAATGATATAACAGAAGAGACCGCTAATATTTTATTTACTAATATATATGGATTAAAATAATTAGAATATATTTAAAAAACCTATTCTAATTTTAAGTTGATTCACATATTCAATGAATATATTAATTAATTCTGTTTCTGTGGTTATTTTCCATGATATAACTGGTATCCTTTTTGATTAAACGTATAATTCTATGGACTTAGAAGTCAATGATAGCCTTACCAAGCATCACTGGTCCTGTGCCTACTCTTTCTATACGGACAAATTTTATGCGTTTATCTTACAACAGCACCTTACTGTTAATAGACATAATGGGTGGTTAATTGTTGGGCTGTGAGTTGAATTATATGATACCAGTGCAGTGTAACCGTTGACGATGAAGTGTTTAAGTTGAATACAGCAATCTGATATTCAACTGTATAAAATAAATAAAGGTAAAGTTGATTTTATCCGTGAATAATAATGCAAATAAAGTAACACCAATATTCCAACATGCGAGTTCAGAGCCGTTGTCTATTAGATGGCAATGGAAAATTGATGAAAGTTACTTCTATATTGAGTCTGAGTTGCTGAAAAAACGTCTACATTTAGAGCAAACAGTGTCAACTATTGATGATTTTATCCATATATTGTCCATAAAAAGTCAGCGAGATTTAAGACGTTTAGCTGGTTTGGTAAAAGAGATGACGGTTGGTGAAAAAATTAAACCAATTCGAATATGTTTTACCACCATTGGAGGCTGTCTTAGTTATTGCTTACTCTCCGCAAAGTTAACTGACATTGGTACCATTAGTGGTGAGATTCTTCCTTTGTTCACTTCCTCTCATTTCGGAGAATTTTCCTCATTCTTTGAACAAATTTTTGAAAATCAACACCATGGAATGGTACTTACAGATGAAAGTACGGCTATTGTAGCGTGTAATGAAGAATTTGAAGCCTCAACACAATATTCATTGATGGAACTGATTGGCAAAGAGACCCGTATTTTTAATGCAAATAAACATGGTGAACTGTATTTTGTTGATATGTGGGAGAAAATCAATACAGAAGGCTTCTGGACTGGGTTGATATTAAGTAAGCGGAAGGATGGGGTGGCCATTCCTCAAGAGCTGACGATTCAACGGATAACGTCGATTCAAGAGAATATCTATTACATAGGGATGTGTCGAGATTTATCAAATTCTTTGTATCGAATTGCAGGCAGAGAGTACGGAGGTATCGAATTGCTCACGCAGCTTCCTTGCGATGACGATTTTGCATTCCGATTATATGAATATTATCTCAAGATGGATGTGACAAATGGTTTGATGGTTTTAAGCTTCGAGCCAAAATTTGATATCGATAAAATATTGGAGCAAAAAAGAGAAATCGCGTCTGTACTTTCCTATCGATGCGACAATACCTTATCGGGGTATTTGTATGGCAGTGTATTTATGATTGCGATTACGTTTTGTCAAACACAAAATAAACCATTATCTCTTTCTATTTTGCAGGCAATAAAAGAAAAACTGAATAAAATAAGACAGGAAGTAGATGACGTTGTCTATCAATTGATTACTGATTCTGTGCTTGGCGTTTCCGTCCTTGGACTGGATACCCACGATCCTCATGATTTAATACCTCACTCTCTACATGCGATGCGCGAAAAACAC
This sequence comes from Vibrio frigidus, assembly GCF_042465995.1. Taxonomy (NCBI): domain Bacteria; kingdom Pseudomonadati; phylum Pseudomonadota; class Gammaproteobacteria; order Vibrionales; family Vibrionaceae; genus Vibrio; species Vibrio frigidus. Next base: position 182,180 of record NZ_JBCDMC010000006.1, on the reverse strand, counting down.
AGCAACAATAGATTAAGTAAAGTGTGTTTCTATAGTGATAAGTTGCATGACAAAGTTAAGAAACGGCAGCGGTCAGAAAAAATAGTCGTGAATGCAATTCAGTCAAAAAGTGTTGAAGTTTACTTCCAACCAATCATCAACTCAGATAACTGGCAGGTGGGGAAGTTTGAAGCGCTATGTCGATTTAGGGATCAAGATGGTTCATTGTTAAATACGCAGGAAATGGTTCGAATTGCGGAAGAACTCAACCTTGTTGATCGGCTTGATTTGGTGGTAGCAGAGAAAGCAATTCAGAAAAGACAAAACTTAATACTGCTTTATGGTGGGGACATTGAAATAACCATCAATATATCTCTCAACACGGAAAAACAGAGTAAGTTGATTTTCGAAGACCTCAATAAACTGTTCGATAAATATGTGTCAGATCTACCGTATTTAACAGTCGAATTAACGGAAAGCGCTTACTTTGACAGCGAAGAAATCGATTCTATGGTCCTGACGGCAATCAGGACAAGAGGCGTAAAAATTGCGATTGATGATTTTGGTACCGGGTTCTCGTCGTTCACCTATTTGAAAGATAGTAATTTTGATATTCTGAAAATTGATCGAGAATTTGTAAAAAATATTACGGTAGGGTCAGCGAATTTTCATATTGTGAAAATGATTACAAATTTAGCCCATACCTTAGATGTTGAAGTCGTGGCTGAAGGCGTAGAAACGATTCAAGAAGTTGTGCTTTTGAAAAGCCTTGGGGTCGACCTATTACAAGGCTTTTATTTTTCTAAGCCAAAATCATTGAATAATATTGAATCACCAGCTTTCTATCTGAGTAAACTGAAAGAACTTTCGAATTTATCGACTAATCAAAGTCGATATGAGTTAGTCCAGCTATTGCCCTCTTTGGAACCTGGAAGCAGCTTGCAAGATGTCAAAGTGATTTTCGACAAAACGGATTTTTCGATTGTACCGATTGTTAGTGATTCGGTCTGTGTTGGTTACATCGATATTGCCACGTATAATCTACATATAACTCCGTCATTAAGCTCTCCCACTGAAACATCCTCTGACCTCAGTTCTTTACATAAAAAAGTGGAGACGATCATGATTCATAAAATGGTAACGGTTCACGAGACGATTGTTAGTGGGGAAGTCCATGAGAAAATAAATAATGGATATGATTTTCCTTGGGTGGTTATTGACGATATGGGGCGTTATACCGGTGTTATCGAAACCAAGCGTGCTTATCTATACCTCAATAACCTTTGATTAACTCAAACGCCTTTATCTCGAACACAATTAAACCACGAAAGGTCAACAGACGCTCACCTTGGAGCCACACCTAATGGTGACTTCAAGGCCGAAATATACGGTTAACCCCTTACTGTCCTGTAACGTTTATTTGCAGGTAGTAATACGGACTACTACCGTTCTAAACACATGAACTAACTTATCCAATTCAGAAAGTAAGGAATGATTAATGCGTTCGCAAGGTCGATGAAAAATGCACAAACCAAAGGGACAATGATAAAGGCTTGGTGAGAATTACCATACTTTTGGGCGACCGCAGACATATTAGCCATTGCAGTCGGGGTAGAACCTAACGAAATGCCACTAAACCCTGCGCATATAACCGCAGCATCATAGTTTTTCCCCATAACTGGAAAAACAACAAAAATCGTGACACAAATGGCAATGATAAATTGAGCACCAAGAATCATAAATACAGGCCCAGCGAGGTCTACCATTGCCCACAACTGCATACTCATTAGTGACATCGCAAGAAAGGCGCCCAGAGCAATATCCGCAATCAACGCAATAGAAGGTTTTCCTGCTGGCCAGCGAGTACCAGTAATTCGAGGATAGGAAGCGGGAACTAAATTAGAAATTAATATGCCGGCGAATAAACAGGTGACAAATAGAGGCAGTTCAAGGCCCAGTTTTCCCACTCCTTCATTTAGAATGGCACCAAGAATGATACAAACATGAATCGCCAAAACGGCGTCAAGAAAATCATAAGCGTTTATCGATGGTTGTGGTTTATCTATTGCTGCACCAACATCCATGTTCTCGGTTTTTTCAGGCGTTAAGTGGTGTTTATTTATTAGGTATTTTGCAATTGGACCACCCATTATACTCGCGAGTATTAGGCCAAATGTCGCACTTGCAATACCAATTTCTATCGCGTTATCAAGTCCAAACTGTTGGGCTATTTTGGGAGACCAAGCGATCGCGGTTCCGTGGCCGCCAATCAAGGATACAGTACCACTAAGTAAACCGACGGCTTTCTCTTGTCCTAACCATGTGGCGATACCTATACCAGTAAGGTTTTGGATAAACATATACCCAATCGTGATCGATAGCAGTATAAGTAGAGGCTTCCCCCCTTTAAACAGGTCATTTAAGCTCGCGTTGATACCAATGGTGGTAAAGAAATAGACGAGCAGCAAGTCCCGAGTGGCCAAATCAAATTGAACATCTATTTCTGTTATATAATGCAAAATCGCCAACAATACAGAGATCAAAATGCCACCGGATACAGGCTCAGGAATACTAAACTCCTTAAGAATACGAATTGTTTGAGTCAGTCGACGGCCAATAAATAATACGATGATGCCTAACGTTACCGCGAGAAAAGACTCTATGTGCAATACGTTCTCTATGTAATTCATGATCGATCCTTAAATCCTATTGATTGATGTTTTTGAGTGGTGTGCTGTGTTGTATTTCGTCATATCCATATTTAATGAGGGCATCTACCTGATTTTTATCTAATTTAAAATCGGTTGGAATAGAGTTCATAGATTCTGCATCCGTTGAGTTAACAAGGTTTATATCTAAAAATAGCGTCTTTCGCCCGTCACCATTTTTTGACCATTGGTTCAATTTTTCGATGATTAATTGTTTTGACATGTCATTGTACCGATGGAGCTGAATATCGGTTACCGCATTGATTGTAGTTGATGCTGACGGGGTATCAATTGTGCTATCAATTCCTGTTTTTGGTTGAGTCGATGCGTCAACGGTAATGATAACGATGGTGTCGACATTGCTGTCTAGTTTATTGAAAAATGAGAAGTTGCTCTGTGTAATGTCATAAAAGGCGAGTAACCCTAGGTTGTCGGTAATTCCGCCGTCGACTAAATGAACGTAAGGCCGTCCCTCTTTGTCGGCATAACTGTCTAAGCCCTTCAACGTGTTTTGTACATGCGGAGAATAACTGTCATTCATATCCGAGAACGAAGGCCTTTCACATTGCTCAAAGTTTTTCAGTACAACGGGCTCAAAAATAATGGGTACAGCAGAAGATGCGGCCACAGCATCTGAAACAGGGTATTGATCGATATCTGAACAGATTAAATCAAAGTATTCTTGTAAAAATGAAAAGCGGACGCCGCCACCTAAGTCACTCGCATTAATGATGATTAAGGGGCCATCTTCGCGCATGTCTGCAAATGTTTGGTCTTTAAATAAGGATTCATTGTAGAAGCTTGCTGCCGCTCTCGTTCGAGTTTGATGGGAAAAGATATATTTTGGACTCACTAATATATCTAAAAGCCCACTAGAGATATCGCGGTAAAGAAACGCTTCTTCAAATGTATCAAATATCTGGTCACCGTAAAGCCCGTAATAAGCGGCGGTAAAACTGCCTCCAGAGACAGAACTGATCGCCATAACTTGGTCGAGCAAACGACTATTTCCTTGAGGGGTGTTATAGTTTATTTCGTTAAGCCCTTTCAACACGCCATATGAAAGCGCCGCTGCGCGAGTTCCGCCTCCAGAGAAGGTGATTAAGATGGCTGTATTAGAATGTTGTTGCAGTGATGCCTCCGAAAGCGAATAAGACGATTTCTGAGCCAGTTCTGTTGATTGATTGGTAATCATGCCTTTTGAGCTGCATCCGTTAAGTAATGCCAACGGTAGTAGGACAATGGAAATTGGTTTCATGGGAATGGTCATCAAAGGTTGTGTCATCTACGTTTATTTTACTATTGAAATGTGGTCAGGTAACGGGTTAGTGTGAAGACTCACTGTTGCATAAAACGTGACAATTAGAGTGGTATATTATTAGATTTGTTGTGCTCAACCAAAATCCCACGTATTTTAACCTAAATCTATTAATCACTCCTGTCGACTAACGCCGTCGGCGTGTGACGCATTGAACTATAAAAATCACCTAATAAAGGGTGGCTCTCTAGATGTTTAGGCGATTTAATTTTGCGAATCAAGTTTTCTTGAGTTGCACGGTCATTGATCACTTTAATCGAACGGCCGTAGGTAAATTGAATAACTCACGTTAAGACGTTAACGGATTTTCTGCCAACACAAATATCGGTGAGTATGTATTAGCATCCTTCGCGTACCAATGAACCGACTCATCGATGGTTAAGACAGCAATGCATATTGGCGGCGCGTGAGGGGTAGCCCGCTTCGTCATTGCTCCAGTATAGTCATTAGGATGGTGTTAGTTTCCCGATTGAGCATTTAGATAAAAGCTGATATCAACGGGCACATTCTGCTCTTTGTCCAAATATTCATCGGCATAGCGCAGGTAGATGCCACTTTCTAAGAATAATAGAAATAGCTGCATGTCGATATGCTCATCCAGCGCCATCTTATACATAATATCGATGGCCACACTCATTGGTTTGGCCTTTTTGTAAGGTCTATCCGCGGCGGTGAGTGCCTCGAAAATGTCTGCAACGACCAATATACGCTCTAAAACGGAGAGGTCTTCCGCTTTCAGTTTGCGTGGGTATCCTGTTCCTTTCAGTGTTTCGTGGTGAGTTGTCGCATATTGAGGTACTTTTTTTAACTCGTCTGGGAAGGGCAGACTTTCTAACATTTTTATACCGCTGATCATATGTTCATTAATTTTGTATCGGTCCTCTGCAGTTAATGTTCCTTTCGATATGGATAAATTGTAGATCTCGCCCAGATTATAAAGGTGTTCAGGGACATCCATTTTTATGTTGAACTTGGCATCGATTTCGACATCGTGCGTCCGAGGTATGATGTGCTCAGGCTTATCTGCGAGTAAACTTTCCTCAACGGGTAAGTCATGTTTAACGGGGTCTTTGCGCCACTCTTCAACATTTGATAGGCCTAACGAGTTATCAAAATGTCTAAGCCAATGTTGATTGGCAATACGTTTCACACGCTCTACTTTATCTGGGCTAGTGAATTCGCCTCCAACATTTATACGTGCAATAAACTCAAAGTCCTCCTGTAACTCTTTCAGTCGATTTTCTAACTCCGCTTGCGCTTGTTGCTCTGAGATATCTTGATATAACTTATGGTTCAAGTAATCGATCTGCGCATCGCGCCACAGTACCTCAAAACGGGTACGAATTTCGTGAATACGGTTGTAGTTAGTCTCTAGTTTTGTTCCTTTATCTACGATATGCTCTGGTTGCGTGATCTTTCCACAATCATGTAACCATGCTGCAATTCTGAATTCTCGTTTTTCTTGTTCGTTGGCGAATTTGAATTCCCTAAGCGCTTCTCGGTCACTCTGCTCTGCGGCTTCTGCTAACATCATCCCTATAACGGGTACTCGGTTACAGTGACCAGCAGTGTAGGGTGATTTGTCATCGATGGCTTGAGCGATCAGACGAATAAAAGACTCGATGAACTCTTCTTGCTGTTTCTCATGTTGGTGAAGGTGATCCGCCATATCATAGATAGATTCGGACAACTCCCAAACCTCTTTTATTCGGGTATTGATTAACTGAACGCTCTTATATTTCCTCTGATTAATTTTGTGTGTTTCCGCTCTTAGTTGTCTAATAGGGTGAACGATTGGTGATCCCATTATCCAAATGATAGGCAACAAAAGACACAGTAAACCGCCTGTGATCATAATGGTTTTTTTGATGCGTTCAAAAACGAGTTCAAGGACGGCCGCTTTTGGAATGGTGATAGCAAAGTATTCTTGATGTCCCTGATAGTTGACTGGTTTAACGTAAAAATATCGTTCAACGCCATCTATGTCGCGCATGACTAACTTCCCATAGGAAGCCTTATCTTTGATTAAATTGTAGAGTTCGTCATAGGGGATGACTCTGTCGTTGGCGACGGTGTTTATTTGCAATGGTTGCAACCATTTTTTATAAAGCATCTGTTTTTGCTCGGGTGTAATACGATCGATCGCTTTATTGATAATACCGATTAACATTGAATTTTCTGGCTGCACTACAATATGAAAATCAGAATTGTACTGTTGGTCAAATGGCGCGATGTTCGTTAGTATTTTTACATCTTGGATGAAGTACTGTTTTTTTGCCTGACGTAAAATTGCAGTGCTATCAATGACCCCATCAACCTTTCCATTTTCTAACATACGGACAGCATCAACAAGTTCGTTTACTTCAACAAGCTTGATGGTAGGAAACTCATTCTTAAGCTTCGGAATGATTGACCAACCGGACAAAATCGCAACCCTCTGCTCAGCCAATGCAGATAAGTCGTCAAACTTGTCACGACCAATGGGAACTAAAACACCAAAAGGTAACGAATAAATAGGGTCACTATAAACGCCTTTTACATAGCCATCGGGGTTGTTTTGTAACGAGTGTAAAACATCGAGAGAACCGTTGTTAAAAAGGTCAACTAGTTCATTCCAGTTGAACCCATTGATAAACTCAAATTTAAGTCCGGTTAGCTGAGAAATAGCGGTAAGCAAGTCAATGGCGTACCCTTTTGGTTCACCTGAAACAGAATAATCTATTGGTCCCCATGCGTTCTGATTGGACACTTTTAGAGAGAGCGTGTTGTCTATTAGACGCTGTTCCTGTGGGGAGAACTGGATTGGCTTCAAGACGGGTAATTGTGATTCTTTTTGAACGATGGCGTTACTCGCCAAAATCTCGCCAGTCGGACGAAACAAGAAGGCTTCAGTATTGTACCCATCCAAAGCTGAGCGCAACTTACCGGACAATGTTGACAACAGAACATCGACACCGACAACGGCGCCAGTAGCCCCTACTTTTACAGAAAAAGTTTGTCCCGGTATTTTCAAAATTTGAAATAAATAAGGGTCGGTTTTTTTAACTTGAGTTGTGGATGAGTTGTTGTACCAAGGACGTTGAGTAGGAAAATAGTTGCTTATCTCCGGTTTGATCTCTCGTATTCTAAATTGGTCATTCAAAAAAATTGTCTTTTTTATTCGATTTTGGCCTTTACCCGCGATCATTATGACAACCCAACGGTCTTTAGGTTTCGCGCCAATTCTAAGCCGAACTTGTTCGGAGGATTGTAAATTGATCAACTGATAGAAGTTATCGTCTGGGCGGCCAACGTAGATACTATAGATCTCGTTATTGGCCTTAAGAGCGATAGAAAATATACTCATCCAATCCGTTGAATTACGATCCATTTGCCCCACCAAAGTAGACAATAACTCCGTGGTGTGTGTCACTCTCGCATCGAGTTCATTCACATGGCGACTGACTTCGGTCGCGACAGTGGAATATTGATTAATCGCTCGCTCTTCAGCAAATTTGGAGCTGAAATAGTATTGCATTGAGACAGCGATAGTCGCGGTGAGGATACTTGCAAGTAGGAACATAACACCCACAGTAATCCGAAAGGAAAATCTTGACGTTGTCGAAGAGAATTGATCCATAATAAACGCGTGTGCCTTTTTATTTTTCTTTTTATTTTTTATCTAGCCGATTTAATAGATAGGATAGTTTTCTTTGTTTTACAAGGTACTCAAGCTATAGAAAAGGTCGTAAGCATGACAACAACGGTGACCAACTCAATTAGTGCAATTCCTGAGGCGGAGCGTTTTTTTGTTGTCACCCCAATGATTGGGGTCATATGGTAATGATAGATTGGCGGCTAACTAACGGTAAGTGGTACATTACGAGTCCAACCTGTTTCTAATTTATGTGCATAAGGCTAAAAGGCTATTCATACAATTACCATATCAATATTCGTGATTTTGCGTAACAATAAGAGGGTATGGTTTTTTCGAAAAGAAGGAATAGTGGTTGAAAATTAGTGATCTGAAATTGTTTATAAAGGTGGTTGAACTAGGTAGTTTTACTGCGGCGGCCAATGCGTTGGATTTACCCAGAGCAAATGTGAGTCGCCGTATTAATGATCTGGAAGGCGCATTGCGTACACCTCTTTTTCACCGCACTACGCGCAGCTTATCACTGACCAATCAAGGTGAATCCTATTTTCATGATTTGCTAAAAGCTATAAAGATGATTGATGCTGCTAATCAAGCCTTGATCCACAATTCGGATACAATCAAAGGCAAGGTCAAGTTAGGTTTAGTCTCAGAGACGCACGATATTATTCAGCCAATCTTGTTTCGGTTTCTTGATCAGTACCCTGATGTTGAACTGGATATAAGAGTGATTAATAACGGCTTTATTGATATGCACAATCAAGGCCTCGATATCTCTTTCCATGGGGGCGAACTGATTGATTCGGACTTGGTTGCTCGAAAGCTTTTACAGCTTGATCGGTGTTTGGTGGTGTCGCCAAGTTATATTGAAAAACATGGCCGACCATCGTCATTAGAAGACTTATTGAACCATCACGCGATATGTCTACGATGGCCAACAGGTGAAGTTGATCGGCGATGGCACTTTGCTAACACCAGTATTACCGTTCATTCAAAGTTAGTGTCCAACAGTGTCGCGTTTTTGAAAAGTGCGGCTATCTCTGGAAGAGGCATTGCCTTTCTGCCCAAAATCTTGGTGGCAGATAAGATCGCGGATGGTAAATTAATCCAAATACTGAGCGAATCATCTGCAAATGAAGAACATGGCTATATACTTTACAACCAGCCGAAAACGCTCAACCTCGCAACCAAAACACTGATTGATTACCTGTTAGTCGAAGTACCCAAACAGATTTTATTGTCACAAAATTCGTGACAGTAAGAATTGGAGATGATGGATTATCTCCACTAGATTTATGACTAGAATAGCTCGCAACTTAAGGAGCTATTTATGAATAACCTAACCCATCTTATTTTCTGCTCGGCCGCCGCCGTATTTCTAACTGGTTGTAACCAGACTCAAGTGGCCGATAATGACGAGCTTGAGCAACGAACCCTGCAAGTCGTCCAGCTCCAAAACCCCAATGCATCAACGACCAAAACCTTCAACGGTACAGTTCATTCTCATGAACAAGCCGGTTTGGCTTTTCGTGTCCCTGGAACCATAGAACAGATGTTGTTTAACAAGGGTGACTCAGTAACACAAGGTCAGGTTATCGCGCGCCTTGACCCTCATGATTATCAGGTGACATTAGAAGAACTGCAGGCGAGAAAACTTGAAGCCCAATCAGCCCATAAGCTCGCGAAATCAGAGCTTAAACGAGTAAAGCAAGCAACGAATGATGATGCTATTGCCCGTGTGAATCTTGATCGTGCAATCAGTGGATACGAACGTTCCCTTTCAGCCTTAAAAGTAGTAGACAAAAATATCCAACGTGCGAAAGATATGTTGAAGTATACAGAATTGAGCGCCCCATTTGATGGCGTGATTGCACGCGTTGATTTTGAACAATATGAACAGGTAATGCCTGGTGTATCTATTGTCACCTTGCAAAATAACAATGTATTAGAGATTGAAGTAGATGTACCTGAAAACTTGATTGGACTTTTCAATATAGGCCAACAAGGTTCAGTATCTTGGTATGAGTCGAGCGCGCCCCTCAATGCTCGCGTGGCTGAAATCGCTCCAGTGCCCCACCTAATAAAGCAAACCTATTCTGTGATATACGCCATCGACCACCCAAGTGCGTCGGTATTTCCTGGAAAGTCCGTCACTGTGACGACGCAAGTCGGCGATTCCAACAGTGCCTACTGCGTACCTTACTCTGCGGTTGTTGGTCAAAAAGATAGCTTGTTCGTTAATCTGATTCGAGAAGAGCAGGTGATTAAAACTCATGTCGAGCTGACGTCACTGGACGCATACCAAGCCTGTGTCAGCGGTGCAATGGGTAGTGGTGATTACGTCGTTGTGAGCGGGTCGAATTACCTTAGCGATGGTGATAGTGCCAAAAAGCTAATCATAAGAAATCAATAAGGATTAATCATGTTCAATCTAGCTGAGTTTGCTATTCGTCAGCGAACATTTGTTATGTTCTTTATCGTCATAAGCATCGTCGCAGGACTCTACTCTTATTTTGATTTAGGTAAGCTTGAAGACCCAAGCTTTACGGTAAAAACGGCGGTCGTAGTGACGCTTTATCCCGGCGCCTCTGCACAAGAAGTAGAGGCTCAAGTTACGGATACGATAGAAACTAAACTCCAAGAAATGGGTGAACTCAACCGCCTACGTTCTTTATCTAGACCGGGTGTGTCTATGGTATTTGTAGATATCAAAGAGAGTCTTAACTCGAAAGCGCTACCACAACAATGGGATTTACTGCGCCGAAAGGTAGATGACGTCAAGTTATCGCTCCCAAGTACTGCACAGATCAGTATTGTTCAGGATGAATTTTCAGAAGTCTATGGCATGCTTTTCGCCATCCATAGCAACGACGCTAACCCTGAAGAACTGCGTAGGTATGGGGAAGAGTTACAACGCCAGATAAAAAGTGTCAACGGGATAAAAAAAGTCGAGTTGCATGGTGTTCAACCACGAACGGTTTATATCGATATGCCAGATGAACGGCTTTCGCAATATGGCCTGTCGCTCGCTCAGGTCTGGAGCCAACTGAATAGCCAAAACATGACATTCGAAGCGGGTAAGTTCGACGTTGGCAACGAACGCGTTAGGGTTCATCAAAGCAGTGAGTTTCAATCCCTTGACGATATTCGTAACCTAGTCATAAAAGGTGGGGTGAGTAACCTTGGTTCTTCTCTCATTCGTTTAGGCGATATCGCTGATGTCACCATGGGGTACCATACTCCCGCGTTGGTAGAAAACCGTTTCAATAGTGAGCCTTCTGTGACACTAGCAGTGAGCCCTGCTCAAGGCATTAATGTGGTGTCGTTAGGTGGCACAATCACATCAATTATTGACAACTATCAAGCCAGTTTACCTCTCGGTGTTGAGATTACGAAAGTGGCTTTTCAGCCTGAAGAAGTGCAGAAATCCATCGATAACTTTGTCGGTAATCTTCTGGAAAGTGTTGGTATCGTATTTATCGTGTTATTGATATTCATGGGCTTTAAGAGTGCTGCTATTGTTGGCGGTAGTTTGATCTTAACCATATTGCTGACGCTTATTTATATGAATTTCGCGGATATTTCGTTACACCGTGTTTCATTAGGTACCTTTATTCTAGCCTTGGGAATGTTAGTCGATAACGCGATTGTGGTTACCGATATGATGATTGCGAAGTTAAATAAAGGCATGGAAAGAACAAAGGCCGCAATAGAGGCAGTGAAAGAGACCGCAACGCCACTGCTTGGTGCCACGATCATTGCCATCATGGGCGCTAGCCCGGTATTGTTTTCCAAAACGGATGCTGCTGAATTTGCGGGCTCTGTATTCTATATTATCGCGTCATCGCTATTGCTGTCTTGGTTAGTCGCGGTTACGTTTACCGCTTTGATGTGTTGGATTTTTATTAAGCCGAACAAAGAAACCGGTGCAAAGAAAACCAGTTACTACAAAAAACTGGTAGGCTGGACTGTCGACCATCCAGTCAAAACATTGAGTGCTCTGATACCACTTATCGTCGTTACCGTCGTTGCGATACCACATGTCGCGATCAATTTTATACCCCAATCAGATCGTCCTATCGTGTTTCTCGATTATTGGCTGCCAAATGGTGCAAAAATAGAGCAGACATCTAGCGATATGAAAAAAATCGAAAACTGGTTGTTAGAGCAACCCGAAGTAGAAAATATTTCATCTTCGATTGGTGCAAGTGTGCCTAGATTTTCTGTGACAGTAGAGCCAGAACCGCTAGACCCTGCATATGGTCAGGTGTTAATAAATGTACGAGATTTCCAAGCAATTTCTACATTGGTTGAACGGGGAGACAAATGGTTGTTGACGGAGTTTTCTGATGCAGAACCTCGCTTTAGGGGTTTAAAGTTAGCCACCTCCGACAAATACTCTGTCGAAGCGCGGTTTTCTGGTCCGGATGTCGATGTTCTTCACGATTTGGCAAATCAAGCAAAAGCTATCATGGCAACGCATCCAGAAGCCAAATATGTAAGAGATGACTGGCGTCAACAAAGCAAGGTATTAAAGCCGATCATTAATCAAGAAAAAGCGCGTCGTTCAGGCATTAACCGAGCAGACATCGCTTTTGCAATGAAGAGGGCGTCTGACGGAATGCCGTTAGGACAAATGAACCTAAATGACGAGCTGATCCCCATTCAATTACGAGCGTCAAAACAAACCATGTCATCACTCGAAACGTTACCAGTGAAGTCTCTACTTGGATTGCATACGGTTCCGCTAGGGCAGGTGGTGGATGGCTTTGAACTCAACGCCGAAGAGAGCATGATATGGCGTCGTGATAGAGTGAAAACGATAACCGCTCAAGCGGGCGTTGAACGTACTACAACACCCGCCAACGTTCGAAATGCGGTGCTTGCACAAATTGAAGCCATTGAATTACCGCAAGGTTATAGCATGGAGTGGGGTGGGGAATATTATGATGAGAATAAAGCGGTTACAGACATCATGAAGCAGTTGCCTAAAGCACTATTAATTATGGTGCTTATTCTTGTGTATATGTTTAATGGTTTCAAGCAACCGATTATTATCTTGTCCACTATACCGTTGGCCGCAACAGGTGCGACGTTTGCGCTACTGAGTTTTGACAAACCATTTGGTTTTATGGCGCTGATTGGTGCAATCACTTTGATGGGGATGATTATCAAAAACGGTATCGTGTTAATCGATCAAATCGAACTCGAACGAGCCAACGGCAGATCGTTATCAGACGCAATCAAAGAAGCAACAATCAACCGTACTTTGGCCATATCGATGGGCGCATTGACGACAGCATTTGGCATGATTCCACTGCTAAGTGACCTGCTGTTTGACCAAATGGCGGCGACGATAATTGGTGGTTTGGCTGCTGCAACCGTGTTATCGCTTTTTGTAATGCCTGCGCTCTATAAATTGGCTTACAAAGAAGATACGGCAGACTCAAAAAGTCAGGTGCCAGAGCCTGCTGTTTTAGACATTCAACCAGTGTAGGGGAATAAAATGAATTCTTTTAATTTTTATCGCAAGACGTCGTTAACGTTCGCTCCTATCGCATTGGCTGTTATTTTAACAGGTTGCGCCGTTGGCCCGGAATATAAAGAGCCAACGGTTTCTATGGCTGAAAGCTATCTATATGTTGAGAGTAATGAGAGTAATGAGAGTAATGAGAGTAATGAGAGTTTGCTAACCGATCATTGGTGGAGCCAGTTTAACGACTCTACTATGAACGCACTTGTTACTGATGTTCAGCAGCAAAATGTGCCTTTAAAAATGGCTGCACAACGTATTAAAATGGCGAATAGCTACAAATCGATTGTTGAATCTTTCAAGGTGCCAACCATCAATGTTGGCGCGGGGTATTACAACTATCAATTGAGTAAAAATGATTCGCTAATGGGGCCGGCGCTCTCGCCGTTAGGAGAGAGTACTAGCGCACTTCCGCCTAGTTTGAGCAATACCACTCTGCTTGATAATCAACACGATGGTGGTTTTCTCGGGGCAAGTATTACGTGGGAACTCGATATCTTGGGGCGTATTGACCATCAATCGAATGCCGCTGAAATACGGGTAGAACAAGCAGGCTTATACGCCGATGGATTAACCACGCTAATCACCGCAGACATCGTCCATAACTATTTACAGTATCTAGGAGCTCAAGAACGAATTCATCTCGCAGAGTTGAATATCGAGGACCAGAAAAAGAGTCTAGAGTTGATCGAAAAAGTGGTGAGTAATGGCTATGGTTCCGAGCTCGATTTGGTTCAAGCCAAAGCCTCACTGGCTGCAATGGAATCTATCATTCCTCAACTAGAGATCGCTCAGCAAGTCCATAAAAGACGTATCGCGACCTTATTAGGTGAGCCTTTATCTAAGGTCGATATTAGGTTGGCGAGTAACGAAACATTGCCTGATATGAATGGGGTTATTCCGGTCGGATTACCTTCAGATCTGCTTCAGCGACGTCCGGATATTAGGATCGCAGAACGCGAAATGGCGGCGATTAATGAAGACGTCGCCGCCAGCGTAGCTAACCGTTACCCTAAGTTTTTCTTAACGGGTGCGCCGGGGGTTTCTGCCAGTAGTTTTGATGACCTGTTTAGTAGTGATTCGGTTGGTTGGGTCGGCTCTGCTGGAGTGAGTTGGAATGTGTTTGACGGTGGCAGAGGTAAAGCCATGGTAGAACTAAACGAAGCGAGATTTGACGCTGCGGTTCTAGGCTATGAATATGCTGTTGACTCTGCTATCACTGAAGTGGATTCAATGTTATTTGCCTATGGAAGAAGCCAAGAAAATGAAGATCGAATCGACCAAGCGTTAAAGGCGTCTGAAAAAGCAGTAAGTAAAGCGGTGTCCCTTTATAATGCCGGCCTTATCGACCACCTTTCAGTACTTGATGCTCAGAGACAGAAGCGTGTGATTGAAGACCGACAGGTTGCCGCTCGTTTACAAGTCGCACAGGTTACCGTAGGGGTATATAAATCGCTGGGAGGCGACTGGGAAGTAAATGCGGAAACGGACAATTGATCTAGCGTTAATGTCGCAAGCACCATAAGCAACATATAAAAGAAGAGCATGCCATTTATTCTAACGGGCATGCTTTTTTATCGACGCTTCTAAAGCTCTACTGCACACAACTCATATGACCAGCATAATAAATATTAAGTTCGAATCGAGTCTCAGGTAAAGTGCAGCTCTCAGTCGTGTAAAATAACTAAATGGCACTTAGCCTTAATAAATTGAGAGACATAGCCACTAATGAGTAAAATACACCATCATCCAGTACAGATATATTATGAAGATACCGACCATTCAGGCGTGGTTTATCATCCCAACTTTCTGAAATATTTTGAACGTGCGCGCGAGCATGTTATCGATAGTGACAAGTTAGCGACCTTATGGAACGAACACGGTCTAGGGTTTGCGGTATACAAAGCAAATATGATTTTTCAAGATGGTGTAGAGTTTGCGGAAGTCTGTGATATTCGTACATCCTTCGAGTTCGATGGCAAATACAAAACCTTGTGGCGTCAAGAGGTCTGGCGTCCCCAAGCAACCCGAGCAGCCGTTATTGGTGATATAGAGATGGTCTGTTTAGATAAAGAGAAGCGGTTGCAACCGATTCCCAACGCTATTCTAACATCAATGATGAATGGGGATTAATTTAATCCATGGCTGTCTGTTGATTGGAGGAGTTGAATTGGGTTTATCAATGTCGCGCTTAGTTTCATTGGCTTGGTGCCATTGCCTAGCGTAACGGCAAAACGATACTGTTCATTTAAGCGGCCTAAGCAAGACTGCCAATCAGGTTGATTGCTCGGTTGGCTAGCGAGTGAACTTTCCCTATCTTCAATAAAAAAGGGCGCTATTCCGCGGTAAAACTCTACCTTTTGATATTGTTCGTTTTGACCCAAAGAGGGTGTAGACTTCGTTGCTTGAATAAGCAACCATTCTTTTTTTGCCATCGTTAAATCGAATCCGAACGACTTTAATGACTTTGCTAGGCCTTGTCCTGTTGCCTTTATATACGACTCTTTTAATGCCCAAAGGTCAAAAAAACGCTGCCTTTGTTGACTTCGAGGCAGTGCTAATAAAGCGCTGGCTTCTTGGTTAGAGAAGTAGTGATTGAGGATGGGGTCAATGTTGGTACTTGTTCGGGCATGTTCTACATCTACGCCCAGTTGCAGTGTCTCATTCTTTGCTACTATGACGCCAATGAGCAAGTAGTCGCCGCTATGGCTTATATTAAATTCAATGCCCGTTTGAGTGCGTTGACTGGTTATCAATGCTGGCTTTCCATTTTTTCCGTATTCAAATCGCCATTCATCAGGCGCAATAGGGGCGTATTGTGACAATACCACCCGGAGTAAACTACGAACATATAGGGCTTTTGTTCTCGACTCATGCTGCCTATAACGCGCCACTTTGCTCAGCTCATCCTTAGAGAGCCAACATTTCATGTTTTCCGTCAGGCTATCGCCGTCATCCAGTTGGGTTAAAGAGAAAAACCAGAGTTGAACGGGAGGAGTGGCAGACACGATGAGACCTTGAGAAGAAAACGTATTATCCATTGTGACGGTTTTACGGTTAAAACAACAGATCAAAAACAGTGAATTAATAGAGTTAAACCGAGTCAAGGCCAAATACTTCAGAGATTCCTCGTATTTGCCCCTGTCCATTTCAAATTTTGAACATACTGAGAATAGGATGCACGGTAACATTGAATGAAAATGAATTTGTTTAGAGAATAAATCACTGATTAAAAACTTGTTACATAGGAATCATTCTATTTTTGAGCCGTACGTCACCTTTTGATTTACTTTAGAGTGTTTACACTAATTTTGATTATAAAAGTTTTAATAATCAATTAGTTAAAGTGATAAAGTTTGCAATAATCTAGACTACAAAATTTTTAACTGGTCTGAGGAGGAGTCGCCTTCACGTCAGACGATTGTATCAAAACGCGACCTCGGGTAACCTGCTCATCCATTAACCGAATCAGCTGGTTTTCATTGGGAATGCTAATCAATTTCCTTGGAAAATTTCAGCCCGTAACCTCAGTAGAATTATTATGGACTTTGCTTTAGTTTTTGAAAGCGCCGCAACAATTTATCTAATGTTAACAATATGTTAGCGTTAGTTTGCATGTGCGATACAATCCACGAATTCAGTATGACATTTCCGCTCGTCATTATATGACCAGCGTAATCCCATTCAAGCCTTTGAATTTAAGACGGTTACCTAGCCGAAGCAGGCCTCCTGTATTTCTGTGCTTCTTCTTGGTTGCTTCTATTTATTACTTTTTCGCTGTTTTATCCCTGCCCGAAATTATGACAATTGCTTTGCGGTTGTCCAGTGGAGCCTCATTATGAGCCAAACCTCAAAATCAACATCCGATTCGCAACAAGATATGCGACTTAACAAACGCCTTAAAGATACGCCTATCGCTATCGTCGGTATGGCGAGCATATTCGCTAATTCCCGTTACTTGAATAAATTCTGGGATCTTATCAGTGAAAAAATTGATGCTATAACTGACATCCCCGAATCACATTGGCGTGCCGAAGATTATTATGATTCAGATAAGAGCACACCTGATAAATCATACTGTAAGCGCGGTGGCTTCATACCAGATGTGGACTTCAATCCAATGGAATTTGGCCTGCCGCCAAACATTTTAGAGCTAACAGATACGTCACAACTATTATCATTGATTGTCGCGAAAGAAGTCTTGGCGGATGCAAAGCTTCCGGAAAACTATGATAGAGATAAAATTGGTATCACATTAGGTGTCGGTGGTGGTCAGAAGATAGCCCAAAGCCTCAATGCTCGTTTGCAATATCCGGTATTGAAAAAAGTATTCAACAGCAGTGGAATTAGCGACCAAGATAGCGAGATGTTGATCAAAAAGTTCCAAGATCAGTACATCCATTGGGAAGAAAATTCTTTTCCCGGCTCTCTTGGAAATGTTATTGCTGGACGTATTGCTAACCGATTCGATCTGGGTGGTATGAACTGTGTGGTTGATGCGGCTTGTGCTGGTTCTCTTGCCGCGTTGCGCATGGCGTTGTCTGAATTGGTTGATGGCCGCAGTGAAATGATGATTACGGGTGGCGTGTGTACGGATAACTCGCCAACCATGTACATGAGCTTTTCTAAAACACCTGCTTTTACCACCAACGAAACGATTCAACCCTTTGATATCGATTCGAAAGGAATGATGATCGGTGAAGGTATAGGGATGATCGCTCTGAAACGTCTTGACGACGCGGAACGAGACGGTGACCGTATCTATTCCGTTATTAAAGGTATAGGCGCCTCTTCAGACGGAAAGTTCAAGAGCATTTATGCACCGCGACCGGAAGGTCAGGCGAAGGCACTTAAGCGTGCTTATGATGACGCAGGTTTTGCGCCACATACTTTGGGCTTACTAGAGGCGCATGGTACGGGTACGGCTGCGGGTGATGTGGCTGAATTTAATGGCCTGAGTTCAATCTTTAGTCAAGACAACGACATTAAACAACACATAGCGTTAGGTTCGGTGAAATCTCAGATTGGTCATACGAAATCTGCCGCTGGGACCGCGGGTTTAATAAAGGCTGCTCTTGCACTGCACCACAAAGTGTTGCCTGCCACAATCAATGTGACGAGCCCCAATCCAAAGCTCAATATCGAAGATTCGCCTTTCTACCTAAATACTCAAACTCGACCTTGGATGAGACAGGCAGATGATACGCCTAGACGTGCTGGTGTGAGTTCATTCGGTTTTGGTGGTACCAACTTCCATGTTGTTATGGAAGAGTACACACCTGAACACGCCCGCGGTGATAAATATCGCCAGCGTCAAGTACCACAAACAGTATTATTAAGTGCGGATACGCCGAAAACGCTTCTCGCAAACTTGAAAGAAATATCAATGGATATTTCTAATCAAAAAACAACCTTAGAGACGCTTGCTGGCATCCATGGTATGCGCAGTATTGACGTAGACCATGCGCGTTTAGGTATGGTCGTTAATTCTGATGAAGAACTTCTGACTCAGTTGACGCAATCCATCTCATTGCTTGAAGGCCAATCAAAATCACATTGGCAACTACCAAGTGGGACGAGCTATCGTGATTCGGGCTTAGTGAGAGAAAATGGCACTGCTAAAGTAGCGGCTCTGTTCGCCGGTCAAGGTTCTCAATATCTCAATATGGGTTCAGAATTGGCCTGTCATTTCCCAGAAATGCGTCAGCATTTGGCGAATGCAGATAAAGTATTTAGTCAGAATAAGAAGACACCATTATCACAGGTGCTTTTTCCTATTCCTGCTTTTAATAGCCAAGACATTACCACTCAAGAAGCCACATTAACCAATACCTCAAATGCGCAGAGTGCTATCGGTGTGCTTTCTATGGGCCAATATGAACTGATGACTCAAGCTGGTTTTAAACCAGACATGATCGCCGGACACAGTTTTGGTGAGCTAAGTGCGTTGTTTGCTTCCGGTACAATATCCCAAGAAGATTATTACCAACTTGCTTTCGCACGTGGTGATTCTATGGCAGCAACGCCACTTGAAGGTGATAGCGGTACCATGTATGCCGTGATTCTCGATGCGGATAAGTTGACCGAGGTTGAGAAAACTATCGGTGCATTTGATGGTGTGAGTATCGCCAATTACAACGCACCGACACAGTTAGTGATTGCAGGACCGACAGACAATGCTCAACAAGCAGCAAAAGCGTTAACTGAACAAGGGTTCAAAGCGATACCATTGCCTGTTTCAGGGGCATTCCATACTCCGTTGGTGGCTCACGCACAGAAACCATTTGCGGCGGCGATTGATAAAACGACATTCAATACGCCAGTCTTACCGCTTTATTCCAATGCAACGGGCGGGCTTTATAAGAATGATGGCAAGGTGATTAAGAAAGCGTTTAAGCAACATATGTTGCAATCTGTCCGTTTCAGTAGCCAACTTGAATCAATGTACCAAGCTGGTGCGCGCGTATTTGTAGAATTTGGACCAAAAAATATCCTGCAGAAACTGGTTGATAAAACGCTGACCAACAAGCCGGATGAACTCTATACCATCAGCATGAATCCAAACCCTAAAGGCGATCATGATTTGCAGCTGCGTTTGGCTGCGGTTCAATTGGCTGTTGTTGGCGTTTCGCTAGAGACGGTCGATCCTTATCAAGCTGAATTGGCTAAACCGGGCGCGATGTCACCAATGAACATCAAACTGAATGCGGCGAATCACATCAGTGCCTCAACACGAGCGAAAATGGCCGCGTCATTAGAAACAGGCACGGTCAGCAAACAAACTGAAATCGTAGAGAAGATTGTGGAAAAAGAAGTGATTAAAACCGAAATTCGCGAAGTGACTGTCGCGGCAGCGCCAGAAACAGTACACGTTGTTTCGCAGCAGAATACGAAGACAAGCGAACCAGTAACAACGACACATAATGTACTATCGCAGACAGGATCACCACAGCCATCCGCTTTATCGACTCCGAATGCTGATGCGTCATTGCAGGCCTTCTTTACGGCGCAACAACAAGCCGCAGAGCTTCATCAGCAGTTTCTTGCCATTCCACAACAATACGGTGACACCTTTGCTACGTTGATGACCCAACAGGCTCAAATGGCAGCAACGGGTGTGGCTATTCCTGATAGCTTGCAGCGTTCAATGGAAATGTTCCATCAACATCAAGCTGAAACATTGAAAGCTCACGCACATTACCTTGAGCTTCAGTCGATCAGCAATAGCTCTGCATTAGGGCTGTTGAGTTCAAACTCTAGTGTTGTACCTGCGGTAACGGCGACAGATACGGTCGTTCCAGCAATGGCACCTGTAAAAGCTGTCGCGGTTTCTCAACCCGTGGTGTCAGCGCCAACTCCGGTTCAACCACTTGCTCCCGTTCAAACTGTGACTCCAGTTCAGTCCGCCGCTCCAGTTCAACCTGTGGCGCCGGCCCAATCGGTGGCCGTTCCACAAGCCATTGTTCCGATTCAAACATCCGATGCAGAGAAAGTGATGCTGGAAGTGGTTGCCGATAAAACAGGTTACCCAACAGAAATGCTCGACCTTGATATGGATATGGAAGCGGATTTGGGTATCGACTCTATTAAGCGTGTCGAGATTTTAGGTACCGTTCAGGATCAAATGCCTAATCTGCCGGAACTTAACGCAGAAGATTTGGCCGAGTGTCGTACGCTGGGCGAAATCGTCAGCTATATGAATGGTAAGTTGGGCGCTCAATCGCCATCTGGGCTTAATGAAGCACCCGCTATCCATACACAGATAGCCGCCGCTACCAACGCCAATGCTTTAACGGCCACTCAAATTCAAACAACCATGCTAGAAGTGGTTGCCGACAAAACGGGTTACCCAACAGAGATGCTCGATCTTGCGATGGACATGGAAGCGGATCTCGGTATTGACTCGATTAAACGTGTAGAAATCTTAGGTACGGTTCAGGACCAACTGCCTGACTTACCTGAACTTAACCCTGAAGACTTAGCAGAATGTCGTACTCTAGGCGAAATCGTTGACTATATGAATGGTCAATTAGCAGACGTCAACCCGTCAACAGTAACACCAGTACAGACTAACGGTTTAACTGCAGAACAGGTTCAGGGCACCATGCTTGAGGTTGTTGCAGACAAAACGGGTTACCCAACTGAGATGCTCGATCTGGCCATGGATATGGAAGCCGATTTAGGTATCGATTCTATCAAGCGTGTTGAAATCTTAGGAACGGTTCAAGACCAACTTCCCAGTTTACCGGAGCTCAACCCTGAAGATTTAGCTGAATGCCGTACGCTAGGTGAAATCGTTGACTACATGAACAGCAAATTATCGTCTGTAACGGCGGTTGATAATACATCGACTCCGGTTGCAGATAACGCGGCAACGCATTTAGATGCGGTTCATGTTCAAAGCACGATGCTAACCGTCGTCGCCGAAAAAACAGGTTATCCTTCAGAGATGCTGGAGTTAACCATGGATATGGAAGCCGATTTAGGTATTGATTCTATTAAGCGCGTTGAGATTTTAGGTACCGTTCAGGATCTACTTCCTGACTTACCCGAGCTAAACCCAGAAGATTTGGCCGAGTGCCGTACCTTGGGCGAGATTGTTGATTACATGAACAGCAAGTTACCTTCCATTACCGTTGCTACTGCGGTTCCAATGGCGACTGAAATGGCGTCAACACCCGCGACGAACAATACGGTCAATCATTTAGATGCGGCTCATATTCAAAGCGTCATGTTAGCCGTTGTTGCTGACAAAACGGGTTATCCTGCGGAGATGCTTGATCTTGCCATGGATATGGAGGCAGATTTAGGTATCGACTCTATTAAACGCGTCGAAATCTTAGGTACGGTTCAGGATCAGCTTCCAGATTTACCAGAGCTTAACCCTGAAGATTTAGCTGAGTGTCGTACCCTCGGAGAGATTGTTGCCTATATGCAGAGTAAGCTTTCAGGTGATTTAACCTCTACGTCGACCGGGGGAAAAGCCCCAGTCGAAGCTGTGCTTGAGTCCGTGACAGAAACACTCGTTGTGGATTTACCTCCTCACAATGAGGTGGCGCTAAAAAAGTGTCCAGCGGTAGATAGATTGGCCGACTGTTTTGACAAAAATGCCTGTATTGTGATCACCGATGATGGTCACAATGCTGGTGTGCTTGCCGAAACGTTAAGCGCTCACGGTTTACAAGTTGCCGTCGTGCGCACTCCTCTATCTGTCGCGTCTCCATTGAACACCGAAATCAGCAGCTATTCACTCACCAGCGTTGATGAAGCCAGCGTGAAAGGCGTGATTGCTAACATTGAAAGCGCACATAAACAGATTAGTGGATTCATTCACTTACAACCTTATGTTTCGGATACAACATCGGATCATGCGGCAATTGAGTTGAATGAAGATGCGAAATCAAGCATTTCAATGGCGTTCTTGTTTGCCAAGTTGCTTCACTCTCAATTAAATTCAGTCACCTCGTCAAGCCGCCGTAGCTTCTTTACTGTGAGTCGTATTGATGGTGGATTTGGTTATCTCGATGCGGAGCAATTAGCAAAGGCAGAGCTAAACCAAGCCGCGTTGTCGGGCTTAACGAAAACACTTAGCCATGAATGGCCGACGGTGTTTTGTCGAGCATTAGATGTTGCACCGACACTGGACGCTCGCCAATTTGCAGACTCAATAACCGCTGAGTTATTTGATGTGAATACGCATGCTGTCGAGATTGGATTGAGTGGTTCTGGTCGAAGCGCATTAACGGCGATTGACGCCGTCAATTCTGAAAAGAAACAGGCGGCTGCATTATTAACCAATACAGATAAAGTTCTGGTTACTGGTGGTGCAAAGGGCGTTACGTTTGAATGTGCTTTGTCATTGGCTAAAAAGTGTCAATCACACTTTATATTAGCAGGGCGCAGTAAGCACATTAAGATCGAAGAGTTACCTGAGTGGGCAGAAGGAAAGCAAACCGGAGAGTTAAAAGCCGCGGCTATTGCGTTTCTAAAAGCGTCGGGGGATAAACCAACACCTGCGAAAGTGGATGCATTAGAAAAACCAATATTAAGCAGTATCGAAATAAACACTGCGCTGGCCGCATTTACCCAAGTGGGCGCCAGTGCAGAATACCTAAGTCTGGACGTAACAAGCGACGAATCAGTGAACGAAAAGCTGTCTCAGATTAGCGATATCACGGGTTTGATTCACGGTGCTGGCGTATTGGCTGACAAGTTCATTCAAGATAAAACATTGGATGAACTCAACCTCGTTTACGGAACGAAAGTAGGTGGACTTAGAGCGGTATTGAATGCGTTAGATTGTAGCAAGCTAAAACTGGTCGCGATGTTCTCATCCGCCGCTGGCTTCTATGGCAATAATGGACAGAGCGATTACGCGATGTCAAATGACATCCTTAATAAAGCGGCGTTACAGATGTCAGCCCGTTACCCTCAAGCTAAAGTAATGAGCTTCAACTGGGGACCGTGGGATGGAGGTATGGTCAGTCCAGCACTTAAGAAGATGTTTACTGACCGTGGCGTGTATGTCATTCCACTAAAATCTGGTGCTGAACTGTTTAGCTCACAGTTGCTTAGTGACACAGGTATTCAACTGCTTGTGGGTACAAGTATGCAAGGTTCTGAAGACAAGGAAGCGTCAATAAAAAAGCGTGATGCGGAGTCTGTGCTAGTTGCAAAGAGTCCGCTGAATAAAAGTATCACTGTCACACGTACCCTTGACCCAAAGGCGATGCCTTTTGTAAAGGACCACTGCATTGCCGGTAACCCTGTGTTACCGACAGTGTGCGCCATACAATGGATGCGTGAGACTGCAGCACAATGGTTAGGAACGAACGTGGCGGTTCGCGATTACAAACTGCTGAAAGGTGTTATTTTTGAAACGGACGATGTTCAAACATTGACCTTGGACATGACGCTTGATGATGAAGGGCAGGTTAAGGCTCTCATTAACAATCAGGGTCGACCGCAATATAAAGCGCTGTTGACGACGCAAACCGTGATTGAACCCAAGCTAAAAACGTTCACAACGGATGAAAGCGCTCAGGTTGCGGTTGGCATGGAGCTATACAGTAATGGCACCTTATTCCATGGTCCAAGGCTGCAAGGCATACAAGCGGTTCAAGATTTTGATGATTCAGGGCTTCTTGCTTCTTGCCAGTTACCGATGATCGCTGAACAAGACTGTGGTTCATTTATTGCGACGCAACATTTTGCTGGTTGTCAGCCATTCGCTGAGGACTATTTACTACAAGCTATGTTGGTTTGGGCCCGATTAAAATATGCGGCCGCGAGTTTGCCCTCTGCTATCGGCGAGTTCGTTTCGTATGAGCCTATGCGATCAGGTGATAAAGGTTGGTTAGAGCTTGAGGTGGTAAAACACACCTCTCGTTCACTGCAAGCAAATATCGCGCTTTATCATAACGATGGCCGTTTAAGCTGCACAATGAGTGGGGCCAAGGTGACGATCAGTAAAAGCCTTAATGAGGCATTTTTGAACAAGCCTAACCTAGAAAAGGAGTGTTTGTCATAGTGGACAACTCTGCTACTGAAGCGATGCCATTGCGCATCGCTATCTTAACGCAATCAGCTGAGATCCTGTCGTTATCTGGCGATAAACTACCGCCAATTGAAACCGTGTTACTGATGGATGACTTTGAAGCTTCCTTACAAAAAGCGATTCAACTCGTCACTCAAGGACGCCTAGTAAAACTCTCGATTTCTGCTGAGCCTAATGCTGCGTTCTCTGAGGCAAACGATGGTCAACCAGTATTGCTGATGCTGTCGGGACTTATGGCGGCCCAGAATAAAATACATCCTCACGCCTATCTATCCGCTTTTAATGTGGGTGCAGTTAGTGCCACTACTGAGTGTGTGAAAGGCGCATTGGCACAAGCGCGTCGTCAGCAAGCGGATTTAAGTAACCAACAAACGTTTCGTTCCTCGACGGCAAAGCAGAAGTTTATGGCGTTGCATAGCATGGTTGAAGCGATCGCTGGTCGAGATATTGGCTCTGATTCTGCTGATATCAACACACACAACTATTGGTTCACTGAGCCGCATAAAGCGCGAGTGACCAGTGTTACTTTTGAGTCTGAATCGATCTCAAGTAGCTTGGTCTTAAATCAGGCCACCGGGCTAAAAATGGCTCGTTCATTATTGTCATCTTCACGACTGTTCTTCATCGTGACCGGAAAAAATGAAACGGAGTTGTCGAGTTATTTAACGCGATTAAGCGGGCAGTTGAACGCAGATTCTACTCGCTCGGATTACCTGATAGATTTGATGATTGAAAACCTTAAACAGTTTCAGGCTGGAGCCTCGCGTTCACCAGCGGAACTGGCCATTGTACTGCAAGCCACGTCGGTAAGGGCTTTGTTGCAAGAGATCAAGGCGATAGGCGATGCACTACCAAAATTAATGGCGGATAAGAGCCATTATAAGACACCCGCAGGAAGTTGTTTCTCATCGTCACCAAACAGCAAGGGTGGCGTGACGTTTGTATACCCCGGTGTTGGGACGGTTTATCCCGGAATGTTGCGCGATTTCTATCAGTATTTTCCCGAACTTTATTCTCGTTTAGAACGTGAAGGTAACCTAAAAGAGATACTGCAAAGTGACAAAATATACGGCAACCATCCGACAGAGATGAGTTTAAGTGAGTTGGCGATTGCTGGTGTAGGTAGCAGTTATCTGTTGACTCAACTGTTGTGCAATGAATTCGCCATTCGACCTGATTTTGCTTTGGGTTACTCCAAAGGAGAGGCATCAATGTGGGCTAGTCTAGGTGTATGGAAAAACCCACACGCCCTGATCGAAATGACCAAAACGAGCCCAATATTTACAAGTGCAATTTCTGGTGAATTAACCGCGGTTCGTGAGGCGTGGCATCTAAGCGGTAATGAAGAGATTATCTGGAACAGCTTTGTTGTGCGTAGCGATGCCGCCTCAATTGAATTGCTGTTACCTGAATTTCCACATGTCTATTTGGCGATAATTCAAGGGGATACTTGCGTCATAGCAGGCTGTGAGCAGGCGTGTCGTCGCTTACTTAAAAAACTCGGTAAACGTGGTATCGCAGCCAACAGAGTCACCGCGATGCATACGCCGCCAGCACTCAGTCAGCATCAGCAAGTGACGGCGTTCTATCATCAACCAATATACGATGATTTGCCGGAACATATTCGCTTTATTAGCGCAGCAAGCTTGTTGCCACAGAATCAGGACCAGCCTATCAATATGGATAGCCAGAGCATCGCCGATTCGATCGCCGATACGTATTGCTCAAGACTCAATTTTACCGCGTTAGTGCAAAGCGCTCGTGGACACGGAGCCCGTTTATTTGTCGAGGTCGGTGCTGATCGCCAGACGTGCACCTTGATAGATAAGATTAATCGTGTAGATAACGTGACCAATGAGCACTGTACTATTGCAACGAATGCAAAAGGTGGCGAAGACATTCTCACCTTACTTAAATGTATTGGACAGTTAGTGAGTCACCAAATTCCATTGTCACTCGATCCCTTGTTGAAAGGGCTTGAGCAGGTTCGAGCTACATCAGAAACAACTTTAGAAGGAGAACCAGCATGAGTTCTCACCGTCAAGCCAAGATAGCCATCGTCGGTTTAGCTAACCTTTACCCAGACGCGGATACGCCAAAGACATTTTGGCAAAACCTGTTAGATAAAAAAGATTCTCGCACCACGTTACGTGCCGAAAAACTGGGTGCAAATCCCGAGGCCTATCAAGGTCAGCAAGGAGAATCCGACCGTTTTTATTGCGATAAAGGAGGGTACATTGAGAATTTCACTTTTGATGCGAGCGGATATCACCTGCCAGTAGAAAAATTTGAAGGTTTAGATGACAGCTTTTTATGGGCAATAGATACCAGCCGTAAAGCATTATTGGATGCAGGCATTGCCTCGGATGCTCAACTCCTTGAGCGAACGGGTGTGATTATGGGGGCGCTATCGTTTCCTACTACGCGTTCTAATGACTTATTTTTGCCGCTTTATCATTCTGCGGTAGAGAAGGCCTTGCAAGCAACGTTGGCCAATCCAGATTTTTTGTTAAGCCCGTCGAATGAGTCGGACCGAAAGCTAAACCCAGCCAATGGTACTGCTGCACATAATGCCTCCAAATTAGTTGCGGACGCGCTAGGGTTAGGAAGCGCTCAGTTAAGCCTTGATGCTGCCTGTGCAAGCTCGGTCTACTCACTAAAATTAGCCTGTGATTATCTCAATACTGGCAAAGCTGACATGATGTTGGCTGGTGCCGTGTCAGGCGCGGACCCATTCTTTATTAATATGGGTTTTTCAATCTTTCATGCCTATCCGGATCACGGTGTATCGGTGCCTTTTGATACCAATAGTAAAGGTTTATTTGCTGGTGAAGGGGCTGGGGTATTAGTTCTCAAGCGGCTTGAAGATGCAGAGCGTGATGGCGACCACATTTATGCTGTTGTGAGTGGCACCGGTTTATCAAATGATGGCCGTGGGCAATTTGTACTGAGTCCAAATAGCAAAGGACAGGTTCAAGCTTTTGAACGAGCTTATGAAACCAGTGACCTTTCGCCAGAAAGTATAGAAGTGATTGAATGTCATGCAACAGGAACGCCACTAGGGGATAAAGTAGAATTGACCTCAATGGAGCGTTTTTTTGCAGACAAACTGAAGGGAAGCAAAACACCACTCATCGGTTCTGCTAAATCCAATTTAGGTCATTTACTCACGGCGGCGGGTATGCCGGGAATTATGAAGATGATCTTCGCAATGAAAGAAGGCCAACTCCCGCCGAGTATCAACCTTGTTACGCCGCTCTCTTCACCTGATGGTCTATTTGGCGCGCATACGCTACCGAATAAGGTGCAACCTTGGCCGGATAAAGAAGGCAATCGTCAACGCTGTGCGGGTGTTTCTGTATTCGGTTTTGGTGGTAGTAACGCGCATCTACTACTCGAAGAATGGAAAGGTCAATCTAATAAGGTTACCCCTCAGACTAGAAATGATAAGACGCAAATACCTCAGTTGAAGGTGACGGGTTTAGCCTCGCATTTTGGTTCGCTAAAAACGATTGGCGCCTTGAATACCGCTATCCAAACTGGTGCGGATGCCTTTGTCTCACTGCCGAAGAAACGCTGGAAAGGACTGGATCAACATCCTGAACTATTGAGCCAGTTTGGACTAAAAACCGTACCGCAAGGCGCTTATATTGATCAGTTCGATTTTGATTTTCTACGTTTCAAGGTACCGCCAAATGAAGATGACCGTCTGATATCGCAACAGCTTTTATTGATGAAGGTGGCGGATGAGGCGATCCGTGATGCGAAGCTGGAAGCGGGACAAAAAGTGGCGGTTTTAGTTGCCATGGAAACCGAACTGGAGATGCATCAATTCCGTGGGCGAGTCAATCTGCACACTCAACTTTCTGATAGCCTGAACAACATGGGCATAACGTTAAATGACAGTGAGTATCTTGCGTTAGAAGCGATTGCAATGGATAGCGTGCTTGATGCTGCAAAACTGAACCAGTACACCAGTTTCATCGGTAATATCATGGCGTCGCGTATTGCGTCGTTATGGGATTTTAATGGTCCTGCCTTTACGATTTCCGCCGCAGAACAATCGGTAGCGCGCTGTATCGATGTTGCTCAAAATCTAATGTCACAAGATTCGTTGGATGCAGTGGTGATTGCAGCGGTTGACCTAAGTGGTAGTGTTGAACAAGTTATCTTGAAAAATCGTGTTACTCCTGTGGCGGCGACAGCACAGGATAGTGGTTGGAAGGTAGGTGAAGGTGCGGGTGCCATTGTTTTAGTTGATAAGCGCGTTCTAGCTGATCAACAAAAGCAACCAAGCAACAGTTATGCAGAAATTAGTGCCCTTGGCTTTAGTGCCACGATTAACAGCAAAGAACTAACGGAACGCTTGTTAAGTCAAGCGAAGCTGGCCGAAAACAGCGTGGGTATACTCGAAGTAAACCAGGCACCAGAAAGCAACGAAACTGTGCAATTACCGCTGATGAATGCGACGATAACTCAAGCCAGTCAGCGTTTAGGTCATTGTAATTCGGCATCAGGTATGGCGAGTGTTCTACACGGGTTACTCAGCCTAAATCAGACATCAGTGCATTCGAATGGTAAAGCCGCAATGGTGGCAAATGTCAGTGAAAATCAGTGTTCTCAGTTGTTAATTCGTCAATCGGTTGCTGAAGCACAGTCGTTGACTCTCCGTTTGAGTAACGACCTTCCGGCCGATTCCAAGCGTCAGTTGATTAAGCAAGTCACCCTTGGTGGACGTGATATTTATCAGCATGTTGTGAGCACGGATTTTTCTGAGCTACCCGCAATTCGACAAAAAAGTGCTAATGCAAAGCCGCGCGTAACTAAGCAACAAGTAATAGGATCGCATGTAAGTCCGTTTGACGTTACCGGTTCACAAGCGATCGAATCGCGAATCAATGCACCGGAAGTAACGGCCCCCGTAAATCCACTCGTATCCCAGACGTTGGTACCATCACACCAGACTTCGATTACAGGTATTCAAAGTAATATGACAGAACAGAATTCATCTTCGTTCATAAAAAATCAACAACGTGCTCAGCAGGTTCATCAGGCATTCCTTCAAAGCCGAGAGCAAGGTTTGAAGATAGCTGATGCGTTAATGAAGGCACAGCTACAAGCCGCGACTTCTCAGGTGAAAATGGAGCCAATCTCCGGGCTAAATCAGCAAACTACTGCTTCCGTATTGCCTCAAAAAACAATGTCGTTATCGCGTTCCGCATTGACGCCCGCGCCCGCTATCAACAAACCTATTCGTAAACCATGCATTTGGGATTACGATGACTTAGTGGAGTATGCAGAGGGCGATATTGCTAAGGTGTTTGGAGCGGATTACGCCGTTATCGATAGCTATTCTCGTCGGGTAAGATTGCCGACGACAGACTATTTACTGGTATCGCGAGTAACGAAGCTTGATGCAACCATGCTGGAATATAAACCAAGCAGCATGACGACCGAGTACGATATTCCGGTGAACGCTCCTTATCTGGTTGATGGACAAATCCCTTGGGCTGTGGCGGTAGAATCAGGTCAATGTGATTTGATGTTGATCAGTTATCTAGGTATCGATTTTGAAAACAAAGGTGAGCGGGTCTATCGCTTGCTGGATTGTACTTTGACCTTCTTGGGTGATTTACCTCGTGGGGGAGACACCCTCCGTTACGACATCTCCATTAATCACTTTGCCCGAAATGGCGATACGCTACTGTTTTTCTTCTCTTACGAATGTTTTGTCGGCGATAAGATGATTCTGAAAATGGATAATGGTTGCGCAGGCTTTTTTACTGATGAAGAACTTGCGGATGGCAAAGGCGTTATCCATACGGAAGAAGAAATAAAGTCAAAAAATCTTGTGGTTAAACAGCGTTTCAAACCGTTATTGCATTGTCCGAAAACTCAATTTGATTATCAAGCTTTGTACCCGTTACTTGATGGAGATATCGCGGGATGTTTTGGGGACAGCCATCAGTCCAATCGTGCTCAACCTTCATTGTGTTTTAGTTCAGAAAAATTCATGATGATTGAACAAGTCAGCCGCGTTGAACCTCAAGGTGGCGCGTGGGGACTCGGTCTTATCGAGGGTCACAAACAGCTTGAACCTGACCATTGGTATTTTCCTTGCCACTTTAAAGATGACTCGGTGATGGCAGGGTCATTGATGGCGGAAGGTTGTGGTCAATTACTTCAGTTCTATATGATGCACTTGGGTCTCCATACTCAGGTAGAAAATGGTCGCTTTCAGCCGTTGGAAAATGCCTCTCAACAGGTCCGTTGCCGAGGTCAAGTATTACCGCAATCTGCCGTACTGACTTATCGAATGGAAGTGACTGAAATAGGATTAACACCTCGTCCTTATGCGAAAGCGAATATTGATATCCTGCTCGATGGCAAAATCGTGGTCGATTTTAAAAATCTGGGTGTGATGATCAAAGAGGAAGCAGAATGCACCCGCTACGGTCAACGCTCGCAAGCAACGGTAACGGATGCCACCGAGCTGAACGTTAACCCTAAACCGGTTGCGCAAGTAACACAGGTATCTTCGGTTCAAAAACAAGCATCGGCTAATGCGCCTTTGATGGCGCAGGTTCCCGATCTAAAAACGGCCCAAAACAAAGGTGTGATTCCGCTACAGCATGTCGAAGCACCGATGACACCGGATTACGACAATCGCACGCCGGACACCGTGCCGTTTACCCCATATCATATGTTTGAATTCGCAACGGGCGATATCGAAAAGTGCTTTGGTCCAGATTTCTCTATCTATCGCGGCATGATCCCGCCACGTACCCCTTGTGGTGACTTGCAACTGACTACCCGAGTGATCGAGGTTAATGGTACACGTGGGGACTTTAAGACACCTTCGTCTTGTATTGCGGAATACGAAGTGCCGAAAAACGCATGGTATTTTGACGAAAATAGTCACAGCAGTTTGATGCCGTATTCAGTGTTGATGGAAATTTCGTTGCAACCGAATGGCTTTGTTTCAGGTTATATGGGTACAACGTTAGGCTTCCCAGGTTTGGAACTCTTTTTCCGCAACCTAGATGGAAGCGGCAAAATGTTAAGAAATGTTGACCTGCGTGGTAAGACTATCGTCAACGATTCTCGTCTACTTTCAACGGTCATGATGGGAACCAATATCATCCAGAGCTTCAGCTTTGAATTAAGCACCGACGGCATTCCTTTTTATGTAGGCACCGCGGTATTTGGTTACTTCAAAGGGGATGCGCTGAAGGATCAGCTTGGTCTGGACAACGGGCAGGTGAAACAGCCATGGCACGTCGATAACAATCGCACGCCGGATGTCAGTATTAACTTGCTGGATAAAGAGAGTCGCTACTTTACCGCGCCACTGTCTGCAAGCGGTGAGTTGCAGCCCCATTATAAGCTCGCGGGAGGTCGACTGAACTTTATTGATAAAGTCGATATCACTAGTGATGGTGGTAAAGCTGGCCTCGGCTATTTGCATGCTGAACGTACTATTGACCCGAGTGATTGGTTCTTCCAATTCCACTTTCACCAAGATCCGGTTATGCCCGGTTCGCTTGGTGTCGAAGCGATTATAGAGCTAATGCAAACCTATGCGATTAATAAAGATTTAGGCGCGGGTTTCCATTCACCAAAATTTGGCCAGATTGAGTCTGAAGTAAAATGGAAATATCGCGGGCAAATTAACCCGTTGAATAAACAGATGTCATTGGATGTGCATATTACCGCTATCGAAGAGAGAGACGGTAAAACGGTCATTATCGGTGATGCAAATTTAAGTAAAGATGGTCTGCGTATATACGAACTATCTGACATCGCTATCTGTATTGAAGAAGCGTGAGAAAAGGGTAAAAAAGACTATGACGACTCATCAAGCGACATTAAAAAATAAAAAACTGTCACCGTGGCCGTGGCAGATTGAAGAAAACAAAATCCATTTTTCTATTGATACGATGGCTCAGGTATTGAAAGATCTTAGTGTGGGCTGTTTTCTGGTGAATCATCCAATAAAAGGGCTGGGGATCAGTCAGAGTGCCGATATTATGTCTGGAGATGACGTCATTGCCGACAGCGCTCATCCGGTCAGTGCGTTTGCGCCGGCGCTTGGCACACAAAGCCTCGGTGACAGTGAGTTTTGTCGAGTGCATGGCGTGAAGTACGCCTACTATGCAGGTGCAATGGCGAATGGTATCTCGTCAGAAGAGTTGGTTATTGCTCTGGGTCAAGCGGGTATACTGTGTTCATTCGGTGCGGCGGGTCTTATCCCATCAAGGGTAGAACAAGCGATACACCGTATTCAAACCGCCTTACCAAATGGTCCCTATGCATTTAATCTGATACATAGCCCTAGTGAACCGGCGCTTGAGCGTGGTAGCGTAGAACTGTTCTTAAAGCATAAAGTCCGTACCGTTGAGGCCTCCGCATTTTTAGGTTTGACGCCACAGATTGTTCAATACCGTGCCGCAGGACTTAGTCGTGACGAAAAAGGTGAGATCCACATTGCGAACAAAGTCATCGCAAAGGTGAGTCGCACAGAAGTGGCACGTAAGTTTATGGCGCCAGCTCCGGTGAAAATGCTTCAAGGATTAGTGGACGAGGGTCGAATTACCGCCGAGCAAATGGAATTGGCTCAGTATGTGCCAATGGCCGATGATATTACGGCGGAATCAGATTCTGGCGGACATACTGATAATCGTCCTCTGGTTACTCTGCTACCGACCATCTTGGCGTTGAAAGAGGAGATTCAGGCCGAATACCAATTTAAAACACCACTGCGTGTTGGTTCTGGAGGTGGCATCGGTACCCCTGATGCTGCGCTAGCTGCCTTTAACATTGGGGCCGCATACATTGTGACGGGTTCAATCAATCAGGCTTGTATCGAAGCAGGCGCGAGTGAGCATACTCGTAAACTCCTTGCGACTACCGAGATGGCCGATGTTACGATGGCTCCGGCGGCGGATATGTTCGAAATGGGCGTAAAATTACAGGTTGTTAAACGTGGTACGTTGTTCCCGATGCGAGCAAATAAGTTGTATGAAATATACACTCGTTACGATTCTATCGAAGCGATTCCGGCTGATGAGCGTCATAAATTAGAAACTCAAGTTTTCCGTTCAACGCTTGATGATATTTGGGCCGGAACAGTGGCGCATTTTAACGAGAGGGATCCGAAGCAGATTGCTCGTGCTCAAGGAAACCCGAAACGAAAGATGGCGTTGATATTCCGTTGGTATCTTGGTCTTTCAAGCCGTTGGTCTAATACCGGTGAAGTTGGCCGAGAAATGGATTACCAGATATGGGCAGGTCCTGCTTTAGGGGCATTTAATGCTTGGGCAAAAGGCAGCTATCTCGATAACTACCAAGATCGTCGTGCGGTGGATCTGGCGATGCATTTGATGCACGGCGCCGCTTATTTAGCACGTGTCAACCTGTTGTCTTCACAAGGCATAAAACTCCCTATCGGCCTTGCACGCTGGAAGCCGACGGAAAAGATGGCTCAGTAACGATTCTGGGTTAATGTGTTTCAAACGCCTCTTACTTGAATAAATAGGTAAGGGGCGATTGTTCGAACAGAGGACGTCAATCTAATAACTGAATGGCCGTAGATTGTTTAAGCCACACAAATACCATATTTTGGAAGCACATCTCTTATGATATCCAGCCTGTAAGATTTCAGTGCATCATGGAAATGTTTCCAATCTGAATTGAGAAAGTTTTCGCTATAACGATAAGTAATGAGGTCGTTCGATAGTGGAGAGGCGACGGCTTTGCCTCTTGCGATCTCTTTCCAACTTCCTTTACCGCTGACGATAAACTCCAGTTTAACGGCGTCAAATCCAAATTTACCTTCTGAAATCCATTTAAGCCAGTGTTTGTGCCTAACCTCACCTTCGTCGTCTCTAAATTCTAATAATGCCTTTTTTATCAAGGCTAATTTTTCTTCTGGTATATCATTCTGGTTATCTAAATCCATGGTTCCGTCATCTTCAAGATAGCACCTGATGACCTTGTACATCTGGTTAGATGCCTTTAGAAAATCGTCCGTATTATCTCTCACAATCCGGTCGCCACTTCCGGTTTTATAATCCCATTTTATGTACGGACGATCGGGAAACGATAGTGCAGGGCCATGGCCTAACGGAGAGACGGAGGAAATCCCCCAGTTCAAAATACTGTCCTTGACTCTGTCGAGTAAACTGCCCTCATCATTGGAATTGATTTCGGTCACTTCATTGATTTTATGGCTGACTCCGGCAAAGCCATAATGCGCAAAGGTGTCCGCGTAGACATGCATGGCAATCCCCAAAATATGCAGGCCAAATGGGCTTTGGCGATATTTAGCGACAGCGCGCAGCATATCTCGAGCGACTGGGCTGTCTGGTTTGCATACTAACCTTTGGATGAACCCGCCTTCTGGAATGGATTCGCTTGTTTTGCCTTGATTACCGGGTAAGAAATGGAATGGGATCCACGCCAAATGGTTTGATAGTTCGTTGCCATTTCTGTAATCAAGCATTTTGTGGGCGGATGAAATACGGTTGAACATCGCCCCATTACTAAATCTGACTGGTTCTGAGTTTGTCGCCTCGTCAACATATTGAGCGCAATAGGCCAGTTTTTCAGCCTGTTCATGTTCCATACCCGCGAATCTTGCAACAACGTACGTTAATGTATGATGCCCATCTATTTGCATATATTTCTCAGTTATTGTTTATTTTTTATACAGTAATGGGTTGGTATATGACTTTCTCAAGCTGCGGTCACACTTCTCTAATGAAAACTGTCTTAACTTTTTGATATTTATGTTTTAAATTTCGGCGCTAAATACCGTCGATATCGACATTTCTAAAAGCATTTCTACTTGGCTCTTTTTCTCTACGGAACTCGAGAAACAGAGCCATGCAGGACGGTTCGAGGAGAATTATCAGTTCAATATAGGCGCCAATTCTTACAAACGCCATGGGTTCCTATGTGTGCATAATTTCACGATAGTATAAAAAACAACCAACTTGTGATCCGCGTTGCATTTATTTTCACGCCTCCTTGGTATTGTCGTGGTCATATCGAGAAGGCTCTGCTTTACGTTAAATGTAAGGTCTAGTCTTTACGGTGAGATGTAACGTTATAAATTGTACTACTCCCTAAAATCTATTCGGTGAAAAAGGATTATGGACATGAAAAAACACCTTTTAGCACTTGTGCTGGCTTCATTATCAACAAATAGTTTTGCTGTTGATATTGAATACTGGCAATACAAGTTCGATGCTCGCGTTAAAACTGTGGATGCTCTAATCGAGAAGTTCGAGAAGCAGAATCCAGAGATAAATGTCAAACACGTAACTTTTCCATATGCCCAATATCGTACCAAGATGGCGGCTGCAATGTCCGCAGACAAAGGCCCAGACGTACTTCAACTGTATTATGGTTGGGTGCCGGACTACTATACTTCTGGGTTGATCCAACCTTTATCTGAAAAATATATATCCAGCAAAGAGATTGATGAGCAGTTCTATTCTTTTGTTCAAGGTATGAAATACGACGGTCAGTATTACGCTGTCCCTACCGCCGTTAGAACACTTGCCCTTTTCTGGAACAAAAAACTCTTTAAAGAAGCTGGATTAACTGAGCCACCTAAAACATTAGACGAACTCGTTAGCTACAGTAAAAAACTCACTAAGAGAGATGAAAATAACAATCTATTGTCGGCTGGCCTCACTGTGGATCTAGCTGAGCAAGACCACCATTGGTGGCGAGAAGTCTTGATTCGTCAGATGGGCGGAGTTCCTTACCTTAACGATTATCAAACGACTAACTACGCCAATGAAGCCGGTGAAAAAGCCTTTGCGTTTATGACCGATCTTTTGACCAAACATGAGGTTACAACGCCTCGATTTATGGATGAAGGTCAGGCGGCGTTTAAAGCGGGTCGAGCAGCTATGCATATTGATGGGTCTTTCCGACTGTCTACCTACAATAAAGCGCGTCGTTTAGAGTGGGGTGTCGCTGAATTACCTTCCCATAATGGCATCAAATCGAACTTTTCTTCTTATTGGGTAAATGCCGTTAGCAAGAAAGCCCAAGGAGAAAGCCGTGACGCGGCTGAGAAATTTGTTGCGTTCTTAACATCGGAAGATGCGATGCAACTTTGGTTAGACAATGTGGGTGAGTTGCCTGCACGTCGAGCGGTAGCCGAAAGACCAGAGAATGTAACCCACGAGCAATATGGTCCGTTCATTAAGGGGCTTGGTTACGCTCACACGACGAAGTTCAAGTCAGAAGCGTCGCAGCGCCAAACCTTAATTAATGCCTTTGATAGTGTGGTGCTACAAGGGGTTTCAGTGAAGGATGCGCTTTTGAAAGCCTCTGCTGAAGAACAGAAGATCTTGGATAAAAAGTAATCCGCCATCATGAGTAGGTATCGTCATACCTACTCTCTCTATGGAGACGTAAATATGAATGTTGCAGAAAACGTAACACCAGTGCGGAGTGGCTTGACTATCCAGCAAAAAAAAGCCGTTTGGGCATGGCTATTTCTTACTGTGCCAATACTATTTTTTGTTGTTGTTCGTTTTTACCCAACGTTCGATTCATTCTATATTTCACTAACAGAGTGGAATATTGTTGGCGATAAATTGTATGTAGGGTTAGAAAACTACAAAAGGCTTTTTTCAGATCCTGTTTTTTGGATAGTCCTTTCAAATACCTTTGAATACTTGATATTGGGCATGCCAATATCGTTATTGTTGTCGTTCACGATTGCCTATAATCTGGATAAAATCCGTTTCGGTCATACCTTTCTTCGTGCTTGTTATTTTGTCCCATTTCTTACTACCGCCGTTGCGATGGCATGGGTCTGGCGGTGGTTTTATCAGGCTGCGCCGATCGGTTTCTTTAATAACGTTCTTATTGATCTGGGTTTACCCCAGATGCCATTCTTACAATCCACTACTCAAGCGTTGCCTTCAATACTGCTTCCTGCAATCTGGGCTGGTTTAGGTTTTCAGATTCTCATATTTATGGCTGGACTGCGTTCTGTGCCGACAAGCTATTTAGAAGCGGCGAAAATAGACGGGGCAGGTCGTTGGCAGGTATTAAAAGAGATTACTATCCCTCATCTCTGGCCAACCATCGTTTTTCTTGTGGTGATGAGTACTATTGGTTTCCTACGCATCTTCGATCAAGTATTCAATATGACTGTGGATGGTCAAGGGGGACCGGTTAACTCCGCTCGTCCTCTAGTTTTGCACATCTATCAGTCCGCTTTCGCTGATTTTGAGATGGGCTATGCTGCCGCTCAAACGGTCGTATTGTTTGTCATTTTACTGTTTATCACCTTCATCCAATTTTCACTAATGAGGAAGAAATAAATGGCCAATATAAAAACAATGCCAGACATCAAAAAAATAATCATATGGACCATTTTATTTATCGGTGCTCTAGGAATGATAGTACCATTGATATTTATGTTTTCTACCTCCCTAAAAGTGGGTGAAGAGGTATACAACCTTAGCTTGATACCAGCCGAGCCTACCCTAGAAAATTATGTTTATCTTTTTGATAATTCAGAGTTTTTCACATGGTTTTTTAATTCTTTTGTTGTGGCTATCGGGGTAACAGTAAGTGTTCTTTTTTTCGATTCGCTTATCGGTTACACATTGTGCAAATTTGATTTTCGAGGCAAGAAAATCATCTTTGTTGCCATTCTATCTACTATGATGATCCCGACTGAAATGCTCGTCATTCCTTGGTACATCATGTCCAAAAATTTCGGCTGGCTAGATACCTATTGGGGTGTCATGTTTCCAGGAATGATTTCAGGTTTTGGTGTTTTTCTAATGAAACAGTTTTTTGAAACCGTACCGGATGATTACATTCATGCGGCACGAATTGATGGACTTAGCGAATTTTCCATATGGTGGAAGGTTGCCATGCCGATGGTGGGCCCCGCTTTATCTGCATTGGCAATATTTACTTTTCTAGGAAATTGGACCGCATTTTTATGGCCGATGATCGTGAGTAATGATCCGGATCTTTATACTGTGCCTGTTGGTTTGGCTTCATTTTCTGGTGAATTCATCACGGAATGGGAAATGATTATGGCAGGTGCAAGTGTTGCAACAATACCAACGCTTTTGGTATTCATTTTATTACAGAAATATATCGTCCGTGGCGTTGTAATGGCTGGACTTAAAGGATAAATAACATGATAGATAATTCTGTATTCCCATCACCTGTTTATAAAGAAACGGTGTTGGCGCCTCTCTTTGAGGGCTCAAAAAAGCATTTTAAACAAGGGCACTTAGCGATTGACCAAGCCCACTGCATTATGTTGGTTGAGCAGGGGATTTTATCGTCTCAAGAAGGAAGTGATATTCTCAATGCGTTGGATGAAATACTGCAAGAGGTCAATTTTGATGAACTTGAGTACACGGGTGAATTTGAAGATTACTTTTTCTTTATAGAGCATTGTTTAAAGCAAAAGCTCGGTGCTGATTTAGCCGGGCGACTTCATACTGGTCGGAGCCGAAACGATATCGACCATACCTTGTTTAAGCTCAACCTCAAGCAACGCCTTTTTACGTTGGATAGCGACTTAACGCAGCTGACGGCAACACTGCTCGATGTGTGTGAGCTTAATTATGAAACCATCGTTTTAGCCTACACGCACGGTCAACCTGCCCAACCGACAACCTTTGCCCATTATCTTGCGGCCTTTGTCGAAGTGATGCACAGAGACAGACAGCGCCTATTTCATACCCTAGAGATTGTTGATCTATCGCCTATGGGTGCGGCCGCGATTACTACGTCCGGGTTTAATCTGTCTCGAGACCGAGTGGCGGAATTGTTGGGCTTTCTTAAACCTCTACAAAATTCCTATGGTTGTATTTCTTCTTGTGATTACATTACGTCAGTCTACAGTGCGCTGAAATTGCTGTTTGTCCATATCAGCCGATTTGTACAAGACATGGCTCAGTGGAGTAGCTTTGAAACCGGCCACCTATACGTTCCGAATTCACTGGTACAGATTAGTTCCATAATGCCGCAAAAGCGAAACCCAGTACCAATAGAACATATGCGTCTTATCTGTTCTAAAGGCGTTGGTCTCTGCGATACGATCGTGAACGCAATGCATAACACCCCCTTTACGGACATGAATGATAGTGAAAGCGAGACGCAACAGGTTGGGTATCAAGCCTTTGATAACAGCCACCGTTTGTTGTCTTTACTTAACACCTTTATCGGTTCGGTCAGTATCAACCAAGACAGGGTAATGGATCACCTTGATAAGAGCTGTGCCACCATTACTGAGTTAGCGGATACGTTGGTTCGCAAAGAAGCGCTGTCCTTTAGACAAGCGCATGAAGTCGTTGCGGATATTGCTAATTATGTGGTGAGACATCAGTTAAGTCTTCAGACGGTTCCGGTTGATGTGTTTTATACCTTATTTGAACAGCATATCGGTCGGCCCAGTCAACTGACGGAATCTGAGTTGCGTTTTTATGCCTCGGCAAAAAACTTTATTAACGTCCGAGAAGGATTCGGCGGACCTGCTCCAATAGCAATGAAGAAAGCAGTGTCGAGATATAGGGAAGAGTTACAGCATCTAAGTGGTCAATGGGCATCGATTCGGACGTTCAGTGTGGAAGCGGCAAAGGTGCGGTTGCAAGCCGTGAATGATTTAACGTCCAAACAGCATAGGGGATAGTCATGGCTGAAGTATTATTGAAAAACATCGCTAAATCATATGGTAAAACCGAGGTAATCAAGACTCTGGATTTGTCGATAAAAGACCGTGAGTTTATTGTTCTTGTTGGCCCTTCTGGATGCGGAAAATCAACCCTACTTAGGATGATCGCTGGCTTAGAAGAGATTACGCATGGTGAGCTGTACATTGGGAATCAATACGCAAACGAAGTTGAACCCAAAAATCGAAACATCGCGATGGTTTTTCAAAACTATGCACTTTATCCGCACCTAACCGTTAAAGACAATATGTCTTTTGGTTTGCGTGCTGCAAAAATGGATAAAGAAGAGATCGAAAGGCGGGTCGCAAACGCCGCAGATATCTTGGGTGTGACTCATTTACTCCAGCGAAAGCCATCAGAACTGTCTGGGGGGCAAAGCCAAAGGATCTCTATGGGACGAGCTATCGTTCGAGATCCCGAAGTGTTTTTATTCGATGAACCTTTGTCGAACCTAGATGCGAAACTGCGTGCCAACATGCGAGTAGAGATAAAGAAACTGCACCAGAGGGTAAAAACGACATCCATATACGTCACCCATGATCAAGTAGAAGCGATGACGCTTGCTGATCGAATTGTCATTCTTAAAGAAGGTGATATTCAGCAACTTGGCACTCCTATGGATGTATACCACACGCCAGCCAACATATTTGTTGCCACCTTTATTGGAAATCCTCCGATGAATATCCTCAGTGGCACACTTAAACGTGACACCGAAAACTGGTGTGTAGGCTTGCCTGATTGCGAAAGTATTCCATTCCAAGTGGAATACGATCTAGATGAATACAAAGACCTCGAGATTAAGCTGGGCATCCGTCCGGAAGACATTCGAGTACTTAAAGCTGACGAGCAAGCAAAGGATTATGAAAAAGTGTATTGCGCACACGCTACTGTGGTTGAACCTTTGGGTGCTGATACGACCGTATTTACAGAGGTCGCGGGTGTCGAGATAAAAGCGATAGCAGACGGTCGCCAGTTTATTCGTTCTGGAGATTCGATAAAATTAGCTTTTGATACAAGGCATTTGCATCTGTTCGATGTTGTGACAGAGACACGAATTGTAGGAACACAAAACGAGCGTGATCAAGCGGCGTTAATGTAACAAAACAGCCTAAAAGAATAGTGTGGAGAGAGATTATGCATTTAACAGGTAATAAGCGGAAAAAACCCATTTCAAATAAAGTCGGCTTCACGGCTACTGATTCACTGTGGTTACAAACGAATGCCCTCTCTGCTACGTTGACTTTTATGCAGACAGGGGCTCACCCTGACGATGAAACTTCCCCGGCTCTTGCTTACCTGGCGAGAGAAGTTGGGGTGAGAGTCGTTTACTGTTGTGCCGTTCGGGGAGAGGGTGGACAAAACAGTATTGGTCCGGAAAAAGAGACAGCCCTTGGTGTTCTGCGTACAAGAGAGATGGAACAGGCTGCCTCTAAAATTCCCATGGAGCTTTATTGGCTTAATACTGAGCTCGAAGGCTCTATTCGCGACTTTGGATTCTCAAAAAGTAAAGCGGATACATTAAAACATTGGGGCGAGGAGAGACTACTGGAATCGTTAGTACGGTCTATCAGAACGATCAAACCTAATGTGATTTGCCCTACATTTCTCGATGTAGAAGGCCAACATGGCCATCACCGAGCGGTTACGGAGGCCACGATCAAGGCGTATTCACTTGCCGCAGAAAAAACAGCCTATCCAGAGCATCTAGTACAAGGGTTAGATATTTGGCAAGCAAACCAGTTACTTCTTCCCGCTTGGGGGGGAGGAGGAACCTGCTACGATGACCAAACCCCTCCACCATCAATGGACTTTACTCTCCCGACAAATTCTATTTTAAAAAAATGGAAAATGAGTTGTTTTCAGCTTGGGGAGGAAAGCCGTCAATTCCATCAGACACAACAAATGGGGCTGGAATTAGACGCAAATATTGGAGAAAAAGCGCGCTTTCATATTGTGAGTAATTGCTTTGAGGCCAATAAAAATAGCGGCTTAGGCGGTGGTGTTCCGCTCAGTTTGTACGCTTGGGCAGAGCAGCGTCATGATCAGCCCTATGGGAAACCATTGGAGAAACTTGCTCAACAGTGTGAACAGATTAGGAATAACTACCCTGATCAGAAGCAGATGATATGCAACGTGATAACCGCCCTTGAAATAGTAGAGGAATTAGTTCCAACCGATCCCTATTTGAAAGAGCAACTGTTGATGAAAAAAACGCAGTTAACCTCTTTACTGGCGAACTTAGCCGATCTTACGTCTCGTATTGAAATGACAACGGACCTTATGTGTTGTGAGCAACTTGTTCCCTTTACATATTCAGTGCTGAATAATGGCGTGCATGCGGTAGAAGACCTAACGTTGCGGCTATTTCAACAAACTGGAGAGCTTATCTATGAAAATGCGATTGGCCTTGTTGTTCGGGATGAAACACTTACCTATAGCAGCCAATTTACAGCGCCACAGCGAGTTTTCTTCCCTTATCAACAGCGGTTTATCGAAGAATATAATTATGGATCAATATCCGGCGAAATTAGTTTTCTATTGTTAGGCGTAAGGGTCACACAGAAGATTACGATGCCTGCTACTATTGTTCGGCCCAAAGTTACTCTGCTTAGCGTAGAGCCGAACCGTTATCTCAATCTTAACAGACAGGTCGATTTCGATATTTCATTTAGACTGAGTTGCCTTGATAGCCGCATTGATTCACTTGATGTCTTGCCTACGTTACCGACAGGATGGAGATCAGAGCCTTCGAAGATAACTATCGATGTTGCGGAGTCCGCGAATCAAGACATCCATTTCAAGATAATCACGCCTGAAAGTACAGAACCTGGTCGATATGAAATCGCGGTGGAAGCAAATACTAATGCCGAGTGTTGGCGTTCAAGCTTTCAGACGATTCAATACCCCCACATTCAAGAGACAGGGTTCTCGGTGCCCACAAGGGTGGTTGTGGAAGCGGTTAAATGTGAAGTTCCAGCATCAAAAATTGGATG
This sequence comes from Vibrio frigidus, assembly GCF_042465995.1. NCBI lineage: Bacteria > Pseudomonadati > Pseudomonadota > Gammaproteobacteria > Vibrionales > Vibrionaceae > Vibrio > Vibrio frigidus. The sequence continues at coordinate 138,724 of NZ_JBCDMC010000006.1, read as the reverse complement.
CTTTCTAGGGACAACGGATAACTATTTGCATCAATTGTCTTCATTGGGGTTTGAAATAGAATCAATTGATAATCTTGATATGGATACATTGAATCGAATCGATGTCTTGTTGGTTGGCAGTTGTGCCTTCGCGTCAATCAGTCGTTATCCGGCACTCAATTCGTGGGTTGAAAATGGCGGTCGTTTAATCACCTTGTATCATCGTCCTGATGATAACTGGCAACCTCCTGCGAAACTGACCATTGGATCACCTTCGATGCGTTGGCGGGTAACTCAAGCGGATAGCCCTGTTATTGTACTTCAACCGGACTCTGAGATTATGCTAGAACCCAACCTACTCACGGATAGTACGTGGCAGCATTGGCGAAAAGAACGGGGTCTTTATTTTATTAAAGAATGGGGAAGTGTGTATAAACCTTTGTTGAGAATCTTTGATGAAGACGGTACTGCATTTGATGGTATATTACTTTATGGTTGCATAGGAAAAGGGCAGCATATTCACTGTTCGTTATCTATTGGACATCAGCTTGAAAATACGATCTCAGGCGCCGCACCATTTGTCGCCAATTTACTGAATAATAAAGAAATATAAACAAGGGTTTAGTAATGGAAAAAAAGTTCAATTCAACATTACTTGATGCACTGAAAGTGGACACATCGTCCCCTGGTATGCTCTATCAGAAACTGGCCAGCAATATAAAATTGGCCATTGAGAAAGGGATCCTGTCGGAGGGAGAGTTTCTTCCACCTCAACGAAATTTGGCCTCTGATTTAGATGTTTCTCGTGTCACTGTTTCTAAAGCGATAGATGAACTCGCTAAGCAAGGTGTTGTAAAACTTATTCCGCGTCAAGGTGTTCAGATTGAACCCTACAACGACTATTCTCCTGTTCCGCCTAAATTGCATCTTTCTGATCAGTATAATTTTACCAAAGATATGCAAGCGAGAGACATGAAGCCTTCGACTCATTGGATAACAAAAGAAAACTGCCTCGCCAGTACTCAAGAAGCCCTTGCGTTGGGCATTCCTCAGAATAGTCAGGTAGGGCATTATTGGCGATTACGTTTTGCTGACGACAAACCCCTAGCGATCGAGGTTGCTTGTGTACCTTCTAGCGTCATAGCCGATAGCGGAGAAGTGGACGATTCTCTCTATGACACGTTGAAGTCTAAAGACTCTTTACCAATAAGAGCGATGCAAACCATCACCGCCCGTCCTGCGGACAAACGTACCGCTAAGTATTTAGAGGTGCCAGAAGGGAGCGCTGTTTTGTATATCGAACGTAGAGGCTTTGATAGCGTTGACCGCTGTGTTGAATATACACGCTATTGGTATCTGGGTGACCGATATTGTTTCATTGCTGATATGACGCTTGATGTAAATGAGTAGCGCGTTATTGCAAGTAAACCAGAAAGGTTAAGATAGCTATTATGACTTTGTATTTGGTTGGTGTGGATGGCGGTGGAACCTCTTGCCGAGCTCGGATTCGTACTCAAGAAGGGATCCTTGTTGGTGAAGCAAACAGTGGTAGTGCCAATATCCTGCTTGGTATTCAAGTCGCGATGAGTTCGATCATCGAATCCATCACTGAAGCGGCCTACTCTGGTGGTTTAAACGAGTCAGTTTTTCCCCAAATGCATATTGGATTGGCATTAGCAGGAGCGGAGCAAAAATCGGCTTGGCATGAATTCATGAAACAACGTCACCCTTTTGCCAGCATGACGTTAAATACCGATGCTTACGGTGCGTGTATTGGTGCCCATAATGGCGAGACCGGTGCGATCATGATCGCGGGCACTGGGTCTTGTGGTATTTTTCTTGAGAACGGAAAGCAACACGTTGTTGGAGGAAGAGAGTTTCCAATCTCAGATCAAGGGAGTGGGGCTATCATGGGTTTACATTTGATTCAAAAAACCTTGCTTGCTGAAGACGGCATTGGTGTAAAAACGCGGCTTTCGGAGCATGTTATGGCGCATTTTAATCACGATGCAGATTGTATTGTTGAATGGTCCAAAGGTGCACTTCCGTGCGATTATGGTCAGTTTTCACCTGCGATCTTTCGTTATGCCCAATCAGGCGATGAACTCGCTATCAGCCTACTAAAACAGACTGCCCGTGATATTGAAATGTTTCTTGTTGCTCTAAACAAGAAAGGCGCACGTCAGATATGCTTAATGGGGAGTATCGCAGAACGAATTAGATTCTGGCTCTCTCCACCAGTACAGCAATGGATTGTTGAGCCACAGTTTGATGCTATCGAAGGTGCGCTGATGTACGCGGGTAAAAAAGAGCACAATCTATTTTAGAAAGTGAGTGGTTTGTTAACGACGAACAGCGTTATCTAAACGTGTCATCCCGATGAAAATGGGCCTATTTTCACGAAAACCAACGTCATCCCCATGAAAATGGGGATCTAAACCCACCAAGATTCCCGTTTTCACGGGAATAACGAAGTATTTAGCACTAACCGAACAGCATTAACCATTATTAGGTGGGCTTTTTTAATGGTATGTCTAAGATTTCCCACGTTCATTTGTTCATCCAACAATTCGATCAGATAGGGCGAAAATGTCTTAACGGAGTATCCGTATTACTAATGCTATTCACTGATTATGCGAGTGCTTGTGTCATTGCTTCAATCTGATGTTGGATAGCCTGATCCTTTTCGGGGCTGTATTTGTCGGCTTTTATTATCTGAACATTGGTGACACCAATAAAGTTTAGGCAATAGGTTAGCCAAGGCGTAAGAAAGTCGTTATCGGCACCTATTTCCGTCCCTCCGGATGTGACCACAACAAACGCCTGTTTGTTTTCTAGTAAGCCAATAGGGCCACTTTCACCGTATGAAAAGGTTTCTTGTAAACGAATCAGTAGATCAAAAAAGGCCTTAAATGACGCTGGCATTGAGAAATTGTAGATAGGAATACCAATAACCCACACGTCTGCATTTTTAGCCGATTCTACGATGCTATTGGATATATTTAGGTCTAATGTTTGATCGTTAGTTCTCTCTTTCTCAGGCGTAAAATAACCTTGTATCATTGAATCTGTTAAAAAAGGCAGCCCTGTGGCAACATTTAATTTACTGATTTCAATCTCTTTTTTCATCGATAGGCTATCGATGAACTGATTAGTAATTCTTCTGCTGTGGGATTGCTCGCCTCTTCCGCTTGAATCAATGTGCCATACTTTCATTTTGTCTCTCCTTTAAGATTTTTCGAGTGCTTTCTAGCGTAATTTATTTAGTCGGTATTTTTGTCTAGGTCGCTTTGTATTTTATGGCTCAATAATAGAGTTCATATAGAATAAAAAAAGACCCAATTTTATGTTTATTTGTGCTAAATTTAGACCATGAATCATATTACGATTGAACAAATTCAATGCCTCAAAGCCCTTGTTGAACATGGGAGCTTTAATATGGCGGCTGAAAGGCAAGGCAAAGCTAAGTCAGCTCTGATCTATTCTATAAAGCGATTAGAGGAGCAACTGGGCTTTAAAGTGATTGAACGCAGTGGCTATAAAAGCCAGCTAACCGCCAAGGGCAAAGACTTTTTAGAGAGTTCAAAAAAGTTATTGATTGAATACGAACACTTGTTGATAAAATGTTCGCAGCTCGAATCGCACATTGAGTCATTTTTTCGGTTAAGTGTGTCTGGAATCTATGGGATGGACATGGTTCATCCAGTGATTGCCAACGCAATGTCAGCCTTCCCTCAAACCGAGATTCAATTAGAACGAGAAATTCTAAGTGGAGAGAAGATGCTCACAACAGGCATGGTTGATTTGGCGATTTTCGAGACAATAAAAAACAAGAAAGACCTCGATTATAAACAAATTGATGAAGTCAAAATGGTATTAACTGTCTCATCAAAGCACCCCTTTCTAAACATCCCCGCATCTAAGCGAACGATCAAAGATTTGTATAAATACCCACAAATTATTCAAAGAAGTACCCTTCCTGATAGTGACTATAGCGTTGGTGTTCACTCCGATTCATTACAATGGAAAGTCTCGGACACGCACTCGAAACGTGACATCATTGTGCATGGCCTTGGCTGGGGCCGATTGCCACTGCCATTGATTAGTGAAGATCTAGAATCAGGAAAACTGATTCAGCTTGATTGGCTAAAAGATGATGATCTGGTGCCTATTTTTATTGCGAAGCGAAAGAACAGAATAAAAGGTAAAGTGGCCGAATTTGTATGGGATTCTTTCTCAGGTTAGTTCTTCATTTGAATAGTTAAGAGAGGCTGGAATGGCCTCTCTAGATGTAGAACTTAACCCAGAGAAGGGAGGTAACCGACGGTGATCAAGAACTGAGCCGCGACGATTAATACCCCGAAAGAGGAAACCAGAGCTAATGAAATGTTTCCACCCTTCACCCTGTACGTTCCTTCATAACGGTTGTCCTTTCTTACTTTTTTTATCATCACAACCGGAAGAAATATGGCCAATACTGCGAGGGCAATAGCGGCATAACCTAGCGCCATAATAAAACCTTGTGGATAGAACAAAGCAAAACACATTGGAGGTAAAAACGTCACAAAGGCAGAAAGCACTCGATTCTGTTTGCCCGTATTTTTATTTAGTGAATCACCGAGGTATTCAAATAAACCAAGGCTTACCCCTAAGAAAGAGGTGAGTAGAGCGAGGTCAGCAAAAATCCCAATGATTTGGTTAAGCTGACTAAAGTGGATCTTGGCAGCCAAAGCAGAAATCAACGCGCTCAAACCTTTGCTTTCGGTCAGTTCCTGTTGGCTAATGACACCGAGCGTCATTATTTGCCAGAAGAGGTAAACAATCAAGGGGATGGCTGAACCTATCACCACCGCTTTTTTCAAGGCCTTAGTATCACCGTCTAGGTAATTGACAATGGCAGGAATACTTCCGTGAAAACCAAAAGAGGTAAATATCACCGGAATAGAGGCAACAATGAGCCCCTGTTGTAAAGGCATATTTAGAAGATAAGATTCGGTAACATTGGGCGCAAGGAAAAACAGTACGATAACCATTGCCACAAGTTTGGTTGCAAAGAGTACACGATTGATATGGTCAACCGTTCGGGTTCCAACCGTAACAATAAAGGCGACAATAATGGTAAAGATAACCGTTGCTATCGATCCATTTACTGCTATCCCTGTAAACTGAGAAATTCGTTCACCAAACTGAGCACCGCCCCCAGCGATATACGCCGAGCAGAGTGCATAAAACAAAAATAACATCGCAATACTGGCGATCCATTTCCCCTTATTGCCCAAAAACTGCTTGGCTAATGTGTGCAAGGTTGCATTTGAGGGCGCATGTTGATGCAGCTCTAGCATAAGTAATGCGGTGTAAGTCATCAGTAACCAAAGTACGAGCATAATGGTTAAAGAGGTTGGGAAGCCGATCCCAGCGGAAGCCAAAGGAAGAGCAAGCATCCCTGCACCTATTGTGGTACCAGCGATAATCAAGGTACTGCCTAAAATCTTGGAATTTATCATTGTATATTTTTCTTTACAATTATGAGTGTATGAATAGGTTTAAACACTAATTCTAAGCCAAACCATAGTCAGTATGAGCGATAGTGAGGGATTGTGTAGCATATACGATAAGAGTTCAAAGGAAAGTGTAAAATATTTAATTGGTTGGTGTATGTATTTATTTACAAAATAATGAGCGGTCAAATTTGCTATGGTTTTGACAAGCGATTGATGACCTCTAACATCGCTAATGGCTGTACCATATTATGAACAACAACCAATAAACCGAGTTGGCGTTCCATCCATTTTGATTACTTAGCATATAATTCCTTTTCCAATTACGATGATGTCTTCGTTCTTGATGCCGTACTATTCATAGATTCTCTAAAAATTCAATGAAGACACATCTTTAATTTGGCAGATTTGCTGTAGGCGTGACGAAGGTGGAATTAGTAAAGTATTGATTTTATTGAGCCGTATGTGAGATCATTTGAGTTCATGACAATGATGAGGAAGATTACAATGCAGAAGATTATAATCTTGCATGGTTTATTTATGCATGGACTGGTGATGAAGCCGTTGTCAAAAAGATTGCAAAGGGAGGGCTTTGAAGTTGAGATAATCAACTATAACAGCCGAAGTATTAATGTCGACCATTTGTTCAGGAAGATAGAAAGGGCCCTACATCCATCAAAATCTAATATCATAGTAGGACATTCGTTAGGTGGGTTGTTAGCCTTGTCGTTTTTAGAGAGTAAAAAACCTAGCTACGACTCCATTTCGCACTTAGTCACGCTTGCTAGTCCTCTGAATGGTTCTTCTATCGCGCAACGGTTAGTTGAACTTAATTGTAGTAGGATACTGGGAAATTCGATTCAATATGGCTTGGAGCCAACTAACAGAGTTTGGTGCGGAGACCAAAAGGTGGGTTCTATTGCTGGCAATCTTCCTTTGGGGATTAGATCCGTTTTACTAAGGGACAAAGAGATGTCCGATGGTACGGTCACCATTAGTGAAACTAAGTTGCAAGGTATGACAGACCATGTAATGTTGGAAAGCAGCCATACCAGTATCATTTATAGCTCGAAAACGGTAAAGCAAATAAAAGCGTTCGTTCAACAGGACAAATTTATTCATCAATAAACCACGACGACACACCCTTAATTTTTCTTGTTCTCATGCGCCTGCTTGACAGTGCGTGTGTTATTTAAAAGGTACCACGCATAGCATATACGCCACTCGATTTATCCCACTTCCTATCAAGTCCATAATCAATAACAAATACGTTTAACGAAAGAGAAAACCATGAGATCACACAATGTGATCTACCTCTCAAACAGACTACTTGCCTATTAATGGATAGAATTTTTTTCTCCATATACTCTTATCTAAAGCAAAGAAAGAAAAAATCATCTCCATGAATAGTCGTATATTACTCCTATAAATTATGAAACAGAATTAGTCGGAAAGACGTGAACCCCGCTCTTGGTTGTACAGAGCCCGTATCTGTCGCTCTTGCCGCTTCTATTGCAATGGAAAAACGGTCAGGTTTACCAGATAGCATCTCTGTTTTAGTCTCTCCAAATCTAATGAAAAATGACATGGGAGTTAGTATACCCGGCACTGTAATGGTTGGGCTAGCTACCGCATCTATGGGCGCTGCCGCGGGTATGACATGGTCGTTGGGGGGTAACTTCGAAAAAGCCAGTCACTCTATCTGTAGCATGATTGGCGACATACCTGGAATGATTTGTGATAGTGCCTAGACAAGCTTTTCGATGAAATTGTCTTCCTTTGTTAGTGCGGCATTAAAAGTCGCATTGATGGCATTAGACGATATTAGAGTGACTGGAAACGAAGGTATTGTTGCGTGTGATGTAGATGAGTCCATTAGGAATTTGTCTGCACTTGCTAATGGCTCTATGACTCAAGTCGACACGCAAATACTCGACATTATGGTCAGAAAATAGCACCAAGCTAAAGCGGCCCCAATTTTACTTATCTCAATACTATAACCAAGAAGAAAATAAATGAACGAGACTATTTTTACTCATGATGCACCAGTTGCAGTCGGCCCTTATGTGCAAGCAAAACTCACCGACACAACATTATATACATCAGGCCAACTACCAATTAATCCTAATACCGGAAAAATGCCGGAAGATGTCGGGGAGCAAACCCGTCAATCATTATTAAATGTTGAAGCAATATTAAAGCAAGCGGGATTGGATAAAACGAATATTGTTAAAACAACCGTATTTGTGAAAGATCTAAATGATTTTTCAATTATCAATAATGCTTACGCGGAGTTTTTTGGGGAAAATTGCCCGGCACGAAGTTGTGTAGAAGTAGCTAGACTACCTCTGGATGCTAAAGTTGAAATAGAGGTAGTTGCTACAAAATAAATAATTAGGTGCAATATTGTCTACTAATATTGAAGGCTTGATAATACGTTGTCTGATCTCAATGTTATTCATTAACATTGAGATTTTACGACTTAACGTTCCAATGTGTACACCCCTCCTAAAAGAATTGCATTTCCAATAGTCACAATTCTCTCTAAATATAGCATCCAAAATCAAAAATCCTGCAAAAATAAATATTTGTGATATAAATCACCATATATAAATTTTAAGGCAGTGTTATCTATTGTCCAATGTGAGATCTTAAGCACATTAGTGAGCCGCAAGGTTTTCTTGTTTGTTATTTTAAATCAATACAAAGAATTATAGTTATGTATTTATCGACTAGTGAAAATAATTTTCTCCCTCGAGCCGTTTTGGTGGAAAATTTGAAATTTTTTTCTCTAAAAATAGGCGTATTCTTCCTTCCGTTATCTAAATAAGAGCAATAAAATCAAGTACAAAAGTTTATTGCTTACTAATAAAAATCGAACCTTTCGGAGTCTACAATGACGGATATTATTAATACTGGATCGGATGCCTCAACCAGTAACAAAGAACCACATGAAATCGCAGGAATGACCATTCAAGAATGGAAGAACGCAACTAAGTTTGACAGCGTTGATATTGGTTGGATTGTTATGAGCATTGGTATGGCAATAGGAGCGGGTATCGTATTTCTGCCAGTACAAGTAGGTGTCATGGGGTTATGGGTTTTCCTGCTATCTTCTGTTATCGGCTATCCAGCAATGTATCTTTTCCAAAAACTTTTCATTAATACATTGGCTGAGTCAAAAGAATGTACCGATTATCCAGGTGTTATAACAGGATACTTAGGTAAAAACTGGGGCATGTTGTTAGGTGCGCTATATTTTGTCATGTTAGTCATTTGGGTGTTGGTGTACTCGCTAGCCGTTACCAACGACAGTTCCTCGTATCTACATTCGTTTGGTGTTACTGAAGGTCATTTAAACGACAATGTGTTCTACGGTTTAGCGTTGATCTGCGTGCTATCTTTTATTGGCTCTAAAGGTGAAAAATTACTATTTAAACTATCAGGAGTTATGGCTGTAACCGTTTTATCATTAGTGGCGGTAATGGGAGTGCTCTTAATGGCAAGATGGGACATGGCAAATGTACCAGATTTTGGTCATTGGGGTTCTATGCTCAAAGATGCAATTATCACGTTACCATTCACTCTAACGTCAATTCTATTTATTCAATCTCTTAGCCCAATGGTAATCTCTTACCGCTCTCATGAAAAATCAATTGAAGTTGCGCGCTATAAAGCATCTAGAGCGATGAAAATTGCCTTCACAATTTTGTTCGTGGTTGTTTTCTTCTTTGCCGTTTCTTTTACGTTAGCAATCAGTCAAGAGCAAGCAGCGCAAGCGATGCACCAAAATATCTCTGCATTGGCTATTATTGCTCAATATTTCCCAGGCAGCTGGGCAACAGTTGCAGGAATAATTATTAACATTTTCGCGGTCGTAACTTCTTTTTTTGGTGTGTTTTTAGCGTTTAAAGAAGCGTGTACTGGTTTAGCTATGAATATGTTATTGCGCAACCGCGATGAATCTAGCATTAACAAAGACTTAATCAGTAAATTAGTTGTCGTTTTCATTATTCTATTGGCGTGGAGCGCAATCGCAATTAATGCGCCTATCTTATCATTTACATCAATCTGCAGCCCCGTGTTTGGATTGGTTGGCTGTCTTATCCCTGCATACTTGGTTTATAAAGTGCCACACCTTGCAAAATACAAAGGTTGGGCAACTAACCTTATAATTATCACTGGCATTTTATTGTGTGTTTCACCAATACTTGCATTTATCTAATCCTATCAATTAGTTAACAGTGATTTTTAAGCCAGCGGTATAATATCGCTGGCTTTTTAGTTTCATGATTAGCTGGTTGCTGAATTATCAATTGAATCCGGTCGAGATAAAACGGTTACTTACTTTAATACAATTTCTGTAGTGTGGGGACGAGACGAGGGAAACGAGATAGGTGGATGAGGTTTTACTTGCGGAATATTTTAAGGTGTATTTCCTCGTTATCGTAATTAGATGCGATAACGAGGAGAGCGTTGGTCATAATGCGTCAGAGCTTCGTTTGTTGGGCTTTGTGTTGAAACCACGTATACAAACCAGCAAGCACGGTAGAACCTAACATTAATGCTACGGAGACCGCATTGACCACCGGGGTCGTGCCTTCTCGTACTCGTTGAAACATTTCGACCGTTAATGGTGAATCGGAGCCCACTAACATCAAAGTGGTATTAAAATTCTCGAAGGACATTAAAAAACCGACGATCGCGGTACTAACCAATGTTGGGCGTAAGAAAGGTAAGGTGACAGCCTTAAATGCTCTCAAGGGTGTTGCACCTAAATTGAGCGCCGCTTCTTCTAAGCTAGGATCAAATCGTCGATAACGAGCCAATAAAACGAGCGTTGTGATTGAAGTAATGAACGCAGCCTGACCTAATACAACCAAAATCAATCCGGGCCTAGCCCATTCCCACTCCCATGCCCAAGCCTCATCAACCCAATTCGCCATCGTACTGGACGTGACCAAAATAGAGACGCCCAAAATGACACCGGGGATAACTAAGGGGACCAACATCAACACAGACAGAAGCTCTTTGTAGCGGAATTGAAATCGAACCAGTAAATGTGCATTACTGAGCCCTAAAAGTGTTGACACTAGGGTTACCCCCAGCGCGACTTGAACACTTGTGAGTACACTAGACAACAAATTTTCATCGTTAAAAAGGCCTACATAGGGTGCACTATCACCCACATACCAAACGGTGCTCGCGCCTTTCCAAGGCAGTGATGGGTAAGCGGCGTCGTGAAAGGAAAACACCACCACCACTACCAAAGGCAGCAGCAAAAAGACAAAGAATATTGCGATAAAGCACTGGTAAATTTTCTTTCTTGAAGTGTTAAATGGTACTGAAGGGATCATATATTCTCCTAGCGTCCTACAGTGGACTGTAAAGACTGGCCACTGATCTTCAACCCGATCCACACCATTACCGATGACAACAACAGTAGCAGTAATCCCAATGCTGAACCTTGCTCCCAATTAAAGCGCGTAATGAACTGAGTGAAGATTTGCTCGGTGAACCATAAGCTATCTTTGCCTCCCATGAGGTTGGGTATTAGGTAGTTTCCTAAACTGAGCATGAAGACAATAATGCATCCCGAAACAATGCCGGGAAGCGCATGAGGAATTACGATATCTTTTAAAGCAACCCAACGACTGGCTCCAAGGTCGAAAGCCGCTTCAATGTGGCTATCGTCTAGGCTGTCTAGCGCACTGACCAGAGGCACCACCATAAATAGCAACCCGTTGTAGACGAGCCCCATGATGATGGTGTAGTCATTGTACAAAAATTCGATGCGCTGTTCGGTAAAACCCACCCACATCAGGGCGTTACTCAACAGCCCTGATTCACGAAGGATGATCATCCAGCCATAGGCACGAATCAGTTCGCTGAGCCAAAATGGCAGGATGCACACCATTAATAAAATGAGCTTATTGGCTCCGGTCGCCACTTTCGCAATGTAATAAGCCACTGGAAAGGCAAGCAGTAAAGTAAACACCGTTGCTAAAATTGACATCCAAGCGGTCCGAACAAAGGTATTCCAGTAAATACTGTGCTGAAAAAAGTTGTTAAAGTGCTTAACTGTCCATCCATCGCCTCTATTGGAGAACGCCAATTCGACTAACTGAAGATGTGGAATCACTATCAGCATTAATAGCCATACGATAGCGGGAGTAAGGAACAAAGCGAGTGTCCATTTTTTGCTCATTCGGAGATCCCTAATGCTATAGCCTGACTAGGGTCCCACCTCAGTTCCACAGCGATGTCTTCAGATCGTTCTTTGCGCTGTTTTGACTGCAGGTCGTTTAGTTGATTTGGGGTAATAGACAATCGAAGATCGCCGAGATTAGTAGAAACAATCGCGCCACTGGCTGCACCATCAAACAATAACTCTTTGAGTTTGCCTGATATGGGTTCACCATCGATGGGATTGTTGCTCATAGTGAGTGCTTCAGGTCGAAGATATATCTTAACGGTTTGGTTGGTTTTGAGCGCTGTTTGGCAGCAGGAGCGTGGTAATGTAAGCGCCACATCGTTCTGACTGACAACGGACAAAGTGGATGAAGTCATGTCTACAACTTTGGTGACAATGGTATTGTTTTCGCCTACAAATTCTGCAACGAAGGGCGTAGATGGTCGCATGTACAACTCACTCGGCGTTCCGATTTGTTCGAAGCGACCTGCGTTCATAACCGCGATTCGATCCGACATCATCAAGGCTTCACTCTGATCGTGAGTGATGTAAATAAATGTCGTGCCAAAGGCTTTTTGCAAGTGTTTGAGCTCAATTTTCATCTGCTCGCGAAGTTTTAGATCTAATGCGCCTAACGGCTCATCCAATAGTAGGACTTTAGGTTCTAACACTAATGAACGTGCTAACGCTACTCGTTGTTTTTGTCCACCGGACAATTGATGAGTTCGCTTAGTTCCGCTGCCTTGAAGATCAACTCGTTGAAGAATGTCTTTTACTTTAACTTTAATTTGGTTGCTGTTCTCACCACGTTGTTTTAAACCAAACGCGACGTTATCAGCAACGCTCATGTTGGGGAACAATGCGAGATGTTGAAACACCATGTTAAGGGGTCGTTTGTTTGGCGGTGTGTCGGTCACATCGTGTGAATTGAGTACAATGCGGCCGTGGCTTGGGGACTCAAACCCCGCTAACATACGCAGTAGCGTTGTTTTACCGCATCCTGACGGACCAAGTATTGAGAAAAACTCACCGGCGTGAATGTTCAGTTCTAGGTTGTGCACAGCTGTAAATTGCTCAAACTGCTTTCCTAACTCATGGCATTGTAGAATGTAATCGGGCTGGGGCATAAATAAGTCGTCGATGTTCCTTTAAAAAACACAGTCCCTGCTGAGACAATGCTCAGCAGGGGGAGGTAACTACCTAAACGAGTATGGCAGTAGTAATGCCAGATTAATTTGAGGCTTTGATTCGATCTAGGGTCATGCCTTCCATTTCTTCAAGTCCGGCGGGCACGGCTGGGTACCACTTAATGTTGTCAATGGCTGCTTGAGGAAAGCTCTTTTGGAATCGCGCTTTTGCGTCTTCATTTACAAACTCATCACTACCTTGAGATGCCGTAAAGTTACCCGCAGATTCTGTGATTTTAGCAGCAATTTCCGGACGCATTACAAAGTTGATCCACTGATAAGCAGCCGCTTCGTTTTTCGTTTTACGTGGCAGTGTAAAGGTATCAACCCAACCCAATGCACCTGATGACGGCGCAATGTACTCGATGTCGGTATTTTCTTGGTTGAGTTTCCAACCGCCGGCATCCCACGCCATACTGGCCACAATCTCTTCGGTACGCAACAGATTCATCAGTGCGTCAGAGCCACTCCAGTAGGTTTTGACATTGCCTTTACATTCAACAAGTTTGGCTTCGACCTTATCCAATATTTTTTGATATTGCGCTTGATCGGCATAGGCCGCAAACGGGTCTTCATCCATAGCAAAAGCGAAACCAATCAGAGTAGGACGCTTAAGACGGTAACTGACTTTTCCTTGGTAATCGGCATTACACAGGTCGGTGTAGTCAGAAATGTCGGACGCTTTTTTTGTGTTGACTACAAGTCCGCTGGTGCCCCAAATGTGGGGAACACCGTATACACTGTTGTCTACACTGGTGATTGCTTGAGTCGATTTCAGCATTGAAGGAATGAACTGCTTGGCATCGATTTTGGATAAATCGATCGGTTTGTAGATATTGAATTCAGCTTGCGCACCTGCAATTCGGTCTTGAGATGGCTGAGCCAAATCGAAACCAGAACCACCAGTGGCACGGAGTTTGGAAATCATGTCTTCATTATTGGAGGTCGTAACCTTGACGTCTATACCTGTCTCTTTTTCAAACATATCGATCACTTCATCGGGGGCATAACCTCCCCAAGTGAGTAGTCGTAGAGTGTCCGCTTGTGCCAAAGCAGGAATCATTGCGCTGGTCAATGCAACGGTAGCAAGTGTGCGTAGTTTAAATGTCATAGTGTTTTCCCTAACTGAACTGCGTTGTTTTGATTGGATTTTCTTGTGTTTTTTAAAACTTTGCCATCAGGATGTGACTAAAATGTGAACAGAGTATTTCACAATTAAGACAGTCGAACAAGGTGTTACTGTGGTCAGATAATGGCGGGTGTATCAAAGCGTGATAAGAAACTCAGTTCGGTTCTATCGTGGTATCTATGGCGTGCTTTTTTGTATCTGAGTGCTTTTTTAATACCTATACTGGTATGCCATCGATTCAAATTTTTGCTCCAATTGTGAACTAACTAGTAAAAAGTCGGTTAATAATGCTCCTAAATAGAGCAATAACGTTGCAAAATAGAGTTGTGTTAATAAATTGTTAATTGTGAATCTATGTTTAATACTATTCCTGCTCCACCATCGATTATCAAACAAGATGGAAGGCCGATATTTGGTCAGTTTGATGGTATTCCTTTAAAACTTGGAGTAGAGCACTTCTACTACACCACGGAAATGGACAAAAGGTCGAGAAAGTGGGCCAAATACTTTCATTATAAGCAGTTTCAATTTACCAGTATTGTGACTGAACATTATGTCATTGGTTTGGCCATCGCGGATATTCGCTATGCGACAACTGCCTTTTGTTATTTTTATGATATTAAACAAGATAAATTATCAGAGGTAAGCTGGATTAAGCCACTTGGCCTGGCTTCTACGATTACCAACTCACCTAGTAATGGTATCACTACACTTGATGGTGAACCGATCAAGTTCGACATTCAGCAGCAACAGTGGCGAGTGAAGATCAACAATAACGCTATTCACGCAGACCTATCTCTTATACCCCATTTAGAGAGTTTACCTTTGTCGATGTGTACACCAACAGGTTATTCTGGTTGGACTTACACTCAAAAACACAATGCACTATCCGTTGTTGGGCAACTTAGTATCGATGGTAAAACGATCAGTTTGGAACATGCGCTTGCTAGCTACGATTTTTCGGCGGGTTACATGAGAAGAGAAACCAGTTGGCGTTGGGCGAGCATCAATACAACGTTGGAGCAAGTTAAGTTGGGGCTTAATTTAGCCGCGGGTGTGAATGAAACAGGCGATGGTGAAAATGCGGTATGGATTGACGGCTCTCGTCATTTTCTTGGGCCTGTTCACTTCGAATTCGACCGCAGCAAACAAGAGAAACCTTGGCGAATCTATTCGCGTGATGGGCAAGTTAATTTAACGTTCACTGTGCTCAATAAACGCAGTGAAAAGCTCAATCTATGGCTACTTAAGAGCAATTTTCGTCAGTTTATCGGCCACTTCAATGGGACGATAATAGATTCGTCCGGTAACACGTATGAACTTGTCAATTGTCTTGGTTTAACTGAAGACCATTTTGCACGCTGGTAAGGATGAATATGGACATCTCATTTCTAATTGATCACCCTGAATGGTTACTTTTTGTTTTAGCACCGGTATTTCTATTGTGCATGTTGGCCGAGTACTATTTAGGTCAAAAATCGGGTCGCTTACCTGAAAACGCCAACTATCATCGCAATGAAGTGCTATGCAACTTTATGTTAGCAGGGATGCACCAATTAAGTGATTTAGTGACTGGTCTATTGATCGTTAATCTCTATATTTGGCTTTTTGGCTGGAAGATGTTTGATATTGACATGAACCTTGCCAGTTTTGCTTTACTCATTGTGCTGCAAGATTTCTTCTATTATTGGTTTCACAGGGGAAGCCATCGTATTCGCTGGATGTGGGCGGCGCATGTTGTGCACCATAGCTCTGAGCGGATGAACTTTAGCACTGCGTTTCGCCAGAGCTTTATGTATCCTTTCGCAGGTATGTGGTTGTTTTGGGTGCCATTAGTATTGATCGGTTTTGAGCCCCGTTGGGTTATCTTTGCGGTATTGTTTAACCTTAGTTTACAGTTCTTTGTCCATACGCAATGGGTACGTACTTTAGGCCCTTTGGAGCACGTGTTTAATACGCCTTCTCATCACCGTGTTCACCACGGCGTTAACGCTCAATATATCGATAGAAACTACGCAGGTGTGCTCATTGTTTGGGACAAGTTATTTGGTTCGTTTGAACCAGAACATGAGCCAGTTCGTTATGGAATATCCAAACCCATAAAGAGTTTTAACCCATGGACGGTCACCTTTACTGAGTGGAGAAACATGTTCGCTGACGGTTTCTCTTCGTCAACATCACTCAGACAAAAGGTGAGGGTGTTCTTTTCGCCACCCTCTAACTGATGGCTTCGGCACAAAACGGTGTAGTGGCATAGTGAATTTGTAAAAACCGACAGTTTAATGTAACCATGCACATAAAAAGGCTCCAATAAGGACTCGCAACGAAGGACATGCTTCTTGTTTTGAAGGTGTCTGTCCATTTATAACTTTTTTACTTAACCGCCGTCCATTTTTCTGCCATATGCTTGTCTATCGTTGTCGACTCAACCATATCGGCGGTGTCTATCGAGTTCCAGTTAGGAAATAAAGTCATCTCTAACGCTAACGCATTGGTATCGTTATTATCAATGACTATCTTTATAAGATTAAAGATTTGAATAACATTAACCTGTAGAATGGAGTACTAATCTTGTATTTAAAAATATTAAAAGAGACTGTTATGCCAATCTACAATTCCGCTGAATTTGACCTGTTTTTACAAACCTGCAATGACGCATTCAATGATCAACAACTGCAACGGTTAGTACTGTCAAAATACAATGGTGATAAAGCAGATCTAAAACGCATAACCATTCGACCACTCTCATTAAAAGAGCAACCATTACTTTCTTTTTTACATGAATATAAAACCCATCACATCACCAAAAACTTAACCATTGAAGAATCACTGGCTTTTTGGCGATCGGAGTTAGGTCACCACTTTTTTAACGCGCACTTAGTAACGGATGAATGGGAAGTGCAATTAAGTGTGAGTAAAAAAGGAAAAGTGTTAATGAAAAAGTACCCAAACAAAAATAAAACACTTCAAAAAACACAAATAGCACCTCACGATCGCGCGAAAAATCGCTTTGTAGAACAAAACAGACCTTATCTACATGAGCTTGGTGTAACTGATATCAAAGGAAATATCATTCCTGCTATGTCGCGCAAATGGAAACAGATCAATAAATTTATTGAAGTATTGTCGCACGCTATTGATAGCACCGGGCTTGCTAACCATGACAAAGTACATATCGCCGACTTTGGATCAGGTAAAGCTTACTTGACCTTCGCTGTGCATGATTATTTTATTGACAAGCTACAAGTAAAAACAGAAGTGACGGGTGTAGAACTACGTCAAAATTTGGTTGATTTATGTAACACGACGGCCAAGAAGTTAGCGTTAGAGGGCATTAAATTTGAGCAGGGCGATGTGCAACACTTTAAAGCACAAGGTATTAATATCATGATAGCGCTGCATGCCTGCGATATTGCCACCGATTATGCTATTCACATGGGTATTCGTACTAATGCAGAAATTATTATGTGTTCACCTTGTTGCCATAAACAAATACGTCCACAAATGAAATCTCCAACATTATTAGCACCACTTCTACAGCATGGTATTCACCTTGGTCAAGAAGCAGAAATGGTAACAGATGGATTGCGTGCGTTGTTGTTGGAAGCCAACGGATACGATACAAAAGTATTTGAGTTTATTTCACTCGAGCACACGAGCAAAAACAAAATGATATTGGCACAAAAACGCAAAAAACCAATCGATAACACCATCATACTTGCACAAATAAAGTCAATTAAAGAATTTTACGGTATTCAGGAGCATTGTTTAGAAAGCCTGCTTCTAAACTAATAAGCAATAAACATAAAAAGTAAGGTCATGATGATGTTTATTTTTTATTATTAATTTCTAAAGGTTGCTGTAAGCTTTGTTAAAAAAGCCCCAGAAACGGCGAAACCCCAGATGTTGGTAGCATCTGGGGTTTCTAATTTTTTGATGTCTCGGATGGTAAAGGCCGATAATCTCTATGCGAAAAGCTGGATATATCTTTTTCTATTCTGTGGTAGCAGAATTAGATACGGATAAAGTCCATGTGCTCAACTCTTGGCTTAAACGCGTGACGTTGAACGTCTTGCGGCTTAACCTTAACTTCTGCACCGTCGATCACTAGAGTGATGGCTTCGTAGAATTCAGGCTTGTCCATTTGATGAATCACATCAGAATGTAGAAGTGCGATAGAAACTGGAGCTGCTTCACCACCATAAACGATAGCTGGGAATTGGCCAGTTAAACGTAGGCGGCGGCTCGCACTCTTACCTAGTTCAGTACGTACTACTGTTTCAAATTTCATAGTATTTACTCTCAAATTAGTAAAAAATTAGGATTGTTTATCAGCATAGCGACCTAGCCGATAATGTATGCCGCAATCAGAAAACGGTCTGTTAGCTGTTTGCGAGCGCGGATACTACCATTCTTGCTATTTTCGAGCAATAGAATCCGATTGGAATTTGCTATTTTTCTCTCATCTCGTCTTCAAATATTTTATCTCGCATTTTCCAGAAACGACCAGACTTTCTAGCGATGACAAAAAGAGGTAAGCGAAAGCGATGTTGATTGGCGACCACGCGTGTTGGCGAGCTCTCATTAAAAGGTCGATGACGGTCGGCTAAATGAGGTCTGACAAATTGTTTATAAAATGCTTCTTTTCTCTTTTTGGTGTTTAGTGACCAAAATTCATGTACTTGAGCGTTATTGTCACCAACGTATGTTACCTTTAATTGATTCTTACCGCTGCTGTCTTTCAAGACGTTTAATTGCATATCCCTACATTCAAACACCAAAGCATCCTTTAGGTTAAGGGCTTCTTTAAGTTTTTTGTCTGGGTCAACAAGGGTCGCATCACACTCGTGGCAAATGCGTGCAGCGATGTCGTTATCGGCACCGCATTCGTGGCAGTATTTGGCTCTAAACCGATAGCCACAATGTTCTCGGGTTCCGTCCTCTTCTTCAAGGTAACCTTGGCAGCGTCGACCATAATGCTCAAGCAAGAACCCGTTGTCGTCCAATTTCCCCCAAAAATTGTTATTAAAGCCGCACGCAGGGCAGGGAATAGTGACAATGTCACTATTAGGATCGGGTTTTGGGTTACCGACCTCTGGTTGATAGAGATCGTAGTTATTGCCTGCATAATCCAAAACAAGGCAGTCTGTTTTGCCTTCCGATAACCTTAATCCTCGTCCAATAATTTGTTGATATAAGCTCACAGATTCTGTTGGCCGAAGGATAGCGATTAGGTCCACATGGGGGGCATCAAAACCGGTGGTTAACACCGATACATTGACTAAGAATTGGATCTCTTTATTTTTAAAGCTTTGGATAATGCGGTCACGATCGAGTGTCGGCGTATCACCAATCACTATGTCTGACTGGTCAGGTGGCAGCAAAGAGAGGATCTCTTGAGCGTGGCGAACCGTTGCCGCGAATATCATAATTCCTTGACGATCCGCGCCCATTTGGATGATTTGGTTAACAATCTGCGGCGTCGCTCTTTTGGCGCTTTCTATCACCATATCTAAATCAGATTCTTTATATCTTCCGAGGCTGGTGGGTTTTAGCGCCGAAAAATCATAGCTGAGCACAGGGGCATCGATCATCCTTGCTGGTGTGAGAAACTGTTCATCTAACAGATATCGAATGGGCAGTTCGAAAATACAGTCTCTAAAAAAGCGCGGTTCTTCGCTGCGAACTTGCCCTCTGGTATGGTATTGATATATCCAACCCATGCCCAATCGATACGGCGTCGCCGTTAAACCCAAGACTTTAATACCGGGATTTAGTTCGGTTACATGGCTGATGACTTTTTGGTAGCTGCTACTTTTTTCATCTGGTACGCGGTGGCACTCATCGATAACCAATAATGAAAACTGGTTTGCAAATGCATCAAGATTGCGCACTACCGATTGAACAGAGGCGAAGACAACCGGTTGGTTGGTCTCTTTTCTGCCTAATCCGGCAGAAAAAACAGCGCCTTTTTCGCCATAGCTTTCGTATTTAGCATGGTTTTGTTCAACCAGTTCTTTTACATGGGCCAGCACAAGTACTCGTCCTTTAGCGATACGAGCTAATTCCGCAATGACAAGACTCTTGCCGGCGCCTGTTGGTAGGACGATGACGGCAGGAGTTGTATGCTTTCTAAAATAATGAATAACGGCTTTGACTGAATCCGTTTGATAGGGCCGAAGTTTATACATATAGGAAAAGTGTGAAATAGCTCAACTAATTTAAGAAAGATCCCTATAATACCCCACTAGAGAAAGAAGAGGTAATCATGCGGTTAGATAAATTTTTGTGTGATGCATTAGGTGCGACACGTAAAGAAGCGACAAAAATCATTAAAAGCGGCAGCGTAACGGTTAATGACATCACGATAAAAAGTGGCGCACATAAACTAAAAGAGACCTGTGTTGTTGAATGGCAAAACAAGGTAATCACTGTTCATGGGCCTAGATATATCATGCTATTTAAGCCTGAGGGTTATGTATGCTCTCATGAAGATGGTTTCAACCCTACGGCGTTTGTTTTATTAGATGAAGTCAAGATGGAGAATCTGCACTTTGCTGGTCGATTAGATGTCGACACAACGGGCTTAGTGCTTATTACCGATGACGGGAAATGGTCACATCGGATTACTTCCCCTAAACATAAGTGCGAAAAAACGTACAGAGTTTGGTTAGCCGATCCAGTTTTAGATGATTACGTATCGACGTTTGCAGAAGGTATTGAGTTAAGAAGTGAACCTGAGCCGACACTGCCAGCGGCCTTAGAGGTTATCAACACCAACGAGGTCTTGTTGACGATTGTAGAAGGTAAGTATCATCAAGTTAAACGGATGTTTGCCGCGCTTGGAAATAAAGTCGAAGCGCTTCATCGAGAACGCATAGGTGCAATTGAATTGGATGTTGATTTAGAGCCAGGCGAATATCGTTATTTGACAGAAGAAGAAGTGGGTTCTGTCTGGAGCAAGTAATGGGCGAGCAAAGAGGTAGGTCGACTCGGTAGTAGAGTCGTTATTTACTATACATATTAATCAAAATTGATGTCGGAGCAGTATGACAAGTAGCAACACAAATCAGCTTGGCCTTTTAATGTTCATCATTTTAGGTGCTATTGGTGCACTGACTCCATTAGCCATTGATATGTATTTGCCTGCAATGCCAACTATCGCGAAAGAGTTAGGGGTAGATCCTGGCGCGGTTCAGATAACGTTAACAACCTATACAGCCGGGTTTGCTATTGGTCAATTATTGCATGGACCACTCTCTGACAGCTATGGTCGAAAGCCTATATTAATTATAGGTATTTTGCTGTTTGCGATTGGTTCTATCGTGTGTGCGACGACATCCGATATCGAGTCGTTAAAATACGTACGGGCGGCGCAAGGTTTTGCTGGGGCGTCAGCCGCGGTTGTTATTCAAGCCTTGGTTAGAGATATGTACGAGAAAGAAGATTTTGCTCGTACTATGTCCTTTATTACGTTGGTCGTGATGATTGCACCACTTATCGCCCCCATGCTGGGTGGTTATTTAGCCGTTTGGTTTGGCTGGCGCTCAATATTTTGGGTTCTCGCGGTGGTATCTGGTTTGGTTATCGCTGCCGTTATCTGGAAGATACCAGAGACACTCGCGCCAGAAAACAGACAGAAGCTGCATTTTAGAACCACGATTCAAAACTATATCCGCTTGTTTATGAATCCAGTCGCCTTGGGTTTGATGTTCGCTGGTGCGTTCTCATTTGCAGGTATGTTTGCATTTCTAACCGCGGGTTCGTTTGTTTATATCGATGTCTACGGGGTGGGTACGTCGCAGTTTGGCTATCTGTTTGGTTTAAACGTTGTCGGTTTATTCATTATGACGACCGTGAATGGCCGGATTGTCAGAAGAGTGAGCTCTAAATGGATGCTTTCTTTTGCCATTCTGATTCAACTTATCGCTGGTGTCGGGCTCTTTTTTGGTTGGTTAGCGGATATTGGATTGTGGGGTATTGTCCCTTTTGTCATGCTCTATATTAGTATGATGTCTACAGTGGGTAGCAACTCGATGGCTATCTTGCTATCGGCTTACCCAAGTATGGCGGGCACCGCTTCTTCGTTAGCGGGTACGTTGAGATTTGGTGTCGGATCCATTATCGGTGTTATCGTTGCAATGTTGCCGGGTGACACGGCATGGCCGATGATTTTGATAATGACACTATGTGCCGTAATGTCTGCGGTTTTTTATTGGTTTTTAGGACGTAAAGCTTAATGGCAATCTATACAATTGAAATGCAAAACGTAGTTAATTCAGCGCTTGATGAATTGGAAGAACTACATAAAAAAGGAAAGGTGGCCAATACACCTGTCAGTAATACACATTTTTTGGTTCGCTGGGTGACACTGAGTCTGAAAACTCAGAGATTTGATCGCTGTGTTCGCGATAATCTTGTACGTTGGCAAAAAATGGGAAGAAGCAAAGGGACTAAATCGGAACTGATGTTTACCTTCAAAAATATCTCTAAGTTTTATGGTCAGTTATCACCAGTAGACGAAGAACCTAAGGTTATCTCTGATTCTGATATTGAAGCGTTTCTTGAGGTGATGGAAAAGGCCAATTGGGGGGTAAGTACTGAGTTTGAAATTACAGGCAAAATGCAGGTATTTACGGAAGGGGATAACTCTTTCCTCCTTTGTGCAAAGCAATGCGATGATTGTTTTGAAGGAGGCTCTGAACTAGTAAAACCAATGAGTTTTTATGTTCGAGGTCACCATGCAGAATTTGTCAGGATGGCGAGTGAGTTTGGTTTTATGCTGCATAAGCGTACGGATTATAAGTCAGCAGTGAAGTATCACGGTGAATACCTAATTTACCCAAAAAACCAAGGAAGCCAATTGGCGGAGATCCCAATCGGTTTTTAAGACCAAATAGGGATAAGTTACAGGTTCAAAGCTAATTAACAATGAATCTGTAACTTATTTACTTTACGCTTTTTTTACTATCGCTTTAACCATGCCTTTAAAAATAAACAGGTGTGCAGGCATCATTGCAAACCAATAAAGTAAACCTCTAAAGCCTTGCGGATGCCACCAGGCTCTGACATCTAACTCTCGGTAACCACCATGATCTTTAATGGTGCATTCAAGGCGACCTAACCCCGGAGCCGTCATACCGAAAAGCAGCGATATAAACTGATTTTTCTCACAACGTATTACCTTCCATGAGTCAATATGATCCCCAATCTTGAGTTCAGGGCCTGAGGGGCATCGTCTTTTTGGAATGCCGCCACCGACGAAAAGATCAAGCCATTCTCGTGTACGCCATAAAATATTGGCGAAGAAATAACCTTCTTCAGGGCTGCCTATTTTCTTAACAACTTGCCATAGCGCTTCGGCTGTTTTATCGGTTTTTATGCTTGCTCCTGCATCTTTCGGATAATACCCATAACCAGATTGCCACCGGTTAAGCGCGGCAGGATCAAACCCCCAAACCTCGCTTCGTATAAACTCGCCTTCATTGCTGACGGACCGAGTAACGGCGTCTTTATATGAGATTAATGGTTGCGGGTATTTTTTGCGGATCTCTTGAGAATCGGCAACGTAGTCGTGTTCGAGCCCGGCCAATAAAGCTCGACCAATATTAGCAGGAACAGAGGTGACCAATCCCAACCAATAAGAGGCCATTTTAGGGGTAAGCAGTGAGGTAGACCAGAGCCGGAGCGGACGCTCGATAGCGCTACATATCACACCAAACTGTTCTCGATAACTTAGAATATCTGGTCCGCCGACTTCGTAAAAATGACTTTGAGTCGGTGATTCATGAAGTTGAGCAAGAAGGTAGTGGTTAAGGTTGTTTAGTGCAATCGGGTTTGCTTTGGAGTCAACCCATTTAGGAGCAATGATAATTGGCATGTTATAGGTGAAATCTTTCATGATTTCAAACGCGGCAGACCCGGGACCAATAATGACTCCGGCTCTTAATTCGGTAACGGGGACGTTAGCCTGCTTTAGGATTTCTCCGGTTTTTTTACGAGCAAGAAGGTGCTCTGAGTTTCCTGTCTGCGGTTGAATAGCACTAAGATAGACAACATGTTTAACGCTGCTATCAATTAACGCGTCTTTAAAATTGATCGCCAAGGAAAGTTCATATTCGAGGAAATCGTGACCATGAGCCATCCCATGGACAAGAAAATAAACAAGCTCATGGCCGCTGACGGCATCTAACGTCGCGTCTTTTTCGGCGAGATCAAGATAGACAGTTGTTAGGTTGGCATGCGGTTGGACTCGTGCTTTCAGGTAGTCTATCTGTCGGGAAGCAGCAGTAACGATATGGCCCTGCTCGAGAAGCAGGGGGATAAGTTGCGAACCAACATAACCAGAAGCGCCAAGAACCAATATTTTTTTCTTTTCCATAGCCAATAACTTCATTCCTTTTCATGGTGATCCCAAATCAATGGGAGTAGAATACTCTTGCTATTCTTCGTGTTAATGCTCTGCCCATTCTTCCACGTCTTTAGGCGCGCATCTCTTTCATTTTTATGAGGCTTTATGACCAACACCTTATCATTAGTTTACAAGTATACAAAAGGTGATTTTTTACGCCGTTTATTTGCCATCGCACTCCCTATCGCACTGCAAAACATTATGTTTTCTAGCAGAGGATTAGTCGATGTTCTTATGCTTGGTCAACTTGGTGAAGCGGATATCGCCGCCGTCGGTGTGGCAAGTCGTGCGATGTTTGTCACTACGCTTATGTTGGTTGGTGTCAATACGGGAGGGGCGTTATTGACGGCGCAGTTTTGGGGGGCAGGGAACAAGGACGGGGTAAGAGAGAGCACCGCCTTAACGTGGATCATTGCGAATGCGTTTGCTTTATTGACTGTCGTCCTGTTTATGCTCTATCCAGAACAGATTATGGAGTTAGCAACCGATTCAGCACAGGTTATTGCTTTGGGTAGTGATTACATCGTCATTACCTCACTTAGTATGTTCGCGGTTGCGTGCGTTAGTAGTATGGCGGTAGGCCTTCGAGCGATGCACCGCCCCGGTGTGAGCACCTTTTTTAGTGGTATTGGTATCGTTTCAAACGTCTTTCTAAATTGGGTTTTGATCTTTGGGCATTTTGGAATGCCCGCAATGGGAATCAAAGGCGCAGCTATCGCGACGGTGCTTAGTGGCGCGATAGAAATTGTCTGTTTGTACGCCTTTTTATATAAATCAAAGAGTTTGCTCGCATTTACGCTGTCTGACGTGAAGGTCGCTTTTACTTCAGAGAAGGTGTCGCGTTTTCTTCGGTTATCATTACCAACAACATTAAACTTCTTTACTTGGGCCGCTGGTCTGTTTGCTTACCACGCTATTATGGGGCGAACCGGGGTACAAGGCTTGGCCGCGTTATCAGTTATGACACCAGTAGATTCAATTGGTATAAGTTTGTTGATAGGGACCTCTACGGCAGCGGGTGTTCTTACGGGCAATCAGATTGGCGCAAAAAAATATGATGCGGTTTATTATCAATCGATAGGATTACTTTTTCTCAGTGTTCTGCTCGGCTTGTGTACGGCTGTGGTCCTTTATACTATCCAAATACCTATCCTCGACTCCTTTAGTGCGTTGACAGAAGAGACACGCGCACTTGCAGATAAGTTTATGCTGATACTCTGTTTCGGAATGGTGATTCGCTCTATACCGCTTACCTTGGTGGTGGGTGTATTAAGGGCAGGTGGTGATGTTAAATATTGTTTGTATCAAGATGTGGTCTCCCAATGGTTTATCGGGATCCCAATTGCGGCTTTCGCCGCCGTATATCTCGGGTTAAAACCTGAGTATGTTTACGTGCTATTTTTGGTTGAGGAGTGCATTAAGTGCTTTAGTGCTATCCATCGATTAAAAAGCAGAAAATGGATACGAAACCTTATTGAAAAGTAAGTCTGTTGACAATTGGCTAAATAACCAACACTCGTACGGTTATTTTTGAGAGAATGCAATTTTATTTGAATATTTTTGAAGCTGTATCATCCTCGTGTGACAGTTTGCTTAAAATAATGTGATCAGGTAGGTAAAATACTTCCGAAAAGTGAGTAATTAGTGTAACTTCACATACCCTGAATTCTTTAATGCGAGTGTAATTATTAATGCTAGAATTGTCCGACCTAAATAAAGGCTATGTAGACGGTGGAGAGTTTCATCCAGTGCTACAAGGGGCAGCTCTAAAATTAAATCAAGGTGAACAACTCGCGTTAATGGGGGAAAGTGGTTCTGGAAAAAGTACGCTACTAAACCTGATTGCAGGACTGGACTCGACTGATTCTGGTGAAATTTGGTTTTCAAGTTTCGCTATGCATGCCAGTAACGAGGTTAAAAAAACAGCCTACCGTCGACACAATATTGGCCATATATTCCAACAATACAATCTTCTACCGACATTGAATATCGCAGACAACATTCGTTTCTGTAGGCAGTTAAAAGGGTTACCAGAAGATAAAGGTTTGTGGCGTCAAATATTATCAGCTCTCGATCTCATGCCTCTATTAGGCCGTTATCCTGAAGAAGTGTCTGGTGGTCAACAACAACGAACCGCAATTGCTCGCGCATTGTATATGGAACCAAAATTGCTGTTGGCAGATGAACCAACCGGTAGTTTAGATGAAAGAAACGCTGAAGCGGTAATGCGACTACTAACCTCGTTAGCCAAGCAGCTTAATTGCACTCTTTTACTTGTCACTCACAGTAAAAAAGTAGCAGAGCACATGAGCGGTTGTGTCCGTCTTCAAGGAGGGCAATTGCATGTTATGGCCGGTAGTTAAAGCACTACTAGGGCATTATCGTCGTCATCCGCTACAATTATTACTCGTCTTGTTCGGGCTCACTTTGGGTGTGTCTGTATATGTCGGGGTTGCCGCGATCAATCAACACGCAAAACAGAGTTATTTGCATAGTGAAACCCTTTTTGCAAATCCTCTGCCTTATACTATCACTCCCAAATTTAGCGCAAATAAGATCCCACAAGGCTTTTACATCCAGCTTCGTCGTGAGGGTTTTAACCAATGCATTCCGTTTGATAATTTAAGAATTGAAACAAAGAGTGGCCGCGATCTCTCAATTGTTGGTGTCGACCCCGTCTCTATTTTGGGGTTAGAAACACTACACCGTAAAAATGACCTCTCGATTTTACGTATGATGCAACCGTCGAAACCTCTCATTATGGGGGCTGAGCTTGCATCATATCTTGGTAAAAGCAGCGGCGACTTTATAGAACTAAAAGATGGCTCGAAACTAGGCCCACTTTTTCTTGACCATAATGCGCTTCTTTCAGGTACTCGAATCCTCGCTGATATATCAAAGGTAAGAGAAATCAATGGGTCGGGTGGTTTCTCGCGTCTTGCCTGTGAAAGCATGCCTGAAGATAAACTGGAAAGACTCAAAAGTATATTGCCTAACGGTATAGAATTGTCGAGAAGCTCTAGAGCCGAATTAGAGTCTCTTACAAAGGCGTTTCATCTAAACCTATCTGCGATGGGTATGCTTGCACTTGTCGTGGGCATATTTATTTTTTACCAAGCTATGTCGCTTTCGTTTATTCAAAGACAAACACTAGTAGGCGTGATGCGTCAGGCTGGGGTCTCGGGATGGCACTTAGCGAAAGCGTTAGCGCTAGAACTAACATTATTCATTTTTATAGGTTGGTTTTTTGGCAATGTATTTGGTCTTATGTTGGCCAATCAGCTTATGCCTTCGGTATCGACTACCTTGGCCGATCTGTACACCGCGAACGTTTCTCTGACGGTTGATTGGAGTTGGCATTGGAGTAAAAACAGTCTGTTGATGGCAATTTTTGGTGCGCTGCTTTCCTGTAGTTGGCCGCTAGTCCGGTTGATAAAGACGCCGCCGATAAGGCTTTCTGCAAAGCTTTCTTTGGTCCGTTTTGCGGGTAGGGAGTTTGCATGGCAAGCATTAGCGGCCGGTATATTTTGCGTTATGGCGATTGGTTTTTATCAACTTCCAGCCACGCCTCAACACGGTTTTATTATTGTCGCACTATTGCTTCTGAGTGTGGCGTTGTTTATGCCATACGTTATCTTTGAATTATTTTCTGCTTTATCGTTCTCTTTACGTTGGGTTAAAGCGCGTTGGTTTTTCTCCGATGCGGCGTCGAGTATGAGCTTTCGTGGTGTTGCGGTGATGGCGTTCGTTTTGGCGATGTCAGCAAACATAACCGTAGAAACATTAGTCGGTAGTTTCAGAGCCACAACCGAGAGCTGGTTGACACAACGATTGGCGGCGGATGTCTATATATTTCCTACCAACAGTTCGGCAGGTCGAATGAGCAGTTGGCTGAGTACGCGCCCAGAAGTTAAAGAAGTATGGTCGCGTTGGGAATTAGAATTACCAACAAAAACTGGTGTGTTAGAAGTTGTCAGCACCGGCCTGAGTAATGGCGAGAGAGATTCTGTACCAGTAAAAATAGCGATACCTAACTATTGGTATCAACTTAATACATCGAAAGGTGTCATGATCAGTGAGGCAATGGCCCTTAAAAAAGGTATACGCCCTGGTGATGAGATCCAATTGGGTGGCGTGGTTGAAGAAT
This sequence comes from Vibrio frigidus, assembly GCF_042465995.1. NCBI lineage: Bacteria > Pseudomonadati > Pseudomonadota > Gammaproteobacteria > Vibrionales > Vibrionaceae > Vibrio > Vibrio frigidus. The sequence goes on along the minus strand of NZ_JBCDMC010000006.1, from coordinate 110,180 downwards.
CATGGCAGGTAGTTGGCGTTTATTATGATTATGGTAACCCATACAACCAAGTATTAATGTCTCATCGAAATTGGAAGAGCCGATTTGGCGGCTTAGGCAATATTGGGCTTGGTGTTATTGCCACTGATGAGGCAAATATCGATAACTTACTGGCTCAATTACAATCTAGGTATGCCTTGTCAGAAGATAGACTATTCGATAACAGCAATATACACGGTCAGGCGATGCGTATTTTCGACCGCACCTTTGTTATTGCGGATACGTTAGGAAATCTGACGTTGTTTATAGCGATATGCGGCATTTTCTTTGCGACGTTAGCAGGAGAGGTCTCTAAACAACGGAATACTGCCCTGTTGAGGTGTTTTGGCATATCGACATTCGAACTCATCGCGTTAAGTGGTTTACAGCTATTTATGTTTGGATTGATCTCTGCTTTGGTCGCAATGCCGCTAGGTTTAGCGCTTGCGAAAGTGATGGTAGAAGTGGTACTAAAAGAATCTTTTGGTTGGACGATGCCCTTGTATGTTATTCCTTGGGAATATCTAAATACCTTTGCGTCGGCCATGATCGCGCTCATACTAGCAGGGATTTTACCCATTATAGGTATGATCAAACGAACACCAATGAAATCACTTAGAGACGCATTGTAACTATGAAAATGCCTGTAATAAAACGCAATATAGTCATTATGTTAGCCGCTATTCTTGTTATTCTGGTGGCTGGGCTTTTTTACTATTTCTCGTTTGGTCGTTCTTCTGAGAAAGAGACCATTACCTACGCATTTTCTAACAGTCAAAAATCGGTCTTTGAACCCGTTTTACCGGGTGTTTCGGTTTCGTTTCCTGACAGCTTTTCATTTCACCATGAGTTTAAACGAGAGGGATGGCAGTATTTCGCTAACCTAGTGGGTGAAGATGGTGAACTCTACTCAGTTCAATGGAACTATTATCGCATTGCTAGGAATGAGAGCGAAGCTAGTGGGTGGAACAGTACTCAACTCTATCTGTCCAACTCGGTTGTCACCTCAAAAGACAAAGTATGGAAACAGCAACGTATTGCTAGAGGTGGTATTGGACAAGCTGGATTTCGAGCTCGTCCATTTCGGTTGTGGATCGATAACTGGAGCTGGCGCTCGATAAGTTCCTCGCCGTTACCTGGGATTTTACAGGTGGAAACCGATGATTTTGCTCTCAAATTGAGTTCCTCCTCTCTTCAGGGTTTTATTCTTAACGGTGACAAAGGCTACCAAGAACAACATGATCTATTGCCTATCGCAGCTTATGGCTTCGGTGCTCCGTCTGTTCGTTCGTCGGGTCAACTTATACTCGATGGTAAGGTTGTTACTGTGAATGGACAGGCATGGTTAAGTAAGGAGTGGGGGAGCGACCTAGCCGTTATCGAAGGGCAGAAGGCGGTGACCGTTAATCTCCATTTGGCTGATGGAGGACACCTGAAGCTTAATCAAACTCGTATTCCTAATTATCCTGTTTATAACTATGGTATGTTAGTGAAACGAGATGGCTCCATTCTTCCTTTAGCGGACACCGATATAGTGATGTCTGCATTAGGATTTACGCCAATGGAAAACGGAAAATTAGTCCCATTAACGTGGCAAATTAGTATAGAAAAATTAGATATAGATCTAATTATTACCCCTCTTCGTGATGACCTCTGGCATGCGTTTTATAATCCATATTGGCAAGGGTCGGTGTCCGCAATGGGAACGCAAGATGCTTACGGGATGCTTCAGCTTACGGGATTTTAAGTCAGAATCGGTTTCGTAAATATACAAATAACGTTCAATGCTCGTCCAATACTCGGAAAAACCGAATATATTCATCTAAACAATCGATTATTCCTAAGTTGGCCTATCGTATAAACTGCGCCTATTCTTATGTAATAATAATCACAGACTTAATGTTACTTAACCAAATGCATTGTTGTTAGTTAGATAGGCAAAGCGGTAAAGTGAGTTAGAGGTAAATCAATGAGTGACGGAATTCGCGACTTTTTTAAAATGGAATCGGCTGGTGGCATACTGCTCGTTATAGCAGCGGCTGTCGCTATGGTTGTAGCGAACACAGGGTTTGGTGAATCTTACAACAATGTATTGCACTCATATGTATTTGGCATGTCAGTGTCGCACTGGATTAACGATGGATTAATGGCCATATTTTTCCTTTTAATTGGTCTTGAAGTAAAAAGAGAACTATTAGAAGGTGCATTGAAGTCCAAAGAAACCGCTATTTTTCCAGCAATTGCTGCCGTTGGCGGTATGTTAGCTCCTGCATTAATTTATATACTATTCAATTTTGGTGACCCACAAGCAATGCAAGGTTGGGCGATACCGGCTGCGACAGATATTGCATTCGCACTTGGTATTATGGCGTTGCTTGGTAAACGAGTGCCTATTTCGTTAAAGGTGTTTTTACTGGCTTTGGCTATCATAGATGACTTGGGTGTCGTTGTTATCATTGCGCTATTTTATAGTGGTGATCTGTCTACACTTGCACTGACTATTGGTTTCATTATGACAGGTGTCCTGTTTATGATGAATTCTAAGAACGTGACGAAATTACCTTACTACGTTATCGCAGGATTAATTCTATGGATAGCCGTATTGAAATCGGGTGTACACGCCACATTGGCCGGTGTCGTTATTGGCTTTGCTATACCTCTGAAAGGTAAAGAAGGTGAAGAGTCACCACTTAAGCATCTAGAGCACGCACTGCACCCTTATGTTGCGTTCTTGATTTTACCCATATTTGCTTTTGCTAATGCAGGCATCTCGTTAGCTGGTGTGTCATTATCCGGATTGACCTCGATGTTGCCATTAGGTATTGCGTTAGGGCTTCTGGTTGGTAAACCATTAGGTATCTTTAGTTTTAGCTGGTTAGCAGTTAAAAGCGGTGTGGCTAAGTTACCTGAAGGTGTGAATATGAAACATATATTTGCAGTGTCGGTCTTATGTGGTATTGGTTTTACCATGTCTATCTTTATTTCATCACTCGCGTTTACGGGGGTGAGTGCAGAGTTTGATACCTATGCACGTTTAGGCATACTACTCGGCTCAACGACCGCCGCAATTTTAGGGTATGTTCTATTGAGCATCTCATTACCAAAGAAAGCGTAAATTGATTTAGAAAAGAGTTCGATAGATAAGTCATTTAAGAATAGGTAAGCCTTTGAGCCATATGGTTCAGGGGCTTTTTTATTGTCTTTTTGTAGAGATGAATGGGGCCTGTGTAATGCACATGGCAGACTCAAATCCTTATTTTCTAATAGGTTGAGCGACTGAGCTTATCTACAGGCAAAAAAATGCCCAATCCAAAGTGGATTGGGCGATACAAACATAGGAGTTAATAAGAAAAAGCAGTATGTGGAGTAAAACAGTGAGAAAACGAGTCTAAACCTTCTTAAACTTAGCAATGCTCTGCCTACTACACTTATATGACCCCCCTTATTCAAGACAGTTCAATTTAATTTCATTTCATTTATACCTAAATTTTTATGACTAATTATCATAAATGTGATGTTAAATACTTGTTAATTATGTTCGGTGTATGTATATTTCAAACAGTTGTTTAATACGGTTGATTGAAATGGCTCAGAAAAACAAAACGAAAGATAAGATATTAGATGTAGCAGAGAGCCTATTCGCAGAGCAAGGTTTTAACGATACTTCATTACGAGCGATAACCAGTAAAGCTAATGTGAATTTGGCTTCAGTCAATTATCATTTTGGAGATAAAAAAACCTTAGTAAGGGCTGTGCTTAATCGATACTTAGAAGCATTCATGCCTGCCGTTGGTGAAGAACTGCGTATTTTAAGCCAAACAGATAATTTCTCAATGGAAGACGTGTTCTCTTGTCTGAAAAAGCCATTGTTGCAACTTAACGAATTAAGACCTCATGGCGCATCTCGTTTTATGTCATTGATTGGAAGAGGCTATACCGATGTGCAAGGCCACTTGAGATGGTTTATCACCACCCGATATAGTGAAGTGCTTTCTCAATTTACTAATTTGATTGTTAAAGCTAACCCAAACTTATCACCAGAAACGCTTTTTTGGCGATTGCATTTTACGCTGGGAACCTGCGTATTCACTATGGCCTCAAGTCAGGCACTAAGTGAAATCGCAATTAACGATTATGGTCAAGCGGTTGATTCATCGGTAGTGATAAATCAACTTATCCCTTATCTAGCGGCTGGGGTTAGCGCGGATTAAAGATTGAACGAAAAAAATTACTATTTTAGCAAAGTGAAACGTTACCAATAACTAACTACTTATTTTTAAAATAAAAGTACTTATAGAACAAAAGGATCGGACTATGTGCTCTCTACGTAGAAAATGGGTAAGCGACCCAGCATTTAAAATGTTTAAGAAAGTATTACCACCATTGTCAGACACAGAAAAAGAAGCAATGGAAGCGGGTAGTGTGTGGTGGGATGGCGACCTATTTTCTGGGTCACCAGACTGGCAAAAGCTGCATCATTATCCAAAGCCTTCTTTGACAACGGAAGAGCAATCGTTCATCGACAATGAAGTTGAAACCTTGTTGGAAATGTTGGATGACCATCAGATTGTTAAGAAAGACAGAGATCTTCCAAAAAATGTCTGGGACTATATCCTTAAAGAGCGTTTTTTCTCGTTAATTATTTCTAAAGAGTATGGAGGAAGAGCGTTTTCTTCTCATGCTAACTCAACCATAGTGACAAAGATCGCTTCTCGTAATGGCAGTGCTGGCGTTACGGTAATGGTGCCCAATTCTTTAGGCCCTGGTGAGTTGCTTTCTCACTATGGTACACAAGAACAGAAAGACTATTGGTTACCAAGGCTTGCTGATGGGCGCGAAATACCTTGTTTTGCTTTGACGGGTCCGGAAGCGGGTTCCGATGCGGGCGGTATTCCAGATATGGGTACGGTTTGTATGGGTATGCACGAAGGTGAAGAAGTCCTTGGTATGCGAATTAGCTGGAACAAACGCTACATTACGCTAGCACCAGTTGCTACTGTATTGGGTCTGGCATACAAGCTTCAAGACCCTGACGGTTTACTTGGTGGTGAGGTCGATTTAGGCATTACCTGTGCCTTGATACCGACGGATCATGCAGGAGTAGAGATTGGCGACCGTCATGACCCGCTCGGCCTTGCATTTATGAACGGCCCTACTCGTGGTGAAGACGTATTCATTCCTATGGACTGGGTAATCGGTGGTCAAGATTATGTAGGTAAAGGCTGGCGGATGTTGGTTGAGTGTTTGTCTGCCGGTCGTGGTATCTCTTTGCCAGCAATGGGGGCAGCAACCGGACACCTTACTTCACGTACGACAGGTGCCTATGCTTATGTACGCAAACAGTTTGGGCTTTCCATTGGTAAATTTGAAGGTGTCGCTGAAGCGATGGGTCGTATCGGCGGTCTAACGTATATGTTAGAAGCCACACGTACGCTAACGACGACCTCACTTGATCTGAAAGAGAAGCCGGGTATTGTCACTGCTATTGCTAAATACCATATGACGGAAATGGCGCGTACGTTGCTCGATGACTCAATGGATATTCATGCTGGTCGCGGTATTCAGCAAGGTCCGATGAACTATCTCGCGAACCAATATATTGGAGCGCCTGTTGCGATCACGGTTGAGGGGGCGAACATACTAACTCGTAACCTTATGATCTTTGGCCAAGGCGCAACACGTTGTCATCCATATGTATTAAAAGAGATGGCCGCCGCCGCAAACCCAGATCAAGAGCAAGGCGCGAAAGAGTTCGATGAGTTGTTATTCAAACATATCGGCCATGGTCTCAAGAACACCTTTGGTGCTTTTACGGCTGGCATCACTGGTTCAGCGTTTATCAAAGCGCATATGAGTGGTCCAACCAAGCGTTATTACAAGGACCTAACTCGTATCAGTCGAGCTTTGGCACTGAGCTCTGATGTAGCGATGGCGACGTTGGGTGGTGATCTAAAACGTAAAGAGATGATATCGGCAAGGTTAGGCGATGGATTGAGTTTTCTTTATATGGCGTCAGCGGTATTGAAGAAGTACGAAGATGAAGGACGTCAGCAAAGTGATTTGGTGTATGTAGATTACTCTATCCAACATTGCTTGTATCGCGCTTCCCAAGCGCTACAAGAAACGTATACCAACTTCCCTAATCGTATTGCTGGACACATGTTAAGTGTGCTTGTATTCCCATTAGGCAATCGCTTTAAGAAACCAGCAGATCAGTTGTCCGTTAAAATTGCAGAATCTTTGATGACGCCGGGCGCACATCGTGACCGCTTAACTCACCTATGTTACGTAGGCGTGAAAGAAGATGATGCGGTTGGGCTGATGGAACGCGCGTTTATCAAGTTGTATAGTGTTCGCGGGCTTGAAAGAAAACTCATTCAGGGTGTTAAGGATGGTAAGGTTGTGAGAAAAGGTCCGTTAGTAGAGCGTCTACAGCAAGCTTTGGAAGCGGGTGTTCTTACGCAAAAAGAAGTGGACCAGATTAATGATGCTGAAGCGCTACGAAGTAAAGCCATTCAAGTTGACCACTTTAGTCATGACTTCTCTGAAGTGAAAACTTATAAGCAATCAGAACCAAAGCTCAATAGTGTCGCTTAACGTTTGTTTGGTTAAATAAACGCAATAAAAATTGGACACCAAAGGCATCTCATCTGAGATGCCTTTCTATTGTCTAATCCCAAACTGTATTTATAGAAAGTGAAAATGGTCCTGTTTGACGCTGATTTTGGTTATACATGCGCTATTTTTATGCGACAACTACTCCAACCACTTATAAATGAACAGTAATTTGTAAGAAAATTGATGCGATTTCTTGATTAACCTTTTATTCTAGCCAGAATATTAAAGGCAAAGTTGTTACTATTGCCCAAGCTTTATATTAAAGGACGCTGAAAATGATCATCAAACCTAGAATTCGTGGTTTTATTTGCACCACTACACACCCAGTAGGTTGTGAAGCAAACATTAAAGAACAGATTGTTTACACCAAAGCTCAAGGTCCTATTGTTAATGCACCAAAACGTGTTTTGGTGGTTGGTTCCTCTAGTGGTTACGGTTTGTCTTCTCGAATTACCGCTGCATTTGGTGGTGGGGCTTCAACCATTGGTGTTTTCTTTGAAAAAGCGGGTTCCGAAAAGAAAACAGGAACAGCAGGTTATTACAATTCGGCTGCATTCGAAAAGCTAGCTCATGAAGAAGGGCTATACGCGAGAAGCTTAAATGGTGACGCGTTTTCTAATGAAGCAAAACAGAAAACGATTGATCTCATTAAAGAAGATTTGGGTCAGATCGACATGGTCGTCTATTCGCTGGCTTCACCTGTACGTAAACTGCCAGACACGGGTGAGTTGATTCGTTCAACTTTGAAACCGATCGGAAGCGCTTATAGTTCTACTGCCGTTGATACGAATAAAGATGTGATCATCGAAGCGAGTGTCGAGCCAGCTAACGAGCAAGAAATCAGCGATACGATTACCGTTATGGGTGGGGAAGATTGGGAGCTTTGGATTAATGCTCTATCTGAAGCTGGCGTGTTAGCTGAGGGATGCAAAACCGTTGCCTATAGCTACATTGGTACGGAATTGACGTGGCCTATCTATTGGGACGGCGCGCTCGGTAAAGCGAAGATGGATCTAGATCGTGCAGCCCATGCACTCAATGAGAAATTGGCGGCGCTTAATGGCAGTGCCAATGTCGCGGTGTTAAAGTCTGTTGTTACACAAGCAAGTTCTGCTATACCGGTTATGCCTCTTTATATAGCGATGGTGTTTAAGAAGATGCGTGAAGAAGGTGTGCATGAAGGTTGCATCGAACAGATTCAACGCATGTTTAGCCAGCGTTTATATAAAGCGGATGGGTCGGTTTCAGAAGTGGATGAAAGTAATCGTCTACGTCTTGATGACTGGGAATTACGTGATGACATTCAAGAGTACTGTAGTAAGTTGTGGCCTCAAATTACGACTGAAAATCTGAAAGAATTGACTGATTACGTTGAGTATAAAGAAGAATTCTTGAAGCTATTTGGTTTTGGCGTTGATGGCGTCGACTACGAGGCGGATGTTAATCCTGCTGTCGACTTTGATATCATCGATATCTAAGTTTACGTGGTAATAAAAAAGCGCTCATTTGAGCGCTTTTTTGATCATAAGGTCAAGACGATAGCGTGGTCTTAAGTCGACTCAGCTCAAAATGATGAGTAGGGTGCCTGCAAGCGTCATTAATATATTCGCGATAGCGTAAGTACCTGCATAACCTAGAGCTGGGATCGTGGACCTTGCATATTCGTTAACAATGTCCATTGCTGGTGCACAGGTTCTCGCACCAATGATTGCTCCAAAGAGTAGGGCTCTATTCATTTTAAAAACGTAAGCACCAACAAGGTAAGCGAGGACTACTGGAACCACGCTTACAATCAAACTTATTAGTATGATCTGTAATCCTGTCTGATTCATAAAGGTGAATAGGTTACCGCCCGCACTAAGACCTATTCCCGCCATAAAAAACATTAAGCCAAGATCCTTCACCATATTCAGTGCGCCCTGAGGAACGTAGCCAAAGGTTGGGTGATTTGCTCGTAAGAACCCGAGGGTAATACCTGCGAGTAAAAGTCCAACTGCATTACCTAAGCCAAAGGTGACTTGACCGAAAGTCATGGTAACTAACCCAAAGAGAATGCCAAGGATAAAAAAGCTGCAAAAAGCCAATAGATCAGCCATTTGGCTGTGTATAGATATAAAACCAATACGTTCGGCTAGCCCTAACACGCGGCTCTTTTCACCACTAACCTGCAGAATGTCACCTTTAGCCAATACAATGGTGAGGTCCATTGGCATCTCGATCTGAGCTCTGACTACTCGGTTTAAGAAACAACCATATTCCGAAAGGTTAAGGTCTGATAGCTTTTTACCAGATATGCTGTCACTTTTTACGACGATCTCTTCCTCGACAATTCGAAGGTCGAGTAAATTGCGGTCAAATACCTCTTTACCATTTCTAAAACTTGGGTCTAAGCGGGCATGGCTATCGGGATAACCAACCAATGCTATTTCATCGCCCTCTTGTAAAATGGCGTCACCATCAGGATGGGCGAGTATGCCATTACGCCTGATTCTTTCGATGTAACAACCCGTTTGACGATATATACCCAGTTCTCGAAGATTTTTACCATCGATCCAATTAATGAGTTCTTTGCCGACACGATACGCTCGAATAATTGGCAAATAAACCTTTCTATGGGCAGCACTACCAATGCCACGTTCTTGCGCTATTTGTTCCGCACTGTCGTGTAGATCTTGTTTTTGTAGCTTCGGTAGTAGCTTTGCAAACAGTATCATACTTATCAAACCAACCAGATAAGCAAGCGCATAGCCAACGGATAGGTTCTGTAACACAAGTTCCATGTCTGCATTATGTGGAAGTGTTGCTAACCCAGAATTTAACGCATCTTGTGCACCCACTAAAACAGGCGTTGCGGTTAATGCTCCGGCCATTAGCCCAGCGGAGAGACCGTAATCTAGTCCAACCAAGCGGCTAGCGAAATAGGTTAGAGAAATAGCAGAAACGAGTACGATTAGGCTAAGCATTAAATAATGCTTGCCATCTCTAAAAAAGATGCCGAAAAAATTGGGTCCAGCTTCAATACCTACGCAATAGATAAATAGCATGAAACCAATAGTTAATGCTTCGTGGCCTATTGAAAACCCAAGGTTACCCATGACGAGTGCGGTAACAAGCACACCAATTGAGTTTCCTAGTTGAAAACCGCCAAAGCGTATTTTACCTATTGCTAAGCCAATGGCGAGAACGACAAAAACGAGTAATATTTGATTCTGTTCAAGGATCAAAGCGACATCAATATTCACAGATTTAACTCAAAAATTTATAGTTTGAAATAGAATGCGTATGAATGAATTGTATCTGAATATTTATAAAAGATAAGCGTAATTTATGCTTTTCTTTGATTATTAGACTAATACCAAGCTTAGCAAAGTCATGGGCAAGTTAAATGTCATTCCGCAGACCGCTCAAGAGAGGTCATTAAAGTTTGCACCATAACATCTAACTTGATGATTCAGTCGAATTCTCAGATTGGTATAAAATGACGGGGCATGTATTCAAAAGAAAATTTGAGTAAGAAAAAAGCCCTAAAAATGGTTCTATTTATAGGTTTATGCGCTTGATTTAAACAAAATTAAATTTATTCATGCCACAAATTTACCACACTCAAATTCTTCCTCTATTTTTACACTTACTTTTAGAGAAACACCATAGAATACATACATGAAAGAATCACCTTAGGGTGTTTTTTGTTACAGTAATAGATTGATTTTAAATGGTTAGTTAAAAATAACGCTCATATATTGACCATAAATATTGAACTGGTAATCATGATATTCCTAACAAACTTTTATATTTCATTGCAAGATTTATTTATATGCTGAAATGGCACAACCATGTCTACATAATGCTTTCATATCAACGGGGCGACCATAGTGAAACCCTTGAACCAAGCTGTGACACATAAACTGTAAAGCATTGTGTTCTTGACTATTTTCAATTCCTTCTAGGACGATCGTATATCCCTTTGAATATAATCGCTTAACAAGGTCTGGAAGAAAACTATTCAAACTTGTGCAGTACTCCCTTATTAATGAACGATCAATTTTTACTATGTTTGGATTTAACAAATCAACTCGATATTCATTTGATTCTTTCTGCCCATAGTCGCCAATAGCAACCTGATTACCAGCTTTCCTAAAAGATGCAATCCCCGAAACGAACTGGTCCGTATTACTTTCTTTAAACTCTGTTATCTCCCAAATAACCTGCTCCATCGATACTCCTTCAAGAGTAATTCTTTCGAGCACTTTATTGATTGAAAACTCATCACTCGCAATACGAGAAAACATAGTTGGATGTGTATTAAGAAAAACTTTCCCCGACAGATTAGCCAGTGAAAAGTTACGTAAATGGAGGCTACAACAAAGAGCGCCTACATTAGTTAGCTCAGTATCGTCGGTAAAGTTTTCAAAAAAAGAGGTTGGATTGATAACGGCTCCTTTTCTAGTTATCCTGACTAGCCCTTCATACCCGTATACTTCTGTGAGTGATTTTTTCAAAATTGGTTGAAATACACTCCTAACAGTGTCTCCTTTATAATGGGCAACCCACTCCCCCTCAACTAACTGAAATAATCGTTGAATACTTGTAGGTGTGAATAGTTCCATACTATCAATCCGTTCAAATTAGAGTCAAAGCTCTATCGTGTCTGAATTTTGCCCATATGTAGTAATATGAAAGTTATTCGATAAATAGATACAGGTCAGTTTCCGTAAATTGAAATTGTCCAATTCCTTGATTTTCGGACTCCAAATCCGCGTGTTAGGAGTTCGAATCTCTCCACCCCTGCCATTACATTTGCATATCTATGAAAAAAAAGGCCACTCTTCTGAAGTGACACCATAAAGTTGGCCTTTTTGTCGTTTCAGGATCTATATTTCTTTTTTTCTAGCAAACTACGGTATTACTTGTTAAAAATACGGATATTCACGTGTAAAAAAATTTTAGCAATATAAAGATAATTGAGGTTATATGAGAATTAAAATGTCATGGCTACTTTTACTTGGTGTGCATAGCTCTGTTTTTGCAAATGTTGGTTACGAAGTACAAGTAACAGTAAAGAAACTGGAATTAGAATTAGTTTTCCCTGCTTTTCAAATTATGGAACCTGAGCAAATTGGTACCGCTTATGTCGATGGTTGTGCATATGTAGGAAAACTGACAGTACAAGATGAGGAAAGTATATTATTAAAAGCAGATATGTCTTGTGATGATGTTGATTTTAGTCGGGAGATGCCAATATTTGTTCTCAGCTCAAAAGGTGAAAGAGTTAGTTATGAGTTGGTAGGAGATGACAAAATAATATGGGAATATTCTGTTGAAGTTAAGACATTGAAATGAAGCAATATTGCTAACGAATTGTCAAAGAATGATTTGGTACGCGTGGTGCTTTTATTTGTGTTAGCTTTCGTATTGTAGAAGTGTTGTGTTGTGAGCCTCAAGCCTTAACAAAACGTGGATGTATTCAGGTTTTTATGGAGAAATATAAATTATGAAATTTAGTCATTTAGGTATTCCAACGACTGATAAGTTTGAAGGTGAAATTGATTTACCTCACTTAAAAATGACAGTGTCCGACCACCAGAATAACCCGTACGGAATTCAATGGCAGCGATTTTGGAAAGATGCACCTTATCCCGAATTGGTTAAAACAATGCCACATGTGGCTTTTGAAGTTGATAATTTAATCGCAGAATTAGAAGGTAAGAAGATAATTATTGAACCTAATTCTCCGAGCGATGGACTAGTGGTCGCTTTTATTGAGGTGAATGGAGCTCCAGTGGAGTTAATGGAGTATTCTAAATAGCCTCGATATAACCGATCACTTTCCCAGTTATTTTTTACTTCGTAACGCGCTGATAAGAACAACAGATCATTGCATAACCATTGTCGCCCCGGATCACCCGTACATTAATCAGATCGAGCTAATAAAAACTGGTCAGCCTGTTTATCCAGAATTCATTGATTTTTGTGATCAAAGGGCGTGACGGACAACTAAATACAATGGTGTAATAGCCTAACATTAGTTGTAGTTGCTAATCTTATTAGTAACTACTAATGAATTACTCAATAAAAAGGTTAACTTCTATGCCCGTAAAAACAATCAAACAAAAGTATAGCTTAGTGCTAGTGACCTTTATAGTTCTAATCAGTATCCTTACGACCATAGGTATACAGAAGTGGGTAAAACCGGGTCTACAAGCCGAAGAAGAAAAAAATCTTAGCTTTGCGGTCAAAGATATTGCCACCGAAATCAAACTAACCTTAGCTGCTGTACAGGCTCAACAACGTTCTACTACTCAACTTATTCCGAACCTTGAAAGCGCGCAAATTGATTCTTTATTACCTCACTTGGTAGATCAGTACGGTAATCAACTGGTGTTTGGCGGTGGTATTTGGCCCATGCCTAACAAAAGGATTGTCGGGGTAGACAGAGCAAGCTCATTCTACCATCGAGACGCTAGCGGTAAGCTAATTGTAAACACCTATTGGAATAGTGATGAAGCACCTGACTATTTCACTCAAGCATGGCACAAGGCAGGCCAGAACGCACCTAAAGGCCAATGTGTCTGGGCCAATGCTTACAAAGATGGTGCCAGCCTACAACCACGTACAAACTGTGCAATGGGTATTTATAAAGATTCCTCTCTATACGGGGTATCTACTGTCGATGTAACCCTTGGATTTTTTAACGATCTAGTGGCCGATAAAGAGCGTGAGCTCAATGCAGAGATCTTGATTGTTGAAGCTGATGGGAAAATTCTTAGTACTAATAGAGTTCTTAGCAACGACAACGTTATCTTAACCGAGCTATCTGGTCAGTCTTACCCACTGGCAGCAACTCTAAACGAAGCTTTAAAAACTTCAGAATTTAGGAAGGAATTTGAACAAAATGGTGAAGAACACATTCTTCTAGTTCAAGAGGTGGTCGGTACTCCTTGGTTAATCGCGGTAGCGAAACCAACAAATCTACTCACTATGCTAACACAAGAAATCATGTCTACTCTGGCTGTGATTCAACTTCCAATGGTCGTCATCCTACTGGCCGTGCTGCTTTATGCATTTACGAGCTTGGGTAATCGATTCAAGGCACTTAAGGAAAACGTAGATACTCTTTCAGCGGGTGATGCAGACCTCAGCATTAGGCTTCCGATTAAAGGGGAAGATGAGCTAGACGCTGTTTCTGAATCCATGAACAACTTTATCTCGTACCTACAAAAACTGATCACTAATGTCATTGAAGCAAACAAGGTTTGTAATGAACAGATTACCGCAATGTCTGCCGTAACAGAGGAAACGCTTATAGTATTGGATAAACACGTTAAAGAAACAGACATGGTAGCAACCGCTGTTAACGAACTAAGCTCTTCTGCACAAGAAGTAGCTGGATATACCAATCAAAGCGCAGACATTACTAGTTCAGCACAGCGCGAAGCACAGAACTCGGGCGATTCGGCACGCAAAGCAACTGATAGTGTCGGCGAGTTAATGCAAAATGTTGAACTAACGTCTGAAAACGTTGGCAAGATGCAAGACAACGCCTCTTCAATTGAGGGGGTGTTACAGGTTATTCGTGGCATTGCTGAACAAACTAATTTACTTGCGCTAAACGCGGCGATTGAAGCTGCCCGAGCAGGTGAGATGGGTCGTGGATTCGCTGTTGTTGCCGACGAAGTACGAAACCTGGCTGCAAAAACTCAAGACAGTACCACTGAAGTTGCTGAGATGCTGGATATCTTGAAGAATGGTGTTGAAACAACAGTTATGTCGATGTCAGAAACCCGAGAACAATGCCAAGTTACATCGGTATTGACGAATGATGTCACTGAAGGAATAACCACCATGCAAAATTCTGTTTCCAAAGTGGATGATGTGAGCGTTCAAATTGCTACGGCTGCAAATGAGCAAAGTCAGGTGGCGGATGATATCAACCGAAGCATGCAATCTATCAGTAGTATGCTTATGGAGCTACACGGCCACGGTCAAACATCAGGGGAACATGCGAAAGCCCTCCAAAACGCTAACCGAGAGTTACAAGATCTTGTTGACCAATTTAAGGTGTGATACCTGAGACAAGCCCGCAAAAAAACACTGTTGCGGCAATTAAATTAATAAGAGTCTACTTGAGTAGTAATGCCGATCAGTTAGCGTAAATATGATCTGTTGAACGATCTTACAGAGATGTCAAAATCAAAGTGTACTTAATTCACTTGGATTTTTTTATGGATGTTTCTCAAGCACTCAATGTTATTAATAATTGGAAACCTAATAAGGTTGAAACGTTATCTGACTTATTACCTATTGAACTCATTAATGTAGCTCACACTCTTACCGATACCGTCACGATGAGAAAGCGAAAATTAGCCCTATAATCTATGGTTTGGTTACTTGTCGGAATGGCCATTTATAATGATAAATCTATGATAAACAATGTTAATTAAGTTGATACTGTCGACCGAATAGGCAAGGAGTTTATGGCCCCAAGAGCCTATTAGAGAAATGACTTTCTTGACGTCTGAACAAATAAAAACACTATCGAATGAAATCTCATACGACGAAGAAATGTTCAGAGCCGTAAAAATCAGTTTGGCGACTGGTTCCCGATGGGCGGAAACTATTTCCCTTAAGGCTGCGAATCACACTACGTATCGAATTCGTTTTCCAGATACCAAGGCAGGTAAACATCGTACTGTGCCGATAAACAAAGCTCTTTATGATGAAGTACACCCAGAAGACGGCGGCGCATTATTTCTTACAAACCCACAGCACAGTCTTAGACAAAGGATTGGTAAATTGTTCGATCTACGGAAGGGACAAAAGAATCATGTTTTAAGGCACACTTTCGCGAGTCATTTCATGATTAATGGTGGTAGTATTTTGACACTTAAAGAAATTCCTGCTCACTCTTCTATAACGCAGACTATGACTTATGCACACCTAGCCCCTGACCACTTACAAGATGCTGTAAGACTAAATCCACTCGATAATTAATGTCCACTAATTGACCACAAACATCATGTTTAGTCACTTTTTACTATATCGAATGCAATAAAAAAGCCTTGATAAACAAGGCTATCATGTTATCTCATTTGATATCATTTCTATTTTAAAGCCCTAAAAAGGGCTTCAATATCAGGTAACTCGTTTTGAACACTTTATACTACAAGCCTAAGTTAGCTCTAGCGTATGTTTCAAATTCTGTGCAACCACCAACATGGTCTTGATCGATGAAGATCTGAGGCACTGTTTCTACAGGTGTACCCACTGTTTTTTCCAAATCCGCTTTGCTTATACCTTCAGCGTGGATATCTACATAACGGTAGTTAAAATCATCACGACTTTCTTTCAATGATTCCGCGATTTCTTTTGCTCGTACACAAAACGGGCATGCAGGGCGACCAAAAATAACAACAAACATAACTTCTCTCCTAAATCTGTTTAAGCTAACTAATTCGTTATGGACTAACCATTTTTATGGACTAACGATGTCTTTATGCGCTCACTATGCCCTAATATTTGAAGAAAATAAAGATGGAATATCCTTTGAATCTGATAGGTATAATCTATCATTAAATATAGGTGCAAGAATATACATCAAATTTTTGGTCGAGACGGGCGTCGAGCTTGTCATTCCATATACATACACAATGTGAACAAATACATAGTTTTACAATTACACTCGAGAGAGTGCACGCACATTGTACTAAATCAATAAACAAGAACTCAAACTCAAGCAACCTAGTTTTAGAAATTTTAATGGAGGTCTGCATGTTTCAGTTTATGACATCGGCAAAGGTTATATTTGGTGAAGGAGCGCTTAACTCATCCTTATCTGTATTCAACCAATATGGGTATAGTGTGTTACTGGTGACTGGAAAAAACATGGCTCGAGCAGCACCTGTAATAGGCTATTTGAAAAGCCAAAATATGCGATACCAACATGTATCAATATCGGGTGAACCCAATATCTCCATGGTTGAAGAAACCGCTGTAGTGGGGCGTCGATTTAAGCCAGATATGGTTGTAGCGATAGGGGGCGGTAGTGTTATTGATATGGGAAAAGCGTTATCAGCGATTATCCCAAACCAAGGGGATCTTTATGACTACGTTGAAGTTGTTGGTCGAAGTGTCCCTTTAAAAACCAAACCGCTACCATTTATCGCTATCCCAACCACGGCAAGCACGGGTTCTGAAGTCACAAACAAAGCTGTGCTGAGATCCGGCCAAGACAGGGTCAAGGTGAGCCTTCGGTCGCCTGATATCTTGCCAGATGTGGCGATTATTGACCCAACGTTAACCTATGACACCAACCTGAATATATCTAGCCGCGGTGCGCTCGAAACGTTTACTCATTTGATGGAGTCTTATGTTTGCGGCGACCCAAACCCGCTGACAGATACCATTTGTGAAGAAGGGTTAAGACGATTGACGAAAGCGGTCATTCCTGGTTGCAAAAATAATGATTATAAAGCGAGATCAGACTTGGCCTTTGCTGCAACGCTAGGTGGAATGGCCATTAGCAACGCCAAGCTAGGCGCTGCTCATGGTTTAGCTTCATCTTTAGGAGGTAAAATAGAGGCTCCTCACAGTATTATTACCGCAAGGCTTGCCCCTTTTGTCATGGATGAAAACATTAAATTGGCAGAGGAGATGGGACGAAGCGATATTCTTAATCGCTACCGGGAGGTAGCCAAAATCGTCACCCAAAACTCTGAGGCAGATTATCTGGACAGCGCAGCGTGGATCAAAATGATGTTAGAACGGTTAGAGTTGCCAAATTTAAGTGAGTTTGGTATCTGTAAGACATCATTCCAACGAGTGGCAAGGGATGCAATGCAATCGTCGTCAATTAAAGGCAATCCACTTCCGTTAAATGAGGATCGTTTGGTTTTCATTCTTCAGCAAGTCTGCTCATGTGAAGAGTCTACTGGCCTCGATGATGGTGTTGTTGTATCAGGCAGTGTCAACATTGAAGAAGTAGATTTTCAATCTAGAGAAGAGGTATAGCCATTACCCACAAATAGCGAAGAATAGGCATTGAATATTGACCGATAAAGATAAAGTATTGATAAGGAGTGTTATTTCCGTAAAACGGGAATATTTTTGATATTCGATCCCCAATTATCTTGGGGATGAAGTGTTTGAATCGCTCTACATTAATCGTTTTGATTGACGACCAGTTTTACAACTGGGTTATCTTGTCGTATCGAGAATCTTTCAATGCATCTTTTACTCGTCGTAAATTTTCTCTAAAGCCAGAACCTCGACGAAGTGTAAAACCGGTGGCAAGCACATCAATCACTGTCATTTGTACCACGCGACTTGCCATTGGCATATACACGTCGGTATCTTCAGGTACATCTAAAGTAATAGATAGTGATGCGGCTTTATCAAGTGGTGAGTCTTTCGATGTGATCGCAATGACGGTCGCACCATTTTCACGTCCTAGGTTTGCCACCTCAACCATGCTCTTGGTTCTACCGGTATGCGAAATTAATACAATCACGTCATTGTCGGTACAGTTGATACAGCTCATACGTTGCATAACAATATCTTCAAAAGAAGCGATTGGGATGTTGAAACGAATAAACTTATTTTGTGCATCTTTCGCAACGGCTGAAGATGCGCCTAGGCCAAAGAACGAAATACGTTTTGCTTGGGTAAGTAGATCAACGGCTCGGTTTATTTGAGAGGCATCTAGGCTATTCTTTGCGACGTCCAAACAAGCCATGGTTGACTCAAATATTTTATGAGTATAGGCGTCAGGTCCATCGTCTTCTTCTACGTTTCTATTAACGTAAGGCGTGCCGTTTGCTAGGCTTTGCGCGAGATGAAGTTTAAAGTCCGGGAAGCCTTTGGTATCGAGCCTTCTACAAAAGCGATTTACGGTTGGTTCACTTACGTCGGCCATCTTTGCCAGCGTCGCAATGCTAGAATGAATTGCGGTTTGTGGCGCCGCCATAATAACTTCAGCCACTTTACGTTCAGATTTGCTGAAATTCTCTAGGCTTTTTTGAATTTTTTCCAGTGTATTCATAATATTATCTAATAGTTAATGCAGCGAGTAAGTGTGTGGCCCTATTCAACACAAGGTCAGAAAACCAAACATTTAAAAAGTGAGTTCATCAATAAATAAGAGAACTAAAAACCGTCTAAGTTATAGAAAATATGCTTACTATTCGATAATTTACGGCTGTATTTAGTATAAACCTAACTACCGCTGTGCTTGAAACAAAAGCGAGTGAAAATGACGACTAATTGGCGAATCTATGACAAAGTTCAAACAAAATTTCAGTTTTGGAAGCAGGTGATTGATATATGCGCAAAAACCATGCGGTTTTTGCTACATATTGATTTGATAGTTACAGGACACCGAAAAAAAATTACAGTTCTGAAAATTACTTAAGAATTAAATGTGTTAATTTGGTTATTTCTTTCATTAACGAACCGCTGTTCTCTGAGATTTCTCGTTGCTCATCAAGTACTGACTGTAAAATATCTTTGGTGGTAAGCGGATTGGCCAATACAACTCGAAATACAATCGTATTCATTTTATCCCAGTTATGTGGGTTGAGTTTGGTCCGCGACACGAAAGTTTTTCCTTCCTCTCGTTGTCGTTTCTGTACATATTTGGTTAGCCCATTTAATAGTCGATGTAGCTTTTTTCTCTGATCTTTATCGGCAACGAGTAAAGCTTTAGCTGTTAATGCTGGAACATATCGATAAGTCAGTAGGCAAAGTTCAGGCTCTGAGATAAGTTCAAAATCGGGTTGTTGTTTAATTAGGCCAGAAAAATACTTTGCTTTCTCGATGCTTTGATCGATAAGCAATTCATAACCAGGTCGACTGATTATATGCATGCTGGAATAAACAAGCATAGCCATACCAGAGCGTGAACCCTCTAATGTATGGCTACCTAAATCTTTTGACCCTTTTCTTAATATGTATTCGGCATGGTGTTCAATTGCCGCCATATCATCGGGGTTTTTGAACAATACCATTCCCGCGCCCATTGGAATGTAGAGTTGCTTGTGTGCATCAATAGTTACTGAGTCGGCTAACTCGATACCATCCAGGAGGTGACGGTGGTTGTTTGACATTAATGTCGCACCACCCCAAGCCGCGTCCACATGAAAATGACACCCTTCGCGTTGACTAATTTCTGCTATTTCGCGGATGGGATCAATGTTGCCTGTTTCTGTTGTGCCTGCTACGCCAATGATCGCGAATGGTTTGATGTTTTTCTGCTTCAACTCAGCAATTTTTTCTTGGAGCGCTTGGGTACAAAGCCGATTATTATCGTCGGTTTTAATTGGGATCAGTGAATCCTGTCCAATACCTAGTATATTCGCGGCTTTCTTAAGCGAGTAATGGCCTCTATCTGAAACCAATATAGCTAAGCCTTCATAGCCATAATGTTTCATTGCATTGAAAAGCCCTTCATTTTCAACACCATTAAATTCGTTATCGGCTTTGAGGGCATTATTTCTTGCTACCCAGAGCGCAGTAATGTTGGCAATAGTTCCACCGGAACAGAACGAGCCTAATGAGTGTTTTGCGCTATGCATCCATTGTTCATAAAATGCGTCATCTTGCTGATATATAAGGCGATGTAACATACCCAATACTTGTCTCTCAAGAGGTGTGAACGCTTTGGAAGTTTCTATCTTCACTAAGTTTTGATTTAAAGCGATCATTATCTTTGACAAAGGCATCAAGAAATAGGGCAGAGCTGATGTCATATGACCAATAAAACTTGGTGCAGAGGTATGTACCGAATGAGAAACGAGGGTGTCCAATAAGTGCTGAGTATGATCGGAAACAAATACAGGCACCTCAGGAATAGCCGCTTCAGAGAAGTCTTTTTCAATTTCGCGCAGCGGTTTTTCTTCGGCGACGATATGTTCGCGCAAAAATTCATTTAAATTTTGCGACAGTTTCGCTTCAATTTGAGTGAGTGCAGAATCTGCAGCTTCTGGGATAGTGAAGATTCGAAGCAAGCTTTCAAGACTTACATCTGCTGTTTTGTTTTTCGTTACCATACAAAAGACGTATTTAATATTATCAACTATTTTGAGCCGCTCAATCTAAACGAAAACGGGAGCAATGTCCCGTTTTAATTGTGAAAACTCAATTTTTAAAGATGATGCAGTATTAATAAACCTGTTTAATTACAGGCAATTAACTTCTTCTGCTTCAGTGATTGCTTGATTGTACTTGCTTAATACATCATCAATTTTATTTGGGTGACTAAGTAAATCAGCAAATGCAGAGCGTAATTCGTAGTTCTTCGCATGAGGTTTCGACTGCCTATCGCTGAAACTATCTGAAGCTAGTTTGCCTAACTCATCGTCACGACTAGCAAGGTTCTTTATATCGATTTGTTCTAGTTGTAACCATGCTTCGACAGGCTTTTCTGTGGACACTTTGCTCATGTCTTCATTTAGATAATAGTGTACAGCACCGCGATTTAGTTCGAAATGGTTTTTTCGACCATTATAGAACCATGCGCCGACCTCTTCTAAATCGGGATATTGTTGAGCTGTCAATTCGATGAGGTCTTGATACCAGGTTAAAGACGCATCGATGTAGGCGTCATATTTATTTGACAGACATTGTGTATCAGCTGCTTGAGACAGTGTTGAGGCGCTACACAATAGAGCTGCAATGAGAAAGCGTTTCATTTACGTTCCTTGGGCATGTTCTTAGGCGAATAACTTGCTCGCAAAAAAGGCGGCAATAAACAGGGTTTAATATAAGTAATCAAGTTTACACTAATGTAGCAATAAGTAACATCTCATTAACGGCTTTGAAAAGAGTTGGTTATCACATTTTTTGCTCAGCTACTTAACGAAACGAAAAAAAGCATAAATAGAGGGACAAGCAAACTTAGGATGAAGCCACTAACTATTGCAATTGGTACACAGCGTACACCACCAGAGGTTTGAATGACGGGTAGGGTAAAGTCCATCGCTGTTGCACCAGCATAACCTATAGCAGTACAGGGTAGGCGTTGAATTAACATCGGTATCATGACCAAAGCAACAAGCTCTCTTAAAAGCTCTATCATAAAAGAAGCGCCACCATATACAGGGCCAAACGCATCTCCCATTAAGATGCCAGAAAGCGAATACCATCCAAACCCAGAAGCCATCGCTAAACCACGAGTGAGGGGAATATCTAACCATAGAGCAGCAAGTAGGCCACCAATCCAAGATGTGAGTACGATAACGACTGCGATGATCATGCCATGCTTATTGAGCAATATCTGCCTAAGTGTAAGACCACTGTTTCTTAGTTGAATACCTATAAGAAACAGTAGGAAAAACAGTATCCACTCACTCGCGCTTTCAACCCAATGGAGATCAAAGTTAAGTAACAATCCGACAGCCAAACCAGAGCCCACTACCAAAATGAGTTTCCCTGACTCTAACGCCATCGAAGAGAGAGGAAGTTTTTTGTTGGATTGTTCAGTTTTGAGTGGAAATAGCTTGTCAATAAAAGGCAGCACCAATAAATTGCACATTCCCATTAGAAGGAAAAATGTTGACGTGAATTTTAGAATAGTTTGTAAATTGGCACTTAAGTTATCCAATGCGGCTAAACTAAGTCCCATTAAGAAAAGTATGACATAGACCAATCTAGACGTATTGCTGTTGATTTTCTCGAGTAACTTTGCATTTGATATAGAAAATAGATACCCCACAACCAGTGGGGTAAAAATAAAAATCATCCCTGAAAACATGGTAGAACCTGTGTGATTTGAGGCTATAGCCCGGTTGCTGTCATAACATCCGCAATGCGGGTGTTAAATTCATTCATTGGTAGGTTACTTAGCTCATACATGGCTTGTGCACCTGCAAGGTTAATCTCGACATGGTGATCGTCAATAGCTTCATCTTGTTTTCTAAACATTAGAAGATGGTGAGCGATGCGAGCAATATCCAGATAGCTTATTTCTTCCTGTTTCTCCTGTTCATCAGAGAGTTCTTGGTGTTGTTCGTTCGTCGCTACTTCGAGAAAATCTTTGTCAAATAACCAATGTTTTAGGACTAATTCACTCGTCACGGCACAACGCGATTCAAAGATGTGCATAGCTAATTGCTCGTCTATATAGTTGCCATTGTCGAGATAATAGTGGTATTCGCTTACCAAACAAAAAAGGCCAATATCGGCTAATAATCCTACAAGCAACGCTTTTTCAGCTTCTAAGTAGTCATACTCTTCGGGTTGATAGTTCTGTATTTCTTGCGTGACTAAAAGCATTGTTGCCGCTAACTCTCGCGACGTCGCAGCACTGTTGACCAATATCTTACGACATTGCTTTGACAGATGAGAACTGTGCTTAAGTTGTTCAATAGACTGCGCAGTCACGATATCGCGAACTCGATAGATTCCTAGTCTGCATACCGCCGTTTGTATATCTGTGCAGGTAATATTTCGTCTGTTAAAAAAGATAGAATTAGCTACACGAATAACAACCGCTGCTAAGCTCGGGTCATCAATAAGACACTCCGCAATATCGAACACACTGGTTTCTTCTCCGATGCTTAATTGCTGAATTTTAAGCACCACTTCGGGTATTGGTGGCAATGTTATGCGCCCGGTTTGAATTGATTGCTCTACTAATTGAGCAAATTCAGATTCTAGCCCGTCTAAAAGGACTGCTTTGTTTTCAGGCAGCCAAAAAAAAGATAAATGATTCATGAAGTTCGTCCTAATTACTTGGCATCAATCTTACATGCGGTTGCCGCTCTCTGCCAACCACATATTCAATTAATTGCGCCACTATTTAGCAAGGAGTTATTTGCGTGGGTTGCGACTACAACAGAAAATGTAACAAAAGATGTCTTCTTGAGTGATTTCTCTAATTTTGTGAGTCTTTGCGTGAAGTTGGTCGAAAAATAAGTCATTTCATACCGCTTAAGGTCTAGTTATTCCGCCAACGAGGTGTATCCAGTAGTACCATGATAGTGTCACTATTCTAATAATTATATCAATTACAATAAATTACGTTTAATTCGTCGTTGAAGGCATTGAAGTTTGTAGAAATTAATATGTTATTTCAGAGGTGAAATTAATGAATAATTCAGACTTTTATGTTTATGCAGAAAAATTTGGTGTTTTTCAGAAACACTCTATGTTTGGTGGTATAGGGTTATTTATTCAAGATGCTATGTTTGTTTTGATTTCTGGCGATGCATTTTATTTAAGAGGAGGAGGGTGTCTAGACATGGACCTACGTGCCTTGGGTTGTAATCGGTATCGACATGTTAAAAAACAAGCCGTTGTTACGGTCAACTATTATGATATATCAACGCTTTATAGCAAAAGGTATTCAAGGCTTGATGATCTTATTGAACGTTCAATTCGATTGTCGATTGCCAATAAGGCATATCGACGCTCCGCCGAGAGTAAACGACTAAGGGACCTACCCAATATGCGATTAACCTTGGAGAGGATGGTTAAGAAAGCGGGTATCTCTAATGTCAGTTCATTTATGGAGTTTGGTGCTGTTGAAGTGTATAAGAAAGTGCGACATCAATATGGTGAAAATACAGATATTAATCTGTTGTGGAAGTTTGCAGGTGCGGTTGAAGGTACTCACTGGAGCTTATTGAGTAATAAAATGAAAAAGGAATTGAAACGTACTTGTGACCTCTCTTAACGCTATACCCAGTAGAATTTAATACTAAAAACCTCGCCCTCGCGAGGTTTTTTTTCATTTCAAACACAACAATGGCTACTTTTACTGGAACTAAAGCTAATATTAACTATATGATTACTGAGAATATGCATGATACCTTGAAATACGTTTTAGTTTGCCTGTAACCATGGATTGGGAGCGCAATGTTTAGTGTTTGATTATTTTCTACGTAGGATGATGTTAGTTATCCCCACTTTTATAGGGATTACTATTCTCATATTCGCCATTACTCGCCTTGTCCCGGGCGGACCCGTTGAACGCATCCTTTCTAGTATTCAATTTAATAGCAGTGAAACAGCAGTCAGTAATGATGTAGGCGCAAGCTCGGCACTTTCAGAGGACCAAATTGCACAACTCAATGAATTTTATGGATTAGATAAGCCCGTTGTGGAGGCGTATTGGGAATGGTTGACTAAAATCATGTCTCTAGATTTTGGCGAATCAACACGATACTACGAGCCTGTGACCGATATGATTGCAGAGCGTTTGCCAGTCTCACTGTTTTATGGCGGTATGACATTTTTCATCGCTTATTTCATTTCAATTCCATTGGGCTATTTTAAAGCACTCAAACATGGTTCGGTGTTTGACTCACTTTCCTCGATTGCAATTTTTATTGGCTACGCCTTACCAGGTTATGTGGTTGGTGTTTTGTTGATTACTTGGTTTGCATACAACTTAGAGTGGTTTCCAATGGGTGGCTTTGTCGGCGATGACTTTGACGACTATGAGTCCTTTTATGAACAAGCAAGCGATGTGTTATGGCATGCCGTTTTACCACTTATCTGTTACCTGATTGGTGACTTTGCTACTCTGACGATGACAATGAAAAATAACCTAATGGAAAATCTATCAGCCGATTACATTCGAACAGCAATCGCGAAAGGATTACCATTTCAACAGGCTGTACGGAAACATGCGCTCAGAAACAGTCTTATCCCAATTGCGAGTCATTTTGGAAATTCGTTGCTCTTTTTCATGACGGGTTCATTTCTTATCGAGGTAATCTTTGACATCAACGGTATTGGTCTTCTTGGGTATGAATCTATTGTTGAAAGAGATTATCCGGTTGTGATGGGAATTGTTGCGGTAAACGCATCGATGTTATTGGTTGGCAATATTCTTTCTGATATGTGTGTCGCTCTTGTCGACCCACGTGTGAAGTTTGGGGAGTAAGATGAATTTTAAATTGGACCCCTTAACTCTAAGGAAATTCAGACGTTTCAAAGAGATAAAACGTGGATACTGGTCATTCTTGATTCTATCAACACTTTTGGTGCTGTCTATTTTTGCGGAAATGCTTGTTAACAGCAAGGCTTTGGTAGTGAGCTATCAGGGCGCGTATCACTTTCCTGTTCTTTCTGATGTCATTCCGGGGACGGAATACGGTCTTGACTACCTTTCAGAGGCTAATTATAGAGAACTGAAGCAAAAATTTGTCGAAGAAGATCAAGGTGATTTTGTTGTGTTACCTATTATTCCTTGGAATCCATATGAACAAGACTACAGTGGAGATTATCCGCCGACAGCACCAGATGCGAAAAATAAGCATTATTTAGGGACGGACATTATCGGTCGAGATATTTTGGCCAGATTGGTCTACGGGTTTCGAATCGCGATGGGGTTCGCATTGATCACTATGGTTATTTCTTATGTGATAGGTACCGCAGTTGGCTGCGCAATGGGCTTTTGGGGCGGAAAATTTGATCTCATATTCCAGAGGGTGATAGAGGTTTGGTCAATGGTGCCATTTCTGTATGTAATTATGATTTTGGTTTCAATTATTCAGCCAACGTTCACTCTTTTTGTTTTTATCAATGTTCTGTTTGGTTGGATGGGTATTACTTGGTACATGCGAACGATGACCTACAAGGAGTCAGCAAGGGAGTATGTACTGGCCGCTAGGGCTTTGGGGGCTTCTACTGCACGTATTCTTTTTAAACATATATTACCAAATACGATGGTCATGATTGTAACATTAGCGCCATTCACTATCGCCGGTAATATTACAGCCTTAACCGCGTTGGATTATTTAGGATTGGGATTAATGCCACCTACACCTTCATGGGGAGAATTATTACAGCAAGGAAAGTCTAACCTAGACTCTCCCTGGATAGTTATGTCGGTTGTTACTTCAATTGTTTTGGTACTCGTGATGGTGACATTTATCGGAGAGGCCGTTCGTGCGGCGTTTGATCCTAAGAAATTCACACGATATAGCTAAGGTCTGTTGGCCTTTCGATATTATTTTTCAGCGTATGACCAACAGTCCCTAGGTCTAGCGCACACAAGGATGTAGATATGAAAATGAATAAGATTTTAGCGACAATTATGTTCTCCGGTTGTTCTTTTTTCGGTTGGGCAGACCAACCCTTACCCTCGAATTTAGTCTGGGAAACCAATGTGAGCGATCCGCTTTTTGCCTCTGCAGATGCGCAATTTGGCGGCACTTTTCGCACTTCTATTGCAAGCTTTCCACAAACATTCAGAACGGTCGGGCCTGATGCAAATGGCTCTTTTCGTGCTTGGTTGCTCGACGCGCATCCCTCTTTAGTCAGTAAGCATCCTGATACGGATGAATGGATCCCAGATATTGCAACTGAATGGGCTTTTAGCGAAGACCATAAAACGGTGTTTTATAGGTTGAATCCCGAGGCGAAATGGTCAGATGGCGAGGCCGTAACCGCTGATGACTTCACCTATGTGCTCACCTTAATGCGTTCTAAGGATATTGTGGCGCCGTGGTACAACACCTATTACACCACCGTATTAAAAGACGTAGTGAAGTACGATGAACATACTATTTCGGTCACATTGTCCGAAGCGAAAGACAAAAAAGACTTGTTGGAAAGCACGAGTATGGCGCCAAGACCAAAGCATTTCTATAAGCCAGATATTGACAAGAACAGGGACGGCGTCGACGATAATTTTGTAAGAAAGTATAATTTTAAGGCAGAGCCAACCACATGGGCTTATGCCATAGACAAGGTAAAGAAAGGCCGCTCAATTACCTTTAAACATGTAGGTGAAGATTGGTGGGGGTATAGCAACCCTTATTATAAAAACCGTTACAATGTGCAAAAAATTAGAATTCAGATTATTCGTGACGATGATATCGCGAGAAAGCATTTTGAAAAGGGCGACTTGGACTCTTATCACTTGGTTCGTCCTTCTTTGTGGCATGAGAAATCAAGCGGTAAAATATATCAGAAAGGTTACGTCCAGAAATTTTGGGGGTTCAATCAAGTGCCTCAAGGCGCTGGTGGAATGTGGTTGAATACCGCCAAACCTAAATTGAGTGACATCAATGTACGCAAAGGGATTGCGCATGCGACAGATTTTGATGGCATGATAAAAAAGGTGTTACGAGGCGACTACTCAAGGCAACCGAATGGAATGGGTGTTGGTCAGGAGAAGTTTACTAATGAACTGATAACTGCACCTGTTTTTGATCCTGCTTTAGCGGCGCAATATTTTGACAAAGCAGGTTTTTCTATCGTTGGTTCTGATGGGGTTCGAGAGAACGACAAAGGTGAGAAACTGACATTTGCTATCACTTATTCGGCAAGGTTTCATACCCCTAGATTGGCCTACTTAAAAGAGCAGGCAAAGCTTGCAGGAATGGAGTTTACGTTAAATCTTATCGATGGGTCGTCAGCATTTAAATACGTAAGCGAAAAGAAACATGAAATTTCGTTTCACGGAATGGGGTCGAGTTCGCAACCCCGTTATTGGGAATACTTGCATTCCGTAAACGCAAACAAGCCGCAAACGAATAACTTTACAAATTACAGTACGCCTGAATTGGACAAACTTATCACGGAGTTCCGTTCTGAATTCAGCAGAGAAAAGCGCGAAGACTTGTCTCGAACCATTCAGAAAATTGTGGATGACGCAAGCGTCATTATTCCGGGCTACATGGTTCCATATACACGCAGTGCACATTGGCGTTGGATGAAGTTTCCGGCGCAACCAATGACAAAAAAAACAGAGAGTTTATTTAGTACTGGCGCACCATCTGACCTCGGTACCTATTGGATTGATCTGAAGGCTAAAAAGGAAACACTGGCCGCGATGAAGAAAGGCACATCGTATGAGCCAGTTACGACAATCAATGATAAATACAAGTTTTGATGATTCAGTCTAAGCTTCTAGGTTTCTAAAAAATATAGGTTTAAGGGAGGAGAGGATGGTAGAAGCCGAGATAATTTTGCAAGTGCGTGATTTAGAAACGGAGTTTATTACTGATGATGGTACGGTTAAGGTTCTTCATGGTGTGAGTTTTGACGTAAAACAAGGCCGGACGCTCGGGTTGGTTGGTGAATCTGGTTGTGGAAAAAGTGTCACTTCCATGTCTATTCTAGGTTTATTACCAAAGCCTTATGGAAACGTAACACGTGGAAAAATTTTGTATAAAGGCACTGACTTACTCGGACTCGCTCCAGAACAGATGTACGCGATGCGAGGAAATAATATTTCTATTATCTTCCAAGATCCGATGACGGCGCTAAATCCGGTACAGATGATCAAGGCGCAGATTGACGAAGTTTTGGTATTGCATCGCAAAGAGTTGAATAAGAAGCAGAGATTACAGTTTTCAATTGAGATGCTCGAGAAAGTGCGTATCCCAGAAGCTGAAAAAAGATTGACTGAATACCCGCATAATCTTTCGGGCGGAATGCGACAACGTGTAATGATAGCGATGGCATTAGCCTGCAAACCAGACATATTAATCTGTGATGAACCAACGACTGCTCTGGATGTTACTGTACAAGCTTCCATATTAGCGTTGATGACTGAGCTGCAAGAAGAAACAGGCATGGCGATGATTTTCATTACTCATGATCTCGGTGTTGTTGCCGAAATTTGTGATGATGTCGCTGTAATGTATGAAGGCAAAATCGTTGAACAAGCTGATGTGTTTGAGCTATTTGACTCGCCAAAACATCCCTATACTCAAAAGTTACTTAGGTTAATGCCCAATCTAGATAATCCACCTAAGCAAATGATTACCATCGATTTTCCACACGACAGCTAAGAGCGGTACACATGCAAGAAGTTATTCGGATTGAAAACCTAAAACAGTATTTTACATCTGGAAGCGGTGTGTTTCGTAAAGGATACACCGTGAAAGCGGTCGATGGTGTATCACTTCATGTTTCGAGAGGTGAGACATTAGGGTTAGTAGGCGAGTCAGGTTGTGGCAAAAGTACTTTGGGACGTTCTATACTAAAACTCTACGAGCCGAATGGTGGGAAGATATTCTTTGAAGGAAAGGATATCACTGGATATACCACTAAACAGATGCGCCCTTTAAGAAAGGACATGCAGATCGTTTTTCAGGATCCGCTCGAGTCACTTAATCAACGGCATACCATTAGCATGATTATTGAAGAACCATTTATTATTCATGGAATTGGTTCGAAGGAAGAACGGAAGAAATGGGTTGAAGAGCTACTTATTAAAGTGGGTTTGTCTAAGGAAGCGAAAAATCGGTATCCCCATGAATTTTCGGGAGGACAGAGACAAAGAATTGGTATAGCAAGAGCGATAGCTCTTAAACCTAAGCTGCTTATTTGTGATGAGTCTGTATCGGCGCTCGATGTTTCCGTTCAAGCACAGATATTAAATCTTCTGTTGCACCTCCAACAAGAAATGGACCTCGCGATGATATTTATCTCGCACGATTTATCGGTCGTCAGACATGTTTCCGACCGAGTTGCTGTGATGTATTTCGGCAAAGTGGTTGAGCATGGGACGGTATCCGAGATCTTCGAGTCACCCAAAGACGATTACACTAAGACGTTACTTGCGGCTATTCCTGTTTCTCACCCTAACCAAAGAAAACGAAAACCACGCAGATAAAAAACAGGGCAAATTCTACAGCACTGATTTGCAGAAAGTAGATTGTCAACATTATGGATAATCACAAAATTTTGCGGATTATTAAAAACTAGACATTAAAAAACCGAGAGACGTGTGTACGTCTCTCGGTTTTTCTGTGTTTAATAGCGAACGATTTATTGGGTTTACATTTTAAATCGCGTTGTAAACATTAACTGGTCGCCATAAAAGTCATTGATTTTACCTTCAATACCAATGCTAAATAATTCTGTTGAATGGAAACGAGCATAGACGGAACCGATGATATCATCGTCGTCATCAATATCTACATAGCCGACTTTACCACCAAGCTCTAATTGAGGACCTATCCATTGGCGAATACCAAGGTTAATTTCCATTCCAAGATCGCTACTGGCATTTTTCTTGTCAACACCACGTAAAAGCATCTCACCGGTCAAGTCTGCCCAATTATTAATTGGTGCGTGGAAACCAAAACCAGCGGCAAGGTTGTAGTCGCTTTCAAATTCTGAATCAACTCTTACGACAGCATGCGCATTAGGGTGAATAGACGTACTGTAAGCGCCACCGAAAGTAACAGGGTCAATGCCAATGCGAGCTTCAACATAGTCATAGTTAAAATTACTCATAACGGATGGGCTGTTTGGATCTGTAGCGGCAAA
The DNA here is from genome assembly GCF_042465995.1 of Vibrio frigidus. NCBI lineage: Bacteria > Pseudomonadati > Pseudomonadota > Gammaproteobacteria > Vibrionales > Vibrionaceae > Vibrio > Vibrio frigidus. The sequence goes on along the minus strand of NZ_JBCDMC010000006.1, from coordinate 79,313 downwards.
TGCAGAGCTAGAGGTAAGTGCAAGAGCGGCAATAAAAAGTATTTTTCGCATAATTAAAGTAAACCTATGTCCTTCAAGTTAATTCGGTAGAAGCAAAATCACATTACTATTTTTCTAACCATATAATTTTAAACACTTCGCGTCATTAAATAAATGGCGTTTCGACTATACTTGTTTGAAAAGCAATCAATTATTACGCCATTTTAGCTTGCATCATGATGTAACAGTCAGAAAATGAGTTAAAGTGTGATTTTTATTCACCAAATTGACTGCGTTTATCTGAAATTGCGTTGAATATTTTTTCTGTATCAAGTATTCGGCCCCAAGGCATAAGATCAGGTTCATTTTCAATCATATATTGTGTTAACTGCTGGGTCAGAGTTTTGACCAGTTCGTCACCATGCCATGGTTTGGCAATGTAAAAGTCCAAGCTAGCGCTATTTACCGCATTTATTGTCGCTTCTAAGTCGGCTTGTCCTGTAAGGAGCAGTTTTCTTGCTGATTTGGTTTCTTTTGCTTCGTTAAGTTCAATCAGAAAGCTAATTCCAGTTTGTTCGGGCATTATGTGGTCACATAGAATCAAGGCCAATTTAATATCATCATCAGCGTTTTCCTGGATAACCTCTTTGGCTTCTGCCACTGACTCGGCGCCCTCAATTATAAAGTTATCTTCAAACCGGGAAAGGTCTTGTACTACGCTGTCCAGTACTTCGCGTTCATCATCTACACAGAGAATGAGATATTTATTCATCGTATTTCCTTATCAGTATTTACCACAGTGTTTGCAGGTTGAAACGGCAGCCATACAATCATTTTGGTGTATTCATCTGGGTTAGATTCAACCTCTATCCAACCGCCATGTTGGGCTAAAATTTGGTGACAAACGGAAAGCCCAATACCTAGGCCAAAGTTGCCCTCTTTTTTTGTTGTATAGTTTAATTCGAATATCTTATCTTGTTGCTCTTGAGGAATACCGTGACCATTGTCTTCAAAGGTAACCTTGGCATAGAGTAAATCATCTTTGATCTCTTGTTCTGAAGAAATCTTAAGACAACCATTTTCTGGGAATGCGTCAACAGCATTGGATACAAGGTTGGTCCAAACTTGTTGCATCGCATTGGTTAAACAGAGAATATCCGGCAGGTCTTGATACTCTTTAATCACCGTATGTCGCTTAAGTTTGTTTTCAAAGATGACCAATGTGTCCTCGATACCTTCATGGATATCGATAACGTGCATGATCTCGTTATCTTGGCGTGCGTAGCCCTTTAAACTCTTAACCATATCCGCAATACGCTTAGCACACACCTGTATGGAACGAAGAGTGGAACCAGTGACATAATACTTTTCTAAACCAGCGATGGTGCCAGCGAGATCCTTACTCTCTTTACCGAGTTGTAAAATCTCAGATAGGTCTCGATGTAGGTTGAGCTGTACGACTTTCTTGGCGAGTTTTTTATCGTTAATATCAGATAATATATTTTTGGTTTGTTGCCTAACATCCGATGTCGACATTGGCCGAGAATGCATTGATTCTCTTAATATATTGGCACCCAGTTCCTGATGAGAGGTCGGTAGTGGAGAGTGTATAAGTTCATCAATCTTAGATGTTAAGGTATCTGCGCCTCGCAGTATTGCAGCAATGGGGTTGTTTAGTTCGTGTGCCACACCGGCAACTAACTGGCCTAGCATGGCCATTTTTTCTCTTTCTATTAGCTGTTGATGTGCCGTTTCAAGCGATTCATAGGTTCGTTGCAGTTCAAGCTTTGTGTTTATGCTCCTTTGCAGCCTTCGGTTGAAATGCCGCAGCAATATATTCGTAAATAGAGGCAGCAATTCACTGTTTGAGTTGAGGACTTCAGAGAAGATGTCTTTGTCCAGTTTGATTACCTTTGTTTCCGTCAATGTGATAGCTGTCGAGAAAGAGATTTCACCGGTAACAAATGACATGCCGCCAACCAAGCTGCCTTTTGAATGCCTGACAACCTCTCTTTGGATAGAGAGATCATCGGCTTTATATAGCGCGACTTCACCTTCGACGATGAACCATAGAAATTCGTTAGGGTCGCCTTCTACGGTCAATAAATGGTCGGAAGAATAGGTTCTACATGCCCTAGAATCGTCTTTCTCTGCGAAAAATTTCAGCAAGGAACCAATAAACTGATCGGTAAGATAGGAGTCGCTTAGACGATGGAAGTCATGGATAAAGCCGGAGCGAAATGAGTCAAGTTTGTTTTCTATATGTGCGCTTAATATTCGGGATTGATCCAATATAGCACTGTAGTGAAGCCAGTCTGCAGACGGAATTCCGAGAATAAATGTTGTCAGCTCTTTTCTTGCTGTTTCCAAAATCGCATCTTTCTTCAATGGCTTAGTAAGGCAATGGTCCAAACGTCCTTCGTTAACGGCAGAGAGAATGGTATTGATGTCTTCACCATCACTGACTAATATTTTTCGAGCGTCTTTCGTATGTTCTTGTCGGTCCAACTGAATCAAAAACTCAGCGGCATCAAATGACTGACTTGAAGCCGCAATCGCCATGGCAACGGATTGACCTCGTTCTTGGACAAATTCTAATGTTTGTTGAGCTTCTTCTGGTGAGTCAACGCAACAGATGTCGAAATGCGTTGAGAGAAAAGCAAACTCCGTTCTCAACATTTCTACAGATATCGGGTCATTATCTAGATAAAGCAATACATATGGAGTCACAGTCACCTCGTAGACGTTTTATTTTCCAATGTAACAATTTTCTACCTTTCGATATGAGAGGTGAGTAAAACTCTTCACTCACTACATTTGAAAACTCTGATTTAACTCAAGGTTTTAACTTATTGTTAACTAAGCTAGACTCAATGTTTTAAAACCATTAAAAGTGAACACATGCAACAGTTGAAAAAATATGGAGCGATAGGTGGTGCGTTGGTATTGGTGGCTTGTTGGCCTTTAGCCGTCGGACAGATCGCTCAAAATGTATTGAAAGATGGAATAGGGTCTTTAGACTCGAGTGAAATTTCAGCTGAAATCGTCAGTTATGAAAGAGGTTATCTATCTGCCGTCGCTACTACAAAATACATTATTGAAGATCCGGCTCTCAAAGAACAGTTTGTTATTGATGGTTTACCGACAGAGTTCATTCTTAAGCATGATATCAAACATGGACTTATTCGTGTTGCTACCGAAACCAATTTGGTTGACTTCGATTCTCTACCCGCAACGTTATCAACCATTACTCAGTTAAATGGCAATACTGAATTTTCTTTAGATATAGATAATGTAAATTATGAAGCACCAGACTCCTCTGGCACTTCTATCTATCTAGCCGCGTCTCAAATGACGGGAAATGCAACCGTATTAGGTGAAGTCGATTTAACCTTTAAGTTCCCATCATTACAGGTGCATTTTGGCACTGGCGAGAGTATCAATATCTCTTCTATTACTGGGTTTGCGACAGGTAAAAAAGTAAACGGTTTTTGGCACGGAGAACAGCAAGTGAATGTGGCCAATTCAGCCATGTTGATGCCAGACAGTACTGTGTATACCAGTGCGAAGAATTTTAGCTACAATTTTAGTTCTTCTACCGATGAAATGGGTGAAAGGTTAAACACAAATCATATTGTCAAAGCAGGCGATATTGTCACCAGCGAAGGTGCGTTGAGTAATCTGAATCTTGATTTTACGATTGGCAATCTAGACAAAAATGCTTTTGAAGGTTTGGTTGGTTTATATCAATCTAGCCCCATTGTTGATGAAGCCGTATTAGGTCAATCTACTCCTTTGATCGATGCGTTATTTAGCCAAGGATTTCAGGTTGCACTTAATGATCTAGAATTGACCCTTGGTGAAGGCTTGTTTAAGTCAAGTTGGTTATTGGAAGTACCAAAGGGCACGGATGACGTGAGCCAAGATTTTAGCAAGGTTATTCCAGCGTTGACCGGTAAGCTCAATACTTTCGTATCGAATGATTTAGTAAAAGCGTATCCTTATATGCAAGAGGGTATTGATGAGATGGTTATTATGGAAATCATGCTACCCACGGACGATGGCTACACAATAGACGCAGCCGTTGCAGATGGGAACCTTGAATTTGCGAGTGGACAAAAGATCCCATTGCTTACCATGTTCATGTCGGTAATGATGCGATAATCGTGGTTAGATTTTAGAAAAACCCTGCATTCATTTAAAAGAGGTCATTCGACCTCTTTTTTGTGCTTTTTCTGTTGCGCAAAACGTGCTATTACTGGTTCCAGTTCACAAAAATCAGATTAAGCAGGAGCATATATCATCATGGGAACGATCTACAATTTCAGTGCAGGACCAGCGGCTTTGCCAAAAGCAGTAATGCAAAAAGCGCAATCCGAATTCGTTGACTGGAATGGCCAGGGTACATCGGTGATGGAAATTAGCCACCGTAGTAAAGAATTTATCAAGGTCGCGAACGACGCAGAACAAGACCTCCGAGATTTGTTAAGTATTCCTGACAACTATAAGGTGCTTTTTTGTCATGGCGGGGCGCGCGCTCAGTTTGCTGCCGTTCCAATGAATCTACTTGGAACAGCGAAAGTTGCCACGTATATCGATGGTGGATATTGGGCTGAAAGTGCAATTACCGAGGCAACTAAATACTGCCAACCAGATGCATTTAACGCAAAGACAGAGATTGATGGAAAGGCGGCGATATTACCAGCCAGTGAATGGAAGATTTCAAAAGAGGCGGCCTATGTTCACTTTTGTCCAAATGAAACCATTGACGGAATTGAAATCAATGAGTTGCCAGTAACCGAAAAACCTATCGTCGCGGATATGTCGTCCACTATATTATCTCGTAAAATTGATGTTTCTAAATATGGTGTTATCTACGCTGGCGCTCAGAAGAACGTGGGACCAGCAGGCATATGCATTGCTATTGTTCGTGATGACCTTCTAGAACTCGCCACGGAATCCTTACCAAGTGTACTTAATTATAAAGTGCTCTCGGCCAAGGATTCTATGTTTAATACTCCTCCGACTTACGCATGGTATCTGTCTGGGTTGGTCTTCAAGTGGCTCAAAGAGGTCGGTGGTGTAGAAGCTATCGAAAAAATTAACCGTGAAAAAGCGGCGTTGTTGTATGCCGCGATTGATGAATCGGCTTTTTATAATAACGCCGTTCACACAAACAACCGTTCGTTGATGAATGTGCCTTTTCAACTCGCGAAACCAGAATTAGACAATACGTTTATCGAGCTTGCAGATGCGGCAGGTTTAAAGGCGTTGAAAGGACATAGAGCGGTGGGTGGTATGCGTGCTTCGATCTACAATGCGATGTCATTAGAAGGCGTTCAAGCCTTGGTTGAGTTTATGAAGAAATTTGAAGCTGACTATGCCTAATCATTCGCTCAAATAATAGAAACCCACCGGCTATTCAGGTGGGTTTCTAACAAGCCAATTAAAACCAGTCGTTGCTACACGTTTATTATCGTTACAAGGTTTGATGCAAACGGTGGTAGCGTCCTTGTAAACCAATCAGTTCATCATGTGTTCCTTGCTCAACAATAGAGCCGTTTTCAATCAAACATATTTGGTTCATCGCCTCTAGCCCAACCAAACGGTGGGTGATAAAAATCACGGTCTTCCCTTTGAAATGTTGGTCAAACAAAGTGATAATCTGATGTTCAGTTTTTTTGTCCAGACCCTCTGTTGGCTCATCAAGTAAAATGATTGGTGCGTTATGCAAAATGGCTCTTGCGATACCGATACGACGTTTCTCTCCACCGGAAAGTTGACGCCCACCGTCCCCTAGCCATGTATCGAGACTCTTACCTTCTAATAGTGCCTGTAACCCTACTTTTTTTAGTACCGAATTCAGTTCTTCATCAGAAGCATCTGGTTTCGCGATAGCGAGGTTATCTTGTAGCGTGCCATTAAGAATATCGACACGTTGGCTGACGACCGAGATAGTATTTCTTAGCGTGTTTTCACTCACTCCCTTTAATGGAGTGGAGGCGACAGAAATCGACCCATCTGTGGTGTCCCAATATCGACAAAGTAGTTGTATGAGAGTGGATTTCCCTGACCCCGTTTGACCAAGAATCGCGACACGTGTATTGCTAGCTATGTGCAGGTTAAAGTTATTGATAACGGTTTGTTCCGAATCATCATAACGAAAACTGACATCATCAAATTGAATATCATATTCTGTTGAGTTGAGTTCTCCTTGTTCCGGAAATTTCACTTCCGGTTCAGCAAGGATTATTTCATTTAGTCGTCTAGCGGAGGTGAGCGTTTGTCCTAAGTACTGAAATGCACCCGCTATCGGCATTAACGTTTCGAAACTAGCCATAGTGGCAAAAGCAAATAACGCGATCATCGGGCCTGGAGGATTACCGCCAACGCCATCTGCTGCGAGCCATAGAATCAGTGTTAATGTGAACCCATTTGCTAGCATGAGCAACCCGCTTGCCATGCCCGTTAAATTTGCGTTTACGAATTGATTATTTAGCAGCTTAGTTTGTGACTTAAGAATCGCATTCCGATAGCGTTCTTCTGCACCAAATAAAACCAGTTCACTGTGTCCTTGTAACCAATCGAGTGAGGCGACACGGAGATCGGATTTTTGGGTGGTGAGCTGCTGACCATTGCGCTTTCCAAGCTTGTAAAAGACAACTGGCCAGATAATCAATAGTGACATTAATATGGCACCAAGGATTAGACCTAATGCAAGGTCGAACCAACTTAGAAATAGAGTAAGTGTCGCAATACCCAACGCACTCACAACAACCGGACTTAGCAATCTAAGATACACATGATCCATCGCATCAACATCGGCGACTAATCGATTTAATAAGTCACCATCGCGTAAGTTGGCGATACGTCCGGGGACGAGCGGGGCAAGTTTTTTGAAAAAGAAAACCCGGAGTTCTGTTAACAATTTGAACGTCGCGTTGTGGCTGACGACACGTTCCCCCCAACGACCTGCGGTTCGGCCCATTGCTAAGCCTCGTACCGCACCTCCAGGTAACATGTAGTTAAAAGTTTTTCTAGCCACGCTAAGGCCCGCAACGGCAGAGGCTGAAATAAACCAACCAGACAGAGTCAACAAGCCAACAGAGGCGAAGAGGGTTGCAAACGCGAGCAGCATACCTGCTGAAAGGCCGAACCAATGTTTTTTATAGAGCTTTATGTAAGGCAATAACTCACGCATCGAGATCTCCTTTTCCTTGTGCACTGTTTTTTGCATCTAACATGCTGGCGAAGAGCCCCTGATTTTTTTCGAGTTCTTGATAAGACCCAGATTCGACAATACATCCTTCCCGCATTACAAATATCTGTTTGACGTTTTTGAGCTGAGAAAGCTGATGCGTAACGATGAGAGTCGTGCTTTGGTTGATCTTATTTTCTAACCCTTTCATCACGAGTTTTTCGCTACGTGCGTCGAGGCTTGCGGTTGGTTCATCCAATAGCCAAAAATTGCCTTTTTGTAGCATGGCACGAGCAAGTGCTAATCGTTGAGCCTGACCTACAGATAAACCACCTGAACGATCGCTTACTTGATAATCTAAACCATGTCGAGAGACAAATTCAGCAGAATAGGACTCTTTGAGAACGGAATCGAGTTGCTCATCAGAAACATCGTTGTTACCTAACGTGATATTATCCTTAATTGTGCCATGTAGAAGTAGCGGGTTTTGTCCAACCCAACTGATTTGGTCACGCCATTGAATAAGATCAGCATCTTTAATCTCAACATTATTGATCTTCAAGCTTCCTTCGTAAGGTAAGAAACCAAGGATAGCGTTGATAAGGCTGGTTTTACCTGCACCACTTGGTCCGATAAGTGCCGTCATCTGATTAGGTTTTATGCTAAATGATAAAGGACCCACCAATGTTGACCCTTCAGGGCTTTTGACGACCAAATCATATGCTTCTATTTGGATGGAATTAACATCGCAAATTGTTTCGTGTCCAGACGATTGATGCGACACCTCGGTATTTAAGAAATCAACAATGCTTTCTGCAGCGCCGACTGCTTGCGCCTTTGCGTGATAAAAGGTGCCGAGATCTCGTAAAGGCTGATAAAATTCTGGGGCCAAAATAAGAATAAACAGACCAGAAAATAGGGTAATACCAGTTCCGTAATACCCAAAATTGAGCTCGCCAATATAACTAAAACCGAAGTAAACAGCCGTAATCGCAATGGAGATAGAAGTAAAAAACTCCAGAACAGCCGACGACAGAAAAGCGACTTTTAGTACGTCCATAGTTCGGGTTCTAAACACCTCTGAAGCCCCGTGAAGTGTCTCTTCTTCGGCTTTTGTTCTGTTGAATAGGCGGATAGTCGTCATCGATTGCAAGCGGTCATAAAAGTGGCCAGACAAACGTTGCAAAGCTTTAAAATTCTTTCTATTGGCTTCTGCGGCTTTCATGCCAACCAATGCCATGAAGAATGGCACCAACGGTGCAGTGACAAGAAAAATCAACCCTGCGGCCCAGTTCGTTGGGAATACTACAACGAGAATAACTAAAGGAATTAACACAGAAAGAGACATCTGTGGGAGATAGCGAGAAAAGAAATCCTGCATATCCTCTACCTGCTCTAATAACAATGTTGCCCACGTTCCGGCGGGTTTTCCTTTGATATAAGCTGGTCCAACAGCGCGTAACTTATCCAAAATAAGTTGACGAATGTAAATTCTAATCTGCTCGCCAGCGCGAAAACCAGCTATCTCTCTTCCCCAGGTACAGGCTGATCGAATCACAACCGTTAGCGCTAGGCCTAGGAAGTAGGGAAGAAGTTGACGCTTATCTACATTTTCTATAATAAGCTGGTGCAATATCGACGCGAGTAATCCTGCTTGAGCAAGTAATACAATACTAGAGAACACCCCTAGAGAGACGCTAATAAGTAGCCATCGCTTAGCCAGTTTACCTTGAAGCTTTAGCCACTTATTGAGGTTTTTTTGTTTTGTTTTATCCATTTACGTATAAGGCTTCTTTATTTGGACCTGTAGATTTTATGAGAAAAAAATCTGTAGATTCATTCGTTATTTAGAATAAGAGGGAGAGTATACAAAAAGAAAACCAGCGGGAATACCGCTGGTTTATAAGGTTATGATAGAAAGCGGTTAATTAATGCAATAAATAGAGATAAATGACTACTTATTGCTATCGGCTAGTGCGTCTAAGTAGCGCTCGGCATCGAGTGCCGCCATGCATCCGGTGCCAGCCGATGTGATAGCTTGGCGATAGTTTTGATCCATGACATCACCGGCAGCAAATACACCTTCAATACTGGTTTGCGTCGCATTGCCATTCAATCCTGAATTTACGACCACATAACCATTGTTCATATCGAGCTGTCCTTCAAATATGCCGGTATTTGGATGATGACCAATTGCGACAAAAAGTCCCATTACCTGAAGCTCTTCTTTTGCATCGGATAAGGTATCTTGTAAACGAACCCCGGTAACCCCCATATCATCACCAAGAACTTCATCTAAAGTACGATTGGTGTGCAGGACGATATTGCCATTGTCCACTTTGTCTTGGAGGCGCTTCATCAATATTTTTTCAGCTCGGAACCCTTCGCGGCGATGTATTAGATGTACCTCAGCCGCAATATTTGCTAAATATAGGGCTTCTTCAACCGCTGTATTGCCTCCTCCAACAACCGCTACTTTTTGATTCTTATAAAAAAAGCCATCGCAGGTTGCACATGCGGATACGCCGCGGCCTTTGAAAGCTTCTTCAGACTCCAGTCCAAGATATTTTGCGGTAGAGCCTGTTGAAATAATCAAAGAGTCGCAACTGTAGGCCGCACTGTCTCCAGTTAAACGGAATGGCCGGTTCTCTAAATCCACTGTGTGGATATGGTCAAATAGTATTTCGGTATCAAACTTTTCGGCATGTTCTTTCATGCGTTCCATTAAGGATGGACCCGTTAAGCCTTCAGCATCTCCAGGCCAGTTTTCCACTTCCGTCGTTTCGGTAAGTTGACCACCTTGCTGTATACCAGTAATAAGAACAGGGTTTAGGTTTGCTCTCGCAGCATATACTGCCGCTGTGTAACCTGCAGGACCACTGCCCAATATTAGTAGTTTGCTATGCTTCACTTCGCTCATAGAGCTGACTCCGAAATAGTTATCAATTTTGATTGTGATTGTAGGGAATAAATTAAGGCGTTGAAAGCAATTACAGGCAATTAATAGTTATATTTTATAAGAGAAAAGCGACGATGGATAAAATGAGCACCGCCTAGTGGTCTCTAAGTCACCAGAAAAAGTGCGCAATTATAGTTAAAACAGTGATACAGACGATATTCAATACGAAACCGACGCGCATCATATCCTTTTGTTCTATGTGACCAGAAGCAAATACTATGGCGTTTGGTGGTGTTGCGACAGGAAGCATGAAGGCACAGGATGCAGATATAGCAATTATGACTGACAGGATAATGGGAGAAACGCCAAGAACTTCGGCGATACTGGCGAATATTGGAATGAGAAGTGCTGCACTTGCAGTATTACTGGCGAATTCGGTAAGAAATACCACGAATGCTATAATGGCAAGGAGGGTAATGAATAATCCCATTTGGCTAAGTACATTGCTGAGTTCATTAGCAAGAAATACGCTCGTGCCTGTCTCTTTGAGTACATTACTTAGGCAAATCCCCCCACCAAAGAGAAGCAATACCCCCCAATCAACCGTTTTTTCAATATCTTTCCATTCGACCACGCGGGTACTTCCTAATAGTAAGATGGCACCAATAGCGACGAGGGTATCGAATTTACTGTATCCCCCTAAAAAGGCGTTGATAGGCCGACTGAATATCCAGAAGCTCACGGTTAATGCGAAGATAACTAAAGTGAGTTTTCTCTTTGGCGTCCACTCCAATGTGGTGTGGTGTATCTCAAATGATTGGGAAAGGTTCGGTTTGGTGAGTAGGTATAAAGCGAGTACGGCAATCGGGAGCAAAGTTAAAGACACGGGTAACCCTAAAGCGACCCATTGGGTAAAGTTCAAACCGAGTTCTGCGGCAGCAATTGCGTTGGGAGGAGATCCCACAAGCGTTGCAATACCTCCTATAGATGCGCAGTAAGCGATACCCAATAAAACAAAGACATAGGTGCTCTTGTGTTTTTTCTCATCGACGTTGCTCATTACACCTAAAACAAGCGGAAGCATCATGGCAATGGTTGCGGTATTTGATATCCACATTGAGAGTCCTGCGCTAACGGTAAACAACATCAATACGGCGACGGACATTTTACCTTTTGCCGCAATCAATACTTGGTCCGCAATTGCTTTATCAATTTTTTGTTTATGCAGAGCGGCCGCTAAGGCGAAACCGCCTAGAAAAATAAAAATAATAGAGCTAGAGAAATAACTTAGGGCTTTTGATGTGTCGAATATATTGAATACTACGGCTAATACGGGGACGAGAAGGGCGGTGATACTGACGTGTAGTGCTTCGGTTAACCAAAGAATGGCGATAAACATAAGAATACTCAATCCGTGCACCACACTTGTGTCAAATGGTAGAGAGTTGAGCATAAAGATAAACAGACAAATATCAGCCAGAATAATAATGGTATTTTTGTTTATATAACTGTCTATTTTTTCAGACGTAAGACTCTTCATTGTTCGCCCCTTGCGCTCAGTCGCTCACTATTTAGTATAGGACGCTAAGTTATTGGGTAAGGGGAAAAAGTGAAGGATTGGATGCCTAATGGACAAATTAATGATCTGTCTTAAGTTCCTATTTTTATCTCCGGTTTTTTATCAACCTTGGTGCGCGTGACACTATGCTTTATAGGTTCTTTGGGACCCAAAAACTTTGGTTGAGTTTCAAATATATAGAGGTCGAGTAGCGCTTTTACTCGGGCAAACACTTCTCTAAAACGTACCGTTAAACCAGAGTGCTGTTTTGGGCCCGGAACGGCAAGGCACACCGCTTCAATATCGTAATATTCGGCTATAAACAATGCTCGTTCGCAATGGAATTTTTGAGTGACAATAATAAACTCATCGGCGTCGAAAATTTTCTTTGCGCGAACGATCGAGTCCAACGTTCTAAACCCTGCATAATCAAGGTAGATAGCGTCTTCGGGTACACCAGCTTTCAATAGATCTCTTTTCATTGTCCATGGTTCGTTGTATGAACGATGGGCATTATCCCCACTAAGTAGAAAGGCATCGACTTTATCATTTTTGAATAAAGTAATGGCGGCGTTAATTCGATTAGCGTAATAGTCATTCAATACTTTTCCCAAGTACTTACTTGTGCCTAAGACCAACGCGACATCATAGTTAGGTAAGTGAGAGGCTTCAGTATAGATGTCGTTTTTTGTTGACCAACTAAAGACGCGGTCAACAAATACCAAAGCCAACACAAAAGCAATACAGAGCGCAGTCGCACCTAATACAATGGCCCTTGCGGATGTTCTGCCACGTAAAGGTCTTGGTTTACTCACCATCTTTTTAGTCGCTGTCGAAAAATGTCGAAATACATTAAATCTTTCCTATTCGTAAATCAAACATGGCGTTGCCTTTGTGCCCAGATACCAATGACAATAAAGCAAGAAACGATGGATACAAACAAGAGTCCAGTATTTAAAGTCCTTAGCCACAAAGATAGGTAAGGTGAAGCCTTTACTATTAGCAAGCCATAACCAAACGCATTCAGCAGTACAAATGCCAAAGTTCGAACAATAAAATGCTGTCGGACCATCACTTTTCTTAGTAGACGATTAATGTCTCCGCCTAAAATAACCAGCATACATGCAATAAAGGCGATAGAAATCTCCGGGATATAAGGGACGATGTGCCTTCCAACTGGAGCAAAAATGTCAAACATGGCTTAGCTTTTAACCTAACGTATTTTTAATAAGAGGATTCTATCAAATATCAATCTATTGTCTTGTATAAAATCGGTATAGTAGTCCCTCATGCATCCTCACCTCTTTGAATTAGACCATGCTATCGCTTCCGATCGACAACATTAAAAGTAAATTTCTACAGATTCTGCCAAAGCATCATATCGTCGTTGAAGCAGAAACGGGCTCTGGAAAATCAACCAAACTTCCCTTATGGGCATCAGAACATGGTCGCGTGCTGGTCATAGAGCCGAGGCGAATAGCTTGTACCTCGCTAGCGACTTATCTAGCCAAACAAAATGGTTCTGAGTTGGGGGATAACATTGGTTATGCAATAAAGCTTGAATCTTGCTTTAGCATAGAGACCAATATCATTTTTGTTACTCCCGGAGTTGCACTCAGGTGGTTTTATGATAATAGACTAGCAGAGTTTGACATCGTGTTAGTTGATGAGTTTCATGAAAGACGATGGGATACCGATCTGCTCGTCTCTTTATTACAAAAAACACAAGAGCACCGACTGATTATTACCTCCGCAACCATAGAAGGCGATAAACTCGCACGCTATATCGGAGCAAAGAGATTAGTTGCGCAAGGCCGTCAATATAACGTGAGGTTAGTTTATAGGAGCCTAGATTCGCACTATTTACCAGACAGCAAAAATTGTGTTCAGAATGCTGTGAACTGTGTGAAATCGGTTTACCAAAATACCCCTGGCGACATACTTGTCTTTATGCCTGGCAGAAACGAAATAGCTCATTGTGTTCAATCTTTATCTAAGTTAGACGATGTCGAAGTGGTGATGCTGCACGCCTCGGTTTCTGACAGTGAACGGCATCGAGCCTTAACCCAATTGGATAAGAAAAAGATTGTGGTGGCCACAAACGTTGCTGAAACGTCGTTGACAATACCTAATATTACCTTGGTCATTGACTCTGGTTTAGAACGAAGAACATTGCAACGTAATGGTCGTACTGTATTGAGCTTAAAGAGTATCTCAAAAGCGAGTGCGAAACAGAGGTCGGGTAGAGCGGGGCGTGTGATGGATGGTGAATGCATTCGTCTTTATGGAGAACATGCTCCATTGGAATTGGTAACGCCACCAGAACTACTGCGCGAAGAGTTGTCTGAGGCGATGTTGGCGTCTGCTTGTTGTGGATTTGAGTTATGTGAACTCACATTCCTAGATACTCTCTCCGAAAAATCGCTTACGCAAGCAAAATTAGTATTGTTAAAAATGGCCGCGATCGATGACAACGGGATGGTTACTGAACATGGAAGGCGGCTTTACCCGCTACCCATCGACACGCTATATGCCGACCTATTAACTCGAATGCCCTGCAAGGCAACGAAAGAAGCGATGCTCGATCTAGCGGCGGCGCTTTCAGTGCCTGCAGCGCTCTACCAGTTACCTAGTGATGAACACGGCTTAAACAAAATTGCGCAATGGGAACCCAATAGTTGCGACGCTGAAATCTTGATAAAGATTGTGCGAGGAGATATCCAAGATAATATTCAATTAGAGATTGATGCAGTTAAAGAGGCGAGGAAATTAGCTCAGCAAATGCGCCGCGTATTTCATTTACCAGAGCTTGAAGTAGCCTCTCGTTTTAAACGGATCGAATTTGTTTCAGCAATAGCAGAGAACCATCCTGAATTGGTGTTTGTTAGACGTAAGAAAAGGCGACAAGCACTAGGCAATGGCCTTATAGAGATGGTTCCTGCACGAAACAGTCGGTTTTCTGATACTGATGAGGCGGCGATAGTTTTAGATCAACATTGCCTGCCCGGGAAAGGGCTAAAACAGACACTCAATCTGGCAACGGTGATGATACCCATTCCTTTAAACCTTGTCGCCAGATTAGGGTTAGGCGAGTGGGAACAGGGCAAGACGATGATCGTTGATGGTCAATTATACAGTCAATTGTCGTTGATATTCGCAGGACGAGAAATCATGAACAGGCTTGTTCAACCCGAGGGAGATCAACTGTTAAAGCCATTATTAGACGCAGTTTTGAAGCAAAAAGTGCTTCCTGGTTTTGCGAACAAACGCAGGCAAGAGATTGATCATTGGTGTCTTTATACAGAACTAGGCTTGGATGACAGATATTCTGGCCCGCAATCACTGACTTTTGAAAGTTGGTTTATTCGTCAGCTGAAGGATCTCGGTATCGATAAGCTAGATGAATTATTACTTTTTTGCGAAGATGACCTTCTTTTTGCAGGAATTCCCTATTGGGAATATGATGATTTTTCGCAGAAGTACCCATTTAGTCTCAACCTTGGAGACCTACATTTAAAAGTAGAATATGTGCCGAGCAAAAAACGAGTATACATTTTGTTTGAGAGTGGATTGCGTAAAAGTGAACCGAAACGGTGGGAGCTACCAATCTGGTCTGGATGGCGTATTCAGTATAAAAAATCGAGTCGAATAGTAGACATAAAATAATAGTAATTAGTCACAAAGTGGTCCGTTAAATAATAATATATTTGCATGGAATTGTTCTTTTAAATAATGGCTTAAACAGTAAACTATCAGTTTAAATAATCGAAATTGGAATCGTAGTTTGACAGTCAGGAGTTTTATTATTATTAGAACGGTGCTTAGTGAATAAATATTACAAGGCGTATATTATAGGTCTCATTACTGTAGATTTTTTGTTAAAACCTTGGTTTTAGTATGCTTTAACTGAGATTCAGCTCATGAGAACAGAACAATGTATTATATTCTATTGCTAACTGAGCGAAGGTGTTGAATAGTAGTAGCGTTGTTTTACCGCTATCGCTTGGGGGGCATAATGGAAAAGCAAGAAACGATATCAGCTGTATTTGATTACACATCATTTTTAGGTGCTAGTTGTAAAAAAAAATGGACCTTTATCGAGGCAATTGGATTTTTTTCGCCTATCTTTGGTACCGTTTGGAAAAGTAACATTGATGAAGCTCGAAAACCTGAAGATAGATTATGGGACCAAGCCTTCAACAATCTCTCAGCGCAGAGTAGTGATGAATCAAACCTAATTAGTCTGGTTAACCTAGCAAAACATGAAGGTATAAAAGAGCTCCGACTAATGATGCCTTATGAGCTTGATGAGAGCCAAATAGAAAAAATTGTCAAACACACCAATGCCCAAGTTAAGCATACAACTCAAGATGAGTTACTCGTCCAAATATAATAAAAGGGACACATTTGTGTCCCTTTTTCATCAAGCTGTTAACGTTAAATTATGATTTAATCGGTTATCAGACCATAATTTTCACGTAACACATCAATGATTTCTTTCTTCGGGTTATTACTCATGTGAATTTTTTTCCCCGTTATTTTTTCAGCGATACCGACATAGACTTCTGACACTTTAGTCAATGCTTCGACTGGTAGTTTATTGTTCTTTGCGAGAGCAAATCGTTCATCCATACGCGCTTTGTTTAATAATATATCGGGATCAGGAAAATGATTCAGCAAGAACTGTCTAAAACCTTCTTTAGAGTTCTCGACGATATTTCCTTTTTTATACTCTGCTTTATCCCAAATTCTGGACGAATCAGGCGTACCGACTTCGTCCATGTAGATGAGTTTCTCATCACCTTGACGGTCAGTGACATAACCAAATTCAAATTTAGTATCGACAAATATTTGACCAACATCATTCAGCGCAGAACTAATGACATTGAACCCTTCTTTAAGCAGTTTCTCGTAGGTTTTTATATCACTAGATTGAGAGAAGTTGAAGGCGGAAAAACTGTCTTCTATGTCTTGGCGAGAGATATTTACGTCGTCAGCTTCAGGAACATTTGGTATCCCTTTAAGAACACCTTTGGTTGACGGTGTAATGAGAAGCTCAGGCAGTGATTTATCTTTTTCTAAACCTTTAGGAAGCTGAATGCCACAGAATTCATTTTCACCTTTGTCATAAGCTCGCCACATGGAACCGGTAATATATTGACGACAGATTGCTTCAATCATTACTGGTTTTGCTTTCTGGACTATCCAAACAAACGGGTGAGGGATATCCAATATATGACTTTCAGCCAGGCCATTCTCTTTAAAGAGTTTAAACCAGTGATTTGAAATAGCGTTGAGTGCTGCTCCTTTGCCTGGAACACCTTTCAATCCACCTTCCGCTTCCCAAATGCAATCGAAAGCTGAGATTCTGTCACTGATTACCATGATGGCAAGTGGCGCGTCAGGAGCGACATTGTAGTTTTTTTCTTTGATTAATCGCTGGCTATCTTCTTCAGTTAACCAGTAAACAGAACGTACTTTTCCACTATGAACGGGTTTGTTGGTACGGATTGGAAGATCATCATTAACAGCGAGAACTTGATCAGAGAGACTCATCGAGACATTCCTTGGTTGAGGCTTCAAAACATGGGCGCATAATACCAGAACTAGAATGGACTGCCACTGAAAAAGCAAACGATTGCGTAAAATATAGCTATCAATACCAATGCGAATGGTGTTAGTAGTTCTATTTCATTGAGTGCCATTACTCTTGTTAGCTAAAATATTGGACAAGTATTATATGTTAAAAATAGCACTTAAAATTTATATTTAAATCAATTCATGCATCTTGCTATTAGCCATATTGATCTCGCGGTTCCCAATCAACTATTAACGATACACACGAATCGAGGAGGAGCCTAAGGCATGACGATTAATGACAAAAGTAACTTGGCTTTGATTGATCGTTTAAGAAAAACACTGCGCAGTTTCTTAACTTGGCAACGGTGAGAATCCTTGCTTGTGCATGTAGATCTAAATTTGAGCTTGCGACTACGGCACTTGCTGTTCCCGCTTCAAAAGCTTTGATAACGATCTCTTCTTCAGAATATTGATTAGAAGGTTTCAAATGAATCACGTTGGTGCAATTGATTTTGTGTTGAATCAATTCAGACTGCAATGGGCGAGGGCAGTTTGCCGTATATAAGATCCACTGTTTTTTTCGAGACAGCTTTGCTAATTTAGGATATATGCCATCCGAAAAAAAAGAACGCTGATTGAGTTCTGTTGTCGGGTTCAATGCCGCTAATGTGTCGGTTGTGTTATCAATGTTTAGTTGAAGCATAATACTGTCTCTCTGTACATACTGTATAGATACACAGTAGTCTGTATTTAGTCGGCATGCAAGTATTTTTTCGCTGATTTTATAGGCGAATTAGACAGTTTTTAGACAAGGAACACAAAAAGTAAGGGTGATAACTGAATTATAGACATAAAAAAAACCGCATTTGCGGTTTTTAATTGGAGGATAACGACTGGTTTTTATGCTCGTATGCTTATGGCTGCTCTATTTCTTAATGCAATTTCGTCAATATTGAATAGATTGACATCGATTTTTGCCATGTCATTACAGCTTTCACAGGAGTGGTGATATTTACCATCAACATAGTCATGGCGGATCAACATACTATATCTGTTGCACCAATCGCAGTTTCCTTCAGTGTTAATCATTACATTCTCTCCAATGGCTTTATGCAAATATATCCAATCGACCAAATGAATGGACAATTTAGTACAATGCTATTTTTGGGCAGTATTATGACACATCTGGAACTTAAATGTTAAATATTTGTTACCTATTAGCGTTATCGCTGTTTAAGATAAGTACTAATGATTTTTATTGCGCTATTTAGTCGCTTCATTTCTTCGTCACTGCCGTTAGCGTCGGGGTGATAAATACGACTTAATTTCTTGTATCTTAATTTTATTTCTTTTTCACTAGGTAAGTGGTTTGGATGGTAACCAAGCACAGCACACGCAAGCATCGTACTTTGGTCTACATTGGTTTTTTTTATTTCGATTTGATTTTGTTTTAGCTGAGAATGCGCTGCAGTTAGATGCCTTTGAAGCGTTTTAATTTTCTTGCTTTGTTGATGAAGCTGATTGTCTAACTGAGTCTTCTTCACTCCTTGTCTACGCGCTATTCGACGCCTTATAGATCTGTAAGTAACGACGCTGACCAGAACAAGAAATGTAATGATGATATCACTGTTAATTCTGTTCTTATTATGATTAGTGGATTCAGCGGCGCTCGTTATGGACTGTTGAATATCTTGGTCTATCTGATCATCAAGTACAGTTATTGATGACAGTTGTTTGGATTTTCGATTATTAAACTGAGCTTCTAATACCCGAGCATAGCCCAACTCCGCTTCAGCAATATTATTGTTGTTACCTGCTAAATACCAGTTTTCAGCGATAGGTAGCGATTGGAAGTTTTCACTATCGATAGATTCGAAAAGATTACCAAGAAGAACGCTTGCTTCTCCATTTCCCTGCATCGCCGCTCTAATTAGCCAATAATGACTTTCTTTGAATTTGTTCTCTTCTTGATATGCAATCGAAAGCGCTATTTGTGCTTTGCTGTCTCCAGTTTCCGCAGTAGTAATAAGATTTTTATCGATCGCTGCGGTGACGGAATATGAGAGTGTACTCATCAGGAGACAACAAGCTAACCAAACAGATCTAAAACATATCATGTTGCTATCCCACGTATTCCAATGTGTATGGTTACTCAAGCATTTTCGGTGCTTTGGCACCATCGACAGGCCGGTTGACCGATAGTTTGCGACCTTTTTTTAATCCTACTTCGTAGTCTTTCGTGATGTTCTTCATTGCGTCTCTTAGTTGTTGCTTAAAAGTTTCACGATCGATGTTCTTGAATTCACGGTCAATATAGTTGTTGATTTTGTTGTTTGAATCATCGTCGGGTGCAATTTCAGGTAATTTCTCTAGGGCGCCTTCTACCCAACCAGACACAAATGAGTTTACTCTACGTGTGACTTCCGTGTTGCTGGTCCCTGTACCAGAAAAACTATTTCTAAACTGGCCAGTGTGTTCGTTCATTTCTCGATAGATAATGTCGAAAGCAAATGCAGCAAAAATGGCGCGATCAGCTTCTCCTATAAATTCTACGCGTTTAAGTCCTTTATGGTTTAAGAGAACAGCTTCAACACCAAACTTGGTGTTGATACCACGAATTACTCTTAATATAGTGGAACTAATACTGGTTGGTAGCAGATGGGTAGATTGGGTTTTACCCATCTTAATGAACTCAATATCGTCTTTATCCAGACCATATTTGATCATTAGGCGATGGGCCATTTTAATTGCTTGTGCAGCCTCGTTTACATTGGCTGAGTTGCCTAATTCTAGGCATTTTGCAATTTTCTTTAGCGCTTTCTGCTTATCCATGAACCTACTTAAAATAGAGTGCTTAACTTCGAAAAGTCGACTATTTT
Organism: Vibrio frigidus; assembly: GCF_042465995.1. Classification (NCBI taxonomy): domain Bacteria; kingdom Pseudomonadati; phylum Pseudomonadota; class Gammaproteobacteria; order Vibrionales; family Vibrionaceae; genus Vibrio; species Vibrio frigidus. The sequence goes on along the minus strand of NZ_JBCDMC010000006.1, from coordinate 59,220 downwards.
ACCTACTTTTGGCTCGGAGATAAAGGAGAGCTTTAATATAGAAGAGTAATAAAAAACCGTCTTTCGACGGTTCGCTACGTGAACGAAGACAAATAATGTTTAACTATATCCCTAGTTCATCTAATAAATCGTTTGCAGAATGGTTTGATTCCACCTCTTCAGATTTCGTCTTGGCTTTTTTGTTTTGCTCTTGTTCTAGAATGAAATCAGGGTCAGAACTCTCTTCTAGCTCAAACTCTTCCATTTGAATAAACTCGGTTTTATCCATCGCTAATTCTAAGTAGAAAATGTTATTGCCTTCGGTTGAGAACGTTACGCGTCTAGCTTGGGGTCTATCTAAGTTAGTATCGATAGAAATAAGAACCTGCTTATTGATTGCGAGCATTTTAGGCTGATTTTGAGTAATGTTTGTTTTTAGTTCCTTACGGATTTTATGCGTAAAGTCACCAACCAGTTGGTTCATCAACTCGCCTAATACGTCACCCACTTCATCTGAGGTGTGAAGTATCGCGAGCTCTTCTTCTGGCATACCCATGTTGCGCATGTAATTGGTGTAAATTTCTAATGCAGATTGTGAGGTAAAGTTCGTGACGACCAAACCAGAAAATCCACCATCGAATAAGACAAAACAACCAAAGTCCGGTCGTAAACAGGTCTTATTTATTTTTTGTACCATAGCTGAGTATTTTATGTCGGTATTGGTCGCCGTGCTCAAAACGCCTGAAACAGATTGGCAAAGCATAAGCAAGATATCTTCAGTAGTGATGACTTTATTTTTTTTCATTGTGTCTATTCTTATATTGATTTCGCATTAGTTGTTATTGATTATGAACAAAAATATCGACTAGGTCATTAGGAATAATGTTTTGTTCAAATGTCAGATGAGGTAAAGTGACCCAAATCATAATTTTAACACTTAAGCATCCCCTTAACTGTAGGATACAGTGTAGGTAGAGGGCAGGAAGCACAATGTCTAGCAATGCAGATATGTCTAAAAACGTAAAATCAGTGACCAGAATGACACTACCCCGGTTAGAGAACCAAAATAGTGTTGACCCGGTTGTATTAAAATACTTGGACCAGCTTATTAATCAAGGTTTCACTGGTGATATTGAATCTCAATACTCGAGCCGTCTCGCGGTTGCAACGGATAACAGCGTTTATCAACAACTGCCACAAGCGGTTGTGCATCCCAAAACGACTGCCGACGTTATTCTTATCGGTAGATTAAGTCAGCATTCGGATTACGAGCGGATTACTTTTTCGCCTCGAGGTGGAGGAACAGGGACTAATGGTCAGTCGTTAACCAAAGGCATTGTTGTCGACCTATCTAGACATATGAATAAAGTGCTAGAGATTAATGAAAAAGAGGGATGGGTTAGAGTACAAACTGGCATCATAAAAGATCAACTTAACGATGTTGTCCGCCCATATGGCTACTTTTTCTCTCCTGAACTGTCAACCAGTAACAGAGCGACACTTGGCGGCATGATTAACACCGACGCTTCAGGCCAAGGTTCTCTTCGGTATGGTAAAACCTCTGATCACGTTCTTTCTCTGCAAGCTGTATTTGCAGACGGATCAACCTATGAAACAGATAAGTCTCAAGGGGGTAATGAAATAGGTGAGTATGCTTACAACGCCTATCAAGTAACGGAACAAGTATGTCGAGAGAAAAGAAAACAGATAGTTGATAAGTTCCCACCATTAAATCGATTCTTAACTGGTTATGATTTAAAAAATGCATTGAGTGAACAAGGTGAATTTGATTTAACTCGCGTACTGTGTGGATCGGAAGGATCATTGGCTTTTATAACCGAGGCCAAATTAAATCTTACCCCAATCCCTAAAACAAGAACCCTAGTCAACGTAAAATATAATAGCTTTGATTCTGCGCTTAGAATGGCGCCGTTTCTTGTAGAAGCTAACGCTTTGTCTGTAGAAACCATTGATTCAAAAGTGCTCAATTTAGCGAAAGAGGATATTGTTTGGCATTCTGTTAGTGACCTGCTTCTTGATGTGCCAGATAAAGAAATGCTTGGCATCAACATTGTAGAGTTTGCAGGAAATGATACCGAAGTCATCGTTGAACAAGTTGCGGCCTTAACTGCACAGCTCGACCAGATGCTCGCAAATGACGAGAGAGGACTGATAGGCTATCAAGTCTGTGAGGACTTAGCGAGTATCGGTCGTATATACGGTATGCGGAAAAAAGCCGTTGGTCTGCTAGGGGCAATAAAAGGAAGAGCGAAACCCGTTCCTTTCACAGAAGACACGTGTGTACCACCAGAACATCTTGCCGATTTTATTGCGGAGTTTCGTGAGTTATTAGATAGCAAAGGTCTTTATTACGGAATGTTTGGCCATGTCGATACAGGCGTACTCCATGTTCGTCCAGCGCTTGACCTTTGTGACCCTTTACAAGAAGCTTTGATGCAGGAGTTATCTGATCGTGTTGTCGCCTTAGTTGCCAAGTATGGCGGCTTGATGTGGGGAGAACACGGAAAAGGTTATCGCTCAGAATATGGTCCGGAATTCTTTGGTGAGGAGTTGTTTATTGAACTTCGTCGTATAAAAGCGGCGTTTGACCCTATGAACAAAATGAATCCAGGAAAGATATGCACGCCATTGGATAGTAGTGCTGAACTGGTGAAAGTGAGTGGTACAAAACGGGCGTTTTACGACCGTCAAATTAGCGTTACAGTAAGAGATAGCTTCAAGCAAGCAATGGAGTGCAATGGCAACGGGCTCTGCTTTAACTACGATACCAGTTCACCAATGTGTCCTTCTATGAAAGTGACAGCAGATCGAAGGCAATCGCCTAAAGGCCGTGCAGGGCTTGTTCGTGAGTGGCTTCGTCAACTGACGGAACAAGGCGTTGATATCCTCGACCTCGAAAATGAGACGTTGAGTAAGAACCCAACAATTAGCGTAATGGTTGATCGAGTAAGAAATAGCCTAAACAAACGACACGAATATGATTTCTCACATGAAGTATATGAGGCGATGAACGGCTGTCTAGCGTGTAAGGCTTGTGGTACTCAGTGCCCAATTAAAGTTGATGTGCCGAGTTTTAGATCTCGTTTCTTAAATATCTACTATTCTCGTTATCAGCGCCCAGCGAAAGATTACCTCGTCGCAAATATTGAAACGATGTTGCCGTTAATGGCAAAAGCACCCATGGTAGTAAATGCGGTTCTAGCTCAGAAATGGGTACAAGGTTTAACGGCAAAAACAGTGGGGTACATTGACGCGCCTTTATTATCAAAACCAACATTGAAGCAGCAGCTTGCTGATAATAATAGCGTTAAATTTGATATTCAAAAACTAGCGCGGCTTTCTAAAGAAGACAGAGACAATCATGTGCTTATCGTACAAGATCCGTTCACCTCTTTTTACGATGCTGAAGTGGTCGCCGACTTTGTTGTTTTGCTCGAGAAACTTGGAAAACAACCTATTTTGTTACCGTTCAAACCAAATGGGAAAGCACAACATATAAAAGGGTTTTTAAAACAGTTTACGGACACCGCAAAAACAGCGGCAAGTTTCTTAAATATGGTCTCTGATTTGAATATTCCAATGGTTGGTGTTGACCCGGCCCTTGTGCTTTGTTATCGCGATGAGTATGTCGATATTTTGGGAGAAGGAAGAGGGGAGTTTCAAGTACTGAATTCCCATGAATACCTAATTGACCAACTTGATAGCCTAAAGGTTGGTGAACCATCCAACGAAGCACCGTGGCATCTTTTTGCACACTGTACTGAGAAAACACGATTGCCAAACGCCGAAAAAGAGTGGCAAACAATTTTTAAATTCTTTGGCGGCGTGCTAGAGAGTGTGTCTGTAGGCTGTTGCGGTATGGCTGGAACATTCGGACACGAACAAGACAAGTACCAGATGTCGAAAGATATCTACAATTTGAGCTGGGGAGTTCAGATGCAGCACTTAGACAAAGAACGTTGCTTAGTCACAGGATATTCTTGCCGTAGTCAGGTCAAGCGATTGGAGCATCAGAAGATGAAGCATCCGGTGCAAGCTCTACTGCTAATGATTTAGCTGAAAATTGTACTCAATAATTGTCGTTAACTAAGTAGGTTGACGATGGTACTTGTTAATGTGTAAGAAAGTGGAAATCAATATATGAAAGAGTTAGAACTGAAAGTACCACCGGTATTTGTCTTTCTAGTGTGCCTTTGCCTTATGTATTGGTTTCACTCGTTAAGTTCGTTATTTATTATCGGTGTTCCGATTTCAAATGTTGTCTTTGCTATCTGTTTTGTTGGGGCTGGCTATTTTGGTCTTAGTGGAATCTATGAATTTAAGAAAGCAAAAACATCGGTACATCCGGTCGATGTCGATAAGACGACATCGGTGGTAGATACAGGCGTCTATAAACTTACCCGAAACCCTATGTACTTTGGTTTATTGTTGCTTTTGTTTGGTTTTGGCTACTGGTTACAGGACCTCTCCAGTTTGACTGTGTGCGTTCTATTTGTAATGTACATGAACCGGTTTCAAATTGGCCCCGAAGAGAGGCACTTAACCAGTAAATTTGGTAAGGGTTACACGGATTATAAAAATAAGGTTAGGCGTTGGATTTAGCCAAATACCCCCCCCTTCACATAGTGAAGAGGGGGGTATTTAATAATATGCTGGATTTAAGCGGTGATAACAAATTTGGATAAAAATGCGTCTTTACATTCGATAAATCGAGAAACCAGATCATCCACGGCAGTATGGTCATATGGGCGTAATCCACTTGCGACCATGCGCTTAACCCCTTTTCCTACTAGTTCACCATCTTCTTTAAAATCAAAGTTGAGGGTGACGATTCCGCGTTTTCCTGCAACATCAAACGTCGCACCTGAAAACTCAACCTCTGGGTGATGGAGATCTAAACGAGTAAACTCAATTTCCATACTTTCATAGATAACCAGAGGACGCTGGCAGTTGATCATCATTTTTTGTTGTTCCATCAAAGGAACCATGATGTGTGGGAAGTTCATTCCGGAAAACTGTACGTAATTTTTAACGACATGTTCGATAAACTCTGCATCGTGACTCACTTCGCCTTCTCGGTTCATATGCAGATACTCTTTACCCTTTTCATCTACAACCGCACTTTCGTTTTCGCACTTGTTCTCTACTTGAAGCGCAATGCCATCATTTACCATGCCAGAAAAATCGAAACGCATTTTTTGGCTGATCCCTTCTTTTTTAAGTAAGACAGCAAAAAGAAGATCGCCAGGTACGCAAAAACGTTTGTTATCTTCGTCATGAAGCGGGTTAAAATCGCCTGCTACTTTTTTTGCGAAATGGCTCGCTTGACGTCGAGTAAATTGAAATTTCTGGTTAAGTACTGAAAAATAAGGAGTTAAAAACATAATTCTCTGCTAGTCGCTAAAAACAGATCAATTATATACAATTTTTTTGTGACAATGGTCTAATCAGTGAGTTTTGACCAACAACTGTCATTCAATAAATGTTAATGGTCAATGAGATCATGGGTTTGAGAACTTAGCTAGGGTCAACCGAGTAATTCTGTTGTGCTAGAGCTCAATAATTGGGTTAATGCAGCAAGATATGTTTCGCTTGAATCGTCGGGAGACACAGCAGGTAACTCAACGGTTACACAAGGTAAATCATTTTCTTTGCACCATGTTCCGAACGAGCCCGGTGTTTCATAACCAACATTTGGAACCACTGGAAGATCGAATCTATTTGATAACCAATGGGCAAGGTGGGACATATTTGGATCATCGATACAAGCAAGAGGCTCGTGAAAGCTTACAGAAAATAAAGGTTTTAATTGAGTAATTAAATCAATTAACGCCTCAGTTTCCGGTTCTGGACTTGTACCGTAGCGGGTTTTAATATTCACATCTCTTGCATTTGCTCTGCCGTTCCAGCGGTAGACAGTATCTTCAACTAATTGATTCTGTGTTGGGAAGTTTCGGTTTAGATCGACGTAGTTAGCATTCGAACGTGTGCCTAACTGATTGCCATCGGGATTGACGGATAAGATAACATGGTGTTTTTGTTGGTTTTCAACAAGTGTCCGTAGTGCACATGATAATGCAGAGATTGAGGCCGTTTCATCACCATGAGTTCCGGCAAAAATTAGGCCCGCCTGATCGACATCAACTTGAGCAGGAAAATATAACAGTGGGGCACCATGAACAGAGTGACCATATAAAACCGGTTCAACGGTGAATGTTGCTCTATCAGAACGCTGTCTTAATTGTATCATTAGCCTTTCCATTTTTTAATATGTGAGCTTTACCCTAAACGACGCCCCACACAAACTGATATATTTACATCTCGTAGAGATATAAACAATATCATTATGGTTTGTCTATATATATCAATTAGTCAATGCGTTATTTAATATGTGCATCAACATTCAAGGATGACCAATGGAAAACAAGTGTAAGAACCCCTTATCAATATTAACGAGTGTAATTTTATCGATCGCCTTTTCTGCACAAGCAAACGAAGCCAATGTGCCAGAAGGTGTGTCACTTGCAGATAAACAGGTTTTGGTAAGAGGCAATGATGCAGAAGCTGCGACGTTAGACCCTTTACAAGCGGAAGGGATGCCAGAAATGCATATCCTACGAGACTTGTTCGAGGGGCTAGTTATTCAGGATGAAAATGGAAAAGTGATCCCCGGTGTAGCCGATAGGTGGGAAAATAAAGGTAACCAAGTCTATACCTTTCATCTTCGAAAAGATGCGCGTTGGTCTAATGGTGACCCTGTCACTGCGGATGATTTCCTATTTAGTTTACTACGAGTCGTCGATCCCAATTTTGCTTCTCCTAACGCGTGGTATTTGAAACTAACAGAAATAAAAAATGCCAAAGCGATAATTGAAGGAAAAATGCCAGCAGAATCATTGGGTGTAAAAGTGTTAGATGCCTATACCTTGGAATTCGAATTGGACAAACCGGTTCCGTACTTTATCGCCATGACTGCACATACTGCGATGATGCCACTTCATGCTAAAACAGTATTATCTAACGGTGATAAGTGGGCTAGGCCGGAAACCATGGTCTCTAACGGTGCGTTTAAGCTTACTGAATGGGTAATCAACGAACGTATCGAGTTGGAAAGAAATGAACACTATTGGGATAACAGCAATACGATTTTAAACCACGTAACTTATATCCCGTTTGAAAACCAAAATTCTGCACTTAATCGTTATAAAACTGGTGAAGTTGACATGACGTCAGATGTACCAGCACAGATGGCAATCAAGATTAAAGAGACCTATCCAGATGACTACCGTGTGACACCTTTGTTATGTACCTATTACTATGCCTTTAACACGCAACACAAACCATTTGATGACCCAAAAGTACGTAAAGCCGCGGCGTATTCAATCAAACGTGATGTGATTACGAATGGAATTACGAATGTCGGAAATGCACCGGCATTCACTTTCGCGCACAAAGATGTTGCGGGTTTCAAAGCGACTCTGCCGGATTATGCTAAGTTGAGCCAGACGGAACGAGAAGAGCAAGGTGCATTATTGGCTAAAGAAGCTGGTTTTGACGAACATAACCCAATTAAAGCAAAGCTTTTATATAACACGAGCGAAAGTCACAAAACCATTGCCATTGCTATTGCGTCTATGCTCGATAAAAATCTAGGTGCGCAAATAATGCCCGAAAACCAAGAGTGGAAGTCATACCTGAGTGCTAGGAAATCGGGTGATTTTGATATCTTAAGAGCATCGTGGTGTGGTGACTACAACGAAGCCTCTACCTTTTTGAGCTTGTTTACGTCTGACAATGAACGAAACTACGCTTTTTACAAAAACAGTGAGTACGATCTAGCGATCTCTAAAGCTCAGATGGCGACCAATGAAAAAGAAAGGAATCTGTATTACGATCAAGCGGAATCGATCCTCGCTAAGGATATGCCAATAGCACCTATCTATTTCTATATGCAAGCTAGGTTAGTAAAGCCAACGATTGGTGGCTTCCCAATGCATAATGCAGAAGGTCGAATTTATTCCAAAGACCTTTACATTAAAGCCAAGTAGCATCAATATTCTAAGCTGGGTATAGGGACAAACTATGCCCAGTCTTTTTAAGAGTAGTCTCCCTGTATTGATCGGAATATCCACTGTGAGAACAATCTGATTGCTTATTCGGCCAAAAAGTTGAATTAACGCCATATTCACACTATGCAAATCTAAATTTAGCGAGTAAAATCCTTCCCCTTGATGAATATCCGGTATACGTATTACTGATAGATGTTCACCAAACCAAACTTTATTATAAATTAGCATGTGTTGCTTGGTACGCAACACCACTGTGAAGGATATATCATGCCAGTAATTACTCTTCCTGACGGTAGTCAGCGTCAATTTGACAACCCTGTTTCAACAATGGACATCGCCGCTTCAATTGGTCCCGGTCTTGCTAAAGCAACCATCGCCGGCCGATTAGATGGCAATCGTGTCGACGCTTGTGACCTTATCGAAAATGATGCAAGTTTAGAAATTATCACGACAAAAGATGAGAAAGATGGTTTAGAAATCGTACGCCACTCATGTGCACACTTACTTGGGCATGCGATTAAGCAGTTGTTTCCAAACGCTAAAATGGCAATTGGCCCAACGATTGACAGTGGCTTTTATTATGATATCGACTTAGAGCACTCTCTCACTGAAGATGACCTTAAAGCGTTAGAAAAGCGCATGAAAGAACTGGCTAAAACCAAATATCAGGTTGTTAAGAAGAACGTTAGCTGGCAAGAAGCTCGTGATACTTTTGAATCTCGTGATGAAAGTTATAAGATTGCTATCTTAGACGAAAATGTAGCTAAAGATGACCGTCCAGGTCTTTACCACCATGAAGAATACGTAGACATGTGCCGCGGTCCTCATGTACCGCATATGGGCTTTTGTCAGAACTTTACTCTTTTAAACGTGGCTGGTGCTTATTGGAGAGGTAATAGCGACAATAAAATGTTGCAGCGTATTTATGGTACAGCTTTCCATGATAAGAAAGCACTAAAAGCGCATTTAACTCGTTTAGAAGAAGCCGCCAAGCGTGACCATCGTAAAATTGGTAAGCATTTAGACTTGTTCCACATGCAACAAGAAGCGCCAGGAATGGTATTCTGGCATCATAATGGCTGGTCAATTTTCCGAGATTTAGAAGTCTTTGTTCGAACTAAGCTTGATGAGTACGGCTACCAGGAAGTAAAAGGTCCATTAATGATGGATCGTGTTCTTTGGGAGCGTTCTGGTCACTGGGACAAATACGCAGATGCTATGTTTACAACCAGCTCTGAAAACCGTGAATATGCTATTAAGCCAATGAACTGCCCTGGGCACGTTCAAATATTCAACCAAGGTTTGAAGTCTTATCGTGATCTGCCGTTACGTATGGCTGAGTTTGGCTCTTGCCACCGAAATGAACCATCAGGTGCGCTACACGGCTTAATGCGAGTACGTGGCTTTACACAAGATGATGCCCACGTATTCTGTACAGAAGAACAGATTCAAGAAGAAGTCACTGAATGCATCAAGATGGTGTATGATGTATACAAGACATTTGGCTTTGAAGAAATTGAGGTCAAGCTTTCGACACGTCCTGAAAAACGTGTAGGTAGTGATGAGATTTGGGACCGCTCAGAAGAAGCGCTCAAAGAATCTTTAGAAAACCTTGATATTAAATATGAAATCCAAGAAGGTGAGGGCGCATTTTATGGTCCTAAGATCGAATTCACATTACATGACTGTTTAGATCGTGCATGGCAATGTGGTACAGTACAACTCGATTTCAACCTTCCTGGTCGTTTAGGGGCAACTTACGTTGGCGAAAACAACGAAAGGTTGATTCCTGTAATGATTCACCGTGCGATTTTGGGTTCATTAGAGCGTTTTATCGGAATTCTCATTGAAGAGTACGCAGGATTTTTCCCGACGTGGTTAGCACCTGAACAAGCCGTTATCATGAATATTACGGACAAACAGGCCGATTACGTTAAAGAAGTTGTAAATAAATTGCAAAAATCGGGAATTAGAGCAAAAGCGGACTTGAGAAATGAGAAGATAGGCTTTAAAATCCGCGAACACACTTTAAAGCGTGTACCGTATCTGCTTGTTTGTGGTGACCAAGAAATGGAAGCCGGAGAAATTGCAGTACGAACTCGTAAAGGTAAAGACCTTGGTAAGATTAAAGTTGAAGACTTTATAAGCTATCTTCAAGTTGAGGTTTCTACCCGTAAGCTTAATCTGGAGGAATAAACTATTAAAGGCGGAAGACGCGGCCAGCAAGTGGCCAAACCAAACCTACACCGTTTAAACGGTGAAATTCGTGGCGTACGTGAAGTACGTCTAACTGGCGCAGATGGTGAGCCAGTAGGTATCGTAGGTCTTGCTGACGCATTAGCTACAGCAGAAGAATCTGGTATGGATCTCGTAGAGATCAGTCCAAACGCCGAGCCACCAGTCTGTCGTGTTATGGACTATGGCAAGTTCCTCTTCGAGAAGAGCAAAGCTGCAAAAGAGCAGAAGAAGAAGCAAAAGCAGATCCAGACTAAGGAAATAAAATTCCGACCTGGGACTGATATTGGAGACTATCAGGTAAAACTACGCAACCTGACCGGTTTCCTAGAAGAAGGCAACAAAGTGAAGGTAACAATTCGCTATCGTGGCCGAGAAATGGCACACCCAGAGATCGGTGTCGACGTTCTTAATCGTTTGAAAGTAGATACAGAGGAATTAGCTGTTGTCGAATCTTTCCCAACGAGAATAGAAGGTCGCCAAATGATCATGGTGTTGGCCCCCAAAAAGAAGTAATTAAAGGCCTGCAAGTAGTATAGTCTCGCAGCTTATGTTGCGGGATTTTATTCGCCCTAATTACTATGTTTATTAACAACTAACAATGCGGAGTTATTCATCATGCCGAAGATGAAAACCAACAGAGGTGCTGCCAAGCGTTTTAAGAAAACTGCTGGTGGTATAAAGTTTAAGCACGCTACAAAACGTCACATCCTGACTAAGCGTACTACTAAGAACAAGCGTCAACTACGTCCTAACGCAATACTTCCTAGATGTGAAGTAGCTGCTGTTAAACGTATGTTGCCATACGCTTAATTCTTTTTAGTTTTATTAATAGTTTAGGAGAGACATAATGCCTCGCGTAAAACGTGGTGTACAAGCACGTGCATCCCACAAGAAAGTTCTAAAGCAAGCTAAAGGTTATTACGGAGCACGTTCACGTGTTTATCGTGTAGCTTTCCAAGCAGTTACAAAAGCTGGTCAATATGCATATCGTGACCGTCGCAATAAAAAGCGTCAGTTCCGTCAACTATGGATCGCTCGTATCAACGCTGCTTCTCGTCAAAATGGTCTATCTTACAGTCGTTTCATTAACGGCCTTAAGAAAGCATCTATCGAGATCGATCGTAAGATCCTTGCTGATATCGCTGTATTCGACAAAACTGCATTTGCAGTTTTAGTAGAGAAAGCGAAAGCTGCTCTTTAATTAGACAGTTATACAGACTTTAAAAAAGAGACCTTAGGGTCTCTTTTTTTTGTTTATAAATCACATCTAACACGAGTCTAACCAGTTTGGTACTCCTTTTTTGGCCAACGTTTACGGAAGTATTATTTTCTCCATAGAGATATGTTCAATATTTGCCTCGGTATATTGGGCGCCAAACGGTTTAAAACCTAATTTGGTATAGAATGGTTCAGCATGAAGTTGGGAACCTAAATAAATTCGTGGATATCGATTTTCAATGGCGTATTGCTGTAGTGCTGCGATAACCTGCGAACCCAAACCTAATCCTCTGTGCGTCTTAAGTACGGCAACTCTTCCAATATGTCCATCCCTAAGCATTCGGCCTGTCGCCACAGGAGTATTGTTTATAAAAATAAGGGTATGGATGGCGACGATATCTTGACCATCAAAATCAATAGTAGGGTCCACATTTTGCTCGGAGGTGAAGACGGTATTTCTTATAAGTTGAATCTGTTTTTCGTTGTCTTTAGTCAACGCACCACAGAATATTTTTTTCATTATTTAGTCAGCCGGGTCAGTATAGTTAAAATAGGAAACAAATTTTGCAGGTAGTAACCTCAGGTGGTGAGATGTAAGCACCATGCAACGGTATCTTACCGAACCAGCGTGTTCATTGCGAAATATTCCTTTTCGAAGTAATAAAAATCTAATTATTATTGAAGATAAAGTGAAAAATTATATCTTGTTAATATCTTCTCTTTTTTTTATTTCGTATTATAAGAAACAGAAGTCATAAGATAGGAGTACCAGATGCAGTCATTTCAATGGGATAAAAATTTTGAAACGGGTATCAAGGAAGTCGATGAGCAGCATCTGTATCTTGTAAAACTTGTCAATAAATATGGGGAATTAACGACACAAAACGATTTCTCAATTCTGGAAGCAAAGCGGGCACTGAAAGAGTTATCTGATTACACTTCTTATCATTTTCATGAAGAAGAAAACTTAATGAAACGAGTGGGTATTTCTCAAGGACATTTTGATGGCCACCGCCAATCTCATCAAAAATTTATTGATGATGTAAAAGAGTTTTCAGAATCTTTGCGACTGGAAAGTGACGACCTGTCTAAACAACTTTTAGATTTTCTCGTTCAATGGCTGGTTTACCATATTTTAGGTAGTGACCAAAATATGGCGAGGCAATTGATTGCTATTGAAAATGGTTTGAGTTCTGCACAAGCTTTCGAAAACGAAGAGCGTGAACATGATGAGGCGATTGGTCCTCTTTTGACAGCGTTGAAAACGTTATTTGAACAAGTTTCAGCTCGCAATAAGGAGCTAATACTTTTGAATTTGTCTCTCGAAGATAAAGTCGAGCAGCGTACTCAGGAATTATCTTTAGCCAATAAAATGCTCCAAGAGTTATCGTACTCTGATACGTTAACTAAATTGCCTAACCGCCGATTCGCAATGAGAGAGATCAGTATGCAATGGGATAAAGCACGATCTGAACAACTGCCCCTAGTTTGCATGCTTGTCGATGTGGACAAATTTAAGCAAGTCAATGACACCTGTGGCCATGATGCCGGGGACGCAGTGCTCGTCGAGCTTTCGACTGTTCTGAAGCGGAGTTTTAGACCCCAAGATTCAGTCTGTCGATTGGGTGGTGATGAGTTTATTGTTATTTGCCCGGAAATAGATCTACAACAAGGGTTAGCTTTGGCACAAACTGTTCACGAACAAGTGAATAAAATACGCCTACCTTATGATGGATATTGTTGGGAAGGGAGTATCAGTGTGGGTGTCGCAGCGTTATGCGAATCGACTAAAGATGTCAGTGATTTGATTAAGTTGGCCGACGACTCAGTATATATGGCGAAAAACGCAGGCAAGAACTGTGTGCGGACAATACAATGATTTATGGTGTGTAAACGGCGTCTATATAGGGTATCAGTTACACAATAGGCGAGGCTAAATCGTTAATTACAAAATAATTGGCAACTAATTGAATGATAAGAGTCGATTAACGTAGATTCAATTTGGCTTTGAGCTTCGGTTTGATTAATATGTACAGCTATTAAGTTTAATATGTGGGCGTGTTGATCTTTCAAAGTTGTCGACCTACTTTGAAAGACCAAAACGCCCTTATTATGGACACTACCGCAAGGTGGATGAGGAAAAGATGCAACATCTACAAGAGATCATTGCTAACGCAACGTCAGCCATTGATAGTGCTGACTCGTTAGTTGCACTTGACGAAGTGCGTGTTCAATTTCTAGGAAAAAAAGGTGAGCTAACGGCTCAACTTCAAAGCCTAGGTAAACTACCACCTGAAGAACGTCGCACTGCTGGTCAAGAGATCAACAAAGCGAAGGGTGCCGTACAGCAAGCGATTGCAGAGCGTAAAAACGCACTGCAACGTGCAGAATTAGAGACAAAACTCGCGGCTGAAACAATCGATGTGACACTACCAGGTCGTCGTATTGAAAATGGTGGCTTACACCCAGTAACTCGAACAATAGAGCGAATAGAAAGCTTTTTTGGTGAGTTAGGTTTTACCGTCGAGTCTGGTCCTGAAGTTGAAGATGATTTCCATAACTTTGATGCACTAAATATTGCCGACGATCACCCTGCTCGTACTGACCACGATACTTTCTTCTTTAATCCTAAGTTGATGCTTCGTACTCATACATCAGGTGTACAGATCCGCACCATGGAAGAACGTCAACCACCGTTGCGTTTTATTGCGCCTGGTCGAGTGTATAGAAACGATTATGATCAGACGCATACACCAATGTTCCACCAAGTAGAAGGTATGTTAGTTGACGAGAATGTTAACTTTGCACAACTTAAAGGCATTCTTAATGATTTTCTTTGTAATTTCTTTGAAGAAGATTTAGAGGTTCGATTCCGCCCATCATATTTCCCATTTACCGAGCCTTCTGCGGAAGTTGACGTAAAAGGTAAAAATGGTAAATGGCTAGAGATTTTAGGTTGCGGCATGGTACATCCCAATGTACTTCGCAGCGTAGGTATTGACCCTGAGAAATACTCGGGCTTTGCATTTGGTATGGGCGTAGAGCGTCTTACTATGCTTCGCTATGGCGTCAATGATCTACGAGCGTTCTTCGAGAACGATCTTCGTTTCCTTAAACAGTTCAAGTAATTCAGAGGCAGTCGAACAATGAAATTCAGTGAATCTTGGCTACGTGAGTGGGTTAATCCCGCTGTTACGACCGACGAGCTAACACATCAAATCACTATGGCTGGCCTAGAAGTTGATGACGTTCTACCAGTAGCGGGCATTTTTACCGGCGTAAAAGTGGGTAAAGTTGTAGAGTGCGGCCAACATCCAGACGCAGATAAACTTCGTGTTACAAAAGTGGATGTCGGTGCCGAAGAATTATTAGACATTATATGTGGTGCACCAAATTGCCGAGAAGGTATTAAGGTCGCTGTTGCTACGGTTGGTGCGGTTCTCCCTGGTAACTTTAAAATCAAGAAGGCAAAGCTACGTGGTCAACCATCACATGGCATGCTTTGTTCATTTTCGGAACTTGGAATTGATGTTGAATCCGATGGCATCATGGAACTGACTGAAGATGCCATTATTGGCAAAGACTTCCGTGAGTACCTAGATCTCGACGATGTAACTATTGATGTTGACCTCACAGCTAATCGTGCGGACTGCTTTAGTATTCGCGGTTTAGCAAGAGAAGTTGGCGTGTTAAATAGAGCTGAAGTGCAGTCACCATCTTTCGATGTTGTTGCCGCCAGCATTGACGATATGATTTCAATAGAGGTGAAAGCGGCTGATGCTTGTCCTCGTTACCTAGGTCGTATCGTTAAGAATGTAAATGTTCAAGCTGAGACGCCAATCTGGATGCAAGAGAAATTGCGCAGATGTGGTATTCGCTCTATCGATCCTATTGTTGATATCACTAACTATGTTTTGTTAGAACAAGGTCAACCAATGCATGCCTTCGATTTGGATCAAATCGAAGGGGGTATTGTGGTTCGTTTAGCAGAACAGGGTGAAAAACTGACACTGTTGGATGGCAACGAAGCCGAGTTAAACAGTGATACGTTGATTATCTGTGACCATAAAAAACCACTCGCCATTGGTGGTGTTTTTGGTGGAGAAGGTTCAGGCGTAACAAGCGAAACTAAAGATGTACTTCTTGAATGTGCTTTCTTTTCGCCAGATGCAATTCGCGGTCGTGCTCGTCGCTATGGTCTTCATACTGACGCCTCTATGCGTTATGAGCGTGGTGTTGATTATGCTCGCCAAGCGGACTGTATGGAACGTGCTACACAACTACTTATTGATATCTGTGGTGGTGATGCGGGTCCTATTGCTGGTTTTGAATCTGAAGCTGCATTACCGAAATCAAACACAGTGTTACTTCGTCGCACAAAGCTTGATTCGCTTTTAGGCCATGAAATACCATCAATTGATGTAGTTGAGATTCTTACTCGACTAGGTTGTGATGTTTCTGAAACTGACAATGGTTGGACCGCTGAATCTCCGTCATGGCGTTTTGATATCGCAATTGAACAAGATTTGATTGAAGAAGTAGGCCGAATTTACGGTTACGACAATATTCCAAACCAAGCTCCGGTTGCTGGTTTAAGCATGAACCTTCACAAGGAAGCGAACCAATCACTTAAACGTGTTCGTGACTTACTTGTTGATCGTGGTTATCACGAGGCGATTACTTATAGCTTCGTTGAACCAGAGCAACAGAAACTCGTGGTTCCAGGTGTAGAGGCACTTATTCTACCTTTCCCAATATCGGCTGATATGTCTGCAATGCGTCTTGGTTTGATCCAAGGCTTATTGAATACGGTTGTTCACAACCAAAAACGTCAACAACCTCGCGTGCGATTGTTTGAGTCAGGCCTTCGTTTTATCCCAGATCAAGCGGTAGAGAATGGTATGCGCCAAGAGCAGATGCTTGCCGGTGTTATTGCAGGAAGTCGTGGTGAAGAGCACTGGGACATTGAAAGCAATACGGTAGATTTTTACGATCTAAAAGGTGATCTAGAAGCAGTTTTAGAACTGACTTCGAATGAAACTGCTTACAGTTTTACTTCAACAAAACACCCAGCTCTTCATCCTGGACAGGCTGCCGCAATTGTTGTTGATGGTAAAGAAGTGGGCGTTATTGGTACCGTGCATCCAGAACTAGAGCGTGCGTTTGGTTTAAATGGTCGTACTATTGTATTTGAAATTGAATGGTCGGCAATTAACACCCGCGTACTTCCAGAAGCGGTGGCGGTATCTAAGTTCCCTTCAAACCGTCGTGATATAGCATTAGTTGTTGCTGATGATATAGCTTCTGGCGATATCGTCGAGGCATGTTTAGACGCAGGTGGAAGCTTCTTAACGGATGTTAGTCTTTTTGATGTGTATGTAGGTAAAGGCGTGGAAGAGGGCAAGAAAAGTCTCGCTATCGCCCTAACACTCCAATCTGTCGAACGTACGCTGGAAGATGCAGATATTGCAGGTGCAGTAGAAGCAATTGTTGCCAATGTATCAGAAAAATTTGGTGCTGCTCTTCGCGATTAATTAGTCAGTTTTAGCTGTATAAAAATAGGCCTTGAATTGGGCCTATTTTTTTTTGCTCAAACATGACTATCCATAATACGCAACGGTTATCAGCAGTATTGGGATACCTTGGTAAACGTATTTTTCCACATAAAAAAAGGGCTCCGGAGAGCCCTTTATTAGATAGGGTGTTAACGTTATCCAAACATTTCGGAAGTAACTAAGATCACGCCTGTTTCAGATACCGTGTACTTTTTGGCATCCTCTGTTGGGTTTTCACCGATCACTGTGTTGTCTGGGATGACACAATCTTCGCCAACGATTACTTTCGTTAGTCGGCAATTTCTGCCGACATCAGAGTTTGGTAATAGGATACAGTCTTTCAATTGTGAGTAACTGTGAACACGAACGTTAGCTGAAACCATGCAATGTTCTAACTCCGCACCAGAAATAATAGTACCGGCAGAAAGAACAGAATCGACAGCATGTCCACGACGATTCTCATCATTGAATACAAACTTAGCACCTGGACGTTGTGATTGGTTGGTCATGATAGGCCAGTTAGGTGAGTAAAGGTCCAACTCAGGATCTGGGGAAAGTAGATCCATAGTCGCAGCAAAATACTCATCAAGGTTACCTACATCGCGCCAGTATGCGGTGTCACCTGGGTGACCATCTTCAGTAAAGATATAGCCGAATACCTTAGCTCGGCCAAGTAGACCTGGAATGATGTTGTGACCAAAGTCATGGTTGTATTCAGGGTCTTCTAGCGCCTTAACCAGTTCCTCCTCAAGTAGGTCTGCATCAAAGATATAGATTCCCATTGAAACGAGTGATTGTGTTGGGTCACTAGGGTCGGCTGGTGGGTTAGCTGGCTTCTCAACGAAGGTATTAATTTGGCCTGTCGCATCGAGTCCCATAACACCGAAAGAAGAGGCTTCTTCGATTGGTTTATGAATACATGCAACCGTGACCGCAGCATTATTCTCCACATGGAAATTAAGCATGCGAGAGTAGTCCATTTTATAAATGTGGTCGCCACCAAGTATCAATACGCGCTTAGCGTTTTGGCGTTTAATAAGATCCAAATTCTGGTAAACAGCATCGGCTGTACCACGGTACCAGTCGTTACCAGTTCTCTGTTGTGCAGGAATAATACGAACACCTTCACCCATTGCTGGTGAGAGGATCTGCCAGCCATCTTGAAGGTGGTCGATTAGGTCTTGTGCCATGTACTGAGTGAGTACACCAACTTTTCTAACGCCAGAATTTATACAGTTTGAAAGAGTAAAATCGATAATTCGAAACTTGCCACCGAATGAAACGGCAGGCTTGGCATTATTGTTAGTCAATTGTTTTAATCGTGTTCCCTTTCCTCCTGCTAAAATAAGCGCACTTGTTTCACGAACAAGTTTGTTGGTATCAGCATGTGAATAGTTGTTACTTGACATATAATTAAAGCCTTATAGGTAATGTGTATAAAAATGATGATGTTGTGTAATTAATAGAGGGGGCCAACACCAACACTTACTAAACTACTATTATTCTTGATGGGTCATTGTTGCATAGGTCACCGATTTGCTAAGAGGGTAATCGAGATTGCAATCTTTTGAGATCCGTCACTAAATTACACGAACATATTGTACACACCCTTTGTTTCTTAAGTCGGACATGTATTGTTAACGTTAAGAGTAATTTGGTTAAAATAGTAGTAGCTGACATCAAAATTAACAATAAATGTATTAAAACACCTATGCAAGATCATGAATTGATTGAAAAAAACTAAAATTTTAAAGGTGCGAAACTAATTGGATTATTATCCTGATAAATTTAAAATAGAAGAGAATTAAACTGCTTATGTATCATTTGTTGAGGCTATATTCTTAGTGGAACCTATTGAAACCTTCCATTTACTACTGATATTTGAGTTATTAGTGAATAAATAAAAGAAAAAAATTGGCGAAAATCATAAGGTTGGCTTACACTTCTGTTGATGTCGCCGATAATTATGTCGGTATAGCACAATCCAATTTGGCGCTACACAATTGTAGCAATGTTTAATACAGCTTTGAGGGAAGTTTTTATGGCGCTCACAAAGGCCGATTTGGCTGAGAACCTGTTTGAGAAACTTGGATACAGCAAGCGTGATGCCAAGGAAACAGTAGAGGTGTTTTTCGAAGAAATTCGTAAAGCTCTTGAAAATGGCGAACAGGTCAAGCTATCCGGATTTGGGAATTTCGACCTAAGAGAAAAAAGTGAACGACCTGGTCGAAATCCAAAAACAGGCGAAGACATACCAATTTCCGCTCGGCGGGTTGTTACCTTCCGTCCTGGGCAAAAATTGAAAGCTCGAGTTGAAAATATCAAAATCGAGAAATAACCAATAAAAAAGACCACGTATCGCGTGGTCTTTTTATTGTTCCTTACAAAAATACCTTCTAAAAAAATCACTGATACTCTGTTCGGGTTTTGTCTGAGGGGCTGAGTCATGCGTGAAAACGAATGGATTCCCTTGGGTTCGAGAATCCGTATTTAACTGCTGTTTTATGCCGCTTTTATATTCGTCGTGATATAGGGTTGCCAAGCATAATGATATAGGTCTAAAGATTGTCTTCTTAAGCCTTCTATTTTGGCGTTTTCAATCTCACTTATCGCGCGGTTTGATAACAATGCACTGCGTTCAATATCCTGAATCTGTTTGTATAAATCGTGTTCAGGGCCACTTTTTACTTTTGCAATTTCAGCAAGATGCAACTGCACTTCCGCAATAATCTTCGTTTCTGGTAGTTCAACAAGAATATTCAAGTCACGATACCCAGAAGGCGCTGGTTTTTTGAAGCGATTTTTAACACTAATGATATTTGCTTGTTTTTCGAGTAACTCAAAAGTGGACACTAGACTTTCAATATCGTCAGATACGATGGTAGCTCTTGCCAAATCGGTAATTTGATTCACATTGTTCGCTAAATCTGTTTTTATTTTTGTTTCAGCTCGTTGTCTTGATTTCACGCCAACGGAGATCGCGTGAGAATTGGTCAATAAAGCGGTGCTTTTACATATGGTTTCTAATTCAAGCTGTGCTTTTTGAGCCTGACTATATAGAGCATCGAAATCAGAGTAGGGTTGATTAACATCATATTTGATAGAAGATATACCATAAAGCCCACTTAAACTGTGTTTAAACAGTTTTGGGTTAATTTGGCTTTGTGTTTGTTCTTTTTCTTGCTGACTTTGAGAAACAGGTTCAACAGAGGCGAATGCAGATGCCCGGCTAAACACTAATAGGGTGAGGATGGTACGCAGCATAACGTTCATTAACGCTCCTTGAGTCGATAAACACTTAGTAAAACGGTGTACTAAAAGTCTAAGTCGTATCGTGTCCAAGGGATTAACTATTGAAGTCGATAATCTAATTGTTACTGGTAAAAGTATCGGCTACAGGTAGTATCTTAGGGCATTTTTCTTAAAACCAAGTAATCTTTGCATAAATTTACAATTGGTGTGAAAGGTATCACCTAATTAGCCGCTTTCTTTTTCTTGCAATTTGATAGTGATTTAGCGACATTAATGCGACTTATTCTTATTTATAATTAGACATCATGAAAGATAGTGAATTTTGGCACAAAAAATGGGCATCCAATCAAATTGGTTTTCATTTGGAAGATGTAAATCCTTTACTCATTCGATATTGGGATAGAACCAACCATAGCGCTTCGGATAACGTGTTGGTTCCACTATGTGGTAAGAGTGAAGACCTAATCTGGCTTGCCGCTAAACATGATGCAGTGCAAGGCATTGAAATTAGTGATATTGCAGTGCGTTCATTTTTTGCTGAACATTTTTATACGCCAACCGTTGTAAAGCTAGACTCTGAACATGAGATCTATCAATTCGACGAGCTATCGATTTATGTCGGTGATGTTTTTACGGCGTCGGTAAGTAATGTCGATATTATATATGATCGAGCCGCATTAGTTGCGCTTCCTGAAGATATGAGAGAAGAGTACGTAAACAGGCTAAAATCTCTGCTCAATAACGGTGGGCGAATATTATTGGTGACACTCGATTATGTTCAGTCTGAGATGTCAGGCCCACCATTTAGTGTCGATGAGACGGAAATAAGACGACTGTTTAGTGAATACAAATTAACTATTCTCAATAGAGATGAAGCAGATGAAAGCCACCCTAAGATATCGAAAAAGGGTTTGAGCCGATTTGCAGAGTTGGTTTGGCTGATAGAAGATGCTGGATAAAGAGACAGGTTTCAATAAGGGGTGTTGAAGCCCTTATTGAATATATTTATGCCTGCGCGCTAGTAGATTACTTTCACTTTTGCCGCCGCCTCTTTAGCATCATCAATGGCTTGTTCTAATGTCTCACGTTGAGTTAAGGCCACACCAAGTCTACGTCGGCCATTAATATTCGGTTTACCAAACAGCCTTACTTGTGTCTTTGGTGTTGCTAACGCATCGCATAGTCCTTCATATCGAATATTATCAGAAGTCCCTTGTCCCATAATAACAGCAGAAGCGGATGGACCATGTTGAATGATCTTATTCATTGGCATTCCAATGAAAGCCCGAACATGTAGCGCAAATTCTGAAAGCTCTTGTGAAATCATGGTGACCATACCGGTATCATGCGGGCGAGGGGAGACTTCATTAAAAATAACCTTGTCCCCTTTTACAAACAATTCGACACCAAATAGGCCATATCCACCCAATGCATCGACAACCTGCTCTGAGATGTATTCAGCCGCTTTTAACGCGACCTCTGACATTGCTTGTGGTTGCCATGACTCTCTGTAATCGCCATCCTCTTGTCGATGGCCAACTGGCTGACAAAAATGCACTCCATCAACGGCTCTAATGGTAAGGAGCGTAATTTCATAATCAAAGTCAACGAAGCCTTCAACGATAACGCGTCCAGCGCCAGTTCTGCCTCCGTCTTGCGCATATTCCCATGCTTGTAGGACATCGTCTTCACTTTTGATAATGCTTTGACCTTTACCAGAAGAGCTCATTACTGGCTTCACTACGCAGGGAATGCCAACTTCCTCTACTGCGAGCTTAAAATCATCGAGTGAATCGGCGAATTTGTATGGTGAGGTTAGAATGGATAGATCTTCAGAGGCTAAACGACGAATACCTTCACGGTTCATCGTTAGTTTGGTTGCGTTTGCTGTAGGGACAACGTTAAGCCCCTTTGTTTCGAGTTCAACCAGAGTATCCGTTGCGATGGCTTCTATCTCTGGTACAACATAATCTGGTTTTTCTAACGCGATGACAGCGCTTAGCGCGTCACCATCGAGCATATCGAACACATGACTACGATGCGCTACTTGCATAGCAGGGGCGTCTTTATATCTGTCACAAGCGATAACTTCTAAGCCAAGTCGGTGGCATTCTATCGCCACTTCTTTACCTAATTCACCTGAACCTAATAATAAAACTCGAGTCGCACTAGGGCGAGTAGCAGTACCCAGCATTCGTATATCCTTCATTATCAATTAAATTGAGCGAATCATACTGGATCTTTAAAAAACCGCAATCGTTTGCTTTGGAAAAATAAGTAAAAAAATGCCCTAATTAAATTAGGGCATTAATAAGGACTATAGTGAAATATAAGTGAACGTAATGTCAGGATTTAGGGCATCTAAGGTTGACTGAGTCCCGTCAAGATTACTAATTTTACCTGCTGACAACTCTGCCAGAGCCGCAGTATCAATCTGTTCGAATGACTTACCTGCCATAAGAATTTGAGCGAGCGCAACTTGAAGAGGAGGAAGGCTAGGGTTGAACGCTGCATTCTCTGCATAAGAACCTAAGTAAACAGAACCGTCAGCTAACCTTAGAGCAACGCCACTATGATTCTCTGAATATGGTGCATGACTGTAGTTGAGTGCCTCAACCGCCTTTAATACTAAAGGGTCACTTTCATGGGTTTGATAAGACCTTGTTTTACCGTCCATTAAACGCGCATCTATATCTAGATCAGCTGGCCCGAATGAATCCGGTAGATATTGCTGAAGCGACATTTCGTCACGTTCAGGCAGTTGTACTTTTAGTTCGTTCGCTGTGGTTAACTCGTTCATAAACTGTCGGCAGTGACCACATGGACTATAGTTAACGGTAATATCTATGATTCCAGTTTCGCCTTTCATCCAAGCATGGCTTATACCACACTGTTCAGCGTGTACGGTTTGACTCATCTGCGCACCGATAAATTCCATGTTTGCGCCGAAGTATAGTCTTCCTGATAATCCGCGAACGATAGAACCAACATAAAACTCTGAAATAGGAGCGTATGAGTAAGCGGCTGCGAATGGAAGTAAGCAAATTCGAAGCTCGTCGTCACTCAATCCAGAAAGTACTAAGAGTTCTTCAAATTGTTGCGCAGAAATGGTGGCATCGAAATTTTCTGAGTTAAATAGACTTCTTAAATAATCAGCTATTGACTTAGGTGTATCGTTTAGCGCTGCGTCTAATCGAGAGTTCATAGTTAATCCTTAATTTGTTGATGAGGAATATTTTAACCAACACTAGCCTTATTGCAGTGGCTTGGATCACATTTTGAACTGCAATGTATTCAGATGTTTCATAAATAGAGTGAGGTCACATAGTTTAAGCGGACATTGGACAATAAATTTGTTAGAAAACCCACTTAAAAGCGACGAGAAATGGTTAATGAACAGTGAGGCTTTACCAAAGCATTGTTTGAAATAAATGCGGATATCTATACCAAAATTATTGGGAGTAGATTAGATGAGCAGGTGAGGGTAGTTTGTTGCCTAAATGCTTTATTGAGTCGCTGTGCGCATATAAAGTCGGGTCTGAAATTAGTTTCAAAGAATTGAAAAAGGATGGAGTTATCCATCCTTTTTATTTGCCTTTATTGATTCTATACTGGCTTCGTTGGTCTTCTACGTTTTGAAGGGGCTTTATTTGCCGTATTTGAAGTAGAGTTGCTGCCACTACCGTCTGAACTTTTAGCACCAAAATGACGTTTATTTTTACTCGCAGGCTTGTTTCCGCGAGCGTTGTCGCCTGAACGTTGTCCGTCTGCGTGGTTTTGCTTTGGAGTTCGTGGTTTTTTAGGCTTAATGTGTTTTTTATTTAGGTTCGATTCTGGAAGAACATCGACAGGTATGAAGCCTTCAACATCAATACGTGGAATAATACTTTTAATTAACTTTTCAATGCCAAAAAGGTCGATTGCTTCTTCTGCGGTTACGAGTGAAATGGCTTTACCAACCTCGCCAGCTCGACCGGTACGACCGATTCGATGGACATAATCTTCAGAAATATTAGGTAAATCAAAATTGACAACTTGAGGAAGCTGGGGAATATCAATACCACGGGCGGCGATATCAGTGGCGACTAACGCTCTAACCTGACCAGATTTAAATCCGGCTAATGCCTTAGTTCTTGCTCCCTGACTTTTATTGCCATGAATTGGTGCTGATTTAATCCCTTGTTTCTCTAGATACATAGAAAGTCGGTTGGCACCGTGTTTAGTGCGACTAAAAATAAGCACCTGCTGCCAATCATTTTCTTTGATTAACTTTACTAGTAGCGCCGATTTTTTAGATTTATCCACGGGGTAGACAAACTGCTCAACAGATGGTGCTGCTGAGTTTTCAGGACTGACTGATACCTCTACAGGGTTATTCACTAAGCCTTTGGCTAATGCCCTTATTTCGGTAGAAAACGTGGCGGAAAAAAGAAGGTTTTGACGTTTTTTAGGAAGTAAATCTAGGATTTTTTTGATATCTCTGAAAAAGCCCATGTCCAGCATCCGGTCTGCTTCATCAAGAACCAGCACTTCAATTTGAGTAAACTTGACTGCGTTTTGATTATATAAATCGAGTAAACGACCGGGTGTAGCAACGAGCACGTCGCTACCTCTTCTAAGAGACTGCATTTGTGGGTTTATTTTTACGCCACCAAATACAACCATTGAGCTAAGCGGGAGATGTTTACTGTATTTGACTACACTTTCGTTGACCTGCGCTGCTAATTCTCGCGTTGGTGTAAGAATCAATGTTCTGACGTGGTTGCCTTTTACTCGTGGACCTCCACTTAACCTTTCTAAAATAGGTAGGGTAAATCCTGCGGTTTTACCAGTACCTGTTTGAGCCGCAGCCATCACATCTTTTCCCGCTAATACCGCAGGAATCGCCTGCTCTTGAATTGGGGAAGGAGTGTCGTAACCTTGTTCTTCAATTGCTTTAAGAATAGGTGCAGATAAGCCTAAAGAGGTAAAACTCATAATATGTCGGTTCTCAGTAATTAATCGGAAATCAGATAGCGGAGAAAGCATGAAAAAAGATGCACGCTAAAACAATGGCAAAATGAACCGCGCATTCTGATCTATTTACTACCTGAACACAAGCGGTGTTTGCTATGCATTAAGTCTAGCGAGTAGAAATGAACCGTCACGAGCTCTGATCTATTTATTGATTAATATATTTAGCCATTCTATATAAATGTAGACAATGGGCGCGAGAATAGAAGTAATCACACCACAAAGTACCAATGCGAGTGAACTGAAAGCAGCATCTCGTTGATCTTTTTCAATGCAAGTTGCGGTTCCTAACGCATGGGAGACGGTCCCCATGGTTAATCCTTTTGCAATAGGGTGACTAATCCCCAATACGCTGTAAATCGGGTACGCAAATATGGAACCGAATACGCCAACTATTAATACCAATATTGCCGCGATTGCAGGCTCGCCACCTAGGTGACTGGAGACTTCCATCGCAATGGGTGTCGTAACAGATTTACCCATTATGCTTGCGACCAGAGTCATATCCGTCCCAAGTAAAACCGCAATGGTTGCCGAGGTTATCATCGATAAAGCACTACCAATGCCACAAGCGAGAAATATGATTTTCCAATTTCTTCTGATTTCTGGAAATTGTTCATATAACGGGTAGGCGAGGGCAACTACGGCGGGTTGCAGTAAGTAGGTGAATATTATGTTGTGCTGTTTATATTCCTCATATGGCATCTCTAAAATAATTAAAATGGGAATAATAATCAGTAAGCATATTAATAAGGGGTTCGCTAAGGGATGGTTAAGCTTCTTACTAATAAATCGAGCCACTAAGAATACGATGAAAGTGAGTGCAATCCAGATCATTTCTTAACCACCAAAATTTTTTCAAGCATCAGCGCAAGAAAAACGGTCATTATAGCGGTGCCGCCTACCGCGCTGGCGATTATCGGGAATGCGTTATCCATTAATAGTTGATAATGGTCGATTAACCCAGCACTGATAGGAATGAAGAGCAAAATCATATATCGGATAAAAACATTAGCGCTCGGTTTTACCCATTCTGCTGGGATCAGCCCTGAAACCATTCCAGTAAAGAGCACTAGCATGCCAATTATACTTCCGGGTATAGAGATCGCTAACCAATGCTGAATCGCAGTGCCTATGGCTAGCGCTAATAAGATTAGTGCTAGTGAAACAATGTATTTAAGTATCGTTAATATCATTTTTATGAGACAAGTTGTTCAACATATTTATACACGGACTTTAGGATAGCGAGTTTTTTCTCATCGCTTTCATGTTCGTGAGCGAGGTTTTCCAGATTGAGCATATAATCCGGAAGTGATGCTTCAAAATAGTCCCGGCAGTGGCGAGTCCATCGCTGTTGTTCTTCATCACTTAACGTCTCTACATAATTGCGCGCTCTGTATTTAAACAAAAGCGGTGCGATACGTTTATCGCCAAATTGTATGTCTAGTACAGCCAAGTTTTCCGGTTTTGCTTCTAGGATAATATCCATTGCAGCTCTATCTGAAGGCGTGAAAAAACCGTCATAAAGTTGATTATCTACATTGTCGTTATCCGCATAATCTCTATCTATCGAGTATAAATCTATCAGTTTCTCGCGAATTTCTGGATGCTGCTTTAGTCTAGCAAGGTTTTGAAGGCACTCTTCTCTATTTATACCGATTCGTTCTGCGTTCTCAGCTGTGAGTGTTTTGGCAGGGGCCAAAATTGGACATTTATTTAAGTGCACCAACTTTAAAGGGATAGGTTGTTGTCCGGCTTCAAGGTCTGATCGTTTAGTATACATACGTTCACGTATTTGGTCTGAGCTCAACTCCAAAAGTGGCGTTGGATCCATGGCAAGGTTCACCATAATGACAGCATTCTGATTTTTTGGATGCCATGCCATTGGTACAACCCAACTGGTATTCGAGCAACCAACACCGAACATCCCGGATACATGGACTAGAGGCGTCAGGTTGATGATATCCACTAATTCATTTAGCTTTCGCTTGTGGCGCATGCTAAAAAGGTAATCAAATAATTTTGGCTGGGCTGTTTTTAGTTTTTTGGCCAGTTCTATTGTGGCGATGACATCTGCCATCGCATCGTGTGCATTTTCGTGTTCGATGCCGTTTTCGATAGAGAGTTTTTCTAACTTGAAACTCGGCAAGCCTTCACCATCGACAGGCCAGTTTATGCCTTCGGGGCGAAGTGCGTAGCAAGTCCTCATTACATCCAGAAGGTCCCAACGGGAATTACCATTCTTCCAACTCCATGCGTAGGGGTCAAAAAAATTACGGTATAGTGTGTAACGTGTTACTTCATCATCGAATCGAATACTGTTGTAACCCAAGCTGGTGGTGTTTGGGGTTGAAAGAGCGTCGTGGATTCGTCGAATAAATTCTGGTTCAGGCAAACCTTGTTGGACGGCTTTCTGTGGTGTGATGCGAGTGATAAGTGCGGCTTCTGGTGACGGTAGATAATCAACAGGTGGCTGACAATAGATGACAAGAGGCTCGCCAATAATATTGAAATCCATATCGGTACGAACACCAGCAAACTGACTAGGCCTATCTTTTGACGGGCTTATCCCCCAGGTTTCATAGTCAAACCAGAAGAATGTAGGTTGTTCGTTGTTTTTATAATTTGTCATAGACTCTAATTAACCGCTTTATATCCCTTACTGGCGGCGATTATATTTCATTTTGAACAGTAATTTTTGGTTTATTTGCTCTTATTCTATCAAACGGTCAACTTGGTACTTGATATTCCATCAACATCGTATGAATTTCTTTTGAATTTAGTGTGCAGTAATTGTCCGATGGGTGGTGTGTTGGTTTAACCAACGAAAAAATCATTGCTTTGGCAACCGTACTGGCTCGTATAGGCTTAAAGTTTACTAATGGGCCGAGAAGGAATGGACGAAGAGCCCACAGCACTTTTTGCAAGACTTGTTCATCTGCCCTTGGATTGTCTCGGGCTCCCTTTAGCGGGCCTGGACGCACAAACACCAAGCGTTCGAAGTCAAGCTTCAGGAGGTTTTGTTCCATTCTGCCTTTGCATTTTAGATAGTTTGAAAGTGATTGAGCGTTAGCGCCATAGCTTGAGACTACCGCGATTCTTTTTACACCCAGTAGTTTCATGGTTTGTGCAACCTGAGTAACCAATTCTACGTCTATCTGAGCGAGGGCATGCTTACTCCCTGCTTGTTTCATCGTAGTGCCGAGACATATAAAACCAAAATCGGGCGAGGGAGATTGCTCATTCCATTGTGTCATTGCTAAATTTGGATGTTGAACTTGAGTGAGTTTGTCATGTTGTACTGATAGCGGTTTTCTTACCAAAGCCGTCACTGTTGGTATTGAAGGTAAGGTTAACAATTGCTCCAATAACTGCGAACCAATTAAACCTGATGCCCCTGCGATAATGGCATGTGCTCCGTCACCAAAACTGTCCATCAATAACCTCTGTAGTAATTCGTGATCTTGCATACCATTTCTGCCTGAACTAACAATAACTTATTTAAGCTATTAGTCAATTTGATAGCGTTGAGACGGTATCAACTCAATGAAATAAAAAATAGGTAATGTTTAGTGCGTGAGAGTGTGCCAGAAGCTACACTCTTTTTTAAGAATTCGATTCGCCCCAATGATTCATGTACATTAAGAAAAACGCTTTATCGAAAAGATCATGCCTATTGGGGTTTGAAACATCGAATATAATTCATCTGCATAGTTAACAAATAGCATTGGTTTTATAGTACTAACAAGGAGCGGCTATGAATATTGATTTGAGTACCATCTCTCCCACTCAAATTTACCATTTAATGACTCAAACTGTCGTGCCTAGACCCATAGCCTGGGTGCTGACAGAATCAGAAAACAGATCGTTCAATCTTGCCCCATTCTCTTTTTTTACGGCTGTTTCCAGTCAACCACCTTTACTGATGCTCTCTATTGGTAAAAAGCCGACGGGTGAAATTAAAGACACTACACGCAATACTCTGGAAACGGGTAAGCTTGTTATTCATATATCAAGCGTTGGTTCGCAAGATGCCTTAACACGAACGTCTGCGAGTCTAGAGTATGGGGATTCGGAGGTAGACGTAAATGAGATCGAACTTAAGGAGTTTTCGGGATTCATTTTGCCGAGAGTCGCATCTTGCCCTATTGCTTTTGGCTGTTCCTTGTATCAGGTTCAGGATATCGGAGATACTCCTCAATCGTTATTGTTCGCTGAGATTGAAAAAATATATATCAATGATTCAGTGATCAGTCAGGTTGACGAACGCCTCAAAATCGACGCATTAAAAATTGACCCATTGTCTCGACTCGGCGGAAGTGAGTTTGTTTCATTGGATAAAATAATCTCGGTTGCCAGACCGAACTAGCCCTAAACCACGCTAAGTAAAAGAAGACATTATGTTAAACAAAAGATTTTCTACTGTTATCCAAACCCGAATCGATCAAAAGACCAAGCCGTTAGGCTCACTCGGGTTAGTCGAAGATGTCGCTTTTCAGCTCGCTCTAATTCAAAGCCAAGGTAGAGAAGAAGCGGTAACCGACATAAGAATAAAAAAACCAACAATGCTTGTATTTGCAGGGGACCATGGTATTGCCGACGAAAACGTGAGCATAGCTCCCAGTGAAGTAACGGCGCAAATGGTGATGAATTTTCTTAGTGGCGGGGCAGCTATTAACTGCTTCTGTCGAGTTAACAATATTGCGTTTAAAGTGGTCGATTGTGGCATTCTATGTCCCGTTGATTCGGAATCGGATCAATTGATATTGCAGAGGTTGGGCAAACGAACGAAAAACTTTGCAAACCAAAAGGCGATGGAACTTGATACAGTGAACAAGGGTCTAGATTTTGGAGCAAGTATAGTTAATAACGTTATTGCAAAAGGTTCTAATTTGCTCATGTTTGGAGAGATGGGCATTGGAAACACCAGCAGCGCCGCCGCTATATTAAGCGCTATTTCAGGTAAAGACGCTCACGCATGTGTGGGGACAGGAACGGGTATTAATGAAGATCAACTTAAGGCCAAAGTAGCGTTAGTAACAAAAGGGGTTGTGCGCTGCAATGGCCAGTCGACGAAAGCGATACTATCTGAGGTTGGTGGGTACGAGATTGTACAGATGGTTGGTGGCTTTTTAGAAGCAGCGAAGCAGAATGTTCCCGTGTTGGTCGACGGTTTTATAGTGAGTATTGCCGCTTATGCCGCCATTCAACTTAATCCTGAGTGTAGAGAGTGGATGATATTTGCTCACAAATCTGAAGAGCAAGGGCATCAACTTGTATTGTCAGAATTGAATGTACAGCCGTTACTGGATTTGGGACTCAGGTTAGGTGAAGGAACAGGGGCGGCACTAGCGTT
Source organism: Vibrio frigidus (assembly GCF_042465995.1). NCBI lineage: Bacteria > Pseudomonadati > Pseudomonadota > Gammaproteobacteria > Vibrionales > Vibrionaceae > Vibrio > Vibrio frigidus. The sequence goes on along the minus strand of NZ_JBCDMC010000006.1, from coordinate 28,519 downwards.
ACCTATTTTGCTCGCAGCTGCTGAGTTTTATAATAATATGGCGAGCTTTGAAAGCGCTGGTGTTACGGTTTAAATGGCTTAAGTCATTGAGGTATGTCTCGAAAATATGAAATTTAATTATTAGAGATTGATTCATAAAGTCGAGAAAGTTACTCTGATAGGCTTGATGATCCAATAGCTAGAGTTAATAAGATGGGTCAGTACTCACAAGTAAATGATTTGAGAGTAACTAAGCAGACTTTAGCGAATAATATTAATAGAACCAGATAGAACAAGACCTGATGTATTGAAGGAGTTACTCATGGCACAAACGCTGTTTCGTCAATCATTTTTATATGACAGCTTAAATCTAGATAACGAAGTGTTAGAACAACAGGTTCAACTCCCTGCTGGCCCAACAATACGTCTGCTAAAACGTGGTGTTGTCGAAGTTATTCCTTATCAAGCGACAAACGATACGAAAGCGATTGTGCTCTCGGCTGGTATTCATGGAGATGAAACAGCACCGATGGAATTACTTGATGCATTGGTTAACGATATCATCGAGCAAAAAGTGACAGTGAAGCACAGGTGCTTGTTCTTATATGGTCACCCAAAAGCGACCAATCAACATTGTCGTTATATAGATGAAAATTTAAATCGGCTTTTTGATGGAAAGGAACGCCCAGAAACGGTCGAGACCAAAATAGCGGAAGAGTTAAAAGAAATGCTAACCCAATTTTTTAATGGTACTGAAGAGCATCAACGTTGGCATTTAGATTTGCACTGTGCGATACGTGGTTCTAAGCACTATACATTTGCCGTAAGCCCTAAGGTCGCGAAAGCAAAAAGTCGTAGCCGTGAACTAATTCAGTTTATAGAAAAGGCTAAAATTGAGTCAATTTTGCTTTCTAATGCACCTGCAACCACCTTCAGTTGGTTCAGTGCCGAGCAGTTTTCAGCTCAAGCTTTGACTCTAGAGTTGGGTAAGGTTGCTCCATTGGGTGAAAATGACCTTAGCTCAATTTCTAGCTTTGATAAGGCATTACGAGGGCTTTTATCTGATCAGATGGATGAGTTAGAAGCCTCACCAGTTGTAACGTATAGAGTGACTCAAACGATAAAGCGATTGACTGAAGATTTTGACTTTAATTTCAGTGACGACGTAGAAAACTTTACTCAGTTTGAGCATGGTCAAGTACTTGGTCATGACGGCGAAAAGCTGCTGTTTGCAAAAGTAGATCAAGAGGCCATCGTATTTCCAAACAAGCACGTTGCACTCGGTCAGAGAGCCGCTTTGATGGTGAGCCCAGTAGAAACATGGTTTCAAGACGATCAGCTAGTTTATGATTAGATATTTTTGAGATTGAATTTAAAACGCCGACGATGAATGTCGGCGTTTTTGTTTGTTATCATTAAACTATGGTTAAATGCCAATCTAGTTGCTTGATTTATATCAATAATCATTCAACCCAATGTAGAAACTACGATCGATTTTAAGGCAGTAAGCACCGTTATAGTGCGAATGTCTACGTGCTAAATAATCGACTAAATAAAAAACCAATAAAAACAATTAGTTAAAAAGGCTGGTTTGTTGGCATGCTATTAGCATTATTAATATTGATACATTCTCGTTCTACTTTTGTTAGGCATTAGCGCCTTCTGCGGGCATAGCAGAAGGCGCATTTTTTTACCTAAAATAGAATGATTAGGCTTAAAGTAATGGAGCAAGATTCGCTGGACGATAGTTAACCGATTTCAATACCTTCCCTTTTCTGATGGTTTTTGCATCTGAAACAAAATCTTCGGCACATTTAGCAATAACGTAATGTCCTTTCTCAACTGCCATTAATGCAATACCTTGGTTAGCATAAAACGTTTCCGTTTCTAGGTATTCTGCTTGGTCTTTGCAAACCTTGCTCATGTTGCTTGAGTGGACTTCATCCCAACACGGTATAAAATCGATTTTCAGGTTAGCTGCGGCGTTAAGAAGAACGTCAATAAAATAGCTTATTGCTAGGTTATCCCCAACTTGAGTGTCCCCAAGGTGAACCAAACGGCCCATTAAAACGTAGACACTGTCGACAATAGCATCAGCTTGTTCAATTTTGCTGTCTGCTTCGGCTAATTCCGTTAACTCTTCAATAATTAATGAGGAGTGTAAAGTGTCCAGTGTATCGCTCATAGATGCTTTGTCATTCACAGGAAGATCGAATGTCGCGCGAAACTCATTAATGTCACGGTAGATATGATCGTAGATAGGCTGAGTTAATTTGGTTAGTTTCATTTTTCGCGTCCATATAAGGTAAGTTGAGCGGATAATAACACATTTTATTTTATTTCTTAGACAGTGACCAGATGGCATTTTCAATACGATTAATTAACTATACTTGAACCTGTTACGGGGTAGGTTATTATTAAGTCTATTCTAAAAACGCCCAATATAAGAGTGAGATACGAATATGGATCATGTTGAACGATGGACTGCTTATTTAATATCGTTACCTGGTTCCGAACAGAGTTATCCTTTCGGACCTGAAACCCTCGTTTTTAAAGTGAAGCAAAAAATGTTTGCTTTGATAGGTTACCGAAATGACAAATATTTTATCAACTTGAAGGCGATACCGGATAATGTCTTATTTCTTTCAGAACAGAATGAATCTATTACTCTTGGCTACCATATGAATAAAAAACATTGGGTGTCGGTAGAGTTAGGCCACAGTGAAAATGAAGGGATGCTGAAAGGATTAGTCGACGATTCCTATTTACTTGTGAAATCGTCATTAACCAAAAAAAGACAGGCTGAACTAGATGCGTTATAGCGTAATTTTCTGTAGAGATAATTCAGTAGTTGGAACGAGAATTTAATTCTTGGAGCTATAAATACTATCAAAGTTTTTAGCATTCCAACCAATCATAACCTGATCGCCAATTTTGAGTACTGGCACAGAACGCGCGCCCATCGCCTCAAGTTCTTTGCGACCTCGTTGCATTTTGGCATTGGTTAATCGGTACTTAATTCCTTTTGAATCAAGGTGTTTTTGCGCATCCTTGCAGTGAGGACATTTGTCGTTTACGTATAAGACGACTCTTTTCATGATGTTTCCTGCTGTAAATAGTTGGTGGATAGAGTATGTTTCTTGAGAGTGACGTATAATAACGCTTTTATTATCTGAATTTCTATCATGAATCCATCTCTTCGCTATATTAGAGGTTACCCAGAACATATTGTTGGGCAGATCGAAAAGCTTGTCTCTAGTGGGCAATTTTCCGCGTGGTTTATCCAACGTTATCCTGAGAACCACCAAATAAAAAGTGAGAAAGCACTGTTTGATTATGCTATTGCAATTAAAAACCAATATTTGAAGAAGAGCTCACCGATCAGTAAAGTAGTTTATGACGGGAAGATTCATCTTATTAACAACGCATTGGGGCTGCACACGTTTATTTCTAGAGCACATGGTGGCAAGTTAAAATCAAAGAATGAGATCCGAATTGCAAGTGTTTTTAAAGATGCGCCAGAGCCGTTGTTAAGAATGTTGATGGTCCATGAGTTGGCTCATTTAAAAGAGAAAGAACACAATAAGGCGTTTTATGCTTTATGTTGCCATATGGAGCCTGATTACCACCAGTTAGAGTTTGATGCTCGATTGTTTATGATTTCTAAAGAAATATAGAGCCGTCCAAAAGGTTGTCTGAATTATCGGTTTGTTGTGAAAGTTAATCCCTTTCGTCGTGGTCTTACTTACTGTCGCCGTTTTGAGTTTTTATCTTTATGGAAATTGAAATCTATCTGCCCTGCCGACCCGATACTGTTTGTGATGGGTTATTATTGCTTTTCACTGTGGGTTTTGTTGTAGGGATAGTATTATTTATCTGGTTTATTTACAAAGAGTACAAAGAGGTGAACAAAAAAGTGGTTAAGATAAAGAAAGTCCCCAACCACAAAAAATAGATGGATGGGGATTACAGAAACTTGCAACAGCTTACTTTGATTACTTTTTGAAGCAACACGTCAGTACGTAGTCGTCCCCATTTTTGGCCGTAAAGTCTTTATCATCTAGGCTCGCTCGAGGCTGCCCCTGATCATCAGTTTTTAGCAAGCTGACCCAATGACGAATTCCTCGCAAACCTTGATCGTCGTAGTTGTGACTAAATGTCGCGCAGGTTTCCAATTGAATATCGGATATTTCAACTAAGGTTGTCATCCCTTCATTAGAGCCACGTTTGAAACTTACCTCTACGTAACAGCCTTCTTTATCGCGTAATAGTATTGAATCTGGGTGGCTTCTATGCCCGGTAAAGGCAACAAAGCTTCCTGCATTTTTCAAGCCCGTGTGCTGTCCGTCGGTGAAATAGATTATTAGGTGACGTCCATCCAGCATATAGCTTGTTGCTTCTTCGTGAGTGCGTTGATCTAGAGGAAATATGGCGTCGAGAAGCAGTTTGGTTTTTGTCTGTTTTTCTTTTGATTGTTGACTCTTTATCGTCTCCACGGCGAAGACTGCTTCAGCAATAAATGTTCTGTCGTGATGATCAGTTTTAGTGCTGTTGTATGCTGGTATGTTCATAGTCTCGCCCTCTTAGTTTATTCTTTAACTTGCCTACAAGGTTCGGTTGGTTTTATGCGTTTGCGACCAACTGGTCTAATTACTTCCTTGCTTAATTTGTAGACTACTCTATTTTTATATACAATTTCACAACAAAAATTTTACAGTGTGAATTTTACAAAAGGATAGTGTGAAATGAGACAGTCACAAAGCTTGATTCGTAAGTCACATTTTTTAGGGACAAAGATAAGAAACCTAAGAAAACGCAATCACTTAACCATGGAGGACCTGTCGGCCCGTTGTGTAAGAATTGATGCGGAACATTCACCGTCTGTCTCGTACCTTTCAATGATTGAACGCGGAAAAAGGGTACCCAGTGCGGATATGTTGGAGGTTATTGCGAAGGTTTTTCAAAAAGAACCAAAGTGGTTTTTGGATGATGAACCTGAATCAGAAGACATTACACCGAACAAGGGTCGTAAAGGGGGAATCAGTGGCATGCCCTTGGAGCCGAGTTTCCTATTCTCTAACGATATGCTACAGATCGCTATTCCTGAACTCCTTTCTCAAACAGGCGTGAACGGTCGCCAGTTCGCTCAGTTACTTATACGAGCCTATCAAGAGCATCATCAAAATCACTTTCCTGACTTAGAGCGAGCAGCAGAAGAGGTGGGTCTAAAGCGTTTAGGATTGACGGTTGATGATATGTTGGAATTGGTAAAGGCTCAGGGGCTTATAGTTCACTGGGTTGACTCAACACCAACTGAGGTTATGGACGAACTCGGTGTGATGAGTAAACAAATGGTGACCTCTTATTTTGAGCCGCCAGGTAATATTTACATTAACAAGCTTTTAAGGAAGCATCCCACCCGCTTGAAATACGATCTGGCCGTGTATATCGGCAATTGCATTCTTCATAATAAGGAAGGGCTAAAGAGTGTGCTTACGGTAGGTAATCATTCTTGGACCGTTGACGATAGTGTCACTAATGGCTCGCCTATTAACCCTCAGGACATACTGCACGCATGGCGTGATTTCGAATCCAGTTTTTTTGCTGGGGCCTTGCTCTGTCCTAAAGTGCCATATCGACAATTACTTGATCGATATGGTTACGAAGTCGATGTGCACAAAGCAATAGAGGTGTCCCCATCGGTTGCGATGCGAAGAATGACGGTCGTCTCGCCGTATCCGCACTGGCATTACTTCGACGCCTATGCACCCGGTAAATTAAAAGCAGTATATCGTGGCAACGGCATTCCACTGCCATGGGGCAATATGCGTATGGTGAATGATCCTTGTCAACACTGGTCAGTATTTAGGATGCTGTCGGAGCCGAAATCCGGTACCACGGCTCAGATCTCTATCCTGGATGTGAATAATGAACCAAGGCTCTACTGTTGCGAGTCGGTGAATGTGAAAGACCCAGCGATGAATAATCGGGTATTATGCGCCGGGTTGGACCTCAATCCAGCGATAGAAGCGCAGGGTGGCGATGCCATCGAAATTGCAAGTGAACTTAAAGCGTTATGCGTTGAAAGTGGGGGCGCGACCGTAATTCCAAAACATATCAAGAAGAAGCTATCAACAATTTCTCGAATTTTGAATATCAATTGGGTTGAAAGGGGAATTGAATCGCAAGCGAGATTGATCTGTTCTCGCGGTGGCGTGTGCCCAAGAAAACCGAGTTGTTATGACAAATGCGAAGGGTAAATAATTGGTTTGTTAATGGGCATAGATGAGAGAACTGGCTCTATACCCAAAATTGATTGGTTTCGTCTTTTAACTTTGTCTGATAACTATAAAAGCATCTTGTCGAAGACGGCAGGTATCAGGCGTTAACATTACTGCTGACTTTTTTAGACGACAGTGCTTGGATCCGTTTGTCTTGTGTATCAAACAGGTGGAGGTTCTTCTGCTCAACACAGAGTTGTAGATTCTGATTGATATCAAACGGATATTCGGGGGTTACTGCGATGATGCTTTGAGATTGAAACTTACCATGGACAAGTTGATTGGGTCCTAACGGTTCAATCACGCTTATTTTCATATTTAGGTTGAGTCCATTATGAAGAAACGTCGTTTCGGCATGCTCCGGTCTAACACCTAACGTTATTTCCTGATCCGATAAATGGGCGTATTCAGGAATAAATAGGGTTTGGTCTCCAACAATTAGTTGCCCTTTTATCATCCTAGAAGACAAGAAGTTCATGGCGGGGCTACCCATAAAACTGGCGACGAATGTACTTGCTGGTTGATGATAAACTTCGGACGGCGTTCCAATTTGCTCTATTTCGCCTAGGTTCAATACCACGATTCTATCAGCCAACGTCATCGCTTCAACCTGATCATGTGTAACATAGACACTGGTGACGGCAAGTTTTCGCTGTAGTTTTTTGATCTGTAGTCGCATATGAGCACGTAGCGCTGCATCCAAATTAGACAGTGGTTCATCGAACAAGAAGAGCTGAGGGTCACGCACTATCGCGCGTCCCATCGCAACGCGTTGACGTTGTCCTCCAGAAAGTTTTGAGGGCTTCCTGTCTAAATAATCTTCAATTTTCAGGGTCTTTGCGACGTCTTGAATTTTGTTTTCGATCTCAGCCTTGTCGACACCTCGATTTTTCAATCCGTAAGCGAGGTTATTGTACACGGTCATATGAGGATAAAGAGCGTAATTCTGGAATACCATGGCGATATCTCGCTCGGCAGGTTTTACCGTATCGACTCGACGTCCGTTCAGATGTATCTCGCCTGCTGTGATGCTTTCTAACCCGGCGATAGAACGTAAGATTGATGATTTTCCGCACCCTGACGGGCCGACCAATACGATGAACTCACCCTGAGAGATGTTAAGGTCAATCCCTTTGACTGCCTGGTGCCCATTTTCATATGTTTTTACAAGTTGCTGCATTTCTAACATTTTTTATTCCTTTGTTCTAAATTCGACCAACCTAAAGATGGGTTATTTTTCGCTTTCTACTAAGCCTTTGACAAACCAGCGTTGGAAAATGATGACAACAAGTACGGGCGGCAACATGGCTAGTATTACCATGGCAAATGCGTAGTTGTACTGGGGTTTTGGCGTTTCGTTAATATTACTGAGGATTTGTTTAATGCCCATTACCATGGTGTTGTAGTTCTCATCCGTCGTCATCATGATTGGCCATAGATATTGATTCCAACCGACCACAAACATAATGATAAAAATGGCGGCCATCATGGTTTTTGATAGAGGTAACAAAATGTCGATAAAGAATCGAATAGGTCCAGCATTGTCGAGTTGGGCGGCTTCTAGTAATTCATCCGGTATCGTTTTAAAAAACTGGCGAAAGAAAAAAGTTGCCGTTGCTGAAGCAATGAGTGGAAGGATCAAACCTGAAAAGCTGTTAAGCATACCAAGGCTTGAGACCACTTCGTAAGACGGGATAATGCGTACTTCTAGTGGTAAAAGTAGCGTAATAAAAATAAGCCAAAACCATGCCGAGGCGTATGGCAGTCTAAAATACACCAATGCATAAGCGGCGCACATAGAGATAACAATCTTACCTGCTGCAAATCCTAGCCCCATAATCATTGAATTAATTATCATAGTCTTAGCCGTAACATTGTTGGCAAACCCCTGACTTTGAGTCCATGCTTTTTCATATATCTCAAACATTTTTTCGCCAGGTAGTAACTGTAATCCTTCTTTTAATATGGTTGCTGAATCATGAGTAGAGCTTGCAAAAATTAGCCATATCGGAAAAAGCATAATAAGCGCGCCGAGAATAAGAACAAGGTGATCACTCCAGTGACTAGACTTCATAATTGGTTCCTTTAGTAGTGCACTCGTTTTTCAACGAATCTGAATTGAAGATAAGTAATAAAGAGGACCAGAATTAACAAAACAACAGACTGAGCTGAGCTGCCACCTAAATCGGCCCCAACAAAGCCGTCAGAAAACACTTTATAAACAAGTGAGGTTGTTGAACCACCGGGTCCACCGGCCGTCATAGTGTCAATAACGCCGAAGGTATCGAAAAAGGCATAGGTCATATTAATGACGAGCAAGAAAAACCCCGTTGGCGCGAGTAGAGGGAAAGTTATGGTCCAAAATCGTCGAGTGTCGCTTTCACAATCTAAAGTAGCGGCTTCCCTTACTGCGTAAGAAATCGATTGTAGTCCGGCCAAAAAATAAACAAAGTTTACGGATATTTGCTTCCAGACTGACACAAGGATTAGTACGCTAACGGCTTGGGTTGAGTGAGTTTGGTAATGAAAATCATAGCCAATGCTCTTAAAGAAATCTGCGAATAATCCGATATGTGGATTAAAAATAAAATAGCCCATAATGCCCGCGACGGCAGGCGCAACCGCATACACCCAAGTAAGCGTGACTCGATAAGCACTTTGACCGTGGATTACCTTGTCGGCTTTAACTGCTAGCAGGAGGGCGAGAGCCAGTGATAAGAATGAGACCACAATTGAAAAAAACAGGGTGAATCCGACGGATTTTATATACTCGCCAGATTCCAATATCATCTGATAATTTTCAAACCAAACAAAAGTGGATGATAGACCCCAAGGGTCTTCAAGCATAAAAGAGAGATAAACGGCTTTCGCCGCTGGGTAGATAAAGAAGATGGCGATAATGATTATCTGCGGTGCCAAAAAAAGATATGGCAGAGGAGAGTGTCGGAAATTTTGTCGACGTTCCACTAGAGTACCTGCTGTTAGTTAAGATAGGCGAAGCGAAAAAATAAAAATGCCCCAACCTAGGTTGAGGCAACAGTCGGGTTACTTAATCGTACGAGCAAAACGTTTAAGCAATTGCTGTGCTTCGGCATCGATTTTTTCTAGGCTGTTTTTGACGGTCGACTCACCAGAGAACATGTTGTCCGTTTCACGGTACATAACCTCACGGATTTGAGGGTAGAACCCCAAGCGATAACCTTTGGTCCATTCGCCACCAGGCAAGCTAAGTTGTTGCACACCGACTTCTGCGTCGGGGTTTTCGTTGTAGTAACCTGATGTTTTTGTCATGTCATATGCAGCATTCGTCACTGGTACATACCCCGTTGTTTTGTGCCAATACATTTGCACTTCAGAGCTGGTTAAGTAGTTAAAGAAAGCGGCAACACCCTTGTCTTGTTCTTTATCATGACCAGAAAGAGCAAACAGGGCAGCTCCACCGATAAAGGTGACTCCCGGGTTGTCATTGATCGATTTCCAATAAGGTAAGAAAGTGGTGCCCATTTTGAAATCGACACGTTCTTTTAGGCCACCAAATGACCCTGACGAACCGATCCACATCGCGACATCTTTACGTTCAAATGGCGTTTGGTTTGCGGCCCAATCTTTACCATAATATTTGTAGTAACCTTTATCTGACCACTCTTTCATTTTGGTAAAGTGCATTTGAAGGTTTTTTGTGTTGTACATAATTTCAGTCGCAGGGCCATCGAACCCGTTGTTTTTGTTTGCGAGTTGTTGATTATGACGAGACTTGAAGTTCTCGAAGAAAATCCAAGGAGTATGAGATTGAGAGAATGCTGCATGGCCTTTTTCTTTTAGCTTCATCGCGACCATTTCCATTTCTTCATAGGTCTTTGGTGGCACAACACCCGCCTCATTCAACATGTCTTTGTTATAGTAAAGAACAGGGGTTGAACTATTGAATGGCATACCAATCATTTTACCATTGCTGTCCGCGTAAAAATTTCGAACGCCAGACAGATAGGCGGAAGAATCGAAGCTGTAGCCAGAATCTATCATAATATCTTGAACAGGTTTAGCGACGCCTGGCGCATTCATAATGGTCGCTGCTCCGGCATCAAACACCTGAAGAATATTGGGTGACTCGTTGGCACGAAAAGCAGCAATACCTGCAGTCAATGCTTCGGTATAAGACCCTTTATAAACGGGCGTTATCTTGTATTCAGATTGTGATGCATTGAAATCAGTCGCAATCTTATTTACGGTGTCGCCAAGTTGCCCCCCCATTGCGTGCCACCACGTAACTTCAGTTTCAGCAAAGACACTACCAGATACGGTTGCAGACAGTAGTCCGGCTAGCCATAGTTTTTTCATCGTTATTTCCTTTATGTATGAAAAATGTTCGTCATTATTGTTTAAATAAGAACCGCGTTAATAAAGCTGAGGCATACAAGAGCGGGTTTCTAGAATCGAGTCCTAAAAAACAGAAACTACTTTCGTATGAGTGTGTTGTGTTTCGCGTGGTGTCCATAATCGAGTCAAATCATTACAGTTATGTTTCGCTAAAATTTAACTTTGATGAATGATTTATGTACTAAATATGGCGCGACAATGATTTGTTCTGGTATTTCACTTAGTACATTAGACGTATCATGGCGAAGGACAAATCGATGAAACTCAAGCAGATAAGGGCTTTTTAAACGAATAGTGTTATAGTGCGCGGCTAATTTTTCGATAAATTAATGAATTCAAATGGCAAAGCGTTCCGCGATTATTGACATGGTCTCGTATGGGATATATTCAACATGGGATTCGAAATCCAAGCAATTACCGAAGATTTTGGAATTCACGACCCAGATACCAGCAGAGTTAGATATTGAATTTGGGTTTTCTATCAATATTAAGAAAGCAAAAGGAAAAAAAATTCATTTTTGTATCGATCACCCAGGTATTGCTTCAGAAGATGGTGACGTCCTCGCTCCGTTTGACGGAGAAGAACATATCAATAGCAATGATTGGGATTTTTATCTTGGAGATACGATTTGGTTACCAATTAACAATAAACTTGGACCATGGCGAATGACTATCGAATTGGATGGAAACATTATTGCTGAAAAAAAGTTTGATGTTTACGAAAAAAGCGAAGGTCAGTTTTGGAGAAGACGAGGCTTCTAAACACGTGTGAACTGTAAAACTTCTCTATTAACTCTCCTTTCTATGAACCAACACAATAAATTGTCTTGGTTCAGTAATATCAATTGTCTCTAGTCGTCATAATTTAGACCTTATGATCGATTTTTCTAGTTATCGAATGTCTTTATTGGTTTTTTTTGGTTATTGTTTAAATACGATTATAAATAATGCACGGTTTTTTACAAAATTGATTTCTATATTAGGTTCTATCCGTGCTGTGTTTTTGAAATCGATTTAATTTTGTCAAATGGTCCGTTATGAATAAACTAAATATCGATTCGACATATGGCGTAGTGGTTATCCAAAATTGTAAAGCAGTATCTGTGGATAAGAATTATGCACGGATATTTGGGTATAACTCTCCAATAGAGTTGATGGAATCGACAGACTCTTTTCTGGACTTAATTGACCCTTCTTTACATGACGCGGCAATGGCTAATTACGGAGATATTATATCCGGTAGAGTGGTTCCGCGGGGTCATACGTTCAGGAATGTAGACCGATATGGTAGAAGTTTTACTATTTTTGCTATCGACCATCTAATTGAATGGCAGGGAGCGCCTGCGTTGCAGGTTACGGTTATGGATTTATCCATGGTAGAGCAAGCAAATGAACAGATTAAAGAAGTTAACCTTAAGTACAAACGCATGATTACGGATTCTCGACAGGGTATCTTGGTGCATAAGAACTTTAAACCTCTATTTGTCAATCAAGCTTGGGTTAGACTTATGAGAGCGGAATCGATTGAGTTCGTATTAGCCAGAGATGATGTTCTTGATAGGCTATTACCTGAGAATCGCCAGACGGCTATTAACCGCAACAATGCTCAGCTTGGCGGTAGGCGCGTGGACTATGACAATAATGTCTATCAAAATGTTTGTTATGACGGCACAAAACGCTATTTCAATGTTTATGATAATTTGATCGAGTGGGATGGAGAGCCTGCACTGCAGGTAATATTGGAAGATGTTACTGAGCATGTTGAGTTGCGAAAGAAGTTAGAATACAGAGCATCACATGATTCATTGACCGACTTATATAACCGTTCTGCTATTTATGACAAGTTGAAAGCATCCTGCTCTAATACAGGTTTGTTAATTTGTATGCTTATTGATATCGACAATTTCAAATCAATTAATGATACTCACGGACATTATGATGGCGATGAGGTTATTCGAACGCTTGCGTCTATTTTACGCAAAGAAGTTGGAGAGCTGGGCATTATTGGACGATGGGGTGGAGAAGAGTTTATTGTTTTTTTACAAAGCTCAGACTTTGAACTTGCCAAGGGTATCGCTGAGAATCTTCGTCGAATATTTAACAGCACTGTTTTTAATTTATCAAAAGGCCAGTTAGTGTCTAGTGTGAGCATTGGTATCGCATTCTCAGACTGTAAATGTGCGAGTCAAAAGGGTATCGATGGCATAGTAAAAGACGCTGACAGGAATATGTATTTAGCGAAATCGAATGGTAAAAACCAAATAAGTTGGGATTAAATACTAGCGCCAGAAAAATGAGAGATCTTAGACAAAAAGAGACCTCCCATTGGTATTTCGTTAGTTCCACTTCACGCCATGATCAGAGAAACGTTAATCTTCGCTATTATGGTTGTAGATATGGACATCTCGCTGAGGGAAAGGAATCGTGATTTTCGCATTATCTAATTGCTTCTTAACTTGCTCAGTCACATCCCAGTAAACATCCCAGTAATCTTCTGTTTTAACCCATGGACGGACAATAAAATCGACAGATGACTCGTTAAGGGTGTGAAGTTTTACCATAGACTCTGGTGTTTTCAGTACGCGTGGGTCGCTTAAAAGAATATCTGAAAAAACGGCTCTAGCGGCGTCAATATCGTCTGCATAACCAATACCAAAAACCATATCGACACGTCGTATTGTCTCTGCCGTAATGTTATTGATTACATCACCCCATATTTTGTTGTTTGGAATGACCAATCGTTGGTTGTCGATTGTTTGTATACTTGTTGACACCAGACTCATGTTTTTTACTGTTCCTTGAATACCGGCAACTTTCACCATATCACCGACATCATAAGGCCGATAGATGAGTATCATTAGACCAGAAGCAAAGTTAGAAAGCGTATCTTGAAGAGCAAAACCGATGATGACACCCGCGACACCAAAACCGGTTAATAAAGGCGCAAGCTCGATGCCGATTTGAGATGCAGCAAATAATATCCCAATAAAGATAACGGTTTTAGATGCTATAGAAACGAAGAAGTCTTGCATCAATACACTAAAATCCATTTTAGAGTGCTTTGCACTTTTCCGTACGCCCTTACTGACAACACGAGAGATACTCCGTGTTACATAGAGTATGAATAGGAACAACAACGCTTTTACAATGAGTGACGGCGTGTTTTCAAAGGCCCACTCTTTTAACGACGCTAACCACTGCTCAAATAGACCATATGCAACATCAATGTCGAGAACATCCACGTTGATGTCGCCAGTAATCGTCAATAGCAACTGTTTGTTTTGTGTTACATCTATCGACATTGACTCCATGATAGATATAGCGACTTCTAAGCTGACTACCGATACTGAAATTTGCTCGTTATATCTAACGATTTGCTGCAGTAGAGACTCTTTGTCTGCCAAACTCACGTAGGCTAGACGAGTTTCCGCTTCTTGTTTTTGTGTATCCAGGTACAAAATTGCGTTAGATAAAAATTCGGCGCGGCTTATAAGAGATACTTTAAATTCTGATTTAGATTCTTCTATATCGAGGTTGTATTGTTCTGCCGTACGCAGTGATACTTCCAACTGTTGATAATAGGTGTCCATAGTGGCGATTCGACGCTGTACTCGAAGACGCAACGTAATGTTTTCCTCGAAAGAGCTCGCTCTTACTTCTTTAGCAAGGTTAGCGAGATCTTCGTCACTATATTTAATAAGAGCTCTAAGTAACTCTATCTGGCCCAATATGATAACAGCCACCTCTTCTTTGTCAGAGGCAGTTTGAATATTAAGCAGAAGATCTTCACGAAAATTGGTGTTTTTCCGCTTAAGAATATCTTCAAGGAAAGGTTTGTCGCTGTCATGTGCAGAAATTAATTTTGTAAGGTCAGATTGTAAGCTCTGTTGTCGGTCGATTAAGTCATTTGCTTGTGTGGCAATAGATAATAGTAGGAAAGTGACGGCGACCAACACTGCAAATATGTTAGGTATTATTTTTTTCATTGCCTAGCCTTATAAATAAATCATATTAAATGAATAAGTTAAGTTCCTATTTAGTGTATGAAGAAAATGGAAAATTCTCCATTTATTGGGTGAAAAAAGTTAAGCGAGGTGATGATTATAACGACGCGTGAAGTTTAGAAATTCGGCTAGCCACATTGTTTACTGTCAAACCTGTTATTTATTAACACTTTTAGGTGTCTTGCGAGGCATGGTTGTTGATCAAACGAGAACGATGCGAGACTATTGGTACATCGGGTTTGATGTCGAACCTAGTGCCAAGTTATATCATCTTAGAATGGCGACCGATTGCGTTACCTTTGAGTAGAGAAAGAACATGACAACAACCCATATAGAATTGCTAAGACATGGATTACCGGAAGGGGATGAGTGTTTTAGAGGCCATACTGACTTTCCTTTGACTCCTGAGGGCTTTGATCAGATGAAAGAGGCGGTAAAAGGAATGCCTCTCGTCGAACTAGTGGTGACTTCACCACTCGTTCGTTGTGATCAATTCGCCATGTATTATGCCAATACAAATGAACTTAAATTAGTAAAGCAGCCTGAATTCATGGAATTAAATTTTGGTGATTGGGACGGCCAACCTAAGCAAGCAATTTGGGAGGCTCATCAGCAGCAACTTTCTCAGTTTTGGACCCAACCATGGACGTTTACTCCGCCCAATGGTGAAGCAATTGACCAGTATGATCAGCGTATTCAAATGGCATGGAGTCACCTGTTAAGTGAATGCAAAGGTAAAAAAGTATTGTTGGTGACACATGGTGGTGTAATCAAGCAGATATTAAGGCAAGTATTGGAAATGCCAAAGACCAGTCACTACCTTCAACGGATCGAGATTCCGTATGCAGCGAGAGTGACAATAAGCGTTTTTCATGACGATGATGATATGTTGTGGCCAACGATCCACTGGCCAACCCCACCATTGCGCACAGACTAATGCTTTTTTATATCTCGAACAAACTTAACCACGTAAGGTCAACTGACCCCAATACTTAGTAAGTAAATAACATGAAAGTAAAGATTATTAGAGAATGGCAAGTATTTTTGTTGGCGATGTCTATTTTTACAAGAATACCGATATCTGAAAAAGTGCCTTACAGTGAAACGCGTAAAAACGAGTCTTATAAGTATTGTGGTTTAGTTGGCCTAATTGTGGGTTGTCTAAATGCGTTGTTATTCAGTGGCGCAAACCTTCTCTGGCCTATTGAAGTCTCTGTGGCGTTATCCATGGCGTTCAGTGTGTATCTTACTGGTGCTTTTCATGAAGATGGGTTCGCGGATACTTGTGACGGCTTTGGTGGTGCCTTCACTGCTGAGAAAAAACTGGAAATAATGAAAGATTCCAGAGTCGGTGCCTATGCATTATTAGGTGTGATACTTATATTATTACTTAAATACACCACACTTATATCGCAGCAAAATGTGGCTCTAGCACTTATCATTGCCCATGTTCTGAGTCGAACCGTCGCGGTGAGTTTCATCTACACGCATGGTTACGTGAGGCAGGTTGAACATTCCAAGCTAAAAATTGCTCGCAGTCCAAGTAGTACGGCAGACTTTATCACTTTGCTTTCTATTGGAGCGTTGGCCTGTTTACTTATTCCAACGTTTAAAGAGGCAACTCTCGTTATATTGACGTTGATTATTGCTCGAATCTGGTTGGGTCGTTGGATGACAAAACAAGTAGGTGGTTATACTGGCGATGCACTCGGTGCTGTTCAGCAGATATCTGAAGTACTTTGTTATCTGGTTTTGCTTATTTATTAGTGATCTAATCTGTGTACTTCAAAACGAAAAAGGATGGGATAATAGGCAATAAAAAAGCCCATAATAAATATGGGCTTTTTTATTTAGATTTGGTGCTCGCTACTGGACTCGAACCAGTGACACCTTGCATGTCATGCAAGTACTCTAACCAACTGAGCTAAGCGAGCAAATCGTCCAATTCATGTTTGCCTTGGAACGACAAGAATATTAACCATTCATTCGGACGAGTTCAAGAAGATTTTTTCTATATATGAACTGAGTGGCGTTAATATAGCCAAAGTGGACGTAAAACATTCATTTTCTTACACCGATAGCTAATACACTAATCTAAAAGACTAAAATTGGTGTTATCAATTTAGGTGTTCTTCGCAAATAAGTTTTTCTTGTCTGAAAAAAAACACCCAACGATTTACGCTCTTATTAATAATTTTTATTCAATGAGTTAACCGTTATGTCAAAAGTCCGCACTGTTTCAATCCTTTCTTGTTGCATCTATGCCGCATTATTACCAACTAAATTATCAGCACATCAAGACGTGAACACATCAAATTTATCATTGTTACAAGATGAAGTGTTCACGTCAGGACATTATTGGGTAAGTGAAAAGCTAGACGGTATCCGTGCACTTTGGACAGGCAAAGTTTTGCTAACGAGAAAGGGGAATAAAATCTCGGCGCCAGAATGGTTTACACGTGACTTACCCAATTTTAGTGTCGAGGGGGAGTTGTGGGCGGGAAGAGGCCGATTTAACTTTGTTCAAAAAACAGTTTTGGATAATGAGCCTCATGGTCGTGATTGGTCAGAAATACAGTTTATGTTGTTTGGCCTGCCTAATGATTCTCGGAGGTATAAGCAACATTATCTTCAACTTTTGGAGCTAGTTGACAGTCTACAAATACAGCATGTTCATGTTATAAAACAGAGGTCTGTTTCTTCTTACTCTGAGCTTGTCGAGTTATTAGATCAAACGGAACAGTTAGGGGGTGAAGGCTTGATGCTGAGAAAAGTGGATATTGATCAGATCAGAGTGACAAAACCTGTGAAAATAAAAAGACATATGGATAGCGAAGGTACAATCATCGCGTATAAGAATGGCAACGGTAAATATGATGGGTTAGTTGGTGCACTTGTTCTAAAGTTAGATAATGGAAAAATACTTTCAGTAGGTTCTGGCTTGTCAGATAAAATACGCGCTAATCCACCAGCGTTGGGTGAACTAGTCACATTTCGTTACAACGGTTACACAAGCAATGGGCTACCAAGGTTCGCTCGTTTTTTGAGAGTGAGAAAACCTGAATGATAGATGCAAAATAGACGCTATACTGCCGCTTTATCTTTTACCACGGTAGTTGCGTTATTGCCCTTGCCTTTATTTGAAGACAAGGTGACAACGTCCTCAGATGAGACAGTTTTGGATGTACCGAGAAATAAACCACCTTTTTGTATGGTCAGATCTGTGCAAGTAACATCGCCCTTTAGATTACCGCTATTCAATATTTCTACGCTGCTAGCGAAGATTTCGCCTTCAAAGCACCCATTAATGAACGCTTTATCTGCGAATATTGAGCCATTTACGTGCCCAGTCGGACTGATTGTCACATGAGCATCAGTACGCAACGTTCCGTTAATTTTACCATCTATTTGTATATTGCTCGTTAGTGCAATTTCACCAGTAAGGACGGCGCCTTCGGCAATTAGAGTTGTAGTGCCAAGCTGACCTGTTGTTCTACTGTTTTTATCAAAAAATCCCATGGTATTCCCTTCTGATTGTTGAATACGGTTTCAAAATTATCGATGTTCCAGTTTATAAACGGCATTGGGTCAAGAGCTCGCCCAACAAAACGGATTTCATAATGTAGGTGAGGTCCTGAGGTAATTCCTGTATTTCCAGTGTAACCAATAAGATCACCTTTCTTCACAAACTGTCCTGATTTCACTTTGAACGATTTCATATGAGAGTATGAAGAGGTAATACCGAATGAATGTATTATACGTAGAAAATTCCCTGACCCATTGTTGCTTTTCCGTGTCCACTCAATGACACCATCAGCAGGCGCTACTATTTCAGTGCCAGTATTTACAGCAAAATCTAACCCTTTATGCAATGTTCTTTTTTTTGTAATGGGGTGAATTCTCATACCATATGCGGATGATGTAGGTCCTTTGACTGGTGGGCCATTTGGTATTAACCTCAATATTGCCACCCGAACTGCGGTATTAATTGCGGCAATATCTAGTCTTGTTTCGATATCAAGTTCGGTATTATTACCACCTAAATAATTTTCAATTTCATTTAACCGACTCTCGACTAACGTTAGTTGTTCTTCTTTGACGGATATGTCGTTTTCTAGTCTAATTCTTAGTGATAGGTAGTTGTCTAATTGGCTATTTAAATCTAGAGATTGAAGTTCTAACAATACTTGCTGGTGGCGCGAGAGCTTGATTTTTTCAACTAGGCTAACAACAGAACTGCAAACAAAAAATAATGCGATAAAGAATGAAAGTATCAGTAGTTTTATCCGTAATACCGATTTTCGAGTCAATCTATAGTGGCTGGTACCTTTAATTCCGGATACGGTAACGGCAACATTGTCTGGCATTAATATCACTCTTTATTATTTTGGAGAGAGAATATTAGAAGAATCGGAAGGCGGCTACTATCAAACATATTAAAGTTTAGCTAAGAAGATTGTAAAAATGAGAACACGTGCCTAATTTTCAAGTAAATTATACAAAATAGTAAACATTTTGTTTACATTAATCGTTCATTTTAACTCGAAGATAACAAGGCGTATGAGAATTCAACGCCTTGTTTTAGCGTTAGATTATATTTGTGCAGTGTCAACGTGATGCAAATTCAAGTTGTATCTCGACATCTTGTTTATGCATCCAACGTAATCGTACGCTTAACATAATAGCCGCACTTGTTAAGCCAATGATAAACCCAATCCAATAGCCATATACGCCCATTCGTTCAACGACAATATCGGTGGCCGCCAACACATAACCGGTTGGTAGTCCGAGGACCCAATAGGCAATAAAAGTACAGGTAAAGATGGCTTTCATATCTTTATAACCCCGTAATATCCCTCCGCCTATCACCTGAATCGAGTCGGTAATTTGATAGATAGCGGCGATAATGAGCAGTTGGGTTGAAATGACGGCGACAGTGTTGTCTGATGTATATAGTTCTGTTATTTGTTCTCTAAATATAATCGTAAAGATACCGGTGAAAACAGCACAGCCAAACCCCATTAAAAGAGCAACATGTGACGTAACTTTAGCGCCATCTATATTCTCTTGCCCTAATCGGTGACCAACTTGAATACTCGCTGCTATTCCTATACTTAATGGTAACATAAAGACTAAGGAAGAGAAGTTAATGGCAACCTGATGAGCCGCCACTACCGTTGCGCCTAAAGGTGCGACAAGCAAAGCGACTATTGCGAACAATGAAACCTCGAAAAACAAGGCCAGCGCGACGGGAAGCCCGAGTTTAAACAACCGGACTTGAGAAGCCCATACTGCTTTATATGGATGAGAAAACAGCTGAACGTGTTTTAGTTTAGAAGAGACGATAATATAAACTAACATGGATATAAACATCAGCCAAAATACGATAGCGGTTGCGACACCACACCCCACACCACCAAGTGCAGGTAGACCAAACTTACCATAAACAAAGGCCCAGTTGAGTGGAATATTTGCGCCAAGCCCAATGAAACCGATAATCATTGCTGGTTTCGTTGCGGCCATCCCGTCAGTAAAGCTTCTTAGGGTTTGATAAAGCAAGAAAGCGGGGACCGACCAAATAATCGCATGTAGATAACCGATGGTTTTTTCGGCCATTAGTGGGTCGATATCCATTAATGAAAGGATAAACTGCGCCTGCAATAAAACGGCGACAATGGGTATCGTCAGGAAAAGCGACATCCAAAACCCTTGATATATCTCAAACGGAACTTTTTTAACTTTTCCTGCACCGTTTAATTGAGCGACGACAGGTACAAGTGCCATTAACAAACCTGCACCAAACAGGATAGTGGGAAACCATATACTAGAAGCCACGGCAACGGCGGCCATGTCTGTTGCACTTACGCCACCAGCCATTACAGTATCGACAAAGCCCATGCCTGATTGTGCGACCGACGCGAGCAAAACAGGTGTTGCTAATGATATCAATTTTTTTGCTTCACTCTTATAACGTAGCAAGTACTTCTCCAGATGAATATTGGTTCATTAAGTGACTGGCTAGCATGATAAAGAAATGTCATCATGCTAGCCATGGAAAATGAACGTTAATGTAAAAAAACGCAAATATTTTTATTGGGATTTACGATGTTTACAGGAATAGTGTTAGGTACCGCCCCAGTGGTATCGATAAAGAAGAAAAAATTGTTTCAAACCCATGTTGTTGCTCTGGATGGGGCAATGCTCACGGGACTAAAACCTGGTGCGTCTATTGCTCATAATGGCTGTTGCTTAACGGTTACTCAAGTTCAAGGTGACTTAGTCTCATTTGACTTGATGCAGGAAACATTAAAACAGACAAATCTCGGGCTCCTAAATGAAGGCGACCGAGTTAACATAGAACGAGCAGCCAGATTTGGAGACGAGATTGGAGGACACAACATGTCTGGTCATATCGCCCTTACCGCGATGATTAGTGATATTAATATAAGCGAAAATAATAGGACAATTTGGTTCCGTATTCCTGAAGACAAGATGAAATATGTCCTACCCAAAGGGTATATTGGCATAGATGGCTGTTCACTTACTATTGGCGACGTAAATAAGAATGAATTCTGCGTACACCTAATACCCGAAACAATGCAAAGAACGCTGTTTGGTGAAAGGAAGTTAGAAGACAGCGTCAATATTGAGTTTGATCCGCAAACTCAAGCCATCGTTGATACGGTAGAACGTGTTCTGGCAAATCAGTCGTCTTGAACTATCTCAGAGATAGTTCGTTCGGCTTCTTCCAAATAGTGACCACCAAATAAATTGCAGTGATTCAGGATATGGTAGAGATTGTAGATGTTTTTTCTCTTACTGTAGCCTGCCTCTATAGGTAATATACTCTGGTATCCTTGATAGAACTCAGGTTTGAATCCTTCAAAGAGCTCGGTCATTGCGATGTCGCATTCACTATCACCCCAATAGCAGGCCGGGTCGTAGCATATTGGCCCAAATGGTGTGTTTGCGACATTCCCGGACCATAAGTCCCCGTGTAACAAAGAGGGTTTAGGATTGTGGCTAGAAAGCAGACGGTTTACTCGGGAAACAATATCATTGATGTCACCGAAGCTTATTCCTTTTTCAGCCAGTAATTGCAACTGCCAGCCTATTCGTTGTTCAGAGAAAAATCGGGCCCATTTCTTGTTCCAAGAATTGGGCTGGAGGGTAGCACCTATAAAATTTTCCGTATCGAATCCATATTCTTTTTGTTCGCCCCACAAATGCAGCTTGGCAAGTTCAACACCAAAATTGTAACTTGATTTACCGTCATCGATTGGTTTCGTTGGGACGTAATTCAAAATGATGAATGCATTATGCTTACTCTTACCAATATGAACCAATTCGGGCACATAAACTGTGCCTGTCTGTCTTAATTTTTGGAGGTTTTCTGCCTCGACTTCAAATCGGTTGAAAAACTCGCGTGCATTGCACTTAACAAAGTAACGTTGTTCTCCATCACTCACCATATAACATTCGCTGATATCACCGCCACTTAGTTTTGATTTCTCAACTATCTTAAAATCAAACAGAAGGGTATCCGAAAGTTGTTGCGCAATTGCCTGCCACATAGATGACCTCGTTATGATGAGTACTAATATGAATAGTCTAGAACAATTTTACAAAAGAGAACCAAATCTCTAGTGTTTTAAGAGCGTTACTTGCTAAGCAAACTCAAAAGGTGTTACCTAATGAGTGAAAGTCATGCTTTGTTAACGTTACCTCAGTCACATACTCTATATTGTTCACATACATAAGCCTGTATAAGTTAAAGATAGTGATATTTAGTTTTACTGAATGGGTGGTAACATCGATTTGTATGAATTAAACTAAGTTTAGTCGTTATTTCAATTAATATTTGTGATCAATATTTTGGAGTTAAGAAGTGGTAGTAGATACTGACGGATATATAGCACTAATAGAACACTTAACTTTTAATTTGAATGTGTTTACTTCGACAGGAGGGGACACGGGCGAAGAAACGGTTGAAGATGTTGTAACGGATATGATGGCATCCAATATTATGGCAATATTCGAACAAAACCCGGAACTCCACTCAAGCGTGAGATTTAAGCTATTGAAAGAAGCTGATCTTGTGCTAGCGGATTTAGCCGAAGTACTAGCGGGTGCTTGGACCAGAAAATCAACCAATGATCAGATTCGATTTCTTGACGAGTATATTGCATTAATGAAAAACCTGTTTGATAGTGCTATCGCAAAATACGATTAGTTAAATCCTTCTCACTTGCCAAAAAACAGAGGCCCAGTAGGGATTATTTAACCTTGAAATAATCACTCCTTTTGAAGTAGAAGCATGCATAAATTTGTTGTCACCTAAATAGATACCAACGTGCCTATCTTTCCTGCCCGTTTTAAAAAATACCAAATCACCGCTTTGTGCTTTGCCCAGTTTTATTTCAACACCCAATTTACTTTGCGCATATGTTGTTCTTGGTAAATGCTGATTTTCTGCTTCTAAATAAATTGCTTGAACGAATGCTGAGCAATCAATGCCATTTTTATTTGTGCCGCCATATTTATACGGCGTACCTTGCCACGTATTGTAAGGTTGCTTATATATGACATTGCTATCTTCTAAAAAGACAGACTGAGCTGAATTAGAAAGTTCAGTGCTCTGCTTTTTACTCGAGCAAGCCGTAAGTAAAAAACCAAACACGATCAAAATGACGGCTGATTGAATAGAGCGCATAGATCCTCCTGTCTTGTAGTTGGGATCTCAATGTATTTAGAAACACGATAAACTAAACCAACTAATCAATATTTAACAAAGAAGGTGATTGAGTCGATAAAAGAACGAATTGTGACGCACAAATATTCTCTCATCGATTTTAGATATTCAAGTTTAAAGGCGATATTTGTGTTTTCTGTAACAGCGATGACCAACCGTATACCTTTTTTACCTGTTAAAATGAATAGCCCAAGCCTCAACGTGTGCAAGATGAACCGAATATTATTATAAACTTCAAAAAAAGGTCCTGCTGTGCAATACAGTAGGACCTTTAGTTTTGATTATCTAGACAACTGAACGCCTATCGTCTCTTGCGAGAAAAGATAGTCCATTCTTCAAGTATTTTGCTGTTATAACCAACCACTGTTGCCACTACTCTTCGGTTAAGTGCATGAGATAGTTCAGACTCTCCATCATCAACTAAACCAGAATCACCGTACCCAACTATTTTCACGCGATCAGGGCTAATGCCTGCATCGACTAAACTTTGTTTTGCTTGGTTGGCTCGTTCTTTCGACAGCCCAAGATTGTATTCAGAATCACCTACTTTACTTGCATAACCTTGTAATTCGATAGACGTCTCGGGGAACTGACTCAAAAATTCCGCCATGCTACCAATTTCGTTGATGAATGCAGGGCTGATTATTGACGAGTCATTTTCAAATAATATTTTGAGCTCGAATTCGTTGGCTGCCTTCACCTCTGCACCACAGCCATCGTTATCGATTTCTGAACCGCGTTTGGTCTCTGCGCATTTGTCTCTTGCATTGATAACACCATCGCGATCATCATCTTGCAAATCAGCGATTTGGTCAGCGGTTGGCGTTTCGATGTAATCGTATTGGTCTTTCGCTTGTGCTGATAACGTGAAACCAGCGGCGAGTAGAGACAACAGAATTATAGAATATTTCATTTAATCCCTCCTTAATAATCCGCTTCTTGTTTCCATTCATCAGGTGTGTCCACCATCAATGAATCCAATAAAATACCACAGGCGTTGAGTACCCTAAATTTAGCATACTGCTCACCGTAGTTTGCGTTTAAATACTCTTTGCGCGCTTCAAACAACTCGTTTTCAGTATTGAGTACATCAAGTAGCGTTCGTTGACCAATACGATATTGTTTTTCATAAGCAATAGCGGTATCCGAAGCCGAATCTACGTGGTCTGCAAGAAATTCTTTTTGTTGCAAGGTTAGATCCAAAGCACTCCAAGATAGGCGTAAGCTCTCTGCAAGCTGACGATGAGAGTTATCCCGTAAGTCTTTTGCTTTGTTCAGTTGATAAGCCATGCGATCTTGTTCTGAAGAGTCGGAGCCACCATTATAGAGGTTGTATCGCATACGTAGCATAGCAGATAGCTCATCACGATTGCCGACTTCTCCTGCCGCATCGTCATACCAAGTTTGAGCTGCTTCAATAGAAAATGTAGGGTAATTTGTGCCTTCAGCTTGCTTATATTGATATTTTGCCGCATCAACATCAGAAGCCGCGATTTTAATCACAGGGTGATTTTCTTCAGCGGTAACTGTTGCTTCTTCAAGGGACAGAGGGAGTGCGTTTTGGTCCGCTCGAGGGAATACTAACCCTTGTGGAGTCTGACCAACAATGCGCGTAAACTGAGTGTGTGTATCAAAGATATTGTTTTGTGCAGCAAGTAAATTACTGTGAGCATTGGCTAGACGAGCCTCTACCTGCGACAAATCGGCCGTAGAGCCTATTCCTGATTCAACCCGTCTCTTTATATCTTTATATATACGCTTGTGGGTTTTCAGGTTGTCTTCAGAAAGGGTAAGTACTTCTTTTGCCTTTACTGCATCGAGGTAAACACTTGTGACTTCTAACGCTTTATCTTGAGAGTCTGCAATTAATTGATACCGCATAGACTCAGCTTCCGCAGCCGTTCTATCCATATCATTTAGAGTGGAAGATCCATCCCAAAGTAACTGAGTGAGGCTTAAGGTTGCATCTTTTCTCGTCAATTCTGTTGTGTCGCCCGTGGCGGGATTAACCTTTTCATAACCGATCCCTGCATCTAGATCGATGGTTGGTAAATAATTGCCACCAGAAGACCTACGTTGTTCTACATAGCTTTTGTAATCGTTGAAGACACTTCTAATTTCAGGATTTGAAGTAAGGGTTATTGCTATCGCTTGTTCTAATGATTGACTATAAGCAGGTAAACTCATTGCAATACAACAAGCAAGAGGCGCTAAAAGAATCCTTTTCAAAATTGTTCTCCTACATTTGAATAGCGGTATTGTATGCAAAAATGCAGTCTCAAATCTGAGACTAACATCATAATAGCTTATTTTCCCGAAGGAATTTGAATTAATACAATTTATTCATCAAATATTAACATTATTGTTCGATTTTAGACCTATAAACCGTTGTTGACTATATTTTTTTGATGATTTAGTAAATCTTAGTTGAATCTTAATCGGTTGATTTTATGAAAAAAGGGTTTTATTTGTAATGAATTTGGGCGTTTTATTCTCAAAATTAATAATCAAGCACAAAAATATCCGTTTATGTTGCATTCCTCCATTCGATGTGTGGCCTCGGTTCCATTTTGCTGCTAGATTTAATGGTTAGAAGAATACCAATTTTAGAGTTGTCTTATATAAGAGTAATGGCATTGTTTTTGCTTAAAATGCTCAGAAGGGATCGAGAAAATGAACGCACTTATTGGCGCTATCGCAGGTAGTAAATTTTTTATTGTTATTGATAAAAACGGCAATCTCAAAACGATTACCGATATTCAAGATGTTAAGCCTGGAGAAGTCTTGTTGACGAAAGGGGAAGATCCCATTACGTCTGACACTGCTATCCAAGCGGAATTGGTTGAAGAAGATGGTAATAGGGTGCCGATAGCGGTTCAGGATGAAATCGATCAAATTTTTGAGCAATTGGCAGACGGACAAGATCCTACTCTGTTGGATGAGGAGTTCGCTCCTGCGGCAGGTTTGTCAGAGGGCTCTTCCGCGACGCCTATGGCGGTTGTCGTACGAGATGCATTAGAGGTAATGGCATCTACGTCCTTTGATACCACCGGTATCGAATCACAAGGCCTTTCTAGAACCCAATCACTTCAATTACTTCAGCAATTTATCAATCAAGCACCTACGGTTACGTTGTCCAATTTCGTGGACAGCCTCGATGAGAATACGCCAACCGATGGAACTATCCGAGTTGCTGATATTGATATTACCGATGACCAGCAAGGTATTAATGAACTATCTCTATCAGGTGCGGATGCGAATAACTTCATTATTGTCGAGCTCGCAGACGGCTCTTATGAGTTACACCTGAAAGCGGGTGTAACGTTAGATTTCGAAAGCCTTTCAAGTATGGATGTAAGTGTTGATGTAAAAGACTTAACGCTTAGTCAGAACGTTCTAGACACAGATTCAATGACATTGAATGTTAATGATTTAGGAGAAGATCCGGTAATTAGTGGCAAGTTTGATGGCGGTGTAAAAGAAGACGTGTACGAAGATAGTCAAGAAGTTATCCAAGTGACAGGAACAATAATTGTCGCCGATGAAGATGCAAGTGAGTCTGGCTTTATAACGCAAGGAGTTCAAGAAGGTGTTTACGGTTCATTTGAATTTAACAGTGGGACCGGTATTTGGAAATATACCCTAAATAACGAATCCGATATCGTTCAAAGTTTACCTGAGGGCGACAAGAAAACAGAGACATTTATTGTACAGACATTAGACGGTACAGAGCGAACTATAACAGTGGTGGTTACCGGCACGAACGACTTACCTGAAGTTCAAGGTGAGTTCTCTGGTTCAGTCGTTGAAGGTGATCTTGAAGATATAAGTACAGTACCT
This sequence comes from Vibrio frigidus, assembly GCF_042465995.1. Lineage (NCBI taxonomy): Bacteria > Pseudomonadati > Pseudomonadota > Gammaproteobacteria > Vibrionales > Vibrionaceae > Vibrio > Vibrio frigidus. Next base: position 1,286 of record NZ_JBCDMC010000006.1, on the reverse strand, counting down.
GGCTTAATCAGTATTGGTGATGTAGATAGCGATAACAATCCTATTTTTGAAGCGACTACCATTGAAGGTTTGTATGGTGAATTGGTTCTAAGAGGGGACGGAGAATGGACTTATTCACTTGATCAAGAATCCGTTCAGAGTCTAAAAGGTCCTCAGGGAGAGCAAGGAAGTGAGGGATATCTTTCAGCAGAAACACTAACGGATATCATAACTCTTACAGCGACTGATGGTACTACGCAAGATATCACCATTACTATTATTGGTACTAATGACGGTCCCGTTGCTGTAGCTGATACCGGTCAGACAGATGAAGATACGACACTTGTGGTTGATGCTGTAAACGGCGTGTTGAAAAACGACACGGACGTAGAGCAAGACAGCCTCACAGTTAGCAGTGTTAATGGCGATAACTCGAAAGTAGGTCAAACCATCACCTTAGAAAGTGGTGCAGCGCTTATCCTTAATGAAGACGGCAGCTATAGCTATGATCCAAACGGAGCGTTTGAATCATTAGGCGTTGATGATAAAGCGACAGACAGTTTCACCTATACGGCGAATGATGGCACTGAAGATTCAGAGCCAGTGACCGTAACCATTACTATTAATGGTACTAATGACGGTCCCGTTGCTGTAGCTGATACCGGTCAGACAGATGAAGATACGACACTTGTGGTTGATGCTGTAAACGGCGTGTTGAAAAACGACACGGACGTAGAGCAAGACAGCCTCACAGTTAGCAGTGTTAATGGCGATAGCTCGAAAGTAGGTCAAACCATCACCTTAGAAAGTGGTGCAGCGCTTATCCTTAATGAAGACGGCAGCTATAGCTATGATCCAAACGGAGCGTTTGAATCATTAGGCGTTGATGATAAAGCGACAGACAGTTTCACCTATACGGCGAATGATGGCACTGAAGATTCAGAGCCAGTGACCGTAACCATTACTATTAATGGTACTAATGACGGTCCCGTTGCTGTAGCTGATACCGGTCAGACAGATGAAGATACGACACTTGTGGTTGATGCTGTAAACGGCGTGTTGAAAAACGACACGGACGTAGAGCAAGACAGCCTCACAGTTAGCAGTGTTAATGGCGATAGCTCGAAAGTAGGTCAAACCATCACCTTAGAAAGTGGTGCAGCGCTTATCCTTAATGAAAACGGCAGCTATAGCTATGATCCAAACGGAGCGTTTGAATCATTAGGCGTTGATGATAAAGCGACAGACAGTTTCACCTATACGGCGAATGATGGCACTGAAGATTCAGAGCCAGTGACCGTAACCAT